>NZ_CP082923.1:4526620-5173281 GCF_019931575.1 Caulobacter segnis | reverse complement strand
ATCACAGATTGCAACGGCAGGAACAGCGCGTTGGATTCAAAGCAAAAGCCGGCCAGGCGAACCTGACCGGCTTTCGTAAATACTTGAATTCGTTGGACGAACGGCGTTCGTCCGAATTCTGGACTAGGCGGCGGCCTTATCCAGCTTCTTCAGACGAGCAGCCAGACGCGACACCTTGCGCGAGCCGGTGTTCGGGTGAACGACGCCCTTCGAAACCGCGCGCATCAGCTCCGATTGAGCTTCCACGAAGGCGGCCTTGGCGACGGCCACGTCGCCCTTGGCGATGGCGTCTTCGAACTTGCGCAGGAAGGTGCGCACGCGCGAGCGGCGGGCGGTGTTGACTTCGGTGCGGCGAGCGATCTTGCGGATCGCTTTCTTGGCGCCGGGATTATTGGCCATGGGTCGGACCTTCAAACGGACAGCCGCGCGGGCGGCCGCGAAGCAGGGAAAATAGAGCGCGCGGATATACGGGAAGCGCTCGCCGGGGTCAACGGTCCACAGGCATGAATCCTGCGACCATTTTGGCGCAATCGATTACCGTGCCCGGAATGCCGGTTTACGTTTCTCGACGAAGGCCGCCATGCCCTCCTTCTGATCCTCGAACGCGAACAGCGAGTGGAACAGGCGACGCTCCAGCGCGACCCCCGTCGTCAGGGTCGTCTCATAGGCGGCCTCGACCAGTTCCTTGTTCATGGCCACGGCCAGCGGCGACTGGCCGGCGATCTTGGCGGCGACCGCCAGGGCCTCGTCGACCAGGCTGTCGGCCGGGAAGATCCGCGACACCAGGCCCGAGCGCTCGGCCTCGGCGGCGTCCATCATCCGGCCGGTCAGGATCATGTCCATGGCCTTGGACTTGCCGACGAAGCGGGTCAGGCGCTGGGTGCCGCCGATGCCGGGCGCGACGCCCAGATTGATCTCGGGCTGGCCGAACTTGGCGGTGTCGGCGGCCAGGATGAAGTCGCACATCATGGCCAGCTCGCAACCGCCGCCCAGGGCGTAGCCGGAAACGGCGGCGATGATCGGCTTGCGGCACTGCTCGATCGCCCGCGCCCCGGCGGTGAAGAAGTCGGCCTTGAACATCTGGGCGTAGGTCTTGTCCGACATCTCCTTGATGTCGGCGCCGGCGGCGAAGGCCTTGGCCGAGCCGGTCAGCACGATGCAGCCCACCCCGTCGTCGGCTTCGGCGACCGCCAGCGCCTGGGCCAGCTCGCCCAGCAGCTGGGTGTTCAGGGCGTTCAGGGCCTCGGGCCGGTTCAGGCGGATCAGGGTCACGCCCGGCGCGCCTTCGGGCGCTTCGACGATCAGGGTCTGGTAGTCGGCCATCGGGGCGGTCTCCTGCTTGAGCGCTGTCTTTATAGAGAGGCCGGCGGCCTTGGGGAGCCCTGACGCGGGGTCAGCGCGAGGCCTCTTGCGGTTTGACCGCGAACACGACAACCCTCCGGCGCGGCCCGACCCGGTCGCCAAGACAAAAGGGTGGGGGCCCACACTTCGCATGACCGTTTCCGCCGCGGCGACCTCGACCGACGCTGTCGCGCCCGCCCCTCCCTTCACCTCCGGCAAGAGCCACTACGTCATCCTGGACGGCCTGCGCGGCGTGGCCTCCCTGATGGTGGTGGTCTTCCACCTGTTCGAGGCCTGGGCCGGCGGCGATCCCGCGCGGCAGATCATCAACCATGGCTACCTGGCGGTGGATTTCTTCTTCCTGCTGTCTGGCTTCGTGATCGCCTACGCCTATGACGACCGCTGGGCGGCGGGCATGGGCCAGTGGGATTTCTACAAGCGCCGGCTGGTCCGGCTGCAGCCGATGATCATCGCCGGCGGCCTGATCGGCGCGGCCCTGCTAGTCTTCCAGCACTCCTCGCTGTTCCCGAAGCTGGCGACCGTCCCGGCCTGGCAGGTCGCGGGCGTCCTGCTGCTGGGCTTCGTGATGATCCCGCTGACGCCGTCGGCCGAGATCCGCGGCTGGGGCGAGATCTATCCGCTGAACGGCCCGCAGTGGTCGCTGTTCTACGAATACATCGGCAACATCCTCTACGCCGTGGGCCTGCGGAAGCTGCCCGTCCGCTGGCTGGGGGCGCTGGTCGCCGCCTCAGCCCTGGCCCTGGTCGGCCTGCTGGTGCTGGGTCCGCGCGGCGACGTGATCGGCGGCTGGGCCCTGGACGCCAGCGGGATCCAGATCGGCCTCACCCGGGTGATGTTCCCGTTCTTCGCCGGCGTGCTGCTGATGCGGCTGGGCAAGCGGATCCGGGTGAAGAACGCCTTCGCCGTCTGCAGCCTGCTGCTGGTCGTCGCCTTCTCCCTGCCGCGTTTTGGCGTCGGCGACCTGCGCTGGATCAACGGCCTCTACGAGGCGGCCTGCGTGATCCTGCTGTTCCCGCTGATCGTGGCCATCGGGGCCGGCGAGAAGGACGCCGACGGCCCCAGCGTGCGGATCGCCCGCTTCTTCGGCGACCTCTCCTACCCGCTCTACATCACCCACTATCCGCTGATCTACATCTACACCGGCTGGGTCGTGGACAAGAAACCCGCCCCGGCCCAGGGCGCCCTGGTCGGCGCTGGCCTGTTCGTCCTGGCCGTCACGATCGCCTGGGCCTGCCTCAAGCTCTATGACGAGCCGGCGCGGCGCTGGCTGGCGGGCAGGGTCCTGGCGCGGCGGGCCTGATCACACCTGGCAGACCGGGCAGAAGAAGGTCGACCTCCCCGCCTGGACCTCGCGGGCGATGACGCCCTTGCAGCCGGGGGTCGGGCATGGCTCGCCCTCGCGGTCGTAGACGCGGAAGCGATGCTGGAAATAGCCCAGCGCGCCGTCGGCGGCCGCGAAGTCCTTCAGCGAGGAGCCGCCAACCTCGACGGCTTCGGCCAGGACGTCCTTGATCGCGGTCGTCAGCGGGGCGAGGCGCCTCTTGGCGATGCCGCCCGACGGCTTGAACGGCGAGATGCCCGCGCGGTGCAGGGCCTCGCACACATAGATATTGCCCAGGCCCGCCACGGTGCGCTGGTCCAGCAGCAGGGTCTTGGGCCCCTGCTTGCGGTTGGCGAAGGCTTTTTCCAGCGTCTTGGCGTCGAAGCCCTCGCCCAGCGGCTCGGGACCCATGGTCGCGAACCAGGGGTGATGGCTGACGCGGTCGGTCGGGATCAGGTCCATGAAACCGAACCGGCGCGGGTCGTAATAGGTGACCAGGCCGCCGGCCTCGGTCTCGAAGACCACATGGGCGTGCTTGTCGTCGGGTTTGACCTCGCGGGCGAAGTCGCCCGGGCGAACCGTTCCCTCCGGCGCGGCGATCTCGAAGCGGCCGGTCATCCCCAGGTGCATCACCAGGGTGTCGCCCCGGTCCAGCGGCGCCAGGATGTACTTGGCCCGACGGTCCAGGCGCAGGATCCTGGCGCCGGTCAGCCGCTGGACGAAACCGTCGGGCAGCGGAAAGCGCAGGTCGGGCCGGTTGGCGCGTACGCGGGCCAGGCGCGCGCCAGAAAGAACGGGTTCGAGACCGCGCCGGACGGTCTCCACTTCGGGCAATTCGGGCAAAGGCGAACCCTTAAGACGATGACGGGACGCGTGACGCGGGCTAAGAGCGGTCTGTCATATAGAGAGTCCGGCCCAAAGACGTCATGAGCAAAACCTCCGCCAGCTTCGGTTTCACGGATGTCGACGCCTCGCTGAAGGCGGGCCTGGTACGCGGGGTGTTCGACCGCGTCGCCAAGAACTACGACATCATGAACGACCTGATGAGCGGCGGCGTGCACCGGCTCTGGAAGGACGCCGTGGCCGCGCGCCTGAACCCGCAGCCCGGCGAGGTGATCATCGACTGCGCCGGCGGCACCGGCGACATGGCCCGCCGCTTCGCCAAGATGGCCCGCGCCGCCCAGGAGCGCCGTGGCGGTCCGGACGCGACCATCAACATCGTCGACTACAACGCCGAGATGATCATGGCCGGCATCGAGCGCGGCGGCGAACCGGAGATCACCTGGACCGTCGGCGACGCCCAGCGCCTGCCGCTGCCCGATAACTACGCCAACGCCTATGTGATCAGCTTCGGCATCCGCAACGTCACCGACATCGACGCGGCCCTGCGCGAGGCGCGCCGGGTGCTCAAGCCCGGCGGCCGCTTCCTGTGCCTGGAGTTCTCGCGGCCGGTGACCGAGGCCCTCGCGAAAGCCTATGACGCCTACAGCTTCAAGGTCATCCCGCAGGTGGGCGAATGGGTCGCCAAGGACCGCGAGGCCTATCAGTACCTGGTCGAGAGCATCCGCCGCTTCCCCGACCAACGCACCTTTGCCGGCATGATCGAGACCGCCGGCTTCAAGCGGGTGACCTACACCAACTTCACCGGCGGCGTGGCGGCCCTGCACCAGGGCTGGGCGCTCTAACGCTGTGGCCAGCCTTTCCGCCTTCTGGCGCCTGACCGGCGCGGGCTGGGCTCTGGTCCGGGCCGACGCCCTGATCCCGCGCGAGGTCGAGCCGCAACTGCCGGTTTCGGCCAAGTGGGCCGGGCGCCTGCTGCGCCTGTTCGCCGGCGGCGCGGGCCGACGCGGCCGCCCGGGCGAACGTCTGGCCCGGGTGCTGGAAAGGCAGGGCCCCGCGGCGATCAAGATGGGCCAGTTCCTGTCGACCCGCGCCGACATCTTCGGTACCGCCTTCGCAGAGGACCTCTCGCACCTGAAGGATCGCCTGGTCCCGTTCCCGCTGGAGCAGGCCAAGGCCGAGATCGTCCGCAACCTCGGCAAGCCGCTGACCGAGGTCTATGCGCAGATCGACGAGCCGGTCGCCGCCGCCTCCCTGGCCCAGGCCCATCCGGCCGTGCTGCTGGACGGCCGCAAGGCGGCGGTGAAGGTGCTGCGCCCCGGCGTCGAGCGCCAGGTGGCCCAGGACACCGCCGTGCTGCGCCTGGCCGCGCGCCTGGCCGAACGTCTGGCCCCCGCCTCGCGCCGCCTCAAGCCCACCGAGTTCGTCGAGGTGGTGATCCGGGCCCTGGACCTGGAGATGGACCTGCGCTTCGAGGCCGCCGGCTGCGCCGAGCTGGGCGAGGCCATGGCGACCGACAGCTACATGCGCGCGCCGCTGGTCTGCTGGGAAGGCGTCGGCAAGCGCGTCCTGACCCTGACCTGGGCCGAGGGAACGCCCCTCTCCGACCCCGCCGCCCTGGAACTGCCCGGCCTGGACCGCAAGGCCCTGGCGGAGAACATCACCCGCGGGTTCCTGGCCCAGGCCCTGGACCACGGCCTGTTCCACGCCGACCTGCACGAGGGCAACCTGTTCGTGGCCGCGCCCAGCGCGGTCACCGCCGTCGACTACGGCATCATCGGCCGCCTCGGCCCCGGCGAGCGCCGCTACCTGGCCGAGATCCTGTACGGCTTCCTGAACCGCGACTACGCCCGCGTGGCCAAGGTGCATTTCGACGCTGGCTACGTGCCCGCCCACCAGGACGTGGACGCCTTCGCCCAGGCCCTGCGCGCGGTCGGCGAGCCGGTGTTCGGCCGCAACGCCCGCGAGGTCTCGATGGGCCGCCTGCTGGCGCAGCTGTTCGAGATCACCGCCCTGTTCGACATGGCCCTGCGGCCCGAGCTCGTTTTGCTGCAGAAGACCATGGTCACGGTCGAGGGCGTGGCCCGCCGTATCGATCCGACCCACGATCTGTGGGCGGCCGCCGACCCGGTGGTGCGCCGCTGGATCGGTCGCGAGCTGTCGCCGACCGCCAAGGTCCGTGACTTCGCCGAGGAAGCCCTGCGCGCCCTCAAGGCCCTGGCCCGCCTGGCCGAGGCCCCGCCGCCGACGCCGCTGGTGGTCGCCGAGCGCCAGCACACCTGGCCGCTACTGTGGTTCCTGGTCGGCGCGGCGACGGCGGGCGCAGCCTTCGTCACCGGCCTGCTGCTGGCGCCGCACCCGCCGTCCTAGTCCTTCGCCCCTAGCCTTCGGTCTGTTCCCGCTTGCGGGCCGCCGAGGTCCGGCGTTCCTCGCGGGTCTTCTGCTCGTCCCAATAGGCCGCGCCCTCGTCGGGCTTGAACATCGTTCGCGGCGCGCCCTCGCGCGAGACCACCGCGAAGACGTTGCCCTTGGGATCGTAGATCAGCAGATCGCCGTTCGCGCGCTTCAGCGTCTGCGCGCCCCTGGGCGGGTCGCTGACGAAGGCGTGGACCTTGGCGACATAGTCGTCGGCGCTCTTGGCTTCGAAACTGGCCCCGTTGCGCTCGAACGAACGCTGGGCGTTCTCCTCGGCCGTGCGGGTGCGGTTGGCGGCCCAGTAGGGCTTGCCGGCGACGAGCTTCACCGGCGCGTCGCGCGGATCGGCGCGCCGGCCGCCGCCATTGGATCTGTCGGTCGACCCGCTGTCGGTCGGCGGCGCGATATCGTTGCTGGCCCGCTCGCCGGCCTTGGGCGCCTTCACCGCCGAGGCCCCGCTGTCGCAGGCCGCCAGACCGGCCAGAAGCACGAGCGCCGACGCGCCCGACAAGACGTTTCGCACAATCTTCATGATGGCATCGCCCCGTTGTTCTACTTTTACGTTATTGAACGAAAGCGGAACACGAGTCGAGTCCCTATCTGTCGACCATCATTCTCTCTGGCGCTTTGGCGCGAGCGTGGGCATGTGCAGGGGCGAGACGCATGCGGAAGCGGAGTGCGGCGTGAGCGGCCAGAACGTGAAAGACAAGCGGGTTCTCCTGATCGTCGGCGGCGGGGTGGCGGCCTACAAGGCGCTGCTGCTGACCCGCCTGCTGCGCAAGGCCGGGATCGGCGTGCGGCCCGTCCTGACCAAGGCCGGGGCCGAGTTCGTCACGCCCCTGTCGCTGGCGGCCCTGGCCGAGGACAAGGTCTATCAGGACCTGTTCTCGCTGACCGACGAGCATGAGATGGGCCATATCGAGCTGTCGCGCTCGGCCGACCTGGTGGTCGTGGCCCCGGCGACGGCCGACCTGATCGCCAAGGCCGCCGGCGGCCTGGCCGGCGACCTGGCCTCCACCACCCTGCTGGCCACCGACAAGCCGGTGCTGATGGCCCCGGCCATGAACGTGCGGATGTGGCTGCATCCGGCCACCCAGCGCAACATCGCCACCCTGAAGGCCGACGGCGTCAGCTTCGTCGGGCCCGAGGACGGCGCCATGGCCTGCGGCGAGTTCGGCCCCGGCCGCCTGGCCGAGCCGGAGGAGATCTTCGCGGCCATCGTCGCCATGCTGGAAGGCCCCGCCGCCCGGCCGCTGGTCGGCAAGCGCGCCCTGGTCACCGCCGGCCCAACGTTCGAGCCGATCGATCCGGTGCGCGGCGTCACCAACCGCTCCAGCGGCCGCCAGGGCTTCGCGATCGCCGAGGCGCTGGCCAGGCTCGGCGCCGAGGTCACCCTGATCGCCGGCCCCGTCGCCCTGCCCACGCCCGTCGGCGTCAAGCGCGTCGATGTCGAGACCGCCCGCCAGATGCTGGCCGCCAGCCAGGCCGCCCTGCCCGCCGACGTCGGCGTCTTCGTGGCCGCCGTCGCCGACTGGCGCGTCGACGAGGCCTTCGGGACCAAGCTGAAGAAGGAAAAGGGCGGCCCACCGGCCCTGACCTTCGTCGAGAACCCCGACATCCTGGCTACCCTGTCGGCCACCGGACCCAAGCGGCCGAAGCTGGTCATCGGCTTCGCGGCCGAGACCGACCATGTCGAGGACCACGCCCGCGCCAAGCTGGCGCGCAAGGGCTGCGACTGGATCATCGCCAACGACGTGACCGAGCCGGGCGTGATGGGCGGCGGCGAGAACGCCGTGCTGCTGATCACCAAGGACGCCACCGAGCGCTGGGACCGGGCGGCCAAGGACCAGGTCGCGAGCCAGATCGCGGCCCGGATCGCCCAGGCGCTGGGATAGGCCTGGAGAGACGCTTTAGGTGACATTCATGCGTTTTTCCCCGTGGCTGGCGATCTTGGCGGCCACCATCGTTCTGAGCGCGTGCGGTGACGCCCGACGTCCCACCGTCGTCAAGAGCGCGAGCGCCGAGGGGGCCGCCGGCGCGGCGGACGCCAACGCGCCGAGCACGGCCGGCGGCTTCGTCATCGAGAACAGCACGGTGATCCCGCTGCGCTCGACCGTCTCGGGGCGCGACTACGAGATCTACATCAAGACCCCGCCCGGGTACGACAAGCCGGAGAATGCGGGCCGCCGGTATCCCGTGCTCTATCTCACCGATGGCCCCTACACCTTCCAAGTCGCTTCGGGCCTGACGCGCGTGCCGTTCAATCACGGGCGTTTTCGCGAGTTCATCATCGTGGGCCTGTCCTACGCGCGCGGCGAGGTTCCGGCCGACAGCCGCAGACGCGATCTGACCCCCTGGCGAGATCAGGAGATCAACGGCGTCACCGGCGGCGGCGAAGCCTTCTTCACCTTCCTGAAGCAGGCGGTGATGCCGCTGGTGGAAACACGCTATCGCGTCGATCGCGCCGACCGCACCCTGGCCGGACAGTCCTATGGGGGTCTCTTTGGACTGTGGGTGGCGTTCCACGAGCCGGAACTCTTTCGCAACTACATCCTGACCAGCCCTTCGATCTGGTTCGCCGACCGGGCGGTCCTGCAAAGCGAGGCGGCCTACGCGGCGAGTCACAAGGATCTGCCCGCCAGGATCTATCTGGCGACGGGTTCGCGTGAACATCCCGGCGCCGGCGGATGCGCCGACTGCGACAACGACATGGTCGCCGACCAGACGCGGCTAGCGGCGATCCTGAATAGCCGGGCCTATCCCGGGTTGGAGATCAGGACGAACATCGTGGACGATGGCTTCCACGAAACCACCTTCCCGATCGGCCTGATGCAGGGCCTGCAGTGGCTTTACCTGAAGGGGTGATCCGCTCGGGTCCTGTCAACGCAAGCCTGCCTCTGGCCCAGCCCCCCGCAAATCAGCTACAGCCGGGCGGACCTTCCAGATCAGGAACCGCCCGCATGTCCGCCATCCCCGCCGGTCTCGCCATCCGCTTCAAGCGCTGGGAAGGCAATGCCGACCTGCCGGTTCCGACCTATGCGACCAGCGGCGCGGCGGGCTTCGACCTGCGGGCCCACGTGCCGGAAGACGCGCCGATCGTGCTGAAGCCCGGCTCGCGCTGCATGGCCCCGACGGGCTTCTCGGTGGCGGTCCCCGACGGCTGGGAGATGCAGGTTCGCCCGCGCTCGGGCCTGGCCTTCAAGAACGGCGTCACGGTGGTCAACGCGCCGGGCACCGTCGACAGCGACTATCGCGGCCAGGTCTGCGTGCTGCTGATCAATCTGGGCGAAGAGGACTTCACGATCCGTCGCGGCGACCGCATCGCCCAGGGCGTCATCGCGGCGGCCCCGCAATGGCCGCTGGTCGAGGTCGAGGACCTGGACGCCACCGATCGCGGCGCGGGCGGCTTCGGTTCGACCGGCTCGAAATAGCCTAGAATGCGGAGGCCGCGTGGACGGCCTTGAGGCCGACCGCCAGGTAACCGCCGAACCCGGCGGCGAAAGCGACCGCCGCCATCCACAGCATCGGCCGCAACAGCTCGAGCGGCGATCGCGGGCCGGTCGGGGACGTTGACTTCATCGGAACCTCCCGCGCGGCCTGGAGACTGTCGCGCCAGGGGAGATACGCGCTCGCCCGCCTAAGGTTGCCCAAGCGGGCCGCGACGGATCACCGCGCCTGACGCGGCGCGGCCGAGACGCCCCGCCGCCTGACGTAAAAACTTCTCTCGGCGTTAATTGAAAATTGGACGACTGCGTCCATTTATCCCTTGCCGGGCGCGGCGGACGAGACTATCCGGCGCGCTTGAAGCCTTTCGACAGGGGTCTGGGTCATGGCGACGCCGAGTAACAAGAAGCTGGTTCCGATGATCGTCGGCGGGGTGGTCCTCGCGGGCGTGGCCGTCGGCGGCACGCTGTGGTTCATCGACAAGCAGCGCTACGAGGCGACCGACAACGCCTTCGTCCAGGCCGACACGGTCCAGGTCAGCCCGCAGGTCTCCGGCTATGTCGCCGAGGTGCTGGTGGCCGACAACCAGCGCGTCGAGCCAGGCCAGGTCTTGGCCAAGATCGACCCCTCGACCTTCCAGGCCCGCCTCGACCAGGCGATCGCCAACGCCGGGGCCGCCGACGCCGCCATCCGCGCCATCGACGACAAGAACAGCCTGGAACAGGCGATGATCGCCCAGAAGGCCGCCGGCGTGACCAGCGCCCAGGCCGACGCCGGCCGCGCCAAGGCCGATCTCGACCGCTACGCCAGCCTGGCCAGCCAGGGCTGGGTCAGCCAGCAGAAGGTCCAGACCGAGCGCGCCGCCGCCACCCAGACCGCCGCCGGCGTCGCCAGCGCCCAGGCCGCGCTCGAGGCCGAGAAGCGCGCCGCCCAGTCGCTGGGTTCGGCCAAGGCCCAGACCATCGCCCAGGCCGCCGCCGCCCACGCCGCCGTCGAACAGGCCAAGCTCGACTTGGAGCGCACCGTGATCCGCGCGCCGGTCGCCGGCGTGGTCGGCGCCCGCTCGGTCCGTCCGGGCCAGCTCGTCCAGCCGGGCGTGGCGCTGATGTCGGTCGTGCCGCTGGGCCAGGCCTTCATCGTCGCCAATTTCAAGGAAACCCAGGTCGCCCGCATCCGGGTCGGCCAGCCGGTCGAGATCAGGGCCGACGCCTTTGGCAAGCAGAAGATCGTCGGCAAGGTCGACAGCTTCGCCCCCGCCACCGGCCAGGAATTCGCCCTGATCCCGGTCGAGAACGCCGTCGGCAACTTCACCAAGATCACCCAGCGCCTGCCGGTGAAGATCGTCGTGGACCGCAGCCAGCTGGGCCAGGCCCTGCGTCCGGGCCTGTCGGTCGAGATCAAGGTCGACGTGCGCGACCGTTCGGGCCCCTCATTCGCCGAGGCCGCCCAGGTCACGCCGCAGGTCGCCCGTCAGGGCGTGGACCGCTAAGCGAAGGAACGCGTCATGACCGACGCCGCCCTCCCCGCTTCGGAAGCGCCCAAGGACGCGGCGCCCCAGAGCGCGCCCAAGCCCGAGGTCGACTGGGGCAAACTGTTCCTCGGCTTCGGGGCCATGGTCATCGGCCAGTTCATGGCCATCCTGGACATCCAGATCGTGGCGGCCTCGCTGCCGCAGATCCAGGCCGGGGTCGGGGCCAGCACCGACCAGATCAGCTGGATCCAGACCGCCTATCTGATCCCCGAGGTCGTGATGATCCCGCTGTCGGGATATCTGTCGCGCCTCTGGGGCACCCAGCGGCTCTACCTGATCTCGTGCACGGGCTTCATCATCATGAGCGTGCTGACGGGCCTCAGCTCGTCGATCGACATGATGATCCTGACCCGCGCCCTGCAGGGCTTCATCGGCGGGGCGATGATCCCGACGGTGTTCGCCGTGGCCTTCACCGCCTTCCCGCCCGAGCGGCGGGTGACGGCCAGCGTGATCATGGGCCTGATCGTCACCCTGGCCCCGACCGTCGGCCCCACCCTGGGCGGCCACCTGACCGAGGCGCTGTCCTGGCGCTGGCTGTTCTTCATCAACGTGCCGACCGGCCTGATCGTGCTGTTCGGCGTGGCCCGCTGGGGCGAGTTCGACAAGGGCGACCCCAGCCTGGCCAAAGGCTTCGACTGGTTCGGCCTGGCGGTGATGGCGATCTTCCTGATGAGCATGCAGTACGTGCTGGAGGAAGGCGCCAAGGACGACTGGTTCGACGACACCGGCATCCTGTGGCTGACCGTCGTGGCGGTGATCGGCGGCGGCCTCTTCATCTGGCGGCAGCTGACCTATCGCAACCCGATCGTCGAGCTGCGCGCCTTCGCCAACCGCAACTTCACCGTCGGCGTGGCCATGACCGCGGTCTCGGGCGCCAGCCTGTTCGGCGGCACCTTCCTGCTGCCGCAGTTCCTGGGCCGGGTGCGCCACTATTCGGCGTCTGAGGTCGGCACCACCATGGTGGTCTCGGGCCTGTCGATGTTCCTGACCGGCCCGATCGCCGGCCGCCTGGTCCGCAAGACCGATCCGCGCGTGCCGATGTTCATCGGCTTCCTTCTGGCCGGCTGGGGCATGTACATGGCTCACGGCGTGACCAAGGACTGGGGTTTCTGGGAATTCGCCGGGGTTCAGGCTTGCCGCGGCGTCGGGGTCATGATCGCCATGATCGCGACCCAGCAGATCACGATGAGCACCCTGCCGCCGCACATGGTCAAGAACGCCTCCGGCCTGGTGAACCTGTCGCGCAACACCGGCGGGGCGATCGGCCTCGCCCTGCTGGCGACCTCGATCACCCAGCAGACGGCGCTGTACTACGACGACATGACCTCGAAGGTGACGCAGGGCGGGGCGACGGCCAACATGATGGCGGGCCTGACCGAGCGCATGATGCAGCTGGGCGTCGCCAACCCCTCCGGCGCGGCGCGCAAGGCCATCGGCGGCATGATGCAGCAGCAGGCCACGGTGATGGCGTTCGGCGACAGCTTCACCCTGCTGGCCATCGGCTGCTTCGTCGCCGCCGGCGTCTCGCTGCTGGCCGCGCCGGTCAAGAACGCTCCCCCGCCCCCCTCGGACGCCCACTGATGCCGCGCATTCCCGGACAGATCGACGTCGCCAAGACCGAAGCCATCCTCGACGCCGCCGTCGAGGTGATCGGCCAGCGCGGCCTGGCCGCCCCGATGGAGGAGATCGCCCGCCGCGCGGGGGTGTCCAAGCAGACGGTCTACAATCACTACGGCTCCAAGGCCGAACTGATGCGGGCCCTGATGAACCGCCGGGTTGAGAGCATCACCGCCTCGCTGCGCGAGCCCGGGGCGGTGGACAATCCGACCGAGACGCTGGAGGCCTACGCCCGCTCGATGCTGGAGACGGTGGTCACCAACAAGAGCTACTCGATGATGCGGGTGATCATGCTGGGCGCGGGCGAGATGCCCGACGTGGCCAAGGAGGTCTTCGAGGCCGGCCCGCTCAGCGCCCGCCGCCAACTGGCCGCCTTCCTGCAGACCGAGACCGAGCTGGGCCGGCTGAAGGTCGAGGATTTCGAGCAGGCCGCCGAGTTCTTCTCGGGCATGGTCATGGGCCACAGCCAGCTGCGGTCCCTGCTGCGCCTACCGTCCGAAAAGACCCAGGAACAGTACGGCCGCCTCGCGAGGGAGGCGGCCGAAAGGTTCATGAGGGCCTACGCCCCTTAGTCCCGAAGAAGGCTTACGCCTCCTCGGCGTCCGGCATGCCCATCATGTGGAATCCGGCGTCGACGTGGACGACCTCGCCCGTGGTCGACTTGCCCAGGTCCGAAGCCAGCCACAGGGCGCAACCGGCGACGCCTTCCATCGAGGTGTCTTCCTTCATCGCCGAGAACGCGCGGCCCTGGGCGATCATGCCTCGGCCGCCGGCGATGCCCGCCAGGGCCAGGGTGCGCATGGCGCCGGCCGAGATGGCGTTGGCGCGGATGCCCTTGGGGCCCAGGTCGCGGGCGATGTAGCGGGTCGAGGCTTCCAGCGCCGCCTTGGCCACGCCCATAGTGTTGTAGTTCGGGATGGTCCGCTCCGACCCCAGATAGGTCATGGTGATCAGCGAGCCGCCGTTCGGCATCAGCTTGGAGGCGCGCTTGGCCACGTCCACGAAGCTGAAGGCCGAGATGTTCATGGCCAGCAGGAAGCCCTCGCGGGTCGTGTTGTCCACGAACGAGCCCTTCAGCTCGTTCTTGTTGGCGAAGGCCACCGAGTGGACGACGAAGTCGATCGTGCCGAACACCTCCTCGATCTTGGCGAAGGCGGCGTCCATCGAGGCGTCGTCGGTGACGTCGGCCGGGATGAGCGTCTTGACGCCGATGCTCTCGGCCAGCGGCCGCACGCGGCGCTCCAGTTCTTCGCCCTGATAGGTGAAGGCCATCTCGGCGCCCTGGGCGGCCAATTGGCTGGCGATGCCCCAGGCGATCGAGTTGTGGTTGGCCACGCCCATGACGAGGCCCTTCTTGCCCCGCATCAGCTCGCCCTTGGGGAACGCGTAATCGTCGGCCATGTGTCGGGCCCTCTTTCGCAAATCGTTGACCGCTGGTTAGCAGGGGCGGGGGCCGCGCGGAACCCTTCAGCCGTCTTTCAGCGTCTGGGCATGTCCGCGAACGCCGCCTCCAGGCATTGGGCGAAGGCGGCCGGATCGAAGACGGCGGACGTCTCGACCGCCGCGCGGACGCGGGCTTTCAACGCCATCAGGCCCGCGCGATCTCTGGCCAGGGCCACGGCTTTGGCCACATAGGCGGTCCGGCTGCCCGCGATCAGCTCGGGCAGGCCCAGGGCCGTCAGCAGGCTAGCGCCGACCCGGCTGGCGAAACTCTTGCCTGGAAGGCTCAGTATTGGAATCCCCATACGCAGCGCGTCGCTGGCCGTGGTGTGGGCGCCGTAGGGCCAGGTGTCGAGGACCAGATCGGCCAGGGCGTGGCGAGCCAGGTGCCGCCCATGCGGAACCGGCGGGGCGAAGACCAGGCGGTGGGGCGCGATCCCGGCGCCGGCGGCGTGGGCGCGCAAGTTCTCGGCCGCCCCCGGCGCGCCGGCGTAGAGCCACAGCACGCTGTCGGGCGCGGCCTTCAGGATCGCCGTCCAGGTCGCGAACACCTCGGGCGTGATCTTGGCGGGATTGTTGAAACAGCCGAAGACGAACGCGCCCTCGGGCAGGCCCGCCTCGGCCCTGTCCGGCGCCTGCGGGACCTCGGCGAGGGCGTCGTTGGGCTGGTAGAGCGGCAGGCGGACCACCGCCTCGGACCAGAAGCCCTCCGCGCCCGGCGGCAGGGTCACGACGTCGGCCAGGACGATGTCGGCGTGAGCGCCCAGCGTGCCCGGATAGCCCAGCCAGCTGACCTGAACCGGCGCGGCGCGGTGGGCCAGGATCCCCGGCCGACCGTCCTGGGTGTAGCCCTTGAGGTCGACGGCGATGTCGACGCCCCGCGCCCGGCACAGGCCGGCGATCTCCGCGTCGCCCAGGCTCCGCGCCTCGATCCAGTGCTCGCAGGCGGCCTTCAGGCGATCGCGCATCGGACCGCCCGTATCCGGGCCGTACGACACCGCGAGGATCTCGAACCGGGCGCGGTCGTGCGCCTCCAGCACTCCGGCCAGCAGTCGGGCCGTGGCGTGCTCGTGCAGGTCGGACGACAGATAGGCCAAGCGGATCCGTTCGCCCTGTGGTCGAACCGGCCATGCCGGCGACGGAACGGCGGACGGCGCGGCCAGTTCGGCGCAACGGCGGTGCAGGGCCGGCTCGTCGAACATCGCCAGGGCCGCGAACGGCGAGACCGCCAGACGGCCCAGCTTCAGGTCCGCCTTGACCAGCATGTCCAGGGCCGCGTCCTCGCGCCAGTCGCAGGTTTGGCGGCGGGCCCACATCAGGTCGCCTGAAACGCGGGGATAGAGGGGATCGAGATCCAGAATGGCTTCCAGGTCTCGCGCCGCCTCGGCTGGCCGGTTCAGCAGCGACTTCAGCGCCGCGCGGTTGGCCAGCGTGCTCGCCTCGCGCGGCGCGGCCGCCACGGCGCGGTCGAGCGCCGCCAGCGCTTCCTCGAAGCCGCCCAGCCTCTGGAGGGACAAGGCCAGGGCGTTGAGAACGGGCGGGTTGCCGGGGTCGGCCGCCAGGGCGACGCGCGCCGCGGCCACCGCCGCCTCGTCCCGCCCGAGCGCCGTCAGGGCCAGGGCTCGCGCCGACAGTAAGCCAGGTCGCTCAGCATCCAGCGCCAAGCCTGCGTCCAGCGCCGCCAGCGCCGCTTCCGCCTGGCCCAGGCCCAGACGCGACACGCCCAGCAGATGCCAGGCCTCGACACCGGGCGTCTCGACGACCAGCCGCTCGCAGAGGGCGACGGCCTGCGCCAATCGGCCGGTCCTGTAGAGATCGAAGGCCTCGCGGGCGGTCGTCAAGGCGCCCGCCCGACCGCTAGTCGACGCGGCTGAAGATCAGCGTGCCGTTGGTGCCGCCGAAGCCGAAGCTGTTGGACATCACCGTGTTCAGCGGCTTGTCGACGCGCTGGCGCAGGATCGGCAGGTCGGCGAACTCGGGATCCAGCTCGTCGATATGGGCGCTCTCGGCCGCGAAGCCGTTGTTGAGCATCAGGATCGAGTAGATGGCCTCCTGCGCGCCGGCCGCGCCCAGGCTGTGGCCGGTCAGGGACTTGGTCGACGAGATCATCGGCGGCTTGTCGCCGAACACCTCGCGCACCGCGCCCATCTCCTTGCTGTCGCCGACCGGCGTCGAGGTGCCGTGCGGGTTCAGATAGTCGATCGCGCGGTCGCCGGCCTCGGCCATGGCGATGCGCATGCAGCGCGCCGCGCCCTCGCCGGACGGGGCGACCATGTCGTAGCCGTCGGAATTGGCCGCGTAGCCCACGACCTCGCCGTAGATCTTGGCCCCGCGCGCCTTGGCGTGCTCGTATTCCTCGAGGACCACGATCCCCGCGCCGCCGGCGATCACGAAGCCGTCGCGGTTCTTGTCGTAGGCGCGGCTGGCCACGGCCGGACGGTCGTTGAAGTTGGTGCTCATGGCGCCCATGGCGTCGAACAGGTTCGACAGGGTCCAATCCAGCTCCTCGCAGCCGCCGGCGAAGACGATGTCCTGCTTGCCCATCTGGATCTGCTCGGCGCCCGCGCCGATGCAGTGGGCGCTGGTCGCGCAGGCCGAGCTGATCGAATAGTTGATCCCGCGGATCTTGAACCAGGTCGATAGCACCGCCGACGGGCCCGAGCTCATGGCCTTGGGCACGGCGAACGGGCCGATGCGCTTGGGGCCCTTCTCCATCGTCGTGGCGGCGGCCTCGACGATGACGCGGGTGGACGGGCCGCCCGAACCGACGATCAGGCCGGTGCGCTCGTTGGAGATCTCGCCCTCTTCCAGGCCGGAATCGGCGATCGCCTGCTCCATGGCGATGTGGGCATAGGCCGTGCCAGGCGCGAGGAAACGCGCCGCGCGGCGGTCGACCATGCTCTCCCACTCGATCTGGGGCGCGGCATGAACCTGGCAGCGGAAGCCGCGCTCGGCGTATTCCGGCGCGAAGATCACGCCGGACTTGGCTTCACGCAGCGACGCCAGGACTTCATTGGCGTTGTTGCCGATGGACGAGACGATCCCCAGTCCGGTGACGACGACGCGACGCATGTCTCTAATCCTCTTCTCCCCCCAACCCATCAGGGGGCCGGCTCTCTAGCGGCCGGTCTCGTCCAACGGATCTCTGTTTCTAACCGATCAAGAGGCCATCTGCTCGGCCGTGAACAGGCCGACCTTCAGGTCCTTGGTTTCGTAGATCACCTTACCATCGGCTTCCAACACGCCCTCGCCGATTCCCATGACCAGCTTGCGCATGATGACCCGCTTCAGGTCGATCTTGTAGACGACTTTCTTGACGTCCGGGGTGACCTGGCCGGTGAACTTGACCTCGCCGACGCCCAGGGCGCGGCCCCGGCCGGGCGCGCCCGACCAGCCCAGGAAGAAGCCGACCAGCTGCCACATGGCGTCCAGGCCCAGGCAGCCGGGCATGACGGGGTCGCCGATGAAATGGCAGCCGAAGAACCACAGGTCCGGATTGATGTCGAACTCGGCCTCGACATAGCCCTTGCCGTACTTGCCGCCATCCGACTCGATCCGGACGATCCGGTCGAACATCAGCATCGGCGGGGCCGGCAGCTGGGCGTTGCCCGGGCCGAAAAGTTCGCCGCGACCGCAGGCCAGGAGTTCTTCGAAGGTATAGGCGTTCTTCTGCATGGGGACGCCCTAGCACGGCGGTGGGTCAGGTCTCAACGTTTCCCTGATCCCGTATGTTCCTGGAGCTTGACTATCCCTTGCGGCACTGGACGGCCGGATCGGCGCCCCAGATGTCGGCTTCCCGGGCCCAGCCGGACGATCCGTCGGCCCGCAGGCGGCACCAGCCCTTCTCGCACTTGTCGAGACTGGCGATCGAACGACCCTTCAGATAGGCGCTGACCTTGGCGTCCGCCTTGGGCGCGCTCAGCAGCGGCAGGTTGCTGGCCTGCACCCGCATGGCCGAGCGGCGACCGTCGGTCGTGCGCTTGTGCACCCAGGCCAGTCCGCCCTCGGGATCGCAGATCCGCCGCCACTCGCGGGTTTCGGCCACCACCTGCACCGGCAGGCCCTTGGCGTGGTAGATCCACAGCAGCTGGTGGGCCTCGTCCGGACCGTTGCGCGCGTTGACCTCGGCGTATTTCAGCGAGACGTAGCGCGGCACGTCCAGGCCCGACGGGGTGATCCGGGGTCCGTCGGCCGCCGCCGGACCGGCGCACAGGCCCAAAAGCGCCGCCAGGCCGGACACAATTCCGACCAGGGCGGGCGTCAGACCCTTTTGATACGAACGATGTTCTGTTTTCGACGGCATGTTGCTTGGCCCCCTCGGGCCCCTTTGCTACAGCTTTCAAACGCCCGTCAGTGAGAGCTTTTCAAACCGCCCATGGCCGCCCGCAAGCTCAAAGTCATCGTCACCCGCAAACTCCCCGATCCGGTGGAGACGCGGATGTGCGAACTGTTCGACACCGAACTGAACGTCTCCGACAAGCCCTTGACGGCCGATGAGCTGGTCGACGCCATGAGCCGCGCCGATGTGCTGGTGCCGACGATCACCGATCGTATCGACTCCCGCCTTCTGTCGCGATCCGGCGATCGGCTCAAGCTGATCGCGAATTTCGGCGCCGGCGTCGACAATATCGACGTCGCCACCGCCAACGCCCGCGGCATCATCGTCACCAACACGCCCGGCGTACTGACGGAAGACACCGCCGACCTGACCATGACCCTGATCATGGCCGCCTCGCGCCGGATCGTCGAAGGCGCCGAGGTGGTCAAGGCCGGCGGCTTCCATGGCTGGTCGCCGACCTGGATGCTGGGCCGCCGCCTGTGGGGCAAGCGCATCGGCATCATCGGCATGGGCCGCATCGGCCAAGCCGTGGCCCGCCGCGCCAAGGCCTTCGGCATGCAGGTGCACTATCACAACCGCAAGCCCGTCAGTCCCCGCATCGCCGAGGAACTGGGCTGCACCTACTGGGAAAGCCTGGACCAGATGCTGGCCCGGATGGACTTCATCTCGGTCAACTGCCCGCACACCCCGGCCACCTACCACCTGCTGTCGGCCCGCCGGCTGAAGCTGCTGCGACCGCACGCGGTGATCGTCAACACCGCCCGGGGCGAGGTGATCGACGAGGGGGCCCTTGCCAACATGCTGGCCAAGGGCGAGATCGCGGGCGCGGGCCTCGACGTCTACGAGCACGAGCCGGCCATCAATCCCAAGCTCCTGAAGCTGCCCAATGTCGTGCTGCTGCCCCACATGGGTTCGGCCACGGTCGAGGGCCGCATCGACATGGGTGAGAAGGTCATCGTCAACGTGAAGACCTTCATGGACGGCCACCGGCCTCCGGACCGCGTGATCCCGTCGATGCTGTAGCCGGGGAGCTTGACCGGGCGAGCGGAGCGCGCTCAGCTTCTCCCGGTTGAGTTGGGGGTTTTCATGTTTTCGCGACGCGGGCTCCTCGCGAGCGCCATCGCCGCGCCTTTGACGGCGTTGACGCATTCGACCCTCGCGGCGACGCCGGCGGGCCCACCCTCGCTGGAAGAGCTTCTGGCCCGCCCCACGGCGCTGGACGCGGCGATCACCCCGGACGGCGGCCGTCTCGCGGTGTTGCGCATGGACCGTTCCAATGGCGGCCGCAACGCCTTCGTCACACTCTCCGACGCCGACAAGCTGAACGCGCCGCCAACCCAGGTCGCTATCGGCGACTGCGAGGTCGAGAAGATCGCCTGGGTGAACAACGAGCGCCTGCTGGTCTGGGTGCTGCTGGACAAGGACGCCAAGGGCAAGGTGGCCGGCCGGCCCTGGAAAGGCGACGTCCTCACCCAGATCACCCGTCGGATCATCTCGATGGATCGCTCCGGCCAGAACCTGGCCCTGCTGTTCGCGAACCAGACCTACGCGCTGAACACCCGTCGCAATCTCGGCTCGGTCGTCGACCTTAAGAGCAGCGATCCCAACTGCATCCTGATGCAGGCCTGGAACAGCCAGCACGGCGCCTATGCGCTTTACCGGGTGAACATCGTCACGGGTGAAGCGATCTTGCAGGAAATGGGCGCCTTCAGCACCGACAGCTGGCTGACCCAGGACGGTGTCCCTGTTCTTCGGCTGGACTCCACCGGATCCTCGGTGTCGGTCTATGCCCGCGCCCCTGGCGAAACCGCCTGGAAATTCTTCCGGAAGTTCCGCCGGGACGAGTTCGACAAGCTGGACGGCATGGATTTCCTGTCGGTCAGCGACAAGCCGGGCGTCCTGTACGCCTCGATCGCCGGCACGGAGACCGAGGACAAGGCCTCGATTCGGACCTTCGACGTGCGGACCTTCGGCATCGGCGCTCCCATCGGCGCGCGGCCCGATTTCGACGTCACCGGCTGCGTAACCGACGCCGAGGGTCGCCTGGTCGCCACCCGCTGGGTCGAGGATCGCGTGGTCTACGATTTCGTCGATCCCGATCTCGCGAAGCACTATCGCGGCGTCCGCGCCTATTTCGGCAACGAGTGCAACCTGAGCCTGGTCGACTTCAACACCGACAAGACGCGCCTGGTCTTCCTGGTCAGCGGCCCCCGCCATGTCCTGTCATACTGGTTCTATGACCGCCGCGCCGCCAAGCTCGAGCCCCTCGCCGTCGATCGACCCAACCTGACCCAGGGCAGGCTGGCGCGCATGGACATCCTGAAGGTCCGCGCGCGCGACAGCCTGCCGATCACCGCCTATCTGAGCCTGCCTCCCGGCTCGGGCGATGCGCCGACGCCACTGGTGGTCATGCCCCATGGCGGTCCCGAGGCTCGCGACGCCTATCGTTTCGACTCCATGGTCCAGGCGTTTTGCGCCCAGGGCTGGAGCGTCCTGCAGGTGAACTTCCGGGGATCGGCGGGGTATGGCCGCGCCTTCGCCCGCGGTGGCCTCGCTCACTGGGGCGATCTGATGCAGAACGATGTCGAAGACGCCCTGGCGGCGGCGATCGAGCGCACCAACATCGACCAGGCCCGCATCGCGATTTGCGGCATCAGCTACGGTGGCTACGCGGCTCTGATGGGCGCGGTGAAAACCCCCGAACGGTACAGGGCGGTCGTCTCGATCGCCGGGGACTCCGATCTGTTCGAAAGCCTGGCGATGGTGCGCGAGATGGAGGGCGCGGACTCGTTGACCTACGCCTATTGGAAGGAGCAGATGGGCGATCCGGCCAAGGATCGGAAACTGCTCGCCACCGCCTCACCGGCCTTGCAGGCGCAGGCCATCCGGGCCCCGGTTCTGCTACAGCACGGGGCGCTGGACGGCATCGTCGGCGTTGAGCAGTCCCGGCGGATGCAACGCGCGCTCAAGTCCGCCGGACGGCAGGTCGAGTACATCGAGATGCCGACCGAGGGTCATCCCATGTGGAAGCATCCAAACCACGTCCAGATGGTGACCCGATCGGTCGCCCATATCGCCAAGGCTTTCGCCTAGCCCCTCATGTCCCCCGTCTCGACGAACCGCTGGTGCCAGGCGAAGGCCTCGTTCAGCAGGGTCGGGGACTGCTGGCCGTAGGAGTCGCGGCGGGCGCGGGCCAGGTAGTCCTTGAGGGCCGGGCGGTAGTCCGGGTGCGAGCAGTTCTCGATGATGACCTCGGCCCGCTGGCGGGGCGACAGACCGCGCAGGTCGGCCAGGCCCTGTTCGGTGACCAGGATCTGGACGTCCTGGTTGATGTGGTCGACGTGCGGGGCCTTGGGCACGATGGTCGAGATCTTGCCGCCCTTGGCCGTCGAGGGGGCCATGAAGATCGAGACATAGGCGTTGCGGGCGAAGTCGCCGCTGCCGCCGATGCCGTTCTGGATGCGCGAGCCCATCAGGTGGGTCGAGTTCACCGCCCCGTGGATGTCGGCTTCGATCATGCCGTTCATGGCGATGCAGCCCAGGCGGCGGATCACCTCGGGGTGGTTGCTGATCTCCTGCGGGCGCAGCACCAGGCGGTCGCGGAAGCGGGCCATGTCGGCGTTCAGGGCGGCGGCGGCCTGCGGGCTGAGCGAGAAGGCGGTGGCCGAGGCGGTCAGCAGCTTGCCGGCCTCCATCAGCTCCAGCATCCCGTCCTGCAGCACCTCGGTATAGGCGGTCAGGTTGTCGAACGGCCCGTCGACCAGGCCCGACATCACCGCGTTGGCGATGTTGCCCACGCCCGACTGCAGCGGCAGCAGGCTGGCCGGCAGGCGGCCGCGCGCGACCTCGTGGCGGAAGAACTCCAGCAGGTGGCCGGCGATGGCGCGATGGTCCTCGCCCGGGGCGTCGAACGGCAGGTTGCGGTCGGGGGAGTCGGTCTCGACCACCGCCACCACCTTGCTCGGATCGCAGCGGAAATAGGCCTCGCCGATGCGATCGTCGGGGCGGACCAGCGGGATCGGCACCCGGTTCGGCGGCAGGGCCGTGCCGTAGTAGATGTCGTGCATCCCCTCCAGCGCCGGGTTCTGCCAGCGGTTCACCTCGAGGATCACCTTCGAGGCGCGGTCGATCCAGGTCTTGTTGTTGCCCACCGACGAGGACGGGATCAGCGAACCGTCGGGCCGAATGCCGCTGACCTCGATGATCGCCGTGTCCAGCGGACCCAGGAACCCCTGCCAGGCCATCGGCGCGACTTGGCTGAGGTGCATGTCGAAATAGTCCATCTCGCCGCGATTGATCTTGTCGCGGGCGATCGGATCGGAGTTGTAGGGCAGTCGGAACTCTATGCCGTCGGCCTTGGCCAGGGCCCCGTCCAGTTCGGGCCCCGTCGAGGCGCCGGTCCAGACGCGCAGGCGGAAGGGATTGCCGGCCGCGTGCTCGGCCTCGATCCGGCTGGCCAGGGCCATCGGCACGGCCTTGGGATAGCCCGAACCCGTGAAGCCGCTCATGCCGACCGTGCTGCCGGGGTCGATCAGGGCGGCGGCGTCCTCCGCCGACATCACCTTGGCCCGCAGGCTGTCCAATCCGATCCGCGATCCGCTCATCACCCGATGTCTCCGTCTGGGATGACGGGGGCATAGCCAGCCGCGGCGGCGGAGTCTGTTCCGTAATATCCCGAAGACCGCGTTATTTGGCGGGATGGGCCGCCAGCCAAGCCTTCAGGTCGGAGACTGATCGCTCGGGGATCTGCTCCATCGGCACATGGCCGACGCCCGGATAGAGGATCAGGGTCGCGCCCGGTATGGCCTGGCGGAACTTCTGGCCGTCGGCCGGCGGGATGACGCGGTCCTCCTGGCCGAAGACGATCAGGGTCGGGACGTGGACGGCCGACAGGTCTGGCGCGGACGCCACGCGCCGCGGGCGCTGGCCCAGCATGATGTCGCGATGGCCAGGCGCCCGGCCCAGGGCGACATAGCGCTCGACCAGAGCCGGGGTGACCAGCTTGGGATCGACATAGGCCGAGCGCAGGGCCTGGGTCATCAGCGGCCGGATCTCGATCTCCTTCAGCACCCGTCGGCCGACCGGATTGGACAGGAACTTGAAGACCATGCCGCCGCCGAGGCCCTCGTTCGGCCAGCCGGCGGCGTCGATCAGGACCAGGCGCTGGACGCGGTCGGCGTGGTCCAGCGCATAGGTCCAGGCCACCTCCCCGCCCATGGAGTGGCCCACCAGGGTGAAGCGTGTCAGGCCCAGCCCCCGGGTCACGCCGTCGACCGCGGCCTCCAGGCTGTCGGGGCCGAACACATAGTGGTCGCTGGTGCGCGTCAGGCCGTGGCCCGGCAGGTCCAGCATGACCACGCGATAGTCCTGGGACAGCGGCTTGGCCCAGCCGTCCCAGGCATGGGTCGAGGCCGCGAAGCCGTGCACCAGGACAATGACCGGCGCGTCGCGCGGGCCAAGGTCGCGATAGTGGGCCCGCACCCCGTCCGGCAGGTCCATGTAACGGGAATCCGCATAGCCATACCGCGCTTCGAGCGTTGCGTAGGGTATGTCCGGTCGTCGCATCAGCAGCCAGCCGACCGTCGCCAGCACGACGATCAGCAACAGAGCGGTCGCCAGACCGCGCGCCAGCGTCTTCATGCCGCCCTCCCCGACGCTCGGGATAGCCTATCCCGGAAGTTGAACGAACGACGTTCTTTCAACTTCGTCAAGCACCGCACGCCGGACAATGGGGATCGGCCCCGATCCGCACCGTACGGGTTTCGGCCGCCAGGGCGTCATAGATCAGAAGCTTGCCCGACAAGGGCTGGCCCGCGCCGGTCACCAGCTTGACCGCCTCCAGCGCCATCATCGACCCGACCACGCCGGCGAGGGCCCCGACCACGCCCACGAGGGCGCAGGTCTCGGCGTCCGGCGGGACCTCGGGCACCAGGCAGCGATAGCAGGGCTGGCCGTGGAACACCCCGACCTGGCCAGTCCAGCGGCCCAGGGCCCCGCTGACCAGCGGCTTGCCGTGGGCCAGGCAGGCGTCGCTGACGGCGAAGCGGGTGGAAAAGTCGTCGGTGCCGTCCAGGATGAGGTCATACCGCGAGACGATGTCGCCGGCGTTGGCGGCGTCCAGCCATACCGGATGGGTCTCGACCGCGGTGTGCGGGTTCAGGGCCGATAGCCGCTCGACGGCGGCCTCGACCTTGGGCCGGCCGACATCGGCGGTGGCGTACAGCACCTGGCGCTGCAGGTTCGACAGCGACACCGTGTCCGGATCGACCAGGCCGATGGTCCCCACCCCCGCCGCCGCCAGGTACAGCGAGGCCGGCGCGCCCAGGCCGCCGGCCCCGACCACCAGCACCCGCGCGGCCTGCAGCTTCTGCTGGCCGGGGCCGCCAACCTCGCGCAGGACCAGATGGCGGGCGTAGCGCTCGACTTCGGCCTCTGAAAAGGACCTGGGCGAAAAACTCATGGCGCTTGACCCTCCGGCCCGGCCTCGCCACATGCGAAGCCATGCAAAGCAGCAATTCCTTCCCCGACTGGCACGGCACGACCATTCTGGCGGTGCGCAAGAACGGACAGACCGTGATCGCCGGCGACGGACAGGTCTCCATGGGCCCAACCGTCGTCAAGGGCAACGCCCGCAAGGTGCGACGCCTGGCCGGCGGCAAGGTCGTCGCGGGCTTCGCCGGCGCCACGGCCGACGCCTTCACCCTGATCGAGCGCCTCGAGGCCAAGCTGGAGCAGTATCCCGACCAACTGGCCCGCGCCTGCGTTGACCTGGCCAAGGACTGGCGCACCGACCGCTACCTGCGCAAGCTGGAGGCCATGCTGCTGGTGGCCGACAAGACCGCCATCTACACCGTCACCGGCGTCGGCGACGTGCTGGAACCGGGCGAGAGCGCCGACGGCAATGCCGTCGCGGCGATCGGCTCGGGCGGCAACTACGCCCTGGCGGCCGGCAAGGCCTTGATCGAACAGGACCTTTCGGCCGAGGACATCGCCCGCAAGGCGATGGCCATCGCCGCCGAGATCTGCGTCTACACCAATGGCAACCTGACGGTGGAAGTCCTCTAGGGCGAAGCCGCGTAGGCTTTCGTCGCAAACGGGGTGCGCGGCAAAATTTCCCGGCGCTTGGCTAGGCGTCGGGAGGATCCTGCCATGCTCAAAGCCATTCTGATCGCCAGCCTTGCGCTGATCACCGCCCCGGCCGCTCAAGCCGCATCCCAGACACCCGCCGCCCAGATCGAGGCGGCCGAGCGCGCCTTTGCCGCCGACGGACTGACGATGGGCGTCCGGGGCTCGTTCCTGAAGCACATGGCCGACGACGCCATCGTCTTCGAGCCGGCCCCGGTCAGCGCCAAGGCGGCCTATGGCGCCCGCTCGGGCCAGGGCGAGCCCAAGCTGGAATGGTGGCCGGCCTGGGTGGTCGCCGCTCGGTCGGGGGATCTTGGCCTGTCGATCGGTCCGGCCGCCTACGACGGCAGGCGCGCGGCCTGGTACGCCAGCATCTGGCGCAAGGACGCCGACGGCCGGTGGCGCTGGATCTATGACGGCGGCGGCGCGGCGGACGCGGTCTCCGCGCCAGGCCCAGAGACCCCGGCGGTCATCGGCCCGGCGTCGGCGCTCGGCGAGGCCGCGCCCGCCAAGGCTTTCGACGCCGTACGCGGGGCCGAGACGACGCTGAGCCAGGCGGCTCAACGAAGCGCGACCGACGCCTACAGGGCAGCGCTGTCGACAGACGCGCGCCTGCTGGGCCCGCGCGGGACCCGGACCCTGACCCCGACCGCACTGGACGAACGCCTGGCGGCCCGTCCGGCGACCATGTCCCTGACCTTGCGCGGCGGCGGGGCGTCCCGCGCCGGCGACCTTGTCTGGACCCATGGCGAGGCCAGTTGGAACGGAATGGGGCGCGAGACAGGTCAAAATTCCGTCCAGGCCCACTATATGCATGTCTGGCAAAGGCGGCCGGAAGGCTGGCGCCTGATCTTCGAGACCCTGATCAACGACCGATGACCGAGTTTTCCCCCCGCGAGATCGTTTCCGAACTGGACCGCTACATCGTCGGCCACGCCGAGGCCAAGAAGGCCGTCGCCGTGGCCCTGCGCAACCGCTGGCGTCGCCGTCGGGTGCCCGCCGACCTGCGTGACGAGGTGACGCCCAAGAACATCCTGCTGATCGGCCCCACGGGGGTTGGCAAGACCGAGATCGCCCGGCGCTTGGCCAAGCTGGCCCAGGCCCCGTTCCTCAAGGTCGAGGCCACCAAGTTCACCGAGGTCGGCTATGTCGGCCGCGACGTCGACCAGATCGTCCGCGACCTGGCCGAAAGCGCCCTGGCCATGGTCCGCGACAAGCGCCGCGCCGCCGTCCGCGCCAAGGCCGAGGCCGCCGCCGAGGACCGCATCCTCGACGCCCTGACCGGCCCCGGCGCCACGGCCGCCCGCGACAGCTTCCGCAAGAAGCTGCGGGCCGGCGAGCTGGACGACAAGGAGATCGAGCTGCAGCTGTCCGACACCGGCGGCGGCCAGAACTTCGAGATTCCCGGCCAACCGGGCGCGGCCGTGTTCAACCTGTCCGACATGATGAAGTCGCTGGGCGGCGGTCGCACCAAGACCCATAAGACCACCGTCACCGGCGCCTGGGCCCCGCTGATCGCCGAGGAAAGCGACAAGCTGCTGGACCAGGAGGCCCTGACCCAGGAGGCCCTGGAGCTGGCCGAGAACCACGGCATCGTCTTCCTGGACGAGATCGACAAGGTCGCCAGCAGCTCACAGCGTTCCGGCGCCGACGTCAGCCGCGAGGGCGTGCAGCGCGACCTGCTGCCGCTGATCGAGGGGACGACCGTCTCGACCAAGTATGGCCCGGTGAAGACCGACCACATCCTGTTCATCGCCTCGGGCGCCTTCCACGTGGCCAAGCCCAGCGACCTGCTGCCCGAGCTGCAGGGCCGCCTGCCGATCCGCGTCGAGCTGAAGGGCCTCTCCCGCGACGACATGCGCCGGATCCTGACCGAGCCGGAAGCCAACCTGATCCGCCAGCACCAGGCCCTGATGCTGACCGAGGGCGTGACCTTGAGCTTCACGGACGAGGCCATCGACGCCATCGCCGACGCGGCCGTGGCCGTGAACGGCTCGGTCGAGAACATCGGCGCGCGCCGCCTGCAGACCATCCTGGAGAAGGTGGTCGAGGAGATCAGCTTCACCGCGGCCGATCGCGGCGGCGAGACCGTCACGGTGGATGCGGCCTATGTCCAGGAACGCGTCGGGGCCCTGGCGGCGAACGCCGATCTGAGCCGGTTCATTCTGTAGACCAAGATCCTCCCCCTAGCGGAGGAGGATTTCTCACCCCGCCTTCGCCACCGCCTCCATGCCCAGGATCGCGGCCTTGCGGGCCAGGCCCCAGTGGTAGCCGGTCAGCTTGCCGCTCTTGGCGATGGCGCGGTGGCAGGGGATCAGCAGGGAGATCGGGTTGGCCCCGATGGCGCCGCCGGTGGCCTGGAAGGCCTTGGGCTTGCCGGCCCAGCCGGCGACCTGGCCGTAGGTGGCCGTCTCGCCCGCCGGGATGTTCAAGAGCGCCTTCCAGACCTGGATGTGGAACGGCGAGCCGATCAGCACCACCGGCAGCGGCCCCTCCCCGCCCGCGCCCCCGCCGCGCGCGAAAGCGTGCAGGGCGGTGGCCTGGGCGGCCATGTCGTCGCGGGTCCAGTCGGCGGCCGGGAAGCGGCGATGCATGTCGGCGAAGGTCGACGCGTCGTCACCGTCCGAAAAGGCCAGGCCCGCCAGGCCGCGATCGGCCATCACGAACAGGCCCTTGCCGAACGGCGTCGGGGCCCAGCCCCAGCGCAGCCGCATGCCCGCCCCGCGCCGGCGCACCTCGCCCGGCGTCGCCGCCTCCTGGGCGATGAACAGGTCGTGCAGCCGCGAAGGCCCCGACAGGCCGGCGTCGAAGGCCGCGTCCAGCACCGTGCCGCCGGCCTCCAGCGAGCGCCGGGCCTCGGCGTGGGCGATGGCCGAGACGAAGCTCTTGGGACTGACCCCGGCCCAGCGGGTGAAGATGCGCTGGAAGTGGAACGGCGACAGGCCCACGGCCTGGGCCGCCTCGTCCAGCGAGGGATGATCCGACCACCGCTCGGCCAGCCAGTCCAGCGCCCGGGCCATGCGGTGGTAGTCGACCGAGCGTTCGGCCAGACGGACCAGCTCCTGGCTGGCCGCCTCGGGGATCGCGCTCGCGAGAGGGGATGCGTCGTATGCCATGCTCATAGGCTACGGCCCTCGGATAACGGCGTCCGCCCGGTTCTTGCTGTCATGACCAGCGCTCGTTGCGGGCGGCGCGGATGGCGTCCTGCAGGTCGCCCGCGAAGCTCATCCGCTCGTCCGGGCCCAGCGAGCGGGCCAGGGTCAGGCGTCGGCGGTGGATCATCAGCCGCACGCGGATCTCGTGCTCGCCCGGATGGTCGACGCCCACGCGGGTGAAGGCGGTCGGCGAGGTCCAGACCGTGCGCGCGCCCTTCTCGTCCTCGCGGCTGACCGTGACGGCCTCGGCGGTGACCTGGACCCGCTCGACCCGGCGGGCGGCGCGGTCGCTGGCTCGCAACGCCAGCCACAGGGCCAGGACGTCCAGCCCCAGGAACGGCAGCACCGGCGGCGCGCCAACGACCAGCAGGAAGATCGCCACCAGCGCGTTGAACGCCATCATCACGCCCAGCAGCACCGCCGCGCCCTGCGGGCTCAGTGAGCGATGCGGCGCGATCACGCGGTCCATGTAGATCGGCAGAGCCATGGAGGCTGAATTTAAGACCGCGCCCCGCGCTTGGCGAGCCGTCCTTCTTGGCGTTTCAGGCGCATCACGGCATGGTCCGCGCCATGGCCAAGCCCATCCTCGCCAAGAAGAAGAAACCGACCGCCAAGCGGATCAGCCCCGCGGAACGCGAGCGGGTCGAGATCCTGTTCGAGCGCTTCGAGAGCCTGGAGCTGCATCCCAAGACCGAGCTGAACTACGCCAACCCCTACGAGCTGGTCACCGCCGTGGCCCTGTCGGCCCAGGCCACCGACGTCCAGGTCAACAAGGCCACCGGCCCGCTGTTCCAGGTGGCCGACAGCGCCGAGAAGATGCTGGAGCTCGGGGAAGAGGGGCTGATCAAGTACATCGCCTCGATCGGCCTGTTCCGCACCAAGGCCAAGAACGTCATCGCCGCCGCTCACATCCTGATGGACAAGCACGGCGGCCAGGTCCCGCTGAACCGCGCCGACCTCGAGGCCCTGCCCGGCGTGGGCCGCAAGACCGCCAGCGTGGTGCTGAACGAGCTGGACATCGAACCGGCCATCGCCGTCGACACCCACGTCTTCCGCGTCTCGCACCGGCTGAAGCTGTCGGCCGGCAAGACCCCCGACGCGGTCGAGCAGGACCTGATGCGGATCGTGCCCCCGCCCTACCAGACCCGGGCGCACCACTGGCTGATCCTGCACGGGCGCTATGTCTGCGTGGCCCGCAAGCCCAAGTGCGAGATCTGCAAGATCAGCGACCTGTGCCCGTCGCGGGAGCTGTTCCTGGGGGCTTAGGCTCAGAATCCTATCCCCAGGGGGATGTCTACCCGACCGCCCTCACCACCGCCGCCGCGAAGGCCGCGCCGCCGTCGTGGGCGTGCTGCAGGAAGAGATCCGGCTCGATCACCTCCAGCTCCATCAGCTGCGGCGTATGCTCCAGGCCCCGGATGAGGTCGACGCGGGCGTAGGTCAGCGGCGCGCCGGCCGCCTCCAGCACCATCTCGGCCGCGCGCAGGGCTTCGGGCTCGGGAGCGATCTCGCTGACCTGGCCGCCGAACTGCGGCTGGACGCGGAAGTCGCCCTCCACCGCGACCTTGGTCACGGCGTGGCTGAAATGGCCGTCGAAATAGAACAGCGACAGCTCGCCCTCCTCGCCCACCGCCGGCAGGAACGGCTGGATCAGGGCCGGACCGCTGGGGCCGCCCTCGAGAGAGCCGTGGCGCTTGACGCGGATGGTCTCGTGCGAGCCGCCGGACATCTGCGGCTTGACCACCACCTCGTCGACCCCGAAGGCGTCGAAGGCGGCCTGGACGGCCGCGTCCGTCAGCCGGTCGTGGGTGTGGGTCGGCACGACGGGCGCGCCCTTGCCGGCCAGCTCGACCAGGTAGGTCTTGATCGAGTTCCAGCGCATCACCGACGCCGGATTGGCCACGCGGATGCCGTCGCGCTCCAGCCCGTCCAGCAGCGCGAACCACTCGGTCTCGCGGCCGTGATAGCCCCAGGCCAGCAACGGCATGACCAGGCGCGCCCCGTCCTTGTCGATCGCGTCTGTCCACGGCTGGGCCGCGACGCTCAGTCCCCGGGCGCGCAGCGGCGTCGCCAGGCGCTCGAACAGCGGGCGCCAGCTGTCGGCGAAGCGCGGTTCGTCGCGGGCGGGGACCAGGATCAGGACGTCGACCATCGGCTCACTCAAGCTTGATTAGGAAGTTCGCAGCTATGATGTCGCAGCGCCTGGGACAAGGCTCGCGTTGCCTTGAGCCCCCACTTCCTTTAATCGCCAAGGTGTTTTCGGCCGCTTGGCCCGTTCTTTCAAAGGTTTGCTCCGCTCCATGACCGCGCTCTACGACGTCGCCGGCATCGGCAACGCCATCGTCGACGTCATCGCCCAGTGCGACGACGCCTTCCTCGCCAAGGAAGGCCTGACCAAGGCTTCGATGGCCCTGATCGACCCAGCGCGCGCGGCGACCCTGTATGACGCCATGGCGGCGGGCATCGAGGCCTCGGGCGGCAGCGTCGCCAACACCATGGCCGGCATCGCCAGCTTCGGGGCCAAGGCCGCCTATATCGGCAAGGTCGCCGACGACCAGCTGGGCCGCGTGTTCCGCCACGACATGAAGGCGATCGGCTGCACCTTCACCACCCCGTCGCTGGCCGAGGGCCCGGCCACGGCCCAGTGCCTGATCAACGTCACCCCCGACGCCCAGCGCACCATGTCGACCTATCTGGGCGCCTGCGTGGAGCTGAACTCGGCCGACGTCGATCCCGAGATCATCGAGGCCGCCCAGATCTCGTACCTGGAAGGCTATCTGTTCGACCCGCCGGAAGCCCGCCGCGCCTTCGCCAAGGCCGCCGCCCTGGCCCACGGCGCGGGTCGCAAGATCGCCATCACCCTTTCCGACAGCTTCGTGGTCGAGCGCCACCGCGCCGGCCTGCTGGGCTTCATCGAGACCCAGTGCGACATCGTCTTCGCCAACGCCTCGGAAGTCTGCGCCCTGTTCGAGACCGACGATTTCGACGCCGCCGTTAAGGCCCTGGCCGACCGGGTCGAGATCGCCGCCGTCACCCGCAGCGAAAAGGGCTCGGTGGTGGTCTCCAACGGGCAGTTGCACGAAATCTCGGCCTACCCCGTGGAAAAAGTCGTGGACACGACCGGCGCGGGGGACCAATACGCGGCCGGTTTCCTCTATGGCCTGTCGCAGGGCCGCCCGCTGCCGGTCTGCGGCCAGCTGGGCTCTCTCGCCGCCGCCGAGGTGATCGACCACTATGGTCCGCGCCCGCAGGTCAGCCTGCGTGAGCTGGCCGCCAAGAACGGCCTCTAGAGCCAGAACGGACTGTAAGGATTCAGATGGCCCGCACCGCTGAAGTGGTCCGCGAGACGAAGGAGACCCAGATCCGGGTCTGGATCGATCTCGACGGGACCGGCGCCTCGACGATCTCCACCGGCATTGGTTTCTACGACCATATGCTGGAGAGCTTCGCGCGCCACGGCGGCTTCGACCTGGAGGTCGAGACCAAGGGCGACCTGCACATCGACATGCACCACACGGTCGAGGACACCGGCATCGTGCTGGGCCAGGCGATCAACAAGGCGCTGGACGGCTTCAAGGGCATCCGGCGCTTCGGCTCGGCCTATATCCCGATGGACGAGACCCTGACGCGCTGCGCCATTGATCTCTCGAACCGGCCCTATCTGATCTGGAAGGTCGACTTCAAGCGGCCCAAGGTCGGCGAGATGGACACCGAACTCTTCAAGGAGTTCCACCACGCGTTCGCGATGAACTGCGGGGCGTGCGTGCACCTGGAGACCCTCTACGGCGACAACACCCACCACGTCGCCGAAAGCGGCTTCAAGGCCCTGGCCCGGGCGCTGCGTCAGGCGGTCGAGTTCGACCCCAAGACCGGCGGCCAGGCCCCGTCCACCAAGGGCGTGCTGTAGGAACCTTCCATGCAGACCCTCGCCCTGATCGACTACGGGTCGGGCAACCTGCGTTCGGCCGAGAAGGCCCTGCGTGAGGCGGCCCGCCGCCGCGCGATTGACGCCGACATCGTCGTCACCGCCGATCCCGACCTTGTCGCCAAGGCCGATCGCGTCTTCCTGCCCGGCGTCGGGGCCTTCGCCTCGTGCCGCGCGGGCCTGGACGCTACCGGCGTCTACGAGGCGATGAACGAGGCCGTGCACGGTCGCGGCGTCCCCTTCATGGGCATCTGCGTCGGCCACCAGCTCCTGGCCACCGAGGGCCTGGAGTTCGGCGTCACCCCCGGCCTCGACTGGATCGCCGGCCAGGTGAAGAAGCTCGAGCCGAACGACCCGGCCCTGACCATCCCGCACATGGGCTGGAACGCGATCAGCTTCGTCCGCCCTCACGCCCTGTTCGCGGGGATCGAGGACGGCGCCCACATGTACTACGCCAACTCGTTCGCCCTGAACGCGGCCGATCCCGCCGACGTCGTCGCGACCACCGACCACGGTGGTCCGTTCACGGCGGCGGTGGCCAAGGGCAATGTCGCGGGCGTACAGTTTCACCCCGAAAAGTCACAAGCCTCAGGGCTCGCCCTGCTCGCCAACTTCCTGGAATGGCGCCCATGATCCTCTATCCCGCCATCGACCTGAAGGACGGCCAGTGCGTGCGCCTGCTGCACGGCGACATGGAGAAGGCCACGGTCTTCAACAACTCGCCCGCCGACCAGGCCCAGCGCTTCGTCAAGGACGGCTTTTCGTGGCTGCACGTCGTCGATCTGAACGGCGCCATCGAGGGCAAGTCGGTCAACACCGCCGCCGTGGAGTCGATCCTAGAGTCGATCTCGATCCCGGTGCAGCTGGGCGGCGGCATCCGCACGCTGGAAGGCGTCGAGGCCTGGATCGAGGCGGGCGTGTCCCGCGTCATCCTGGGCACGGTGGCCGTCCACGACCCGGACCTGGTCCGCAAGGCCGCCCGCCTGTGGCCCGAGCAGATCGCCGTGGCGGTCGACGTTCGTGACGGCAAGGTCGCGGTCGACGGCTGGACGGGCCTGTCGGACCTGTCGGCCATCGACCTGTCGCGTCGCTTCGAGGACGCCGGCGTGGCCGCCCTGATCATTACCGACATCAGCCGCGACGGCGCCCTGACCGGTGTCAACGTGGAAGGCGTGGGCGAACTGGCCGACGCCGTCTCGATCCCGGTCATCGCCTCGGGCGGCGTCGCCTCGGTGGCCGACATCGAGCGCCTCAAGGCCCGCAAGGGCGTCGAGATCGCCGGCGCCATCCTGGGCCGCTCGCTCTACGCCGGCACGATCCGCCCGGATGAAGCCCTGATCGCGGCGGCGGCCTGATGCTGAAGACCCGGATCATTCCCTGCCTCGACGTGAAGGACGGGCGGGTGGTCAAGGGGGTCAACTTCGTCTCCCTGCGCGACGCCGGCGACCCGGTGGAGCAGGCCCGCGCCTATGACGCCGCCGGCGCCGACGAGCTGATGTTCCTGGACATCACCGCCTCCAGCGAGGGCCGCGGCCTGATCCTGGACGTGATTTCGCGCACGGCCGAGGTCTGCTTCATGCCCGTCTCGGTGGGCGGCGGCGTGCGGCAGGTGTCGGACATGCGCCGCCTGCTGCTGGCCGGCGCCGACAAGGTCTCGGTCAACACCGCCGCCGTCGAGAACCCCGACCTGATCGCCGCCGGCGCCGACGCCTTCGGCGCCCAATGCGTGGTCGTGGCCATCGACGCCAAGGCGCGCGAGGACGGCTCGGGCTGGAACGTCTGGACCTATGGCGGCCGCAAGGACACCGGGATCGACGTCGTCGAATGGGCCGCCAAGGTCGTCGAGCGCGGCGCGGGCGAGATCCTGCTGACCTCGATGGACCGCGACGGGGCCAAGATCGGCTACGACATCCCGCTGCTGAAAGCCGTGACCGGCGCGGTCACCGTGCCGGTGATCGCCTCGGGCGGCGCGGGCAAGACCGAGCACCTGGTGGAAGCCGCGCGTGACGGCCACGCCGCCGCCGTGCTGGCCGCCTCGATCTTCCACTTCGGCGAGATCTCGATCGGCGAGGCCAAGCAGGCCATGGCCGACGCCGGCATTCCGGTGCGCCTGGACAAGTTGAAGGAAGTGGCATGAGCCAGCGCCTGACCGCCGTCCTGGAGCGCCTGGCCGCGACGATCGAGGCCCGCAAGGGCGGCGATCCGTCGGTATCCTACACCGCCAAGCTGCTGAACGACCCCGCCCTGGCCGCCAAGAAGCTGGGCGAGGAAGCGGTGGAGACCGTGATCGCCGCGGTGGCGCAAGGCCCTGACGCCCTGGCGGCCGAGAGCGCCGACCTGCTGTACCACTGGCTGGCCCTGATGGCCGCCTCGGGCGTCTCGCTGGACGCCGTGGCCGAGAAGCTGGAAGCCCGCGAGGGAACGTCGGGCATCGCCGAAAAGGCTTCGCGGACGTCCTGAAGCCTGTCCGGATCGGTCATTTGGCGCCGGGCAGTTTAATTCCCAGCAGAACCAGTCGGTCGCCGGTGATCCCGAACCAGTGCGGCGCGCCCGCGGGGATCAGGATGACGTCGCCCGGGCCGAGGGTCCGCGTCACGCCGCCCTCGATTTGGCTTCCCTCGACCAGATTGGCGTTCTTGACCTTTGGGTCGGCCATGGTCCCGCCCGAAACCAGCGTGCCGGCGCCTTCCAACACGATCGCGTATTCCGCTTCGGCGGGGTGAACGGCGGGGCGGCCCGGTTTCTTCCATATTTCGATCGCCGCCACGGTGGCGCCGTCGCGAACCAAGGGTCGCCACATGAACCCTTGATCGGGCTTCATGGCGGCGAGCATCTCGCGGAGCTGAGCCTGGACATCCGCGCTGCTCGCGAAGCCGGACGGGCCGGCTTGTTGAGCGGACGCGGTGGTGACGCCTGACGAGACGCCGAGCAGAAACGCCGTCGCGCAGATCGTGAAGGCCTTAGCCATTGTCTTCACCACAGCTCTCCCCAGGTCGCGACCCTTGACGCGAATGACCGCGTTACACCCCTAGCAGACCTTCAGGCCTTCCGCTTCAGCGCCACGTACAGGGCGCCCTCGCCGCCGTGCCGCTGGTCGGCGGTCGAGACCCCCGCGATCAGTTCGCGCACGCCTGGCCCGGCCAGCCATTCGGGCGTGCGCTGCTTCAGAACCCCATGACCGACCTTGCCCTTGCCGGTGATGACCAAAACGGCCCGGTGGCCGTCGTCATAGGCGCGGCGGATGAAGCCCTCCAGGGTGGCGCGCGCCTGGTCCTGGTCGAGGCCGTGCATGTCCAGGCGCGCCCCGATCGGGTCGTGCTCCTTGACGATGCGGCGCTTGCGGTTGGGCTCGATGCGGTCGGCGGGGCCCTTTGGCGCCTTGGCGGGCGCCGGCTTCAGCTCCTGGGGGTCGACGCGCAGGGGCGCGATCGAGGCCAGGCGGGTCGGCGTCTCCGGCGGGAGGGCCGTGGCGGTCTTCACCGGCCGGATCCGCGCCTTGCTGCGCATCTTCTCGGGCTTCTCCGGCGAACGCGGCGTCACGGTGGAGGCGACGAGCTTCCAGAGGCGTCGATCGTCTTCCGGGCCCATTTTTGCTGGAGGGGGCGGGGGCTTCCTGGCCATGTTACGAATTCGGGACGAGCCGGTAGAGGCGCAGGGCGTGGCGCACGCGGCCGGCCTCGGCCCCCGCGGCGTCGCCCGTGCCCATGTAGAGATCGGCGCGCACATCGCCCTTGATCGCCCCGCCGGTGTCCAGCGCTACGGCCAGGCGACGATAGGCCGGAAAGGCCCCCGCCAGCTTCGGCGCGGCCGCATCCAGCCAGTACAGGCTTCCCATGGCGTGGCGGCTCGGGTCGACGGCGATGGCCCGGCCCGCCGGCAGCGGCACGCCGGCCGCGCCGACCGGTTCCTTGCCGTCGTCGGGGGCCGTCCTGAAGAACACGTAGCGCGGGTTCAGCCGCATAATCGCGTCGGCCTCGGGCCCGCGATGCTCGGCCAGCCAGGTCCTGATGGCGTCGCCCGAGGTGTTGTTGTCGGGCAGCAGGCCCTTGTCGCGCATGGCGTTGGCGATACCGACAAATGGCTTGCCATTTGTGCCGGCGAAGATCGCGCGCACCCGGCGGCCATCGGGCAGCACCAAGACGCCCGAGCCCTGGATCTGCAGGAAGAACAGTTCCTCGGGCCGCATCCAGGCCAGGGGCTTGTCGGTGGGGACCGCTTCGATCTCCGCGCGGTCGGGATAGGGGACGAAGGTCGGGCCCTCGACGTGGCCGGTGATCTTCTTGCCGACGAACGACGGTTCGAACGCGCCCAGGTCCAGCACGACCAGATCGGCCGGCAGACCGCGCAAGGGGACCGAGAACTCGGCGTTGCGCGATATCCGCGCCTCGTACCGCGGGGCGAAATAGGCGGTCAGCAAGCCCTCGTCACCCACGGACTCGGGCCGGAAATTGGCTTCCAGGAAGGCGCGGGCGCCCGGTTCGTCCTGAACGGCGCTGCCGCGGGCCAGGCCGCAAACCCGGACCATGGCCGGCTCCTTGGCCACGCCGCAGCCGGCGCGGAAGGCGTTGAGCGCCGCCAGGTGATCCTCCTCGCCCCAGCCGGCCAGGCTGGAGAACGACAGCGCCGTCGGCGGCGGAGTCGTGGAGGGCGGGGGCGCAACGGTTGTGGAGGGCGGTGGCGGCGGCGTCGGAACCGGCGTGGCCGGCGGCAGCGGCGTCGTCACGCTGGCGCAGGCGCTCAGCAGCAAGCCCGCCAGGGCCAGGGGGGCGAAGGCGGTGGGGAGAGCGTTGCGGGCGCGGATCATCACGCCTCGGCGGCGGCGACGAACGACAGTTGCCAGTTCGGGTTGGCGCTCTTGACCTCGCGCTCGAAGGTCCAGAGTTCGGCCGTGCGACGATCGTCGACGCCCTCGCCGCGCTCGTCCTTGGTGCGGGTGCGCACCTCGGCCAGGATCCGCACCACCGCCTTGGCCAGGTCGCCGACGACGTCGATCTTTTCCAGATCCAGGCGCGGCGGCGACAGGAACTCGACCTTCTCGCTGCGCCCGGCGGCCTCGCGGGCGGCCATGGCCTGCTCGAAATTGCTCATCACCTCGGGGGCCAGGAGCGGCTTCAGCGTCTCGCGGTCGCCCTCGGCATAGGCCTTGACGATCTGCTCGTAGGCGGCGCGAGCGCCGGCCAGGAACTTGGTCGGGTCGAAGTCCGGCTGCTTGGCCTTCAGCGTCGCCAGGCCCTCGGTGCGGGCCGGAGCTTCAGCCAGGGGCGCGGAGCCGCCGTTCGGCTGGGCCGTCACGGAGGCGTCGTCGGGCTGCCGTCCGGCTCGGCGCCCCAGAGTGGCGTAGAGCTGGTACAGAACGACAGCGGCGACCGCGGCGAGGAACAGGATCTGGAGCACTTCAAGGTCCGTTGACGGGCTTTGGGCCCTTGCGATGATGCCTATATAGGCGAGACGCGTTCTCCCGTCAGGCGCCTGACATTGCGCCAGACGGGCCCTCATGGTAGCAGCGCCCACCTTTCTTACAGGCGTTCTAGCGCGCCGATTACGGATTTTATCCTAATGACCGACACCACCGCCCCCGAGGCGACTCCGGAAGAGGCCGCGGGACAATCGGGCATCCGCATCCTGGCCCAGTTCGTTCGTGACTTCTCGTTCGAGAATCCGCTGGCTCCCGACAGCCTGCGCGCCGGCGCCGCCCAGCCCGCCATCGACATGGGCGTCGAGATGAACGCTCGCGGTCGTCCCGACGGTCTGTTCGAGGTGGACCTGAAGCTCTCGGCCCGCGCCCTGCGCGACGATCAGGCCGTGTTCCACGTCGAAATCGTCTATGGCGGCCTGTTCCACATCGCCGGCGTCGCCGAGGAAGACCTGGAGCCGGTGCTGCTGATCGAGTGCCCGCGCTTCCTGTTCCCGTACGCCCGTCGCCTGATCTCGGACGTCACGGCCGAAGGCGGTTTCCCGCCCTTCCTGATCGACCCGATCGACTTCGCCGGCGTCTACGCCGCGCGCAAGGCCCAGGCTGAAGGCGTTCAGATCGGCAACGCCTAGGTCCAGGCGTCGCCAACGAATGCAAGAAGGCCCGGTCCTCACCGACCGGGCCTTTTTCTTTGTGGTTACGGCTGCAGCCGATAGCCGCCCATCTCGGTGATCAGGATCCGCGCCACGGCCGGGTCGGGCTCGATCTTCTGGCGCAGGCGGTAGACGTGGGTTTCCAGCGTGTGGGTGGTGACCCCGGCGTTGTAGCCCCAGACCTCGGTCAGCAGCTCCTCGCGCGACACCGGCTTGGAGCCGGCGCGATAGAGGTACTTGAGGATATTGGTTTCCTTCTCGGTTAGCCGCACCTTCTTCTGCTTCTCGTCGACCAGGAGCTTGGCGGACGGGCGGAACTCGTACGGACCGATGCGGAACAGAGCGTCTTCAGAAGCCTCATAGCTGCGCAGCTGGGCGCGGATTCGGGCCAGCAGCACGCCGAAGCGGAAGGGCTTCGTCACATAGTCGTTGGCCCCGGACTCCAGGCCCAGGATTGTATCGCTGTCGCTGGCGGCGGCCGTCAGCATGATCACCGGGGCGGTGACCCCGTTCTTGCGCATCAAGCGGCAGGCCTCGCGGCCGTCCATGTCGGGCAGGTCGACGTCCAGCAGGATCAGGTCGGGCTTGATCTCGCGCGACATCCGCACGCCCTCGCCGGCGCTCGAGGCCTCGGCGACCGCGAACTCCTCGTGCAGGGCCAGTTGCTCGGCCAGGGCGCCGCGCAGGTCGTCGTCGTCGTCGATCAGAAGAAGGGTCTTGCGTTGCGCCATAAGGCGAAACATGCACCGCTGCGGCCCCCGGGGACAACCCCGAGCTAGGTTATAAGTCTGAGGAGTCGCCCCTCGATGCTGTTCCGCGCCCATGCCGACGGTCGTTTCGAGCTGGACGGGCGGATCCGGCGCTGCGCGATCGGCAAGGCCGGCGCGATCGCGGCGGCCGACAAGCGCGAGGGCGACAACAGGAGCCCGCTGGGGACCTGGGTGATGCGCGAGGTCTGGTACCGGCCGGACGTCTATCCCGAGGGTCCCAGGACCGCCCTGCCCGTCCGCGCCACGCGGCGCGAGGACGGCTGGTGCGACGCCCCCGGCGATCCGAACTACAACCGCCCCGTCACCCTGCCCTATCCGGCCAGCGCCGAGCGAATGTGGCGCGACGACCACGTCTACGACCTGGTCGTGATCCTGGGCCACAACGACGACCCACCGGTCCCGGGCCTGGGCTCGGCGATCTTCATGCACCTGGCGCGCGACGGCTATCCGGGCACCGAGGGCTGCGTGGCGCTGGAGCGGCTGGACATCGAGGCGGTGCTGGCGGCGGCCAGGCCGGGCGACGCGGTCGAGATCGTCGCCGACTAGGCGTAGTCGCGAACGCCGAAGATCGCCGATCCGACCCGCACCGAGGTCGCGCCCTCGGCGATGGCCACCTCGAAGTCGTCGCTCATGCCCATCGACAGCTTGGCGACGCCATTGCGGGCGGCGATCGCCCGCAGGCTCGCGAAGTGCGGCGCGGGATCCTGGTCGAAGGGCGGAATGCACATCAGGCCCTCGATGCTCAGGCCATAGGTCTCCCGGCAGGCGGCGATGAAGGCGTCGGCCTCGCCGGGCGCGATCCCGGCCTTCTGGGCCTCCTCGCCCGTATTGACCTGGACGTAGAGACGCGGCGCCTTGCCGGCCCGCTGGATCTCGTCGGCCAGCACCCGGGCCAGCTTCTCGCGGTCGACCGTCTCGATGACGTCGAAGAAAGCCACCGCCTCACGGGCCTTGTTGGTTTGCAGCGGCCCGATCAGCCGCAGCTCCAGCCCCTCGCGGCGCGGGCCCCAGCGCTCCATGGCCTCCTGGACGCGGTTTTCGCCGAACACTTTCTGTCCCGCCGCGAGCACGGGCGCGATATGCTCCCAGGGCTGGGTCTTGGACACCGCCACCAGGGTCACCGCGCCCGCCGGACGTCCGGCGCGGGCCTCGGCGGCGGCGATGCGGGCCTGGATCTCGGCGAGGGCTTGCGGCTGGCTTGAGGTCATCGGAGGAGTTTGGCCTTGGACGGAAACGTGAGCGAGCTGGAAGTCCTGTCTAGTGCGGCGGCGGCCTTTCCGCCAAGGACCGCGCGCGGCCGGCCCCTGCCCGGCCTGCTGTTCTTCACCGATCCGGCGCGGGTCGCGAACCCCGAAGCCGTGGCCGAACGCCTGCCGCGCGGCGCGGGGATCGTGTTCAGAGCGTTCGGGGCGGAGGACGCCGTCGAGCGGGGCCGCCGCCTGCGGGCCATCGCCGATGCGCGCGGCCTGCTGCTGCTGGCCGGCGCCGTCGCCGGCCTGGCCGAGGGGATCGGGGCCGACGGTCTGCATATGCCGCAGGCCCGCGCCGGCGAAATCCCGCGCCTGCGGGCCGAGCACGGGCGCTGGCTGATCACCGTCGCCGCCCATGACGCCGAGGCCATCCGGGCGGCCGAACGGGCCGGCGCCGACGCGGTCGTCGTTTCGCCGGTCTTTCCCAGCAACAGCCCGTCGGCGGGCGAGCCGCTGGGGATCGAGGGCCTGAGGGTCTTGGTCGCGGCCTCGTCCCTGCCCGTCTACGCGCTGGGCGGCGTGCGGGCGCGCACGGTCACGGCGCTGGCGGGCAGCGGGATCGTCGGCATCGCGGCGGTCGAAGCCCTGGCGGGCTAGCCGAGCGTTAGAACTTGAAAGCGGTTTCCAGGCGGACGCGGGGCGCGGCTTCCGGCTGCTGGGCCTTGCGGGCGGCCAGGGCGGGATTGGATTCGCCCAGGCTGACGGCGCCGCCGACGCGGATCGAGGGGGTCACCTTGAAATAGGCGCCGGCCTGGACGTCCTGCATCTCCATCTCACGGCTGGAGGGCTGGTCGAGGTCCAGCTTCAGGCCCCAGCGACCCTTCTTGGCGTCCCAGCGCAGGGTGCGCTTGTCGTCCTGCGGGTACTGGACACCCGCCGCGGCGCTGGTGAAGTCATTCTTGACCGAGAAATCGGGGGCGACAGCGTGCGGTTTGGCCTGGGCGAACGCCGTCGCGGCCGATCCCGTCAGGATCAGCGCGGCAGCCCCCGCCAAGAAGAAACGCTTCGCGACCATCGCTACTCGCCGCCTATACTCGGTTGTCCCTACCCATCCCATATAGGATGAGCCCCTTGAATTGCGATTAAAGGCTTGGCCGGAACGCGGTCAACCGGCCTTTGGTCGCACTTCGGGCAGAATTGGACGATTCAATCGAGTCCTGTGGCGACGAGGTCACGCGATTCCTGTTTTGAGGCGGCGTAGCCATGCTATAGACCGGCTCCCGGCCGCGGGGGCGCGCCAGGAGCGCGCATAGCGCCGGCGATACATTTGGAGCGAGGTACTATGGCGTTTGAGCGTGGGTCTGTGATGCGCGGCGTCGCCGCGGGCGTCCTGGCTCTGTCGATGCTGGGCATGACCGCATGCGCCAGCAACAAGCCCCCCAAGACGTTTTCCACGCAAAGCGACGAGCCGGGCCTGAACCCGTTCAAGCGCTTCGGCGGCGGCGGCTCCAAGGCCCCGGCCACTGAAGGCTCGATCGGCGTCAACGGCTACCTGTGGCGCGCCAGCCTGGATACCTTGGCCTTCATGCCGCTCGCTTCGGCCGACCCGTACGGCGGCGTCATCGTCACCGACTGGTACGTGAACCCCGAGACCCCGGCCGAGCGCTTCAAGGCCACGGTGTACATCCTGGACACCCGCCTGCGCGCCGACGGCCTGAACGTCACGGTGTTCAAGCAGTCCAAGGACATCAACGGCAACTGGGTCGACGCCCCGGTCGCCGACCAGACCGCCACCGACATCGAGAACGCGATCCTGACCCGCGCCCGTCAGCTTCGTCTTTCGAACATCAAGGGCTAAGCCCTCGAAGGGTTCTCGCTGGTTCGGCGAGAACCCTTCAGACTTCCTATTTCTCTGCGCGCTCCGGCCGTGAAACCGCTTACTCTTGTCGCGGCCGCGCCTTCGGGGCGCGTTCCTGCATCCAAGACCTGGTTTCCGATGGCCCGCTACAATCCCAAAGACACCGAGCCCAAGTGGCGTGAAGCCTGGGCGAAGGCCGACGTCTTCAAGACCGGCGAGATCAACGACGGCCGTCCGAAATACTACGTGCTCGAGATGTTCCCGTACCCGTCGGGTCGCATCCACATGGGCCACGTCCGCAACTACGCCATGGGCGACGTGGTGGCCCGCTACAAGCGCGCCCAGGGCTTCAACGTCCTGCACCCGATGGGCTGGGACGCGTTTGGCATGCCGGCCGAGAACGCAGCCATGGAGCGCGGCGTCCACCCCAAGGGCTGGACCTACGACAACATCGCCGCCATGCGCGAGCAGCTGAAATCGCTGGGCATTTCGATCGACTGGTCGCGCGAATTCGCCACCTGCGACCCGGAATATTACGGCAAGCAGCAGGCCTGGTTCCTGCGCCTGCTGAAGCGCGGCCTGGTCTATCGCAAGGAAGCCTCGGTCAACTGGGACCCGGTCGACATGACCGTCCTGGCCAACGAGCAGGTCATCGACGGCAAGGGCTGGCGCTCGGGCGCGACGGTCGAGAAGCGCAAGCTGACCCAGTGGTTCCTGCGCATCACCGACTACGCCGACGCCCTGATCGACGGCCTGAAGACCCTGGACCGCTGGCCCGACAAGGTTCGCCTGATGCAGGAGAACTGGATCGGCCGCTCCAAGGGCCTGCGCTTCAAGTTCCAGTTTGCCAATAACAATGGGGGCGAGGCCCCCGACGGCATGGCCGACGGGCTGGAGGTCTATACCACCCGCCCCGACACCCTGTTCGGCGCCAGCTTCGTCGGCATCGCGCCCGAGCATCCGCTGGCCGAGCGCCTGGGGATCGAGAACCCCGAGGTCCAGAAGTTCATCGCCGACTGCCGCAAGGGCGGCACCTCGGAAGCCGAGATCGAGAGCGCCGAAAAGCTGGGCTACGACACCGGCCTGCGGGTGAAGCACCCGCTGGATCCGTCGATCACCCTGCCCGTCTGGATCGCCAACTTCATCCTGATGGACTACGGCACCGGCGCGATCTTCGCCTGCCCGGCCCACGACCAGCGCGACCTGGACTTCGCCCGCAAGTACGACCTGCCGGTCCTGCCGGTGGTGCTGCCCAACGGCGAGGATCCGGCGACCTTCACGGTCGGCAAGGAAGCCTATGTCGGCCCCGGCAAGATCTTCAATTCCGAGTTCCTGGACGGCATGGACGTCGAGGCCGCCAAGGCCGAGGCCGTGGCCCGCATCGAAGCGGCCGGCCAGGGCCAGGGCGCGACCGTCTATCGCCTGCGCGACTGGGGCGTCTCGCGCCAGCGCTACTGGGGCTGCCCGATCCCAGTCGTCCACTGCCAGACCTGCGGCGTCGTTCCGGTGCCGGAAGACCAGCTGCCGGTCGCCCTGCCCGAGGACGTCACCTTCGACAAGCCCGGCAACCCGCTGCTGCGTCACCCGACCTGGCGCCACACCACCTGTCCGTCCTGCGGCGGCAAGGCCGAGCGCGAGACCGACACGCTGGACACCTTCATCGATTCCAGCTGGTACTTCGCCCGCTTCGCCGACACCCACGCGGCCGAGCCGGTGGGCAAGGACGCGGCCGACTACTGGCTGGCCGTCGACCAGTATATCGGCGGCGTCGAGCACGCGATCCTGCACCTGCTGTATGCCCGCTTCATCACCCGCGCCCTGAAGGACGAGGGTCTGCTGTCGGTCGAGGAGCCGTTCGCCGGCCTGTTCACCCAGGGCATGGTCACCCACGAGGCCTACAAGAACGAGGCCGGCGAGTGGGTCGAGCCGTCGGACGTGGTGATCACCGCCGAAGGCGCCGCCCGCTCGGCCAAGCACGCCAAGACCGGCGCGCCGATCATCATCGGCGACGTCGAGAAGATGTCGAAGTCCAAGAAGAACGTCGTCGCTCCCGAGGACATCTTCGAGGCCTACGGCGTCGACAGCGCGCGCCTGTTCGTGATGTCCGACAGCCCGCCCGAGCGCGACGTGCAGTGGACCAATTCGGGCGTCGAAGGCAGCTGGCGCTTCACCCACCGCCTGTGGAACGAGTTCGACAGCCAGCCGGCCGGCGACTTCGCCCACGACGAGGCGGACGAGGCGGCCCTGGCCCTGCGCAAGGCGGCCCACAAGCTGATCGGCTTTGTCACCGACAGCATCGAGGGCTTCCGCTTCAACAGCGGCGTGGCGCGTCTGTACGAGTTCCTGAACGCCCTGAAGGCGGCTCCCGCTGAGGGCGCCAGCAACGCCGTCCTGGCGGCCCGCGCCGAGGCCCTGAACATCCTGGCCCGCCTGGTCGCGCCGTTCACCCCGCACCTGGCCGAGGAAGCCTGGGCCCGGATCGGCGGCGACGGCATGGTCGTCGACGCGCCCTGGCCCAAGGCCGACCCGGCCCTGGCCGCGGACGACGAGCGCGTCCTGCCGATCCAGATCAACGGCAAGCGTCGCGGCGAGATCAAGGTCAAGGCCGGCGCGGCCGACGACGAGGTCCAGAAAATCGCTCTGGCGGATCCGAACGTCATGGCCCACCTTGAGGGGGTCACGGTTCGCAAGGTGATCGTGGTCAAGGACCGCATCGTCAACATCGTGGCCAACTGAGACCAGACGAGACCGATGAATCGCACCCTGGCAGCCGCCGCTCTCGCCCTCTCGACCCTGGCCCTGTCCGCCTGCGCCGGCTTCACGCCGCTGTATGGCCGTCCGGGCGTCGGAGGCGGTCTATCCAGCATCGAGACGGTCGCGGCCCAGGGTCGCGGCGGCTACTTGCTGCGCGAGCAGCTGGACGACGCCCTGGCCCACCGCCAGGGCAGTCCGGCCGCCTACAAGCTGATGCTGTCGGTCAATGAGCAACGCTTCGCGCGCGGCGTACGCCTGGACAACACCGCCAACCGCTACGAACTGCGGATGAGCGTCAACTGGCGCCTGCTGGACGCCAAGACCGGCGTGGAGGCCCACAAGGGCCTTACGGAGGTCTCGGTGACCTACGACTCCGCCGACCAGCCCTACGCGGCCATCGCCGCCCAGAACGACGGCCAGGAACGCGCCGCCGCCGAGGTCGCCCGCAAGATCCAGCTGGACCTGGCCACCTGGCTGGCGGGCCGGAAGCCGGCCTAATGATCCTCTCCAAGCGTCCGGACGTCGAACGCTTCCTGAAGGAGCCGACCCCGGACATCCGGGCCGTGGTCATCTACGGCAAGGACCGGGGCGTGGTGCGCGATCGCGCCAACGCCCTGGCCAAGCGCGTGGTCGAACGCCCGGACGACCCCTTCGACACCGCGATGCTGACGGACGTCGACCTGGACGCCGATCCGGCCAAGCTGGAGGACGAACTGTCGGCCCTGTCGCTGATGGGCGGCCGCCGCCTGGTGCGCCTGCGCCTGGGCGGCGAGAAGGCCGGGCCCGACAAGCAGGCCTCCGAGGCCCTGACCCGCCATGTCGAGGGTCAGTTGAACCCCGACGCCTTCTTCCTGGTCGAGGCCGGGGCCCTGGGCCGCGACTCCCTGCTGCGTAAGGTCGGCGAGAAGCTGGGCGGCTGCGCCGTCATCCCCTGCTACGAGGACGAGGCCGGCGACCTGGCCCGCCTGACCCGGGACACCCTGGCCAACGACAAGCTCAACCTGAACAGCGAGGCGCTGGACCTGTTCGTCTCGCGCCTGCCCAAGGAGCGTGGCGTCGCCCGCGCCGAGATCGAGCGCCTGGCCCTCTTCCTCGGCCCCGGCAGCGGCGCCACCGCGACGGCGGCGGACCTGACGGACTTCCTGGGCGTCGAGCCCGAGGCCTCGCTCAGCGACGCGGCTGCCGACGCGTTCGGCGGGCGGGCGGGCGCGGCCCAGACGGCTCTCCGCCGCGCGGCGGCCGAGGGCGAAGGCGGCCCGGCCGCCGTCCGGGCCATGAGCTACTATCTGGGCCGTCTGCGCCGGGTGCTGACCCTGCACAAGAACGGCGTCGACCTGCAGGCCGCCGCCAAGGCCGCTGGCGTCTTCTGGAAGCAGGAGCGCGAGTTCCTGCGCCAGGCGCGCGGCTGGAACCTGGAAGCCATCCTGGAGATCCAGGGCGAGATCCTGACCGCTGACCGAGCCTGCAAGACCTCCGGCTCGCCCGACCAGCTGATCGCCGAGCGCCTGGCGCTGATGATCGCGGGTCGCGCGCGGCGGTTGGGGCTGTAGGGCGCTTACGCTCCATCAAACCCAGAATGATCTCCGCGCCCTTCGTCACCGCGCCAAGGAAGGTCGCGATGGCGCTGAATGTATCTAGGTCGATCATGGCCGAACTCCTGTTCGGTTGACGATCGCTCGACTGCATCAGCGGGGGGCTTAGCTTTCCCTCTCGTGTCATCCCGGCCGAAGCGTAGCGTAGAGCCGGGACCCAGGGGCGGCCCGCAAGGTGGCACGCTCCCCCTGGGTCCCGGATCGTCCCTCCGGGCCGTCCGGGATGACACGGGGGGTTAGCCTGGAAAATTGGCCTCAAACCCCCTGCTTGCGCGCCTGTGGATAGGATTCAGGAAAGCCTTATCGGACAAGCGCTTGCGGCTGAAAACAGCCCACAGCGCCCTCCTCTCACGAAAACGGCGCCTCCCGGAGTACGGAAAGGCGCCGTTCGGTGCGCGACAGAGGCGATTTCAGAAGGCCCAAAAATCGCTCATCCGCACGCTTTAATGTGCGTCCGATCAGGTCGACCAGTCGGCCGTCCCGCGGGTCAGCCGGTTGCAGAGGTCGTCCAGCTGCTCGAGCGTCGCGTAGGTGATGGTCAGGGTCCCGGTCGCGCCGCGATGGTCGATCGAGACGTCCAGGCCCAGGACCGACGACAGGTCAGCCTCGAGGGCCTGGGTGTCGGTATCCTTCACGCGCGGCGGACGGCCGCCCTTGTTCTTGGACGGGGTCGCGGTCGGGGCCTTGCGGGCCAGGGCCTCGGTCTCGCGGACCGACAGGCCGCCCGCGATGATCTGCTTGGCCAGGGCCACCGGATCGGCCGCTGCGGCGATGGCGCGAGCGTGACCGGCCGACAGCTCGCCGCTGACCAGGTATGACTGCACCTCATCCGGTAGGGCCAGCAGGCGCATGGTGTTGGCGACGTGGCTGCGGCTCTTGCCGATGGTCTGGGCGATCGCTTCCTGGGTGCGCTCGAACTTCTCCATCAGCACCTTGTACGAGAGCGCCTCTTCCAGGACGTTCAGGTCGGCGCGCTGGACGTTCTCGATGATGCCGATCTCCAGCACCGCCAGGTCGTCCAGCTCGCGCACCATGATCGGCACGGTGCGCAGGCCCGCGCGCTGCGCCGCGCGCCAGCGCCGTTCGCCGGCGACGATCTGGTATTCTCCCGGCGTGTCGGGCGACGGCCGCACCAGGATCGGCTGCAGCACGCCCTTCTCGCGGATCGAATTGGACAGATCCTCGAGGTCTTCCTCGCGGAAGGTCCGGCGCGGCTGGTCCGGATTGCGCTTCAGGATCTCGATCGGCGCCTCGCGCGAACCGGCGGCGGCGTCGCCCGGGGCCTGGGCCGGCGCGGCCTCGACTTCGCCCAGCAGGGCGGAAAGTCCGCGTCCCAGACCACGACGCCCTTCGGCCATACCCGGCTCTCCCACCACGGCGGTCTCCATCACACTATCAGTCAAGCTACGGTTCTAGGTTCAGGTCTTACTTGGTCAGGCGGGCCAAACTAGGCGGCTTGGGCCTGACGGTCGCGTTCGCGGCTGATCACCTCGCGGGCCAGCTTCAGATAGGCCTGGCTGCCGGCGCACTTCAGGTCGTACAGCAGCACGGGCTTGCCGAAGGACGGGGCCTCCGAGACGCGGACGTTCCGCGGAATCACCGCGTCATAGACCTTGTCGCCGAAGTGGGCGCGCACGTCGCTGGCCACCTGTTCGGACAAGCTGTTGCGGCGGTCGTACATGGTCAGCACAACCCCTTGGATCTCGAGGCGCGGATTGAGGCTGCCCCGCACCCGTTCGATCGTCCGCATCAGCTGGGTCAGGCCCTCCAGGGCGAAGAACTCGCACTGCAGGGGCACGAACACCGCATCGGCGGCGGTCATGGCGTTGACCGTCAGCACGTTCAGCGACGGCGGGCAGTCGATCAGCACATAGGTGTAGGGCCCGTTGGCGCGGATGGTCTCCAGGGCGTCGCGCAGACGGTAGGACCGACGGGCGGTCTGACCCAGTTCGATCTCGATACCCGACAGGTCGGCGTCGGCCGGTATGACGTCCAGGCCCGGCAGCTCGGTCTTCACGGCGGCGTCGACCACCGGCGACTCGCCCATCAGCACGTCATACAGCGTGGTGCGGCGCGCCGTGCGGCCGATGCCCAGGCCCGTCGAGCAGTTGCCCTGCGGGTCGGCGTCGATCAGCAGCACGCGCTCGCCGCAGGCGGCCAGGGCCGTGCCCAGGTTGATGGCGGTCGTGGTCTTGCCGACCCCGCCCTTCTGGTTGGCGATGGCCAGGACGCGGAGAGGATTAGCGGACACGGGAAAGCCTCTTCACTTGAACGATGCGGCCACGCGGGTCGCTTTGACTGGGAAGCAGCTCGCTGGCGAACGACCAGGCCTTGCGGGCCTCGGTCAGTTCGGTCGCGACGTCCTGTCCCTTGAGGAACAGGCCGGTCGCTCCGCGATGCAGATAGGGTTCGGCGAAGCCGAGAAGCTTGGTCATCGGCGCGCAGGCCCGCGCGGTGACGACGTCGACCTTCAGCTTCAGTGTCTCGGCCCGGACATTGTGGATCTCGACGGGCAGGTCCAGCGCCTGGGCGGAGACCTCCAGGAAGCGGCAACGCTTGGTCATGCTCTCCACGAGATGGACCTTGGCGCCCTCCTGCCCTTTCAGGAGTATGGCCAGCACGACCCCGGGCAGACCGGCGCCCGCGCCGAGATCGGCCCAGGTGCGCGCCTCGGGCGCCAGCGCCAGCAGCTGCGAGCTGTCCAGGGCGTGGCGGGTCCAGTAGGTGGCGATGGTCAGCGGGCCGACGAGGTTCATGACCTCATTCCACTCGGCCAACAGGTCCTGGTAGCGCGTCAGATCAGCGATCTGGGCGTCAGAGGCGCCGGTAAGGGCTTGGTAACCAAGCGCGTCCAGCACCGGGGGCTCAGCGAGAAGCGCTTCAGGCTGCACGGCCGCGCCTCACATGGGCCAGCAGCGCGGTCAGCGCGCCGGGCGTGACACCCTCGATGCGGGCCGCCTGGCCCAGGGTCAGGGGCCGCACGCGGGCCAGCTTCTCGCGCACCTCGTTCGACAGGCTGCCGATGTCGGCATAGTCGAGATCGGCCGGTAGGCGCAGATCCTCGTCCTTGCGCAGCGACTCGGCGTCGGCGCGTTGGCGGTCGAGATAGCCGGCATAGGCCGCCTCGATCTCGATCTGCTCGCGGACATCAGTGTTCCACGTGAAAACCTCGGGCCAGATGCGGCCGAGGTCATCGAGTGTCACATCCGGATAGGCGAGCATGGCGAAGACGTCGCGGCGCACGCCGTCGCTGTTGACCTTGAACCCGGCCTTCACGGCCTCGTTCGGGGTCAGGCTGACCGAGCGGGCGAAGGTGCGCGCCGCTTCCAGTCGCGCCTTCTTCTCGGCCCAGGCCTGAGCGCGGGTGTCGCCGACCACGCCCAGGGCGACGCCACGATCGGTCAGGCGCTGGTCGGCGTTGTCGGCGCGCAGGGTCAGGCGGAACTCGGCCCGGCTGGTGAACATCCGATAGGGCTCGGTGACGCCCCGGGTGACCAGGTCGTCGATCATCACGCCGATATAGGCCTCGTCGCGGGCGAAGACGGCGGGCTCGCGGCCCTGCACGGCCAGGGCCGCGTTCAGGCCAGCGACCAGGCCTTGCGCGCCCGCCTCCTCGTAACCCGTGGTGCCGTTGATCTGTCCGGCCAGATACAGGCCCGGCAGGCGCTTGGTCTCCAGCGTGGCGTAGAGCTCGCGCGGATCGACATAGTCATATTCGATCGCATAGCCGTAGCGGATCACCTCGACGTTCTCGAGGCCGGGGATCGTGCGCAGGAACAGCAGTTGGGTTTCTTCCGAAACCGAGGTGGAGATGCCGTTCGGATACACCGTGTCGTCGTCCAGGCCTTCCGGCTCCAGGAAGATCTGGTGGCTGGTCTTGTCGGCGAAGCGGACGACCTTGTCCTCGATCGACGGGCAATAGCGCGGACCGATCCCCGTGGCGCGGCCGCCATAGACCAGGGATTCGCTCAGCCGTTCGGCGATGATCCGATGGGTCTCTTCGGTGGTGAAGGTGACGCCGCAGGCGATCTGCGGGATGTCGATCCTGTCGTTCAGATACGAGAACGGGACCGGCTCGTCGTCGGCGGCCTGACTGTCCAGGCGGTCCCAGGCGATGGTCTTGCCGTCCAGGCGCGCAGGCGTACCGGTCTTCAGCCGGCCCATCTGGAAATCCAGGCCGTACAGGCGATCCGACAGGCCGATCGAGGGCTGGTCGCCCACCCGTCCGGCCGGGGTGCGGGTCTCGCCCAGATGGATCACGCCCTTCAGGAAGGTGCCGGTGGTCAGGATCACCCGGGAAGCGCGGTACGCCCGCCCCTCCCCGTCGATCGCGCCGGCCACTCGTCCATCCTCGACGATCAGGTCCTCGGCGGCGGCGGCGATGATGTCGAGGTTTTCCGTGGCGGCCAGCTCGGCCTGCATCGCCTCGCGATAGAGCTTGCGGTCGATCTGGGCGCGCGGACCGCGAACGGCCGGTCCCTTGGAGCGGTTCAGCATCCGGAACTGGATGCCAGCCTTGTCGGCCATGCGGCCCATGACGCCGTCCAGGGCGTCAATCTCGCGGACCAGGTGACCCTTGCCCAGGCCGCCGATGGCCGGGTTGCAGGACATCTCGCCAATGGTTTCCAGCTTGTGGGTCAGCAGCAGGGTGCGCGCGCCCGTGCGCGCCGAGGCGGCCGCCGCCTCGCAGCCGGCGTGACCGCCGCCGATGACAATGACATCCCAGGTGTTGGACAACGAACTCGCCTCAATGCGAACGCCCCCGGACCTGCGGGGGCGCTGGACTCGACATATACGCCAATCAGCCGATCGGGTCGATGCGACTCCCTGGCGTTTCACGTGAAACGCCCACGGCACAGCTGTGAGCGTGCTGTGGACAATATGGGGAAGGTTTCACGTGGAACATCACTTGCCGATGCAGAATGTCGAAAAGACGCGGCCCAGCACATCCTCGGGATCGACCCGGCCAGTGATCTTCTCCAGGGCGCGCGCGGCCAGACGCACGTCTTCGGCGGCCAGTTCCACCTCCAGCCCCACTTCCGACAGGGCCCTGGCCAAATAATCCTGAGCCTCTCGGAGACGTTCGGCGTGGCGCAGGCGGGTCGCCGCCGGGAATTCCGCGCCGGACAGGGCGTCGGCCACATGGGCGGACAGGGCGTCGCGAACCTCGGTCACCGCATCGGCCGAGCGGGCCGACAGGCGCAGGACCCGAAGGCCCTCCCCCGCCCATCTCCGCTCGGCTTCATCGAGCGTCGACGGCTCGGCGATGTCGGCCTTGTTCAGCACCAGCCAGTCGCCGCGCCGAACCCCCTCCTCAAGCTTCACTGTATGTTTCACGTGAAACCCATCGACGACCCAAAGCCTTAGGTCGGCATCCTCAGCCCAGGCCCGCGCCCGGCGGACACCCTCGGCTTCGATCGCATCGGCCGTTTCGCGGATCCCGGCGGTGTCGGCGAGCAGGACCTTGTAGCCGCCCAGCACCAAGGGGACCTCGATGACGTCCCGGGTCGTACCCGGCGTATCGGTGACGATCGCCGCGTCGCGCTCGACCAAGCCGTTCAGGAGAGTGCTCTTGCCAGCGTTCGGCGCGCCGACCAGGGCGATGCGGAAACCGTCCCGCACGCGGCGGCCACGCGAAACATCGGCCAGGGCCGCCTCCAGTTCAGCGCTCAGGATCCGCAGCCCCGGACGGGCCCGCTCGGCCACCTCCTCCGGCAGGTCCTCGTCGGGAAAGTCGACGGCCGCTTCCAGCATGGCCAGCGACTGGACCAGCAGATCGCGCCAGCGGTCGTAGCGCTGGCTCAGCGCCCCACCGACCTGGCCCAAGGCCTGCCGGCGCTGGGCCTCGGTCTCGGCGTCGATCAGGTCGGCGACCCCCTCGGCCTGGGCCAGGTCCAGCTTGCCGTTCTCGAAAGCGCGACGGGTGAACTCGCCCGGCTCGGCCAGGCGCAGGCCCAGCTCGATCAGGGCCGACAGCAGCGCCTCGACGACGGCGCGCCCGCCATGCACGTGAAACTCGGCGCTATCCTCGCCCGTATAGCTGGCCGGTCCCTCGAACCGCAGGACCAGAGCCTCGTCCAGCTCGACACCGCCGTGACGAAGCTTGCGCAGAGCAGCCAGGCGCGGCTTGGGCGGTTTTCCCGTGAGGGCCTCGACCGTCGACAGGGTCGCCGGACCCGACACGCGCACCACGGCCACCGCCGCTCGCCCGGCCGCCGTGGCCAGGGCGAAGATCGTATCCGTCATGCGTTCAGGGCTTCCCAGCGGCCGCGCCGGCGGCGGCCGTCATCAGTTTGCGGAACTGCTCCTGGGCGCCGGCGCCGAACGCCATCCAGTTCTTCAGCAGTTCCTCGGGCGCCAGCATCGCCATGTTGGCGTCCATGCGGTTCTGCATTTCCTTGACCAGGTGCTCGTTCAAGCCACTGACATCCGGAAGGCCTAGAAAGGCCCGCGCCTCGACGGGCGTGCAGTCGATCTCGATGGTCATCTTCATCGGGTGGTTCCCTTCGGTCAGGGCACGATATTGTTATGGGGCAAGCCCGTCGGCGCAGGTTAGAGCGCTTTGGTCGAAAGTCACATTGGTCCGGATTATTTGGGACCCAGTAAGGGACGGAGAGCTGCGATGAGCGAGACCCTCACGATCACCACGCCTGACGGCGCCTTCTCGGCCTATGTGGCGCGGCCCCAGGCAGTCAGCGCCCCCGCCATCGTCGTGATCCAGGAGATCTTCGGCGTCAACAAGGTGATGCGCGACATCGCCGACGGCCTGGCCGCCCAAGGCTATGTCGCGATCGTGCCCGACCTGTTCTGGCGGATCGAGCCCGGGATCGACATCACCGACCAGTCCGAGGCCGAGTGGAAGCGGGCCTTTGAGCTGTTCAACGCGTTCGACGTGGACGCCGGCGTCGGCGACATCGCCGCGACCATCGCTGCGGCCCGCAAGCTGAACGGCGTCAACGGCAAGGTCGGCGCGGTCGGCTATTGCCTGGGCGGCCTGCTGGCCTTCCTGACCGCCACCCGCACGGACGTCGACGCCTCGGTCTCCTACTACGGGGTCGGCGTCGAGAAGCATGTCGGCGAGGCCGAGAAGCTGAACCACCCGCTGCTGATGCACATCGCCGAGAAGGACCAGTTCGTCCCGCCGGAAGCCCAGCAGGTTATCCTCAACGCGCTGAAGGATCACCCGCAGATCGAGATCCACACCTATGCCGGCCGCGACCACGCCTTCGCGCGCGAGGGCGGCGCGCACTACGACGCGGCCGACGCGGCCAAGGCCAACGGCCGCAGCCTGACCTTCTTCCAGAAGGCCCTGGCCCAGAAGGACCCGGCCTGATGCTGGCGATCCAGGCGGTTCGCTCCGGCGGCCCCGAGGTCCTCGAGGCCGTCGAGCTGCCCGTCCCCTCGCCGGCCGCCGGCCAGATCCTGGTCCGGCACCAAGCGGTGGGCCTGAACTATATCGACACCTATCACCGCTCGGGTCTCTATCCGCTGAAGATGCCAGCGGTGATCGGGCTGGAGGCGGCAGGCGTCGTCGAGGCCCTGGGCGATGGCGTCACCCGGTTCCAGGTCGGCGACCGCGTCGCCTACAACGGGACCATGGGCGCCTATAGCGAGGCCGCGGTCGTTCCGGCCGAGCGCGCGGTCAAGGTCCCCGAGGGCGTCAGCCTGGAGACGGCGGCGGCGGTGATGCTCAAAGGCATGACCGCCGAATTCCTGGTCCGCCGGTGTTTCCACGTGAAACCCGGCGACCTCGTCCTGGTCCACGCGGCCGCCGGCGGCGTCGGTCAAATCCTGGTGCAGTGGTGCAAGGCCCTGGGCGCGACCATCATCGCCACGGCTGGCGGCGCGGCCAAGGTCGCCCTCGCCCGCGATCTCGGCGCGGACCATGTGATCGACTACAGCCACGAGGACGTCGCCGTCCGCGTCGGCGAGCTCACGGGCGGCAAGGGCGTGGCGGTCGTCTATGATGGCGTCGGCAAGGATACCTGGGACGCCAGCTTCAAGAGCCTGGCCCGCCGCGGCGTGCTGGTCACCTTCGGCAACGCCTCGGGCCCGGTCCCGCCGTTCGCGCCGCTGGAGCTGTCGGGCAAGTCTCTGTTCGTCACGCGCCCGCGCCTGTTCGACTACATCGCCACGACCGAGGAACTGGACGAGAGCGCCCAGGCGCTGTTCGCCGTTCTCGCCTCGGGCGCGGTGAAGATCGACATCGGCCAGACCTTCCCTCTCGCGGAGGCGCGCACCGCGCACGAGGCGCTGGAAGGCCGCAAGACGACCGGAGCGACCTTGCTCATTCCGTAGGGCTGGCAACACCGATCGGACCGACAACAAAAAGGCCCCGGTGCTACCGGGGCCTTTCTCGTATCGAATGAGTCTGGTTGGACTCAGGTGTTCATAGACTGGAAGAAGTCGCCGTTCGTCTTCGACTGGCGCAGCTTGTCCAGCAGGAACTCGATCGCGTCCGAGGCGCCCATCGGGTTGAGGATGCGGCGCAGGACGTAGGTCTTCTGCAGCTGATCCTTCGGGGTGATGAGCTCTTCCTTGCGGGTGCCCGACTTGAGCACGTCGATGGCCGGGAAGATGCGCTTGTCGGCGACCTTACGATCGAGGACGATTTCCGAGTTACCGGTGCCCTTGAACTCTTCGAAGATGACTTCGTCCATGCGGCTGCCGGTGTCGATCAGGGCCGTGGCGATGATCGAGAGCGAACCGCCCTCTTCAACATTCCGCGCCGCGCCGAAGAAGCGCTTCGGGCGCTGCAGGGCGTTGGCGTCGACACCGCCGGTCAGCACCTTGCCCGACGACGGGACGGTGGTGTTGTAGGCGCGGCCCAGACGGGTGACCGAGTCCAGCAGGATGACGACGTCGCGCTTGTGCTCGACCAGACGCTTGGCCTTCTCGATGACCATCTCGGCCACCTGGACGTGGCGGGTCGCCGGCTCGTCGAAGGTCGAGGCGATGACCTCGCCCTTCACCGTGCGCTGCATGTCGGTGACTTCTTCCGGGCGCTCGTCGATCAAGAGGACGATCAGGTAGCACTCGGGGTGGTTGGTCTCGATCGACTTGGCGATGTTCTGCAGCATGACCGTCTTACCCACGCGCGGCGGGGCGACGATCAGGCAGCGCTGGCCCTTGCCGAGCGGAGCGACGATGTCGATGACGCGGCCCGAGCGATCCTTGATGGTCGGATCGGGCAGCTCCATGTGCAGGCGCTCTTCGGGATAGAGCGGCGTCAGGTTGTCGAAGTGCACCTTGTGGCGCACGTTCTCGGGGCTCTCGAAATTGATCTTCGAGACGTTGGTCAGGGCGAAATAGCGCTCGCCCTCGCGCGGCGAGCGGATAGCGCCGTCGACGCTGTCGCCGGTGCGCAGGCCATACTTCCGGATCTGCGACGGCGAGACGTAGATGTCGTCCGGGCCCGGCAGGTAGTTGGCTTCCGGCGAGCGCAGGAAGCCGAAGCCGTCCTGCAGCACTTCCATGGTGCCCGAGCCCGAGATCTCCACGCCTTCCTCGGCGAGGGTCTTCAGGATCGCGAACATCATGTCCTGCTTGCGCATGGAGTTGGCGTTCTCAACCTCGAAGGTCTCGGCGAACGCCAGCAGGTCGGCCGGGGATTTCTCCTTCAGCTCCTGCAGGGACATGGACTTCAGGCCTAGGGCCGCGACGGCCTCGGCGATGCCGGAGCCGTCGTCGTCGCCCTCGCCTTCCGCCTCGGCGGCGGCTTCGGCGGTCGTATCGACGACCTCGACGGTCTCTTCGGTGGCCGCTTCTTCAGCAGCCGGGATTTCGTTTTCGGTTTCTTCGGTCATGACAAGACTCAAGGGTGGGCGCGGACCCAAGGCGGAGTCCGGCCGGTAAGACTTCGATGGTCACGCCGGTCTGCCCACGGGGACGGACCAGGCGAGCGCGTCGGTTGACGATGACGCGGATCGTTCGGGGGTCGGACCTTGGAGCGGATCGCTCGCGGGGCGCGCCAGGACGGGCGCCAGTCCGTAGAGAGGGAGTCCGGAAAATCCGAACTTCCCTGGATCCAAACCACGCTGAGGACGACCGGTCAAGCGCCGGCCATACCCTCAGTGGTTCAGGAACTTCGTCGTCACCGAGATAACGATGACGATCGCCAGCACGAACGGGATCTCGTTGGTGATCCGCCAGAACTTTTCCGAGCGGACGTTCTGGCCACGCTCGAACTTCTTGCGCGAGGCCGACAGGAAGCCGTGCCAGCCATAGAGGCCGATCAGGGCGACCAGCTTGGTGGCCATCCACGGTTCCAGCAGGAAGCTCCAGCCGCGGATGGCGCTGTCGGCCAGGATCAAGCCCAGGCCGAACACCGCCGTGGCGATCGAAGCCGGGTTGATGATCCCGCGCAGCAAGCGGCGCTCCATGACCTTGAAGGTCTCGTCCATCTCCGAGCCCGGGGCGGCCTTGGTGTGATAGACGAACAGGCGCGGCAGGTAGAGCATCCCGGCCATGAAGGCGATGACCGACAGGATGTGCAGACCGCGCACCAGGTTGAAGTGCGCCACCAGAAAATCGATCACGCCGAGGCTCCCTCTTTGCACGGGCAGTTGGACCACTCAGGTCCGCACCGCCAGTCCGACGCGGGCAGAATTTTACCGCTCGTCTGGAGCGCGCCAGCCACGGTCTTGGCCAGGCCCGCGATGAACTCCGGCGCCACGCCCAGCGCCGGCACGCGGATGTAGGGGGCGACCCCGACCGCCTTGGCCAGCTCGGCGTATTCGTGGTCGAGCTCGACCAGGGTTTCCACATGCTCGGAGACGAAGGCGATCGGGGTGACGATGACGCCCTTCCCGTCCGACCCGGCCCGGCGGATCTCCTCGTCGGTCGAGGGACCGATCCACTTCATCGGCCCGACGCGGCTCTGGTAGCAGACCGTCCAGTCCAGGTCCGCCGGCAGCCTGGCGGCGACGGCCGCGGCGGTCGCCTCGATCTGCTTCTGGTACGGGTCGCCGGACAGGGTGACCTTTTCCGGCAGACCATGGGCCGAGAACAGCAGGCGGACATTCGCCGGCGAACCGGCCTTTTCCCAGGTCTCGCGGATCAGCCGGGCGTGCGCCTCGATCAGGCCCGGCTCGTCCGGATAGCAGCAGACGCTCGTCTGGCGGCCCGGACCCGAATAGGTTTCGCCCCAGGCCTTCAACGACGATCCGGTCGTGGTCGCCGAAAACTGCGGATAGAGCGGCAGCAACACGATCTCGTCGGGACCGAACGCCTTCACCTGTTTCGCGGTCTCGCCGGTCAGCGGGTTCCAGTAGCGCATGGCGATGAAGCACTTGGCCTCGACGCCCGGAAGCGCCTTGGCCAGCTCGGCTTCCAGCGCCCTCGCCTGCTTTTCCGTTTCCGGCAGCAGCGGCGAACCGCCGCCCATGATCGCGTAGTTGGCCTTGGCGGTCTTCTCGCGGGTCGTCGCGATCAGGGCCGCGATCGGATAGCGGGCGATGGCTGGCAGGCCGATGATCGCCGGATCGCGGAACAGGTTGAACAGGAACGGCCGCACGGCGCGCGGCCCGTCCGGCCCACCCAGATTGAACAGGACGACAGCGAGCTTCCGGCTCACCGCGAAACGACCTTCTGACCGGTGACCCGCTCCAGCACCAGTTCGACATTGGCGATCGGCGTGTCGGGCAGGATGCCGTGCCCCAGATTGAAGATGTAGGGACCCTGGTTCCATTGTTCCAGGAGTTCGTCGACCCGACGCAGCAGCGCGTCGCCGCCGGCCCGCAGCAGCAGGGGGTCCAGCGCGCCCTGGATGGTCTTCGACTTCTGGATCGACTGGCCCAGCTTGGCCGAGGCCGAAGTGTCGAGCGCCACGCCCTGAACCGGCGTCTTGGCCGCGTAGTCCTCGACCAGCGTCCCGGCGCCGCGCGGAAAACCGATGATCGGCACGGTGACGCCGCGCGCGCGCAGGCCCTCGATGATCCGGATGTGCGGCTGGGTGACCAGGCGATCGAACAGCGGCTCGGACAGGCCCTCGGCCCAGCTCTCGAACAGCTTCAGGGCCTGGGCCCCGGCGTCGACCTGCATGGCCAGGTAGTCGATTGTCGAGTCGACCAGCACCTGGATCAGAGCGTCCAGCTGCTCGGCGTTCTGATAGGCGAAGGTCCGCGCGCCGCTGCGATCGCTGGAGCCCTTCTCGATCATGTAGGTCGCCACGGTCCAGGGCGCGCCGGCGAAGCCGATCAGGGCCTTGTCCGGATCGAGCGCCGAACGAACTCTCGTCAGCGTCTCCCCGACGAGCGAAAGGGCCTTGCCCGCCTCGCCGGCCTTTTCGGCCATGGACTCGATCGACGGCATCTCGCCCAGCTTCGGACCCTCGCCGGCCTCGAACCAGACCTTCTGGCCCAGAGCCCCCGGGATCAGCAGGATGTCGGCGAAGACGATCGAGGCGTCGAACGGAAACCGGCGCATCGGCTGCAGGGTGACTTCCGCCGCCTTCTCGGGATCGAAGCAGAAGCTGATGAAGTCCGGGGCCGTCGCCCGCACCGCGCGGTACTCCGGCAGATACCGCCCCGCCTGGCGCATGAACCAGATCGGTGGGTTCGCGTGCTTCTCACCGGCGAGCGTTGAGAGAAATTTAGGAGTCTGGGTGGGAGACGTCATGGCTCGGGTTAAAGCCCGGTCCTCGCTCGGGCTCAAGCCCGTAAGACACCTAAGACCCTCCTATCATTTCTTAATAAGAAATTAAGATTGAAAGAGGGGGTTGGAGGGCAACTGCAAAGCGGGGAAAACGCCTGACAGGCGAATGACTCCCACACGCCATGCGCCTTTGCCCCCAGCCCTTCCCACATGTGATTAAGACTCTGTTAATCATGTGGATGGTCCAGCAGCCCCTTGAAGGTCTTAATGAATTCTTAACTCGCGACATTGGGTGAAAGACCCCTGGCGAGACTCTGTCCCTGGGTTTGGACAGCCGGGATTCACTTATCGGGGGATGCGGCGCGAGCCTGGGGATGATACGCGAGCAATGCGACCGTTGATCACAGCGGCGCCATGTCACGACGCCTCAAGGGCCTTTCGGCGCCCAGGCGTCCCCAGGGGCGAGGCAAGTGGTTAAGCAACCGTTAACGGATGATCCACAGGAGAGTCTGGGTCAGGGTGAGCAGGAACGGCTGCCGCCGCGCTTCGCCACCTACTTCCATATCCACCTGGTTTCGGACTCCACGGGCGAAACCTTGAACGCCATGGCGCGCGCGGTGTGCGCCCGTTTCACCGACATTCTTCCGATCGAACACATCTACGCGCTGGTGCGTTCCACCCGGCAGTTGGATCGGGCGCTGGAAGAGATCGGTGGCGCGCCGGGCGTGGTGATGCACACGATCGTCGATCCGGGCCTGCGCGCGGCGCTGGAAGAAGGCTGCCGCAAGCTGGAGATGCCATGCATCGCGGCCCTGGATCCGGTGATCAGCGCCATGTCGCGCTATCTGGGCGCGCGGATCTCGACCCGGGTCGGCGCCCAGCACGCCCTGACCAACGACTATTTCGACCGCATCGAGGCGCTGGACTACGCCATCGCCCACGACGACGGCCAGGGCGGCCAGGACCTGACCCAGGCCGACGTCATCCTGGTCGGCGTGTCGCGGACTTCCAAGACCCCGACCTGCATCTATCTGGCTCACCGGGGCGTGCGCGCCGCCAATGTGCCGCTGGTGCCGGGCCGGCCGCCGCCGCAGGATCTGTTCGAGTTGAAGAACACCCTGATCGTCGGCCTGATCACCTCGCCCGACCGCCTGATCCAGATCCGCCGCAACCGCCTGCTCTCCCTCAAGGAGAACCGCGAGAGCGACTATGTCGACAGCGACGCCGTGCGCCAGGAGATCATCGCCGCCCGCCGCCTGTTCGAGCGGATGAACTGGCCCGTCATCGACATCACCCGCCGCTCGGTCGAGGAGACGGCGGCGGCGATCATCAACCTCCTGTCAGGCGGCCGCGGCAAGGTCGAGGTCCTGGGATGAGCCTGACTCCCGTCACGCTGGCGTCGAAGAGTTCGGCCCGGCAGATGATCCTGAAGAACGCCGGCGTCGCCTTCGAGGCGATCAGCCCCGGCGTCGACGAGGAGGCGGCCAAGGCTGGTCTGCTGGCCGAGGACGTCACCCCGCGCGACATCGCCGACGCCCTGGCCGAGATGAAGGCGGTCAAGGTCTCGACCAAGCGACCCGGCCTGGTCATCGGCGCGGACCAGACCCTCGACCTCAAGGGTCGGCTGATCGACAAGGTCGATACGCTGGAGCAAGCCCGCGCGCGCCTGCTGGAGCTGCGGGGCCAGGTCCACAAGCTACACTCGGCCGTGGTCGTCGCCCGCGACGGCCAGCCGATCTGGCGGATCGTCGAGAGCGCCAAGCTGTCGGTCCGCCCGTTCAGCGAGGCCTGGCTGGACCAGTATATAGAGCGGCGCGGCGAGGCCCTGCTGTGGTCGGTCGGCTGCTACGAGCTGGAGGCCGAGGGCGTGCAGCTGTTCGACCAGGTCGACGGCGACTACTTCACCATCCTGGGCCTGCCGCTGATCGGCCTGCTCGACTTCCTGCGTCTTCATGGAGCCCTGGCCGTATGAGTTCCCGGATTTCCGGCGCCGCCATCGTCGGCGGCGTCTGCGGTCAGCCGATCAAGCACTCGATGAGCCCGATCCTGCACAACGCCTGGATCCAGGCGGCGGGCCTCGACGCGGCCTATGTGCCGTTCGCCCCGGCGGCCGACCATTTCGCGACCTTCGTCGACGGCCTGCGCGGCGGCGCGGTGCGCGGGCTCAACGTCACCATTCCGTTCAAGGAACAGGCCCTGGCCGCCGCTGACCAGGTCAGCGACCTGGCGCGCATGGCCGGCGCGGCCAACCTGCTGATCTTCGAGGAAGACGGCGTGATCCGGGCCGACAACACCGACGGTCCCGGCCTGCTGGGCGCGATCGCCGCCCAGGCGCCGGGCTTCGACCTCACCGCCCGACCCGTGGTGATCCTGGGCGCCGGCGGCGCGGCGCGGGGGGCGGTCGCGGCTCTGTTGCTGGCCGGCGCGCCCAAGGTGGCGATCGTCAACCGCACCCTGGATCGCGCCCAGGAGCTGGTCGCCGCCTTCGGTCCGCGCACGGTCGCCGTGGCCGAATACGCCCTGACCGATCACCTGATCGACGCGGGCCTGGTCATCAACGCCACTTCGCTGGGCCTGGGCGGCGGCGATGGCCCGGCCGCGCGCCTGGACCTGACGCCCGAGGACGCCGTGGTGGTCGACATGGTCTACAAGCCGCTGCGTACCGAGTTCCTGCGCCGGGCCGAGGCCGCCGGCCGCCGCACGGTCGACGGGCTGGAGATGCTGCTGCGCCAGGCGATCCCGACCTTCGAGGCGATCTACGGCCAGCCGCCCTCCCCCGAGGTCGACGTGCGCGGCCTGGCCTTGAAGCTGCTGGGCGAGGCCTGAGCCATGCTGGTTCTGGGCCTGACCGGATCGATCGGCATGGGCAAGTCGACGACCTCGGCCATGTTCCAGGCCGAGGGCGTGCCGGTCTACGACTCCGACGCCGCCGTCCACGCCCTCTACGCCACCGGCGGCGCGGCCGTCGCCCCGGTCGAGGCCGCCTTTCCCGGCGTGGTGGTGAACGGCGCGATCGACCGCGCCAGGCTCAGCGCCCAGGTGGTCGGAAACTCCGAAGCCCTGGCCAAGCTGGAGGCGATCGTCCATCCGCTGGTCGGCGCCCACCGGATCGGCTTCTTCGAGAAGGCCCAGGCCGAGGGCCACGAGATCGTCGTGCTGGACATCCCGCTGCTGTTCGAGACCAAGGGCGAGAAGAAGGTCGACAAGGTCGTGGTCGTTTCGGCCCCGGCCGAGGTCCAGCGGGCCCGCGTCCTGGCCCGTCCGGAGATGACGCCCGAGAAGTTCGAGGCCATTCTGGCCCGCCAGACGCCCGACGCCGAAAAGCGCGCCCGCGCCGACTTCGTCATCGATACGGGGCAAGGGATCGAGCACGCCCGCCAGCAGGTCCGCGACCTTCTGACTCTGTTGAGAACTCCCGGCTCCGCTTGAAGCCGCCGCCGAAGCGGGCCATTGAAAAGCGATGGCCCGGGAAATCATCCTCGACACCGAAACCACCGGCTTCGATCCGAAGACGGGCGACCGTCTGGTCGAAATCGGCTGCATCGAGGTGGTCGACTTCATGCCGACCGGCCGCTCGTTCCACGAATATTGCGATCCGCTGCGCGACATGCCGGCCGAGGCCGAGAAGGTTCACGGCCTGTCCAGCGCCTTCCTGACCGGCAAGCCGAAGTTCCACGAGGTCGCCGACAAGTTCCTGGAATTCGTCGGCGACAGCGTCGTGGTCGCCCACAACGCCGCCTTCGACCGCTCGTTCGTCAATTTCGAGCTGGAGAAGTGCGGCCGCGCGCCGATCCTCGAGGAACGCTGGATCGACACCCTGGCCATGGCCAAGAAGCGCTTTCCGGGCATGTACAACTCGCTCGACGCGCTGTGCAAACGCTTCAAGATCAGCCTGGACAGCCGTGACAAGCACGGGGCGCTGATCGACTCCCACCTCTTGGCCGAGGTCTATCTGGAACTGCAGGGCGGCAAGGAACGCGCCCTGGAACTGACCCATGTCGAGGCCCTGTCGGTCTCGGCGGCGATCCAGGGCTCGTACGGCGCCCGCTCGCGCCCCCTGGCTCCCCGGTCGACCGACGCCGAGCGCGAGGTTCACGCCGCCTGGGTGCGCAAGAACCTCAAGGACCAGGCGCTCTGGATCAAGTTTGGGGTCGTCGCGGCCGAGGGCTAGCCGGCGATCCACGCGCCGCCGTCCCAAGGGGCCTGCCGCGCGCGATGTCTTCCTTTCGATAAGCCGCGACCGTTCAAGGAAAGCCTCGGCGAGCGCTTCCTCGCGCGGCAATGCGGCGCGCCCTTTCTACAGCTGATTAGAGGGTGCTTCTCCGCCTACGACGAATACCACGGACACCTCTGGTTGATTTTAAGTTTTCAATAAGAAAATTGCGGAGACATCAGTCCAGTAGGTCATATTGTCGCGCTTCCTAAGGTATTAATCACGAATTCATCCGCAAGACCGATCCACTTCGCTCAACAATTCTCGTTTTCTCAGAAAACAGGGCGATCGACTTGCGCAAACTATTTCCCATAACTCTGTTCGCCGCCAGCATGATGGCCGGCATGGCCTCGGCTCAGGAAGCGCCCAAGAGCGACGCCGCGGCCATGGAGGAGCTGAAGGCGCAGCTCCGCGTCATGCAGGAACGGATCCAGAGTCTGGAAGCCAAGGCCAATGCGCCCGTTCCGATCGCCACGACTCCGATCGCCACGGCGCCGACCGCCAAGGCCGCGCCGGCCGTCGCGACCCAGATCAAGTGGGAGAACTCGCCCCGGTTCACCGAGACCAGCGGCGCGACCTTCAAGGTCCGCGGCCGCCTGCTGGTCGACGCCGTCAATGTGAATGTCGATCGCAACACCGGCGCGTCCTACAAGTCCCGCCAATACCGGGCTCGCCAGCTGTTCCTCGGCGCCGAGGGTCAGGTTGGGTCCTGGGCGTATCGTCTGGAAGGCGGCGCGGCGAACGGTTCGGGCTGGGCCTGGGACGACGCGGTCATCGAATACCGCATGAAGAGCGGCACGCTACTGACCGTGGGCAACCAGAAGGTCGGTGGGCTCGAGAACCTCACCTCGATCAAGACCATCACCTTCATGGAGCGCGGTCCGTTCGGCGATCTGACCGACAACGGCTTCGTGCTGGCGGCGCAGGCTACCCATGTCGGCCGCAACTGGTCCCTGCGCGCCGCCCTGCAGGGCGACTCGATCAACAAGGCCGACGTCTCGGCGGGCGCCTACAACGTCAACAACGCCAAGGAGCGCTCGGGCGCCATGGCTCGGGCCACCTGGGCGCCGGTCATGACCCCGACCCAGACCGTCCACCTGGGCGTCTCGGCCCGCTACCGCGAGATCGGCGGCGAAACGCCGTTCACCTATTCGGCCGCGGCCAACACCGCCTATCGCGCGCAGAACTCGGCCGGCGGCGTGCTGCTGTCTACCGGCGCCGTCGGCAAGGGCGACACCACCCTGGCTCTGGAAAGCGCCTGGACCCGCAAGAACCTGTCGCTGCAGGGCGAGGTCGCGAAAATTCGCGTCGACCGCATCGCCACGACCCGCAGCGCCGCCAATGGCGGCCAGGACTTCGACATCGTCACCGGCTACGCGATGGCCAGCTGGTTCCCGACCGGCGAGGTCCGCCCCTACAACGCCGGTGGTCAATTCAGCCGGATCAAGGTTCTGCATCCGCTCGATAAGGGCGGCCGCGGCGCCTATGAGCTGGCCGCGCGCTACGACTTCGCCGACCTCGGCGACATGAAGGCCAACACCGCGACCGCTCTGGCCAACCAGACCGGCCTGGCGACGGCCGGCACGTACAAGGGCCTGACGGCGGGCCTGAACTGGTACCCCTACAGCAACGTCCGCCTGATGGCGAATGTCACCAAGGCCAAGATCAACAATCGCGCGATCGGCGCGCTTGAGAATGACGCCAAGGTGACGCTGCTGCAGACCCGTATGCAGATCGAATTCTAGTCTCTGCTTCCCATATATTTTCGGTCTGGAGCTTCTGGATGTCCTTCCTGAAGAATATTTCGATCCGCAATAAGATCATGCTGTCGTTTGGCCTGCTGCTGGGCGCGGCCATCGCGATGATCCTCAGCGTCTTTCTTCAGCTCACGGGCATGCAGAAGGCCATCCGCCTGAACGATGAGAGCAAGTCGATCATCGACCAGACCCATACCGCCGAGAAGGGCATGCTGCGCGTCAACTCGCAGATGCGCGGCGTGCTGCTGACCGGCAGCCCCAAATATATGGGATCGTACAAGGAAGGCTGGCAGCAGTTCGACGAGGCGGTCGCCAACCTCGAGCGCTCCAGCCTGACCGGCGAAGAGAAGGCGGCCCTGGCGACCGTCAAGGCCGACGCCAAGACGTGGCTCGACGCCTATGGCGCGCCGCTGACCCAGGCCGCGCTGGATCCGACCCGCCGCGACGCGGGCCGCGAGACGCTGATCGCCGCCGGCGAAAAGGCTCGCGTGACCCACATCACCAAGAAGGTGACGCTGATCCGCAAGATTGAGCAGGGCCGCATGAGCGTCCGCGAAGCCGCCCAGCATCGTGCGATCTTCTCGTCGGTGGCCATGCTGATCGGCGGCGGCGTCGGCCTGCTGGTCATCGCCCTGGGCATGGGCTGGCAGCTGACCACCCTGGTCGCCGCGCCCGTCGGTCGGATGACCCAGTCAATGCTGCGCCTGGCGGATGGCGACTTCGATGTCGAGGTCCCCGACCGTGATCGCGCCGACGAGGTGGGTTCGCTGTCGCGCGCCTTCGAGACCTTCAAGGACAACAGCCTCAAGGCCATCCGTCTGGAGAAGGAGACCGGCGCCATGCGCGAGGCCGGCGAGGCCGAGCGCGCGACGACCGAAGCCCGGCGCGCCCGGGAAGCGGCCGAGGATCGGGCGACGATCGAAGCCCTGGGCCGCGGCCTGCACGCGCTGTCGGCGGGCGACCTCACCCACCGCATCAACGAGCCCCTGGCCCCCAAGTCGGAGCAGCTGAAGGAAGACTTCAACGCCTCGATCGCCAAGCTAGAGACTGTCATCTCCGGCGTGCGCAACGCCGTCATGACCATCAGCGGCGGCGCGCGCGAGATCTCGGTGGCGTCCGACGACCTGGCGCGCCGCACAGAGCAACAGGCCGCCAGCCTGGAAGAGACCGCCGCGGCGCTGGAAGAGATCACGGCCACCGTCAACAAGACGGCGGAAGGCGCGGGCCACGCCCGCACCGCCGTCAGCGGCGCCAAGACGGACGCGGAAAACGGCGGCCAGATCGCCGAGCGGGCCGTGGTGGCCATGACCGAGATCGAGCAGAGCTCGCGGCAGATCACCCAGATCATCGGCGTGATCGACGAGATCGCCTTCCAGACCAACCTTCTGGCCCTGAACGCCGGGGTCGAGGCGGCGCGCGCCGGCGAGGCGGGCCGCGGCTTCGCGGTCGTCGCCCAGGAAGTGCGCGCCCTGGCCCAGCGCTCGGCCGACGCCGCCAAGGAGATCAAGTCCCTGATCAACCTGTCGACCAACCAGGTGACGGTGGGCGTGGACCTGGTCGGTCAGACCGGCAAGGCGCTGGAAAGCATCGTCGCCCAGGTTCTCGAGGTCAGCACGATCGTGCGCGAGATCGCCGCTTCGGCCCAGGAACAGGCCAGCGGCCTGCAGGAGGTCAACGTGGCCGTCAACCAGATGGACCAGGTGACCCAGCAGAACGCGGCCATGGTCGAGGAATCCACCGCCGCCAGCCACGGCCTGGCCACCGAGGCCGACGAACTGGCTCGCCTGATGAGCCAGTTCAAGGTCAGCGACCCGACGCAAAAGGCGCGTGCGGCCTAGCCGCGATCGTCCAGCAGCGATTTCACGGCGGCCAGGTCTTCCGGCGTCGCCGGATTGTAGACGATCATGCCCAGGTCCGGCCGGCCGTCGACCGCGAAGGCGGAATACTCGAAGCTGACCGGTCCCAGGACGGGGTGATGCAGGTTCTTGATCCCGTCGCCGTAGTAGCGGACGTCGTTGTCGGCCCAGAAGGCGGCGAACTCGGGACTACGGGCTCGCAGCTCCTCGACCAGGGCGTTGACCGAGATCTCGGCCCCGGCCCCCGCGCGGGCGACATCGGTGCGGAACGCCGCGACCACGAACCGCGCCACGCGCTCCCATTCGGGGTTCATCGCGCGGGCGCGGGGGTCGCAGAAGATCCGCCGCAGGATGTTGCGTTCCTCGGGCGGCGCCGCGCCATAGTCGGCCAGCACGACCGTGGCGGCCTTGTTCCAGGCGACGACGTCCCAGGTCAGGGTCTTGATCATGGCGGGGCTGGGGTTCAACGCGTCCAGCACCCTTTGCAGCCGGGGCGAGACGCCCTCGGCCTCGCGATAGCGCGGCTCCGGCGGACGACCCAGGCCCAGCAGGAACAGGTGCTCGCGCTCGACCTCGGTCAGCATCAGGGCGCGGGCGATGCGGTCCAGCACGTCGGCGGAAGCCGCGCCGCCGCGCCCCTGCTCCAGCCAGGTGTACCAGGTGGCGCTGATATGGGCCCGTTGGGCGACCTCTTCGCGCCGCAGGCCGGGCGTGCGGCGGCGCGGGCCGGAAAAGCCCAGGGCTGCGGCGTCCAACCGGGCCCGCCGGTCGCGCAGATAGGCGCCCAATCTGTTTTCAGCGGAGAGGCGGTTCTCGGTCGGGACGGGAGCGTTCATCCTGGTAGATCTTATACCCGTATAAGGTCACTACTTTAACAGGATCAACATAGCGCGCACCGTGGCTTCGTGAAATCGGAGATCAGTCCCATGCGTGTTTTCGTCACCGGCGCCGCAGGCTTCGTCGGCTCGGCTGTCGTCCAGGAATTGCTGGCCCATGGCCACGAAGTGCTGGGCTTGTCGCGGTCGGAGGCTGGCCTGGCCCAGCTCGAGGCGGCTGGCGCGGAGGCCGTGTTCGGCACGCTCGACGACCACGACGTCCTGACGCGAAGCGCGTCAGCCTGCGATGGCGTCATCCACACCGCCTTCAACCACGACTTCTCGAGGTTCGCCGAGAACGCCCAACAGGACGGCCGGGCGATCGGGGTTCTGGGGGCGGCGCTGGAAGGTACGACCAAGCCGATCCTGGTGACCTCGGGCACGGCCATGCTGGCCTCCGGCCGGATGGCCACCGAGGAAGACCGGCCCGGCGGGCATTCGCCGCGGATCTCCGAACCCTCGGCCGACGCTCTGGTCGCCAAGGATGTCCGCGCCTCGGTCGTCCGCCTGGCGCCGACCACCCACGGCGCAGGCGATCACGGCTTCGTGCCGATGCTGATCGACCTGGCGCGCGAAAAGGGCGCCGCGGCCTATATCGGCGAGGGGGACAACAGGTGGTCGGCGGTGCATCGCGGCGACGCCGCCCGCCTCTACCGCCTGGCCATCGAACGCGGCGCGGGCGGCGAGCGCTATCACGCTGTCGCCGAGGAAGCGGTGCCGATGAAGATGATCGCCGCCGCGATCGGCAAGGGCCTGGGCCTGCCAGTCGAGAGCCGGCCGGCCGAGCACTTCGGCTGGTTCGCCATGTTCGCCGGCATGGACGCGGCGACCTCGGCCGCCTGGACGCGCGAAACCCTGGGCTGGACCCCGACCGGGCCGAGCTTGGCCGAGGACCTGGAGAACGCGGGGTACTTCTAGACCTTCAGGTCCGCCGTCACCGGCGCGTGGTCGCTGGGGCGTTCCCATTCGCGGACGTCGTCGTGGACGCGCGAGGCGGCCTTGCCGTCCACGAGCGCGGCGTCGCGCAGGCCGGGGCTGGCCAGGATGTGGTCCAGGCGCAGGCCGCGATTGGACTTGCGGAAGTCGGCGGCGCGGTAGCTCCACCAGGAAAACAGCTTCTCGGGCTCGGGCGTGGCCAGACGCGGCAGGTCCAGCAGGTCCATCGACCGGATCATGGTCTCGAAGGCCTCGAGCTCGGCCGGGGTGTGGCTGACCACCTTCAGCATCTGGCGGTGGCTCCAGACATCGTTCTCGCCGGGAGCGATGTTCAGGTCGCCGGTGACGATCAGCGGGGCCTTGGGATCGCGCTTCTTCAGGGCGGCGGTCAGGGTCTCGTAGAAGTCCAGCTTGTGGTCGAACTTCGGATTGGCCGCGCGGTCGGGCAGGTCGCCGCCGGCCGGGATGTAGAAGTTCTGGATCTCGACCCCGGCCACCTTGACCGCCACGCAGCGGGCATGGCCCTCGCGGCAGTTCATCAGGGTCGGGACGTCCTCGATTGGCAGGCGCGAGGCGATGGCCACCCCGTGCCAGCCCTTCTGGCCGGCGATCTTCAGGTGCGGCAGGCCCATGGCCTCGAAGGCCTCGCGCGGGAATTCGCCCTCCTGGCACTTGATCTCCTGCATGCACAGGACGTCGGGCGCCTGCTCGTCGACGAAGCGGGCGGCCTGTTCGGCGCGGAGGCGGACGGAATTGACGTTCCAGGTGGCGATACGGAGGCGCATGGCTCCGCTCTATCGCGGTTTTGGGAGACCGGAAAGAAAAACGCCCCGGACGCCTTAGCGTCCGGGGGCGAAAGTCTAGTCTCTCATGCCGCCGCCGGGAGGGGATAGGATCCGGCACGGTTCGCGAAGAGCGGGTCGGTCGCTCATCGCCATGCGTGTTAAATATGCCACGTCCAAACTTTTAGTCAACCCCGAAGTCGGTTGATTCTTGCCTGTTGTGGTAATGTCACATTTGGCCCGGCTACGGTCGACCGACCTTCCGGCGCGGGTCGGTCAGCACGAACAGCTTCGGGTCCAAGCCAGCGGTTTCGGCGAAGTCGCTGAGGCGCACGCGGATCTGACCGCCCTTGATGTCGGTGACCGTCCAGCCCATCAGGGCGACGGGGCCGTTCGAGAAATCCAGCGAGATCTTGCCCAGAGCCTGGCGCTTGGCGTCCTGGGCCACGATCGTGAAGCCGTCGGCCAGCGGGCGGATGTCGGTGATGACCACGCCGCGATCCAGCCGGACCTCGCGGGCCAGCAGCAGGTTCAGCGGCGTCTTGCTGAGCGGATAGCTCTCGTAGGTCTTCAGCCGGCTGTCGAAGATGTTGACGTTGTTGCCGTTGCTGACGACCAGCAGGCCGGCTGGCGGATCATAGGCGAACCGCGCCTTGCCGGGGCGCTGCAGATAGAAGGTCCCCTGGGTCTGGGTCCCCCGCGCGTCGGTCTGCACGAACCGGCCCTTGGCCGAGGACAAGCCCTGGATATAGGCGGTCGCCTTGTTCAGCAGCGCCTGCTGCTCGGCGGACAGCTTGGCGGGGACCGGCGCGGTCTGGGCGAGGGCCCCCGAAGCGAAGGCCCCTTGGGCGATGGCGGCGGCCAGGCCGGCCGCGAGAAGGAAACGGCGATTGGTCATGCGAACTCCTTAACGCCAACCCTGGCCGCCGCGAAGGCCGCCGCGAGGCCATTTTCCGGCGCTCCGATGAAGCGTCGTTCAGGTTGGCCCCAGGGCTGGGACGTGGGGAACGCTACGCCCAAAGTGAAGGTTGCCGGACTTTTCACGACAAAGCGTGTCAATCCGGCGGCGTCCGCTACAGCGGCGGCGGGGGCGGGGCCAGGATCTCGCGCTTGCCGGCGTGGTTGGCGGCGCCGACCACGCCCTCCTTCTCCATCCGCTCCATCAGCGAGGCGGCGCGGTTGTAGCCGATCTGCAGGCGGCGCTGGATATAGCTGGTCGAGGCCTTGCGGTCGCGGGTGACCACGGCCACGGCGTGGTCGTAGAGGTCGTTGGCCCCGCCCTCGCCGGCGAAGGCGCCCTCGATGGCCTCTTCCTGCTCCTCGTCGCCGCCGGCGGTGACCTCCTCCAGGTACTGCGGGATGCCCTGGTCGCGCAGGAACTTGGCCACGGCCTCGACCTCGCCGTCCGACACGAACGGGCCGTGCAGACGGGTGATGCGGCCGCCGCCGGCCATGTAGAGCATGTCGCCCTGGCCCAGCAGCTGCTCGGCGCCCTGCTCGCCCAGGATGGTGCGGGCGTCGATCTTGCTGGTGACCTGGAAGCTGATCCGGGTCGGGAAGTTGGCCTTGATGGTGCCGGTGATGACGTCGACCGACGGGCGCTGGGTGGCCATGATCAGGTGGATGCCGGCGGCGCGGGCCATCTGGGCCAGGCGCTGCACGGCGCCTTCGATGTCCTTGCCGGCCACCATCATCAGGTCGGCGACCTCGTCGATGACCACGACCAGATAGGGCATGGCCTCGGGGCGGATCTGCTCGGTCTCGTAGATCGGGCGGCCGGCGTCGTCGAAGCCGGTCTGGACGGTGCGCTCGAAGTGCTCGCCCTTCTCCAGCGCTTCGTTGGCCTTCTCGTTGTAGCCGCCGATGTTGCGCACGCCGATCTTGGACATGCGGCGATAGCGGTCCTCCATCTCGCGGACGGTCCACTTCAGGGCCACGACGGCCTTCTTCGGATCGGTCACGACGGGGGCCAGCAGGTGCGGGATGCCGTCATAGACCGACAGTTCCAGCATCTTGGGATCGACCATGATGAAGCGGCACTTCTCGGGGGGCAGCTTGTACAGGATCGACAGGATCATGGCGTTGACGCCGACCGACTTGCCCGAGCCGGTGGTGCCGGCGATCAGCAGGTGGGGCATCTTGGCCAGGTCGGCGATGTAGGGTTCGCCGCCGATGGTCTCGCCCAGGGCCATGGGCAGGATCTGGCTGGCCTTCTCGTAGTCGGCGCTGCTGAGCAGGTCGCGCAGGTACACGGTCTCGCGACGCTGGTTGGGCATCTCGATGCCGATGGCGTTACGGCCTTGGGCGACCGCGACGCGGCACGAGATCACGCTCATCGAGCGGGCGATGTCGTCGGCCAGGGCCACGACGCGGGCGGTCTTGACGCCGGGGGCGGGCACCAACTCGTACATGGTGACCACGGGGCCGGGCCGGATCTGGTCGATCTGGCCCTTGACGCCGAACTCGGCCAGCACGCTTTCCAGCAGGCGGGCGTTCTGGCGCAGGGCGCCGGCGTCGACTTCCGACGAGCGCGGCTTGGACTTGGCCAGCATGGCCAGTTCCGGCAGCTGGAAGCCGCCGTTCTCTTCGAAATCGAAGGCCTTCTGCTGCTCGCGCTGCTCGCGGCCCGACTCCCTGGGCGGGGCCTTGGGCTTGGCGATGGCCATCGGACGGGCGTCCAGCGTGTCCTCGAACGCGTCCTCCTCGTCATAGGCGTCGTCGGTGGGCGGGGGCGTGTAGGCGCGTTCGGGCGCGGTCACGGCGGTCGGCGCGGCGACGATCGCGTCCTCCTCGTCGTCGATCGGGGGCAGGCGGCGTTCGCGCTTGGGCGGAGCTTCCGCCTTTTCCTTCTTGGCGCGGGCGGGCTTGGCGGCCGCGACGGGTTCCGGCGCGACGCGCGCGCGCGGCTGCAGGGCGTTGTTGACGGCGTTCTGGATCGCGTCCGGGTCGACCTCGCGCACGCCGATGGCGAAGCCCAGGGCGAAGATGGCGGCGACGGCGAACAGCAGGGCGGCGACGAGGGTCGCGCCGGGAATGTGGGCGAAACGCAGGATGCTGGCGACCATGTGCAGCAGGGAGTCGCCCCAGAAGCCGCCCAGGCCCTTCTCCAACTGCCAGATGGCCGGCGGCGGCGGGGCCGCCAGGGTGGCCGCCAGCGCCAGCAGGCCCAGCACGCCGACGATGGCGCGCAGGCGCAGGTCCTTGCGCTCGGCGTCCGGGTCGGCCTGGGCCGCGCGGGTGACGCCGAACACCAGCATCAGCAAGGCCACCCCCCAGGCCGCCAGGCCCACGGACTGCATCAGCAGGTCGGCGATCGCCGCGCCCGGACCGCCCAGGGCGTTGCGGGCCGGATCGCCGGTGGCTGCGTTCAGGCTGGGATCGGTGGCGTTGTAGGTGGCGATGGCCAGCAACAGGCCCGCCCCGATCACGGTGACGACCCCGCCCCGGAACCGGGCCGTCCAGGGCTGGACCCAGCCGTAACGGATCGCGTCCCACAGGAGCTCCGTCGTGGATCGCCGCGCGGCTCGCGCCATGAAAGTCTCCGAACTCAACTTCGCGTCTTACGGACCCGCCGAAGCGGGTCGATCGCGATGTTGTGCCCGAAGAGCGTTAAGAGGCGTTTACGACGTTCGTCAGGAAAGGATTCAGATTAGGCCGCGTCGAACGCGACCGGACCGCCCCAGAAGCTCTGCACCAGGCCGTTCTGTGGGCCCGGCGTGCCGGTGGTCAGGAAGACGCGGCCGCCGCCGGTCCCCGGATCGTATTCCGGGTGGCGCTCCAGATAGAGCTCCAGAGCGTCGGCCGTGGCCTCGGGCTGCTGGATCAGCGGCGTGCCGGCCGGCAGGGCGGCGCGGAAGATGTCGGCGATGATCTCGTAATGGGTGCAGCCCAGGACCACCCGGTCGGGGAAACGGCCGATGCGGGTCTTCAGGGCCTGGGCGTGGCCCTCGACCGCTTTGGCCAACTCGACGGCGCTGGCGTCGCCCTCGATCAGCGGCACCAATTCCGGGCAGGCCTCGGAAAACACCGCCAGGTCCTGCTTGCGCTTGTCGATCTCGATCTCGTAGACGCGCGAGCGCACCGTGGCCTGGGTGGCGAACACGCCCAGGATGTCCAGTTGCTGGACCTTCTCGCCGCGCCGTTCGGCCTCGTGTTCCCATGGCAGGCCGGTGGCCTTCTCGATGGTCGGCACGATGATGCCCAGGATGTTGACCGGTCGGCCGATTTCCTTGCGGTAGCCGGGCAGCCAAGTCTGCTGCAGGCGGCGCAGGGCGATGGCCGAGGCGGTGTTGCAGGCCAGGACAACCAGGCTGGCGCCACGGTCGAATAGCCGCACGCAGCCGGCCTTGGTCAACTCGACGATCTCCTCGCCGGTGCGCACGCCATAGGGCGCGTTGGCCTGGTCGGCCAGGTAGGTGAAGTCCGCCTGGGGCAGACGCTGCACGAGGGCGCGGTGGACCGTCAGGCCGCCCACGCCGGAGTCGAAGACGCCGATCATGGCCCAAGCTGTAGCCGCCAAAGCCGGCGTCGTCCACGCGCCAAGACCATGGGACGAACGCGTACGGAAAAGGTTACGGTCCTGTCATGTGACGGCCCACGAGCCTTGCCCTAGGGTCGGGCCAAACCTCACCGGAGACACTCCGTGCAACGTCGTACGTTCCTCGCCTCGGCCGCAGCCGCCGGGGCTACCGCCGCCCTCAACCCGAGTTTCGCCTTGGCCCAAGCTTCGAACCCGCTTCTCCAGAAATGGACCGGTCCCTATGGCGGCGTGCCGGCCTTCGATAAGGTCAAGGTCGCCGACTTCAAGCCGGCCCTCGAGGCGGCCATGGCCAAGAACCTGGCCGAGATCGACGCGATCACGGCCAACAAGGCCGCGCCGACCTTCGAGAACACCATCGCCGCCCTGGAAGACGCTGGCCGGACGCTGAACGCGGTGTCGACCTACTATTACATCTGGGGCTCGAACATGAGCACGCCGGACTTCCAAGTCGTCGAAGAGGAGATGGACCCCAAGCTGTCGGCGCACAGCGACAAGGTCACCCAGAACGCCGCGCTCTTTTCCCGCATCGAGGCGGTCTACAATTCGCCGGCCAAGGCCAAGCTGACGCCCGAGCAGCAGCGCGTGCTCTGGATCTACTACACCAACTTCGTGCGCGCCGGCGCCAAGCTCTCGCCGGCCGCCAAGACCCGGGTCGGGGCGATCAACACCGAGCTGGCCGGCCTCTACACCAAGTTCAGCCAGAACCTGCTGGCCGACGAGAACACCTGGATCGAGCTGTCGGACGCCGACCTGGTCGGCCTGCCGGAAGGTCTGAAGGCCGCGGCCGCTTCGAACGCGGAGTCGCGCAAGCTGCCGGGCAAGTACATCGTCGTGAACACCCGCTCCAGCGTCGACCCGTTCCTGACCGAGAGCCCGGTGCGCGGCGCCCGCGAGAAGGTCTGGCGCGCCTTCGTCAATCGCGGCGACAACGGCGGGGCGACCGACAACAACGCCATCATCGCCAAGATCCTGAAGCTGCGCGCCGAGCGGGCCAAGCTGCTGGGCTACAAGACCCATGCCCACTGGCGTCTCGAGGACGCCATGGCCAAGACGCCCGAGAACGCCATGGGGCTCATGGAAGCCGTCTGGCAGCCGGCCATCGCCCAGGTCGCCATCGATGTGGCCGACATGCAGGCGATCATCGACAAGGAGGGTGGCGGCTTCAAGCTGGAGCCGTGGGACTACCGCTTCTATGCCGAGAAGGTCCGCAAGGCGAAGTACGACCTCGATATGAACGAGGTGAAGCCCTACCTGCAGCTGGACAAGCTGCGCGAGGGCATGTTCTGGGCCTCGGGCCAGCTGTACGGCTTCGAGTTCAAGAAGATCGAAGGCCTGCCCGTCTATCACGAGGACATCACCGTCTATGAGGTGACCCGCGCCGGCAAGCACGTCGGCCTGTGGTACTTCGACCCCTATGCCCGTCCGGGCAAGCGCTCGGGCGCCTGGATGAACGCCTACCGCACCCAGGAGCGGTTCAAGGGCGAGATCACCACGATCGTCTCGAACAACTCCAACTTCATCAAGGGCAAGCCCGGCGAGCCCCTGCTGATCTCGTGGGACGACGCCACCACCCTGTTCCATGAGTTCGGCCACGCCATCCACGGCCTGAACGCCAACGCCACCTACCCGACCGTGTCGGGCACCAACGTGGCGCGCGACTATGTCGAGTTCCCCAGCCAGCTGAACGAGCACTGGCTGCCCACGCCCCAGGTGCTGAACCAGTTCGCCCTGCACTATCAGACCGGCAAGCCGATCCCGCAGCCCCTGGTCGACAAGATCGAGGCCGCCGGCAAGTTCGGCGAGGGCTTCGGCACCACCGAATACCTGGCCAGCGCCCTGATCGACATGAAGCTGCACCTGGCCGGCGACGTCGACATCGATCCGGACAAGTTCGAGCGCGAGGAGTTGGCCAAGCTGAACATGCCCAAGGAGATCGTCATGCGGCACCGCACGCCGCAGTTCGGTCACGTGTTCTCGGGCGACGGCTACTCGGCCGGTTATTACAGCTACCTGTGGGCCGACACCCTGACCGCCGACGCGGCCGAGGCCTTCGCGGAGGCTCCGGGCAAGTTCTACGATAAGGCGGTCGCCAAGCGCCTCTACGAGGACATCATGTCCAAGGGCAACACCATCGATCCCGTCGAACAGTTCCGCGCCTTCCGCGGTCGCGACGTGAAGATCGGCGCCCTGATGCGCAAGCGCGGCTTCCCGGTTCCGGCCGGGGCCTGATCGGCCCGTCCCAAGCCCTTCTCCCGCCAGGGGAGAAGGGCTAAATGGGCTTCGGGAGCTGAAGGAGTATCGATGGCCGCGTCCAAGCTCGTCCCTCTCGCCCTCGCGCTCGCGATATACACCCCCGCCCTCGCCCAGACCGCGTCTCCGCCGCCGACCGTCGAGCTCGGCCAGGCGCCGGCGCCGGACGAGAGCGCGGTGGTCGCCGAGCTGACCGTGGTGGCCAAGCCGCCCGGTCCGGCCGTCTGGCTGGTCGAGAAGGATGGAGCCAAGCTCTATATCCTGGGCTCGGCCCAGCCCCTGCCCCACGCGCTGAAGTGGTCCAGTCCTCGCCTGGAAAAGGCCTTGGACAAGGCCGACCTGGTGCTGGTCCCGCCGCAGGCCTCGGTGGGCGTGACCCAGATCGCCGGCTTTGTTCTCCGGTTCGGCGGCGGTCTGCGTCAGCCGATGGGCAAGAACATGGAAGACCAGCTGCCGCCCGACCTGAAGGCCCGCTTCGTTGAGTCCCGCAACCAGGCGCGCAAGGGCGCGGGCGACTACAAGAACTGGAAGCCGGCCGTGGCGGGCTTCCTGCTGCTGTCGGATTTTCGCCAGGCGGCGGGCCTGTCCGAGGCCAAGCCGGTCAGCACGATCGAGCGCATGGCCAAGGCCCGCAAGCTCAAGGTCAAGGCCGTCGGCCAGTACCGGATGAGCGCGGTGACCACGATCGCTTCCAAGCTCTCGGCCGACGACCAGCTTTATTGCCTGCGCGTGGCCTTGGACGAGATCGCCTATGACGGCGCCCATTCGACCACGATCGGCCGCGACTGGGCCGAGGGCGACCTGGGCTCGGTCCGCGCCCGCTATCGCGAGAGCGGCGCCCAGCGCTGCCTGATGCGCGCGCCCGGCGGGCCGGCCCTGCTGGAAAAGGGCGTCGCCCAGACCACCGACGCCATGATCGAGGCCCTCAAGCGTCCCGGCGTCACCGTGGCGGTGGTCGACCTGGGTTTCCTGCTGCCGGCCAACGGCGTGCTGGACCGGCTGAAGGCCGGCGGCGCGGCGGTCAGCTCGCCGGTCGAATAGCGTCGCGTTGACGCTCGGCCTCCCCTGCCCTCACCCTGGCGGCGAGGTTCGGGAGGGAGGCTCCAGATGAAGACGACGATCGCGGCCGCGGCGCTGCTGGCCGCCACGCTGACCACCGGCGCGGCGCGGGCCGAGGTGGTCGACGCCCAGCCCAATGGTTTCGAGGTCCGCCACGTGGTGGCGATCGCGGCCCCGGCCAGCGCCGTCTGGGCTGTCTTGGTCCAGCCGTCGAAGTGGTGGGTGTCCGGCCATACCTGGTCGGGCTCGGCCGCCAACCTGTCGCTGGGCGCGGCCTCGGGCGGCTGTTTCTGCGAACGCCTGCCGAACGGCGGCTCGGTGCTGCACATGACTACCCTCTACGCCGCGCCCGGGACGAGGCTGGTGCTGTCGGGGGCGTTGGGGCCGATGCAGAGTTCCGGGGCGACCGGAGCCCTCACCTTTCTGCTGGCGGAAAAGGACGGCCGCACGACCGTGACCGTCACCTACGACGTCGGCGGCTACTTCAAGGGCGGTCTCGACAAGATCGCCGCGCCGGTGGATGGCGTGCTGGGCCAGCAGGTCCAGGGACTGAAAGCGGCGGCGGAGGCGAGATAAAGAAAAGCCCGCCGGACCGGGAGGTCAGCGGGCTTTCCTGTTCAGGGCGTGTCGCCTCAGGCGCTTTCGGCCAGGCCTTCGTCCGAGGCGCCCAGCAGGGCCATCTGCAGGCGCGAGCGGTCGCGGCGGGCCGCTTCCAGGGCGCCCTCAGCCAAGGCGGCTTCCGAGGTGAGGCGTTCGATCGTGGCCTGCAGTTCCGAGACCTTGTCCTCGTGCTCGCGACGGATCTGGTCCTGGGCTTCCTGCATGGCGTCCAGGCGGGTGCGCAGCTGCTGGGCCCGTTCCTCGGCGCGCTTGAGCGCCTTGTCCTGGGCCACGCCGCTCTTGGCCAGCTGGTCGGCGCGTTCGATGGCGGTGGCGCGGGCGGTGTCGACGCCGGCGTGGCGCTGACGCAGGCCCTCGGCCTCTTCTTCCAGCGAGCGGATGCGTTCGAGCGCCCGTTCCAGGGCGACGTTGAGGTCGCCGGCGCGGCGTTCGACCGCCTTCTGGTGCGCGCTGGACTCGGCGAGACGGGCCGAGATCTGGCCGTTCATCTCTTCCAGCTTGTCGGCGCGGCCGGTGGCGGTCTCCAGGCGGGTCTGCAGGGCCGAGATCTCGGCGCGCGAGGCTTCGACCTGGCTTTCCAGGCCGCGAATGACGCGGCCGCTGTCGGTCTGGTGGGCGTGCAGGGCGTTCTCGACCGCCTGGACGCGGGCGCGTTCGCCGGCCAGCTGGGCCTCGAGGTCGGTTTCGATGCGCGACAGGCGAGCGACGTCCAGGCCGGCCTGGTCGACGCGCTTCTTCAGGGTCGCGGCTTCCTCGCCCAGCAGGGCGTTGTCCTGGTTGGCGCGGGCCAGGGCGGCCTCGGCGTCGCCGCGACGGGTGTCGATGTCCTGGGCCTGGACCCGCAGGCCCTCCACATCCTGCACCAGGTGCTCGATGCGGGCGGTGGCGTCGCGCAGGCTGGCGTCGAGGCTGGAGACCTTCAGGTCCGACTGCAGCAGGGTGTTGCGCAGGCGGTCGATCTCGAGGGCGTTGTCCTCGAGCGCGGCTTCCTGGGTCTGGCGGCGGGCGTCGGATTCGCCCAGAGCGGTTTCGGCGGCGGCCAGGCGGGCGCTGACCTCGCGCTCCTCGGTCTGGATCTGGGCGATCTGGCGCTGGGCCTGCTCGAAGTTGGAGCGCAGGGCGATCAGTTCGGCGTGCTCGGCGCGGCGGGCCTCGAACTCCTGGCCGACGGGACCGCGGATCTCGGCGATCAGCGGCTCGATGGCCTTGAGGTGCTCCATGACCCGGCCGATGCTGTCGAGGCCGCCATGGATGGTCTCGTAGCGCTGGCCGATGGCCTGGGTGGATTCGATCTGGTGCTGAACGGCCTCGGACCGGGAGTCGTCGCCCAGGACGGTCGGCTTGCCGTTCTTGTTGTCGCGCGAATTCTTCGACAGCAGTCTCATCTAGCCCACCTTCGCCCCGTGCGAGCCCACCGTGTCCTCACTGGACAGTTGGCGGCGGCCGCGAATCTCTTACCCAGAGGTTAACAACTTAGTTTACGGACAAGATGAATGTCGAGGGGCCGAGGGCGCGACGCGGGGTCGCGGATCAGCCTTAAACGCCCGAAAATGGGGGATGATCCACAGCTTCGATCGCCAGAACCCGGCCGGCGGCGTGGACCACGGCCGCGATTCGCAGAGCGGCCTGGACTTGCGGGGGCTGGACGCCCCGCGCCCGCAGCTCGGCTTCATGGCTGTCCAGGCAGGCGCCGCAGGCGTTGATCGCCGACACGGCCACGCACCACAGCTCATAGTCGATGGTCTCGACGCCGGGATGATGCGTCAGCCGGTTCATCCTGAGCTTCGAGGGCAGCGCCCGGTATTCGGGCGCTTCCATCAGGTGCAGGGCGCGGAAATAGACGTTGTTCATGGCCATGATCGCCGCGGCGGTCCTGGCGGCGTCGAAGGCTGCTTCCGCGAGGCCCGCCTCGCGCGCGGCGATGGTCACCGCCTTCAGCGTCTCCGGCTCGCCGACCGCGCAGGCGCTGGCGACGAAGCATCCCCACTTGGCCTGATCGGTCAGCAGCGTTTCCTCGGCCAGGGCCGCCAGATTGGTCCCGATATCCTTGGCGTAGGCGGGCAGCCGGGCGCGCAGGGCCTCGATCGGCATGGGAGGGCTCCATTGGATCAGAGCCGCCAACTAGCATTGTCAGGAAGGTTCGTCCCGGTCCGCGCCTAGGGCTGGGGGAAAGGCGCGGACCGGGATCGGGCGGGGCGTCCGGCGTCGGTGGGGGAGACACGCCGGACTTTCACCATGGAAAGATAGATACGCCTCGGCGTTTCAGTTATCCAATCGATAGTTTTTGGAAGTTCGATAGAAGCGGCCTATATAGCGGTCATGCTCCTCCCGACCCTTCGCCAGCTGCAGTATCTGAAGCTGCTCTCCGAGCACGGCTCGTTCAGCCGCGCGGCCGAAAGCGCCTATGTCACCCAGCCCACCCTGTCGGCGGGCATCCAGGAACTGGAGAAGATCCTCGGCGCGCCGGTGGTCGACCGGGCTCGCTCGGGCGTGATCCTGACCGCCGCCGGCCAGGAGGCCGTGCGCCGGGCCGAGGACATCCTGGCCAGGACCGAGGACCTGGTGCAGGCCGCGCGGGGCGCGGGCCAGCCGCTGGCCGGGCGTTTCCGCCTGGGCGTGATCCCGACCGTGGCGCCCTATCTGCTGCCGCGCGCCCTCCCCGTGCTGCGCGACCGTTTCCCCAAGCTGAAGCTGTTCCTGCGCGAGGACCTGACCCAGCGGCTGATCGCGGCCTTGAAGACCGGGGCCCTGGACGCGGCCCTGATCGCCCTGCCCTACGACATGACCGGCCTGGAATGGGCCCATGTCGAGGATGACGAACTGCTGGCCGCCGCCCCGGCCAATCACCCGATGGCGGGTCAGACGCGGGTCGATCCCGACAGCCTGCGGGGCGACGACCTGATCCTGCTGGAAGACGGCCACTGCCTGCGCGACCACGCCCTGGCCGCCTGCGGGCTGGAACCGCCCTCCCGCTATGGGAATGGGGGCGCCGGCGACGAGGAGAGCTTCGCGGCCACCTCGCTGCCCACCCTGGTGCAGATGATCGGCTCGGGCCTGGGGGTCTCGTTCTTGCCGGCCATGGCGGTTCACGCCGGGCTGACCGACAAGGCGGCCGTCACCGTCCGGCCCCTGGCCACCGAGCATCCCAGCCGCGAGATCGTGGTCGCCTGGCGCTCGGGCTCAAGTCGGGGCGTCGAGGGGCGGCTGCTGGCCGAGACCCTGCGCGAGGCTGGCTAACCCTAGACCCCGTGGGAGATCGGCCCCTCGGCGCGCCCTTCCACGAACTGGCGGACATACGGGTTGTCGGTCGTGTGCAGCTCGGCGGCCGGGCCGCGCCAGATGATCTTTCCGTTATGGAGCATGGCGATCTCGTCGCCGATCGTCTGGGCCGAGGCCAGGTCGTGGGTGATCGAAACCGCCGTCGAACCCAGGCGTCGCACCTGGTTCGAGATCAGCTCGTTGATCGCCGCGGCCGTGATCGGGTCCAGGCCCGTGGTCGGCTCGTCGAAGAACAGGATCTCGGGCTGGGCGACGACGGCGCGGGCCAGGCCGGCGCGCTTCTGCATGCCGCCCGAAAGCTCAGAGGGGAAGCGGTCGGCCACGTCCGGGGCCAGGCGCACCTGCTCCAGAGCCTCGATCGCGCGCTCGCGGGCCTGCTTGCGCGGCACGCCGTCGGCGTTGATCAGGCGGAAGGCGACGTTCTCCCAGACGGTCAGGCTGTCGAACAGGGCCGCGCCCTGGAACAGCACGCCGACGCGCGAGAACAGCTTGCGCCGCTGGCCTTCCGACAGGCCGACGACGTTCTGGCCGTCCAGCTCGATCTGGCCGGCTTCCGGACGCATCAGGCCCAGGGCCGTCTTGATGGTCACCGACTTGCCCTGGCCCGAGCCGCCGATGATCACCAGCGACTTGCCCGGCGCCACCGACAGGTCGAGGCCGTCCAGGACCGCGCGGCCCTCGAAGCGCTTGATCACGCCCTTCCAGGCGAGTTTCGGGGTCACGTCGGTCATGAGGCGTGGGTGAAGAAGGTGGTCAGGAGGTAGTCGGAGGCGAAGATCAGGATCGCCGAGGAGACCACCGCGTGGGTCGTCGCCCGGCCGACGCCGCGCGCCCCGCCCTTGGCGTTGTAGCCGTGGTAGCAGCCCATCAGCGCCACGATGAAGCCGAACACCGCCGCCTTGATCAGGCCCGAGACGATGTCCCAGCCCTGCAGGAAGTCGATGGTGTTGCGGATGTAGACGGCCGAGCTGAAGTCCAGCACCCGCGTGGCCACCAGCCAGCCGCCGGCGACGCCGATGGTGTCGGCGACGGCGGTCAGCAGGGGCAGCATCAGCACGCCGGCCAGCAGGCGCGGGCCGACGAGATAGCGGAACGGGTCGGTCGACAGGGTGCGCATGGCGTCGATCTGCTCGGTCGCGCGCATGGCCCCGATCTCGGCGGCGATGGCGGCCGAGACCCGGCCGGCCAGCATCAGGGCGGCCAGCACCGGACCCAGCTCCCGGGTGATCCCCAGGGCCACGATCTGCGGCATCACCTGCTCGGCGTTGAAGCGTCCGCCGCCGGTGAAGATGTTCAGGGCCAGGGCCGCGCCGGTGAAGATGGCGGTCAGGCCCACGACCGGCAGCGAGAAGAAGCCGATGGCGACGATCTGGCGCCACAGCTGGCCTGGGAACCAGGGCGGGCTCAGGGCGGCGGCGGTTCCGCGCACGGCGAAGACGCCCACCGCGCCGACCATGCGCACGGCGGCCAGGGTCGAGCGGCCCAGGGCCCGGATGGGGTTGCCCCGAACACGCGTTGGCGCCTGCTGAGCCGCCTCGGCCGTCGCCATCAGTAGCTCTCGGCCGGCTGCGTGGCCGGATTGGCCGGGGCGGGCGTCGAGGACGCGGCCGCGTCGCCCGAGCCGCCTTGCGGACGGATCACCGAGCCGATCAGGCCGAACAGGTCGACCGCGCCCTGGGTGTTCTCGATCTCGCCGCCGGGCTTGAGGTCTTCGAGCGAGGCGCCCGGCGCGATGGCGACGTGCGCCCCGCCTAGGATGCCGTCGCTGGTGATCTTGGCCGTGGAGTCTGCCGGCAGCTTGACCGTCGGGTCGATGCTCAGCTTGGCGACCGCCAGATAGGTCTTCGGTTCCAGCGTGATCTGCGAGACCGTGCCGACCTTGACGCCGGCGACGCTGACCGCCGCGCCGGGCGACAGCGAGCCGGCCTCGCCGAACTTGGCGCTGATCTCGTACTCGCCGCGCTTCATGTGGACGCCGCCCACGCTCAGCGAATAGGTCAGGAAGCCCGCCGCCAGGGCGAGGACGACAACGCCCATGGCCGTCTCGGCCCATTGTTCGCGCAAAGCCAAATCCCCTTTGTTCTTTTCAGGTCCTGATCGCTCTTAGCGGCGACCAGAGGAGCCCGAACCGCCCTTCTGGAGCTGGTTGATCAGCACGTCGATGTTGCCGCCGGCGTTGTCGATCGTCGAGACGAAGTCCTGCTGCTGGGTGATGGCCAGCCAGATGCCCTTGAACTGGACGTCGACGACCTTCCAGGTCTGGCCGCTCCCGAGCACGCGCCACGAGACGGGCAGGGGCTGGGTGATCTGGCCGCCCGAGATGGTGGTGTTGACGATCACGTCGCCCGGCTTGCGGACGACCGAGCCGGTCACCTTCAGCTGCTCGCCGCGATAGTCGTCGATACGGCTCTGGTAGACGTTCTCGGCGTAGGTCCGGAACACCGGCGTGAAGCGCGCGCGCTGGTCGGGCGTGATGGTGCGGGCGTACTTGCCCAGCACGAAGTTGGTGATGCGCGGCACGTCGGCCAGCTCGTCCACCGCCTGGTGGAAGACCTGCTTCTTCTGCGCTTCGTTCATGCTCTTGTTGGCCAGCACGGTGATGACGCGCTGGGCCTTGGTCTGGACGAAGGCCTCGGCGCCGGGGTCGCGGGCCTGGGCCAGGGCCGGGCTGGCGACGGCCAGGGCCGAGGCCCCGAAGAACGCCAAAAGCGCGGCGTTGGCGCCGCGCCGGGTGGGGAGGATGTTTTTCATGGGGCTACCGGGGGAGGTCATGGTTTGGACGCCGCCGGAGGGGGGGAGGGCGGCGGCGAGTCGAAATCGGGAAGGTCCTCGGCCTCGCCGGTGGCTTCGCGAATGAAGGCTTCGCGATACTGGGCGTAGGCCGAGCGGGTGGTGACGTACGGGTCGGCGGCGTCTTCCAGGGCGTGGAAGGCCGGATCGGTCTGGGCGCGCAGGTCGACGATGGTGACGCCGGTGCGCGCCTTGCCGAAGTCGGTGCTGAAGCCGCCGACAAAGATCGAGACCGGGTCGGTGGCGATGTCCAGCGCGCGGCCGACGCCGTCGCGGACATTCAGCGGACCCATGCCGGGTGCGTAGAGATAGGCGCCGGGGCCCGCGCCCCACACGCCCAGCGTCTGGCCGAAATCGGCGCCGCGCGGCGGCAGGTGCATCTTGGCGGCCACGTCGAACAGGCCCAGCACGCCGACGGTCGAGTTGACGATGAAGCGCGTGGTCGAGCGCATGGCCCGCTTGGGCCGGCCCTGCAGCACGTGGTTCATCACGGTGTTCGGTTCGCCCAGATTGTAGACGGCCGAGCTGACGCGGTTGCGGACCACGCGGGGCGTCACGGCCATGTAGCCATGGGCGATCGGCGAGAACAGCACGCGGTCCAGGCCCATGCCGAACTTGAACGAGGCGCGGTTGAAGCCCTCGAACGGGTCCTTCACGGCCGAGACGGCGCTGTCGGAGCCGGCGGGGGCGGGAACGGTCGGGATCTGGTCCTCGGCGCGAGCGGCCGGCGCGAGCGCCAGCACGCTGGCGGCCGCGATCGCGCCGGCGGCGGCGAAACGCCGTCCCGGGACCATTCGACGCGGGCTCTGATCCAGTTCGCGCAAGCTCGTGCTCCTGCTTCTCACACGCGCCATGTATTCACGACGCTTTCCGTATCAAGATTGAAAGCGACTATTTCCGGTCGCGCTTGCCGCGTGTTGCACGGAAGCCGCTCTCCTTGATGGGGCGCGCTGCAAAAAGGTGATTCGTTCGCGGACACCAGGACGGTCTCACGGATCGCCGTTCCACACGACATGATCAGATATATCGAAAATAGCTCTTGACGTTCCGCCAATCCGATATATCTAGAATTTCGATATAACGAAACAGGATCTAAAACACACATGTTTGGACGACATCAACATCATCACCGCGGCCACTGGCGCGGTCACGGCGACGAACATCACGGTCGCCATCCGTTCGGCTTCCATGGCGAGCATCGCGGTGGACCCCGTGGCCGAGGCGGCCGCATGGGCCGGTTCTTCGACCACGGCGACCTGCGCTTCGTGGTCCTCAAGCTGATCGCCGAGAAGCCCAGCCACGGCTACGAGCTGATCAAGGCGATCGAAACGGCGGCCGGCGGCGCCTACAGCCCCAGCCCCGGCGTGGTCTACCCGACCCTGACCCTGCTGGAAGAACTGGGCTACGTCACCGCCAGCGACGCCGGCGGCGGCAAGAAGCTCTACACGATCACCGCCGAGGGCGAGGCCTTCCTGGCCAGCAACGACGCGCCGGTCCGCTCGCTGTTCGAGCGCATGGCCGAGGCGGCTTCCGCCAGCGCCGCCTTCTCGCCGCAGATCCTGCGAGCCCGCGAGAACGTCAAGACCGCGCTGCGCCTGAAGCTCCACGGCCAACTGACGGCGGAACAGATCGCCGCGGTCGCCAAGGTCCTGGATGACGCCGCCCAGGCGATCGAAGCGATCTAGAGCCGAAAGGAGGGACGACCATGGAAAGCCATGCCCGCGTCGCCACCGACAAGGCGGCCCGCTATATGATCCAATTGGCCAAGCACTGGAGCCACAAGTTCGAGGTCACGTACGACGAGACCTCGGCCTTGTTCCCGTTGCCGCTGGGGACCTGCCGCATGGTCGCCCATGCCGACGGCCTGGACATCACCGTCGAGGCCGCCGACCTGGAGGGCCTGGCCCGCCTGGAGGACGTGGTGGCCAAGCACCTCGATCGCTTCGCCTTCCGCGAGGGCGAGCTGAAATACGGTTGGACTCGAGCATGGGCCGCCGGGACCGTGGACCCGCGCGCCATGCGGATCAACGCGGTCCACTGATCCCCTAGAGCCTGTCTGGTTTAGACGGAACCATCTAAGCCAGATAAACAGGCTTTAACTTCAAACATTTAGAGCGCGTTCGGGCGGGCTAGCCGCTTACGCCTAACCCTAACGCACTCTCGGCTCAGTCCATCAGCCTGCGGGTCAGGTAGGTGTATTCCAGCGCCTGGCGCCGGGCCGTCTCGGCCAGGTTGGCGCTGGCCGCGTGGCCGCCGTCGACGTTCTCGTAATAGAGCACCGGATAGCCGAGATCCTCCAGCCGCGCCGCCGCCTTGCGGGCGTGGGCCGGATGGACGCGGTCGTCCTTGGTCGAGGTCTCGATGAAGACCTCGGGATATTTCTGGCCGGCCTTCAGGTTTGAGTACGGGTCATACTTGGCGATCACCGCCCGCTCGGAGGGTATGGCCGGGTCGCCATACTCGCCCACCCACGAGGCGCCCGCCCCGATCTGGCTGTAGCGGATCATGTCGAACAGCGGCACCTGCACGACGATGGCGTTGTAGAGCTCGGGCCGCTGGGTCAGGGCGACCCCCATCAGCAGGCCGCCATTGCTGCCGCCCATGATCCCAAGGCGCCGTGGCGAGGTGATCTTGCGGGTGATCAGGTCCTGGGAGACGGCGAAGAAGTCGTCATAGGCCTTCTGGCGGTTCGCCTTCAGGGCCGCCTCGTGCCAGGCCGGGCCGAACTCGCCGCCGCCGCGGATGTTGGCGACGACATAGGTCCCGCCGCGCTCCAGCCACAGCTTGCCCATCACCCCCGAATAGGCCGGAGTCATCGACACCTGGAACCCGCCATAGGCGTAGAGCAGGGTGGGGGCCGAGCCGTCGTATTTCACGCCCTTGGGCCGCACGACGAAGTAGGGGATCTTCACCCCGTCCGACGAGGTGGCTTCGAATTGCTCGACCACGTGGGTCGAGGCGTCGAAGCGGTCCGGCGAGGCCTTGATCTGCTCCAGCTTCAGCGTCCCGGCGTCGACCAGCCAGTAGGTGGTCGGCGCCAGATAGCCGGTGACGGTGATGAACAGCCGCTCGTCGGTCTCGGCCGAGGAGCCCAGGCCGATGGCGCTGTTGGCTGGCAGGTCCAGGCTCTGGACGGTCCAGCCCCTGTCGCCATGGGTCAGAACCTTGGCCGCGCCCTTGACGCTGTCCAGCAGGCCGACGACCAGCTTGGTGCGGGTGGTGGTGACCTCTTCGATCGACTGGCGCGCCGTCGGGCGCAGCACCAGGGTCGCCAAGGCCTTGTCTGGCGCGGCCTTGAGCTGGGCCAGGTCGAAGCTGACCAGGTCGCCGGTCTTGAAGCCTTTCCAGTCCTGCTCCATCAGCACGACCATCTGGCCGGCGACATAGCCCTGGATCGAGTTCTTGAGCGGCAGGTCGAGCTTCACCGGCTTGGAACCTTCCAGCAGGTAGGTCTCGCTCTCGAAGAAGGTCACCCCCCGGTGGGCCAACACGGCCACGACCTGGCCGTCGCTGTCGCGCAGAACGAAGGGACTGACCGAGACGTCGGTCTTCTGGCCGCGATAGACCTCGACCGCCTGGCCCAGGGCCTGGCCGCGCTTGAGAGTCTTCAGAACATAGGCGTAGCCGGATTCGGTCAGCTCGCCCGGGGTCCATTCGCGGCCAACCAGCAGGGTGTCCTTGTCCAGCCAGCTGTAGTTCTGCTTGCCCTCGGGCAGCACGAAGCCGCCGGGGACAAACGACTTGGTGGTGGTGTCGAACTCCCGGACCGTGACGGCGTCCTTGCCGCCGTTGGACAGCGTGACCAGGCAGCGCGTCTCGTCCGGCGGCAGGCAGCTTGCGCCCTTGAACACCCAGTTGGCGTTCTCGGCCTCGGATAGGGCGTCGATGTCGAGGATCGTTTCCCAGGTCGGCTCGGCCGCGCGGTAGCTGTCCAGCGTGGTTTTCCGCCAGATCCCCCGGACATGGTCCTTGTCCTGCCAGAAGTTGCGCAGGGAGCCGTCGCCGGCGAACGAGACCCCCGGCACCCGGTCCTTGGCGTTCAGGATGGCCAGGGCCTTGGCCTCCAGGTCGGCGTAGCGGGGATCGCCCTGCAGCACCGGCAGGCTCCTGGCGTTCTGGGCCTTGGCCCAGTCGAGGGCGCGGGGCCCCTCGATCTCTTCCATCCAGATGTAGGGGTCGTCCTTGCCCAGTTCGGAGAGCGGCGTGCGGGCTTCGGCGGCGATCGCGGGGTCGAGGGTCATCAGGCTCGCGGAAACAAGGATGGAGGTGACGAGGAGGGCGAGAAGGCGCTTACGCATCTAGGCATCCAGCGACGGTCGCGACAGGGGCTGCGGCCGACGGTAATGCAAATCCCGACCCGCGCCAGCGCGCTTGAGTACGTGTCAGACCCCGTCGTCGGGAATGTTCAGCAGAACGCCGCACGCCTTGCAGTGGACGGCGTCGGGATCGTGCCGGCGCAGGCCGCAGGCGTGGCACTGATAGATCACCTTGTGCGGCCGCAGGATCGACTGGATCAGGCCGATGAACAGCGACACCCCGCCCAGCATCACCGCCATCGACAGGAGCTTGCCCCAGGCGCCCGGCAGGGTGACGTCGCCATAGCCGGTGGTCGTCAGGCTGGTGACGGTGAAATACAGGGCGTCGACATAGCCGGAGATGCCGTCGTGCCGGCCGACGAAGCTCGTATAGACGAAGCCGGTGACCACGAAGACGAAGGTCAGCAGCGAGCTGGCGGCGCGGGTGATGTCCTCGACCCGGGTGTCGTCGTAGCGCCGTGCGACCGTGCGCCAGAAGAACTCGCTGTGGATCAGGGTCCACAGGCGCAGCACCCGCAGGAAGCCGAAATTGAACAGCCAGGCCGGGAACAGCAGGGTGGCCAGGACGAACAGGTCCAGCCAGACGATCGGCTTCTTCAGCCAGGACCGGATGTCGCCGTGGGCGAGCGCCCGCGCGGCCAGGTCCAGGCCCAGGAAGGCCGCTACGCCGTAGTCGATCAGGTAGAAGGTCACGCCGTGACGCTGCATCAGCGGCGCGGCGATGAAGAAGGCGATGATCGCCAGGTCGATCAGGATGACGGCGTAACGGAACCGCACCGCCGCCGGCGAGGCCCCGTGGTACAGGGCCCGCAGGCGGGCGCGAAGACGAAGGCCTTCGTGTTCGTCCTGGCTCATCGGGTCTCCGCCCTGTGTGGGCCCATATCGTCGCGGTGCATTTTGCGCCGCTTTCCACTATATAGCCGCGTCATGAGCCGCACCTTCCTGAAGATGAACGGGCTCGGCAACGACTTCGTCGTCATCGAGACCGCCACCCAGAGCTTCGAACCGACCCCTGAGGAGATCCGCGCGATCGCCAAACGTGGGGACGGCGGTGTCGGCTGCGACCAGGTCATCGCCATCGACCCTCCGAAGGCGGAGGGCGCGTCGGCCTATGTGCGGTTCTGGAATTCGGACGGCGAGGAGACCGGCGCCTGCGGCAACGGCACCCGCTGCGTGGCGTGGCTGCTGATGCAGTCGGCCGGCAAGGAGGCCGTGGCCTTCGACACCGTCGCGGGCCGCCTTTCGGGCGTGGCCGCCGGCGACAAGCTGGTCACGGTCGACATGGGTCAGCCGGGCCTGGACTGGAAAGAGATCCCGCTGTCGGAAGAGATGGACACCGCCCGGGTCGAGCTGCAGGTCGGTCCGATCGACGCGCCGCTGGTCCATACGCCGGTCTGCGTCTCTATGGGCAATCCGCACGTCGTGTTCTTCGTCGACGCGCCGGTCACGGACGCGTTCGCCACCAAGACCGGCAGCCTGGTCGAGCACCACCCGCTGTTTCCCGAGGGCGTCAATGTCGGTTTCGCGCATGTCGAGAGCCGCGACCATATCCGGCTGAAGGTCTGGGAGCGCGGCGCGGGCCTGACCGCCGCCTGCGGCACTGGCGCCTGCGCCGCCCAGGTCGCCGCCGTGCGGCGCGGCCTGACCGACCGCAAGGCCAAGGTCGAGTTCGAGAGCGGGTCGCTGGTCATCGAGTGGCGCGAGAGCGACGGCCACGTGATCATGACCGGTCCGATCACCATGGAATACGCCGGCAAGCTGCCGGAGGCCGTGGCGGCTTGAGCCATGGGAACCTACACCGTCATCAAGGCGACCGCGAAGCCCAAGCCTGAAGTCGGCGAGGAGGGCGGGCCGGCGACGACCATGTCCGGTCCGGACGGCGTCGACGTCGTCACCTTCGGCTGCCGCCTGAACGCCTACGAGAGCGAGGCCATCCGCGCCCGCGCCGCCGCCGACGGCCTGGCCGACGCGGTGGTGTTCAACACCTGCGCCGTGACCAACGAGGCCGTGCGCCAGGCCCGCCAGGCGATCCGCAAGGCCCGCCGCGAGCGTCCGGGCGCGCGGGTCATCGTCACCGGCTGCGCCGCCCAGATCGATCCGGCCGCCTTCGCCGCCATGCCCGAGGTCGACCTCGTGCTGGGCAACGCCGAGAAGGCCGCGCCCGGCGCGCTGATGGACACCAGCGCCCGCGTGCGGGTCAACGACATCATGTCGGTCAAGGAGACCGCCGGTCACCTGATCGACGGCCTGAAGGACCGCGCCCGGGCCTATGTCGAGGTCCAGAACGGCTGCGACCATCGCTGCACCTTCTGCATCATCCCCTATGGCCGGGGCAATTCACGCTCGGCCCCGGCCGGCGAGGTCGTCGAGCAGGTCCGCAAGCTGGCCGCCGAAGGCTATCGCGAGGTCGTGCTGACCGGCGTCGACGTCACCTCCTGGGGCGCCGACCTGCCGGGCCAGCCCACCCTGGGCCAACTGGTCGGCCGCATTCTGCGCATGGTCCCGGATCTGCCGCGCCTGCGCCTGTCGTCGATCGACGCGGCCGAGATCGATCCCGATCTCTTCAAGCTGCTGGAGACCGAGCCGCGCCTGATGCCCTACCTGCACCTGTCCTTGCAGGCCGGCGACAACCTGATCCTCAAGCGCATGAAGCGCCGCCACAGTCGCGAGGACGCCCTGAAGCTGGTGGCCGAGGTGCGCCGCGTGCGCCCCGACACCGCCTTCGGCGCCGACCTGATCGCCGGCTTCCCGACCGAGACCGACGAGGCGTTCGAGAACACCCTGCGCCTGGTCGAGGAGGCGGACCTGGCCTTCCTGCACGTCTTCCCCTACAGCGCGCGCCCCGGCACCCCGGCCGCGCGGATGCCGCCGGTGAAGGGGCCGGTGATCAAGGATCGCGCTCGCCGCCTGCGCGAGGCCGGCCAGCGCGGCCTGGAGCGTCACCTTCAGCGCCAGGTCGGCCGCACCCTGCCGGGCCTGGTCGAGCGCGAAGGCGTGGCTCGCGCCGACGACTTCACCGAAATCCGCTTCGAGGGCGAGGCTCCGCTGGGCGAGATCGTCGCCTTCACGGTGACCGGCCATGACGGATCGCATGTCATCGCCCGGATGGTCGTGGAGCGGGCGGCCTGATCCGGCGGGCCTGGGCCGTTCTGGCGCTGGCCCTGCTGGCGGTCGCGCCGGCGCGCGCCGACGAGGGGACGAGCGCCGCCAAGTCGGTCACGTTCAGCGTCATGACCTACAATGTCGAAGGCCTGCCCTGGCCGGTCCGCAAGGGACGCGGGACGGCGCTGAAGCAGATCGGCCACGAATTGGCGGCCATGCGCGCCAAGGGAACCGAGCCCGACGTCGTCCTGATCCAGGAGGGCTTCCGCGACGAGATCTGGGACCTGATCGACGAGAGCGACTACCCGTACGTGGCCCGTGGCCCGCGCAAGGGCCAGCGCGATCCCAACGTCTTCCCCAAGGGCGAGCGACCCGACTTTCGCCGCGTGAAATACCGCCGCAAGGGCGAGGGCCTGGGCAAGTGGGGCTCCAGTGGCCTCTGGGTGCTGTCCAACCATCCGATCGAGTGGGTCAAGTCGCACGCCTATCGCTACTGCGCGGGCCTGGACTGCCTGGCCAACAAGGGCGTGATGCTGGTGGCGGTCGACGTGGCGGGCCTGCCCACGCCGGTCGAGATCGCCGACACCCACCTCAATTCCAAGGGCGCCTCGGGCGTCCCGCGCCGCCGGGCGACGGAGGCCCACCACCTGCAGGCCGACGAGCTGAAGCGCTTCATGCAGGCCGATCGCACGCCGGGCGCCCCGCTGATCGTCGGCGGCGACTTCAACGTCATGCACTCGCCCGAGCGCTTCGACCACGTGATGCGCGACTATCCGTTCGAGGTGGTCAGCCGCTGGTGCCACGCGCGCCCCAAGGCCTGCGACACCCAAATCTCATATGACGGCGACGCGCCGTGGCTGGACACCCAGGACCTCATCGGTTTCCTCGACGGCGCGGCGGTCGCGGTGACCCCGATCGCGGTCGAGGCCACGTTCGACGGCGCCGACGAGCCGGTGCTGTCGGATCACGACGGCTACAAGGTGACCTTCAAGCTGACACCCAGGGGGTAGGGATGGGCCAGGACGGAAAGACGGGATTGAGCGGCGGCTGCCAATGCGGCGCGGTGCGGTTCCGGGCGGAGGGCGAGCCGGGCCGCGCCTCGATCTGCCATTGCCGCATGTGCCAGAAGGCCTTCGCCGGGCCGTTCGGCGCGCTGGTGACCGTCGAGGTCGCCGACCTGACCTGGACGCGGGGCGAGCGGGCGACCTTCCAGAGCTCGGAGGCCATCAGGCGCGGCTTCTGCGCCGCCTGCGGCACGCCGCTGACCTTCGAGTGGAGCGCGGACAAGATCGACCTGGCCGTCTTCGCCTTCGACGATCCCTCGGCGGTGGCGCCGGTGGTCCAGCTGGCGGTCGAGAACCGTCCGGCCTGGATCGAGCACCTGGCCGACATGCCGGTCCGCCCGCCGATGGGGCCTAGCGGGACGGCGGTCAGCCGCCAGCATCCGGACCACGACACCTGAGGATCGAAGGCGCTACTCCTCGACCTCTTCCCCGCCGTGGAAGCCCGGCAGGCTCCAGCCGAACTTGATCGCGCAGGCCCGCAGGCCGAAGGCCGCGCCGAATCCGGCGATCCCCGCCGGCCAGAACGGCGCGCCCAGCAGCTGCAGCACCGCGAACACCGCCGCGCCCAGCAGGGCGGCGGTGATGTAGATCTCCCGGCGCAGCAGGAGATTGGGCTCCTCGGCCAGCACGTCGCGGATCACGCCGCCGAAGGCAGTGGTCAGGACGCCCATGACCACGGCGCTGAACGGATGGACGCCCAGGCCCAGCGCCTTGGCCGTGCCGACCACGGCGTAGGCGGCCATGCCCAAGGCGTCGAGCCACAGCAGGGCGCGGAACCGCCAGCCGCGCTTGCCCAGTAGCCAGACCACCGTGGCGGCGGCCAGGCAGGCGAGGATGTAGCCGGGCCGCTGCACCCAGAAGACCGGCGCCCCGATCAGCAGGTCGCGCAGGGTCCCGCCGCCCACGCCGGTGATGGCGGCGAAGAATCCGAAGGTGATGATGTCGTGCTTGCGTCGGGCGGCCGCGAGGGCGCCGGTTGCCCCGAAAACGGCCACGGCGGCGTAGTCGAGCCAGAAAAGGGCCGTTCCCAGAGGGTCAAGCTGCAAGTCCATGCCCATTCATGACACGCGGTTCCGCCTCGCGCTAACCGTGGTCCCTTAAATCCTGATTTACACTTTCGCCCTTTCGACTAAAGGGGCGCGGATGAGCGACAAGCCCGAGCAGAAAAAAGGCTGGTTCCAGCGCCTGACGTCCGGCCTGACCCGGTCTTCCCAGGCGATGACCGACCAGGTCACGGGGGTCTTCACCAAGAAGCCCCTGGACCAGGAGCAGCTGGACGCCCTGGAAGAGATGCTGATCGAGGCCGACCTCGGTCCGCAGATCGCCGCCCGCATCACCGAAGCCTTCGGCAAGTCGCGTTTCGGCAAGTCGTCGACCGATGACGAGATCAAGGAAGCCCTGGCCGAGCTGATCACCGCCGAGCTGGCCGACCGCCAGGGCGAGTTCGACCCGCTGGCCGGTCCGCGCCCCTATGTGGTGCTGTTCATCGGCGTCAACGGCTCGGGCAAGACCACGACCCTGGGCAAGATCGCCGCCGACCTGACCGAGAAGGGCGCGCGCGTGCTGATCGCCGCCGGCGACACCTTCCGCGCCGCCGCCGTCGAGCAGCTGAAGGTCTGGGCCGACCGGGCCGGGGCCGACTTCATGTCCAAGCCGACCGGCTCCGACGCCGCCGCCCTGGCCTACGAGGCCGTCGAGCGCGCCAAGGCCGAGCACTACGACGTGGTGCTGATCGACACCGCCGGCCGCCTGCAGAACAAGCAGGGCCTGATGGATGAGCTGCTCAAGGTCATCCGTGTCGTGAAGAAGGTCGATCCCGACTATCCGCACGAGACCCTGCTGGTGCTGGACGCCACGGTCGGCCGCAACGCCCTGGCCCAGGAGAAGATCTTCGGCAACCAGGTCGGCGTTTCCGGGATTGTCATGACCAAGCTGGACGGCACCGCGCGGGGCGGGGTGCTGGTGCCGGTGGCGCGCGCCTCCGACAGCCCGATCAAGCTGATCGGCGTCGGCGAGGGCGTGGACGACCTGCAACCGTTCGACGCCCGGGCCTTCTCGCGCTCCCTCGTCGGCCTGAAGGACTGATCCGTGAGCGAACTGGTCGAGACGCCCCAAGGACCCGCTGGGAAAAAGAGCAACGGCTGGGTGCGGACGGTCGTCGACTACGGCGCGGCCATCGCGTTCGGCGCGGCCTATTTCATCACCAAGGACTTCCAGAAGGCGACCTGGGTGCTGGTGGCCGCCTCGGCCGCCGCCCTGGCTATCGGCTTCGCGGTCGAGCGGCGCCTGGCCCTGCTGCCGCTGTTCTTCGGCGGCATGGCGCTGATCTTCGGCACGCTGGGCCTGATCTTCCACTCCGACGTCTTCGTGAAGATCAAGGTCACGGTGATCAACCTGGCCCTGGCCGCCTTCCTGTTCGGCGGGGTGATCGCGGGGCGCCAGCCGCTGAAGCTGATCATGGGCGAGGCCCTGCACCTGTCAGACGCGGCCTGGCGCACCCTGACCCTGCGCTACGGCGGCTATTTCGCCGTAGTCGCCCTGCTGAACGAGATCGTCCGCAACACCCAGGGCACCGACACCTGGGTGAAGTTCCGCCTGGGCCTGCTGCCGCTGGCCCTGGTCTTTGTCGCCACCCAGGTGCCCTTCATGATGAAGCACATGGCCAAGGGCGACGAACCCGCCGCCGCCGAGCCGCCGGACGCCGGCTTCTAGAGCCTTCCTACTTCCACCGTCCACGGACCGTTGTCGTCAAACCGACGTGTTCGGGTGCTAGCCTTCATCCGTCGGCCGAGCGACGGCCGGATGGGGACAGGGGCGAGGCATGGCCAAGAGCAAGGGCGACAAGGCGGTCGGCGGTCTGCTGGAGCGTTCGCCCAGCCACCTTCTGCACCGGGTCCTGCAGCTGGCGCTCGATATCTACGCCGAGGAGTGCGGCGAGGCCGGGGTCACCCAGCGCCAGTTCGCCGTGCTGGCGGCCGTGGCCGAGAACGAGGGCGTCACCCAGACGGCCCTGGTCCGCGCCACCGGCATCGACCGCTCGACCCTGGCCGACATGGTCGCCCGGATGATCACCAAGGGTCACCTGGAACGCCAGCGCTCCAGCGAGGACGCCCGCGCCAACAGCGTCCGCCTGACCGACGCCGGCCGCGAGGCGCTGGAAGCCATCCGCCCGATGGTGGCCATGGCCGACGCCCGCATCCTGGCCCTGCTCAAGCCGGGCAAGCGCGAAGGCTTCCTCGACCTGATCTCCGACATGGCCGGCGCCGAGCTGCACCCGGCCGAACCGGAGCCCAAGGCCAAGAAGGCCAAGGCGTCGAAGGTCGAAAAGCCGAAGAAGGACAAGAAGCCCAAGAAGGACAAGGCCGCGAAGAAGGCGGCTTAGGGCTTTCGCCTAGACCACGATGTTCAGCAGCGAACCCGGGCGCAGGATCTTCTGCGGCTGGCTGTCCGGCTGCACGAAGGGCCGGGCCGGCGCCTGGCGCTGCTGGGGCTGGGCCATGGTCTGCATCTGCACCGTCGAGGGCGCGGCGGCCGGCCGGGCCGGGGCTGCGTCGCCCAGGGCCGACTGGAAGAAAGCCGCGCGCGTCTGGGCCGCCGGACCCGTGGTTGCGGGCGCGGAAGCGGGTTTCGATGGGACGGACGGCCAACCGGCGGGACGGACGGTGCTCATGACGCGCGATATAACATGGTTAACAAAGACTCGGCGAGTATGGTCAACGCCAGGTTAACGCGATAGCTCCGCGACCTGTGAGCGCACCCCGCCAGCGCAGCCCGTCGTCCGGAGGCCCCCGTGAGCACCTACAAGATCGTCTTCCTGGTCGTTCTCGCCGGGGTCGGCCTGCTGATCGCCGCCATGGTGGGGTCGATGTTCGCGACCAAGCAGACCCTGCCGAACGGCTACGAAATCTCGGTGGGCGGCAAGGGCGAGACCTGGATTCGGTCGCCGGATCGCCAGACGCTGGTGACGGAGGTGACCTCGGTATGGTCCTCCGCCGACCGGATGCTGGTCGAGCGCCGCACGACCGAGGACAAGCCGCCCTTCGCGCTCGCCGACTGCGACTATCAGGTCGCGGAGGGGCGTGGCGCGCTGCGCCCGGTCTCGAAGACGGAGGCTCTGGCCTTGCGCTCGGGCATGATGCGCCAGACGGCGTCGCCCAAGACGTGCGTGAAGTCGACGGCTAGCGAGCCTTCTTGAGCAGGTCTTCCGCCGCGTCCGGCGTCAGCGGGCCGGTGTGCTTGGCCAGGATCATGCCGTCCGAGCCGACCAGATAGGTCTCGGGCACGCCGGTCACGCCGAACTCCAGGCCCGCGCGACCATCGCGATCGAGCAGGCGTTGGGCGAAGGGATCGCCCAGGCGGGTCAGGAAGGCCTGGGTGTTGGCCGGGGCGTCCTTATAGGCGACGCCGACCACCTTCACGCCCTGGGCCTTCAGCGCCATCAGCTGCGGGTGCTCGATCTCGCATGGGGCGCACCACGAGGCGAAGAAGTTCACCAGGATCGGCCCCTCGCCCGGGACGCGGATCGGGGCCGGGCGGCCGCTGGTCAGCTCGGGCAGCGACAGGGCCGGCATCGGCTTGCCGACCAGGGCGTGCGGCTGGACGCGAGGATCGCGCTTGAGGGCATATCCGGCGAACAGGGCCGCCAGGGCGACCAGGATCAGCAGCGGCGTGAAGGCCAGCCAGCGTTTCATCGCGCCATCTCGTCCAGCTCGGCCTGCAGGCGCTCGGCCTCGCGCCGCCAGCGGCGGGCGGCCAGCACGCTGTCGGCGATCAGCCAGGCGAAGGCCACGGCCGAGATCGCGAAGGCGGGCCACAGATAGGCGGCGTACTTGCCGGCGTCGAAATCGAAGCTCATCGAGCGGTCTCCGCCAGCTTCATGGCCAGGCCGCGCGCCTTGCGCCGCCAGACCAGGGCTCGGATGCGCACCAGCCACAGGGCCCCGAACGCCCCCAGATACGACAGGCCCATCAGTACGGCGGGCCAGGCGTAGATCGCCGGCAGGCCGTCGCCGCGCTTGGCCATGAAGGTCGAGGAGCCCTGGTGCAGGGTGTTCCACCACTCGACCGAGAACTTGACGATCGGCAGGTTGATCAGCCCGACCAGGGCCAGGATGGCGGCCGCCCGCGCGGCCTTCTGCTCGTCGTCCAGGGCCCCGCGCAGGGCCATGTAGCCCAGGTAGAACAGCAGCAGCACCAGCACCGAGGTCAGGCGCGCGTCCCACACCCACCAGGTCCCCCACATCGGCTTGCCCCACAGCGAGCCGGTGATCAAAGCGAGGGCCGTATAGACCGCGCCGATCGGGGCGCAGGCCTGGGCGGCCAGGTCGGCCAGGGCCTGGCGGAAGACCAGGGCGAGGAAGCTGGCCACGCCCAGGCAGACATAGATAAAGATCGAGATCGAGGCGGCCGGGATGTGGATGAACATCATCCGCACCGTGTCGCCCTGCTGATAGTCCTCGGGGACCAGGAAGGTCATGATCAGGCCGGCGACGCCGGCGGCGGCGGACAGAACGCCGAGCAACGGCGCGGCCCACCGCGAGAAGGCCATGAACCGCTCGGGATTGATCAGGAAATCGAACGTGTGGCGCGCGTCCATGCAGGCTGCTTAGAGCGGCCGACGAACGCCCGCAATGGCCGTATCATTACGGAGGCGGGTCGCGGGGAGGCATCGATGAGGTTCAGGGCATGCGTGATCGCGATGATGGCTGTCATCGCGACCGGAAGCGCCGCGCGGGCGGAAGTTCGGCTGAGCCTCGATGGATGGGTCGACGGAAAGCCGACCCGCTTCATGCTGGATACGGGTCTCAGCTACAGTCTGGCGGCCTTTCCGGACGGCGCCGCCCGGCTTGGCCTGACGGTCGCCGAGCCGCCGCCGTCGGGGGACTCCGCGAGCGTGCTGATGAGGGGCCTCTCGTCGGCAAGGCGCATCCTCATCTCGAAAAGCTCGCCCGAAGCGCAAGGCGTCTTTGTCCTGTTCAAGTCGGCTCCGGAGGGTCTTGTCCCAGGCCGGGACTTCGACGCCATGATCGGCTGGGCGACGATCGAGGCCAACGTCCTGTACTACGCGCCTGGCCGTGGCGTGGCGCGATTCGACCGCGCCATTCCGATGGACCTTTCGGCGGGTCAGGCTTTCCGGCTGATCGACAGCAACGTCGCGGTGTTGGACGCTGGAGCGCCCGCCTCCCCGTTGCCCGTGATGATCGACACCGGGTCCAACGCCGGCGTGCAACTGTCGAGCGCGCTGTGGATCGCCTGGCTCAAGGCGCATCCCGAGCAACCGATGACGCTGCACAGTTCCTATTCGCCAGCCACGGAAGCGATCGTTACGCCGCAAGCCTTCGCGTCCGTCTTGCGCCTGGGGCGACTGACGCTGCGCAACGTTCTGGTTTCGGAGCTGCCGGCCTCTCGGCACTACGGCGCCGTCCCACCCGAAGCGATCATCGGCCTCGACGTGTTCGCCAACCAGGACCTCTATCTGGATGGGCCGGGGAAGACAGTGGTCCTCCTGCCGCCGGAGCGGCCGACGCCTGTCGTCTACAATCGACTGGGAGCCGCGTTCACGCCGCCGGGCTTTGTCGCGCGCGTGGCTACGGCCAGTCCGGCCAGTCGCGCGGGAATCCTCGATGGCGACGTTCTGGTGCGGCTGGATGGTCTCGCGCCGGAGGCTTACGCCGCGCGGGTCGATGCGCCGTCCGTCTGGATGCAGCCGAGCGGCACGACCATCGCCCTGACGCTGCGGCGAGGCCAGACGCTGATCGAAAGACAGGTCGTGCTTGAGGACTTTCTGGGGCAGGCGAGCCCCTAGAAAGCGAGAGAAGGCGCGGCGTGTGCAGGCGCGCCGCGCCTTCACGCTCGATCGGGGTCAGCCGACCTTGCGTTGCTGGATGATCACCTTGCGCTCGCCGCTCTTGAAGACGTCGGGGCCGCGGGTGTCGAGGCGATGGATGTGGACGCGCTCGCCGCCGGGGCCGGAATCGTCCAGGTCCAGCACGTCGAAGGTCTTCTGCTGGCTGGGGGTCAGGGCCAGGTAGAAGGCGCGGGTGGCCTCGGCGCGAGCCTTCAGGGCGTCGGCGGCCTTGGACATGCGGTCCAGGCGCTCCAGCGTGGTCGGCGGACCGCGCTCGGCGGTCTTGTCGCCGTCCTTGGCCTCCTCCTTCTTGATCTTGACGATCTTCGGGCCCGTGGCCTCGACATAGGCCTTCAAGGCGCGGTCCTGGTCGGGGCGCAGCTGCAGGACGTCGCGCAGGCGCTGGGCGCGCTTTTCGGGATCGAAGGCGCGGGCGTGATGCATGAACATCGCCTCCGGACCCATGCCCATCAGGCCGGGCGGCGGTTCAGGCGGGGGCGGCGGTTGCGGGGCTTCCGGCGGCGCCGGCGGCCAGCGCGGTGACGGCGGCGCCCGCGAGCGCCAGGCGAACGAGTGATTTACGCATGGTTGTGAGCTCCCTGTCGTTGATGAGCGAGAGCTTGGCCACGCGTTATGGCGCGAAAATGTCTGACTTCATGAACAATGTTACAGGTTTGGCGCGCGGCCGAGACGAACGCCGGCTTGCGCTCAAGCTGGCGCGCGTTATGTCAGCTGCCACATCCGGGAAACGTCATCCTCTAGCAAGCGCGCACGGGCTTCCGTGCGACGCGCGTCCCCGTCTGGCCTTGGGAGTCCGCATGAAGTCGATCGCTTTCGTCGCCCTGGCCCTGGCGGGAATCTGCTGGGGTCTGGGCTTTCCCACCGGCAAGCTGATCCTGACGGAGACGGACGCGGCCCACATGGTGCTGCTGCGCTTCGCGGTGGCCGCCCTGGCCGCCGCGCCGTTCGCCCTGCGCAAGCCCGAGGTCCGGGCGCTGTTCCGCTCGCCTGTGGTGTTGCTGGCGGGCGTGCTCTACGGCGTGGCGTTCATGGTCCAGTTCGAGGGGCTTGCCCATGTCAGCGTCACGGTCGCGGCCCTGCTGGTGGGCGCGATGCCGGCCCTGATCGCGGTCAGCGCCAAGGTGCTGGGCGAGAAGGTCTCGAGGATGTCGTGGGCCGGCGTCGCGGCGGCGACCCTGGGCGCGGCCCTGATCGCCGGCAAGCCCGACGGGGCCAGCTCGCCGTGGGGCGTGGCCCTGTCGATCGGCGCGCTGTTCTTGTTCCTGGCCTGGCTCTTGACCCTGCGCCGGGCGCCGCCGGCCCCCAACGCCATGGCCATTCCGGCCGTGTCGATCATCGTGGCGGCCTTCACCGTGCTGCCGATCGCCCTGGTCATGCACGGCCCGCCGAAGCTGGCGCTGAGCGCGCCGGTCTGGGCCGCGATCCTGGCCCAGGGCGTGCTGGCGACCCTGCTGGCGACCGCCGCCTGGCAGTACGGCGCCGCGCGCGTCGGGGCCGCCAGCGCCGGGGTGTTCATCAATATCGAGCCGCTGATCGGCGCGGCCTGTGGGGTGCTGCTGTTTGGCGACCATCTGACCGCGGCCCTGTTCGCCGGCGGCCTCTTGATCATCGGCGGCAGCTTCGCGGTGGTTCTGGGCGAACGGAAGGCCCAGCCGGGCGAGCTGCAGGCGACGGTCGCGCCGACGCCGTAGGACCGTCAGTCCAGCGCGTTTCGGCACGCCGCGCCCATGGCCAGGGGCGACAGCGCCACCGCGCCGACGCAGTAGGCCAGCATCAGCATCAGACCGCCCGTCCACGGCAGGCCGGCCGAATAGCCGTCCAGCGCTCCGGCCCCGAAAATCACCGGCGGCGCGAACAACGGCAGGACGATCACCGCCACCAGCAGGCCGCCGCGCTTGCTGCCCAGGGCCAGGGCCGCGCCCAGGCCGCCCAGAAAGGCGAAGGCCAGGCCCCCGGCCAGGGCGCACAGCACCAATAGGGGCATGACCTTGAGCTCGGCGCCCAGCATCAGCGCGGCGACCGGGGCGGCCAGGGCCAGGGGCGCGCCGGTGGCCAGCCACTGGGCCAGGCACTTGGCGACAGCCACGGCCTCCAGCGGCGCGGGGCCCAGGGCCAGCAGGTCCAGGGCGCCGTCCTCGTAGTCGCGCTCGAACAGGCGCTCCAGCGACAGCAGGGCGGCCAGGGCCAAGGCCAGCCAGGCGATGCCCGGCGCGATGGCGGCCAGGCGTTCGGGCGCGCGGCCGGCGGCCATCGGCAGCAATACGACGACGCAGGCATAGAAGGTCAGGGCCAGAAGCGGCCCGCCGCCCTTGCCCCAGGCCAGGGCCAGCTCCCGCCGCAGGAGGACGCCGAACGCCTTCATTGGCCGATCTCCCCGATGGAGATGCTGCGGGTGGGAATGGGCAGCGGATCGTGGACCGAGGCCAGGATCATGCCGCCGCCCGCCAGATGTTCGGCCATCACCGCGCCGAACGCCGCGCGCTGGCCCGCGTCCAGCGGGGCCATCGGCTCGTCCAGCAACCACAGCGACCGGGGGCTGGCGGCCAGGCGGGCCAGGGCCAGGCGCCGGCGCTGGCCGGCCGACAGGCGACGGACCTCCAGGTCCATCAGGCGATTGAGGTCGAACCGCCTGGCCGCCGCGCGGGCGCCGGCCTCGGTCCCGCCGGTCCACAAGGTCTGAAAGAGCAGCTCCTCCCAGGCGGTGCGGCTGGACTTCAGCCCGTCCTGGTGGCCCAGCAGGTGCAGGTGTTCGGCCCGCGCCGTGTCGGCCTCGATCGGCCCCCCTTGGCCCTCGAAGGCGACAGTCCCCTCGACCGGACGCAGCAGGCCTGCGACGGCGCGCAGCAGGCTGGTCTTGCCCGCCCCGTTTCGGCCCACCAGCACCGCCGCCTCGCCCGCGCTAAGCGTCAGATCGAGATGCGAAAACAGCCGGCGCTCGCCCCGCGAGATCGCCAGATCCTTAATGAGAACAACTCTCAACATGGCAAGACCCCGCGCGCGACATGGACGTTGCGCGGCGGTGGCGCTAAGAAGCGGCCGGTCGCCCCCCTCCAGTCGTTCAGGGTGGTACGCGGCGCGGAGGCGGAACCTGTGCGTCCCTTCCGATTAGCGCGTGATCCCGGGAGTGGTTTTCGGGCGGCCGTGGACAGAGAAGGATCCTTAGCATGGCGTCTGTGGACAGCCTGAAAGCCCGTCGCGAGCTTAAAGTCGGCGGCAAGACCTACGTCTATTACAGCCTTCGCGCCGCCGAGGAAGCCGGTCTTGCCGGAACTTCGTCGCTGCCGGTCTCGATGAAGGTGCTTCTGGAAAACCTGCTGCGCAACGAAGACAGCGTCTCGGTCAACGAAGCCGACCTGAAGGCCGTGGCCGCGTGGCTGGAAAACAAGGGCTCGGTCGAGCACGAGATCAGCTTCCGCCCGGCGCGCGTGCTGATGCAGGACTTCACGGGCGTGCCCGCCGTCGTCGACCTGGCCGCGATGCGCGACGCCATGGTCGCCCTGGGCGCCAACCCGGCCAAGATCAACCCGCTGAACCCGGTCGACCTGGTGATCGACCACTCGGTGATGGTCGACAACTTCGGTAACCCGAAGGCTTACGACGACAACGTCAAGCGCGAGTACGAGCGCAACATCGAGCGCTACCGCTTCCTGCGCTGGGGTTCGTCAGCGTTCAACAACTTCCGCGTCGTGCCGCCCGGCACCGGCATCTGCCACCAGGTGAACCTGGAATACCTGGCCCAGACGGTCTGGACGAACGAAGTCGACGGCGCCGAAGTCGCCTATCCCGACACCGTCGTCGGCACCGACAGCCACACGACCATGGTCAACGGCCTGGCCGTGCTGGGCTGGGGCGTGGGCGGCATCGAGGCCGAGGCCGCGATGCTGGGCCAGCCGATCCCGATGCTGATCCCGGAAGTCATCGGCTTCAAGCTGAACGGCGCCCTGCCGGAAGGCGCGACGGCCACCGACCTGGTGCTGACCGTCACCCAGATGCTGCGCAAGAAGGGCGTGGTCGGCAAGTTCGTCGAATTCTACGGCGACGCCCTGGCCAACCTGACCCTGGAAGACCAGGCGACCATCGCCAACATGGCCCCGGAATACGGCGCCACCTGCGGCTTCTTCCCGATCTCGGCCTCGACCATCGCCTATCTGAAGGGCACCGGCCGCACGGCCGAGCGCGTCGCCCTGGTCGAAGCCTACGCCAAGGAACAAGGTCTGTGGTGGGAGCCGGGCACGCCCGAGCCGACCTTCACCGACACGCTGGAACTGGACCTGTCGAGCGTCCAGCCGTCGCTGGCCGGCCCCAAGCGCCCGCAAGACCGCGTCCTGCTGGCCGACGCCTCGGTCAAGTTCGCCGAGTCGCTGGCCGGTGAGTTCGGCAAGGCCGAGCAGCCCGATCTGCGCGCCCCGGTGGAAGGCGAGAACTTCGACGTCGGCCACGGCGACGTGGTCATCGCCGCCATCACCTCGTGCACCAACACGTCCAACCCCTCGGTGCTGATCGCCGCCGGCCTGCTGGCCAAGAACGCGGTCGCCAAGGGCCTGAAGACCAAGCCGTGGGTGAAGACCTCGCTGGCCCCCGGCTCGCAGGTGGTCACCGACTACCTGGCCAAGGCCGGCCTGACCAAGCACCTCGACGCCCTGGGCTTCAACCTGGTCGGCTACGGCTGCACCACCTGCATCGGCAATTCGGGCCCGCTGCCGGAAGCCATCAGCAAGACGATCAACGAGGCCGACCTGGTCGCGTGCTCGGTGCTGTCTGGCAACCGCAACTTCGAAGGCCGCGTGAACCCGGACGTGCGCGCCAACTACCTGGCCTCGCCGCCGCTGGTGGTGGCCTACGCCCTGGCCGGCTCGCTGAAGATCGACCTGGCCACCCAGCCGATCGGCCAGGACAAGAAGGGCAACGACGTCTTCCTGAAGGACATCTGGCCCTCGAACGAGGACATCGCCGCCCTGCAGCGCAAGGCGATCAACGAGAAGATGTTCGCCACCCGCTACGGCGACGTCTTCAAGGGCGACAAGAACTGGCAGGGCATCAAGGTGACCGGCGGCCAGACCTACGCCTGGGAAGGTGACTCGACCTACGTCCAGAACCCGCCGTACTTCCCGAACATCTCGATGACCCCGACTCCGGTCACCGACATCGTGGAAGCCCGCGTCCTGGCCGTGTTCGGCGACTCGATCACCACCGACCACATCAGCCCGGCCGGTTCGATCAAGACGACCAGCCCGGCCGGTCAGTATCTGATCGACCACGGCGTCGAGCCGGTGGACTTCAACGGCTACGGCGCGCGTCGCGGCAACCACCAGGTGATGATGCGTGGCACGTTCGCCAACATCCGCATCCGCAACAAGATCACGCCGGACATCGAAGGCGGCGTGACCAAGCACTTCCCGACCGGCGAAGTGATGTCGATCTACGACGCGGCCATGAAGTACCAGGCCGAAGGCCGTCCGGCCGTCGTGTTCGGCGGCAAGGAATATGGCACCGGCTCGTCGCGTGACTGGGCCGCCAAGGGCACCAAGCTCCTGGGCGTCCGCGCGGTGATCTGCGAGAGCTTCGAGCGCATCCACCGCTCGAACCTGGTCGGCATGGGCGTTCTGCCGCTGCAGTTCGTCCAGGACGGCTGGCAGAAGCTGGAGCTGACCGGCGAGGAGATCGTCTCGATCCGCGGCCTCACCGACCTGGCGCCGCGCAAGCAGCTGATCGTCGAGCTCTACCGCCCGACTGACGGCCGCATCGCCCGCTTCCCGGTGCGTTGCCGCATCGATACGCCGACCGAGCTCGAATACTTCAAGAACGGCGGCGTCCTGAACTACGTGCTGCGCAACCTGGCCAAGTCGGCCAGCTAAGCGTAGCGTTCGACGCGTGAAAGAGACGGCCGGCTCCTCGCGGAGTCGGCCGTTTTTCATTGGCGCGGACCCCGACAACGATGTCTCGCCTGCTTTCTCCCCACATGACGTCGCTATTCACGGCCTCGTGAACGGATAAACCGGACGTTCTTGGCTTAAGTGACCCGCAATGCGTAAGGCCGCCCTTTCCCTGCTCTGCCTGGCCCTGTCCGGCGCTGCCTCTTCCCTGTCATGGGGACCCGCCGCCTGGAGCCAACCCGCGAGGGCCGTGGCGACCAGGGCGAAGACGCCTGTCGTCGTCGAGCTGTTCACCGCCCAGGGCTGCTCGTCCTGCGGCAAGGCCAACCAGCTGGCGGCCGACCTGTCCAAGCGCGAGGGCGTCCTGGCCCTGACCTATTCGGTCGACTACTGGGACTATCTCGGCTGGAAGGACACCTTCGCCAAGCCGGACTTCGCCGAACGCCAGCGCGCCTACGCCAAGAAGTTCGCCCTGCGCGACGTACCCACGCCCCAGATCGTGGTCGGGGGCCGCGTCCAGGCGTCCGGAACCAAGGCCGAGGCGGTCGAGGACCTGGTCAAGTCCGCGGAGCGCACGTCCGTGAACGCGCCGGACATGGAATTCATCGGCAAGACCCGGGTCGCCGTCGGTTCCGGCCCCTCGCCGCGCGGCGGCGGCGGCGAGGTCTGGCTGGTGCGCTACGACCCGCGCGAGCAGGACATCGCCATCAAGCGCGGCGACAACAAGGGCCAGACCCTGATCCATCGCAACGTGGTGCGCGAGCTGGTCCGCCTGGGCCCCTGGGCCGGCAAGCCCAAGCTCTACCGCCTGCCGACCGCCATCGGCGCCGATCCAGACCTGGAGACGGTAATCCTGCTGCAGGGCGCCAAGGGCGGCCGCATCCTGGGCGTGCTGGAAACCCCCAAGCTCGAACGCTAGCGGCGTCACGCCGACGTCCGGACAAAAGAAAACCCGCGCGGCTGGAGGGGATTAGCCGCGCGGGTCCTTTTGCATGTCGACGACGAACGTCTCGTGACCGGGTGGGCTGGGGGGGCTGGACAGGACCCCGGTCCGCTCTTCGTCGACGATCTCTTTATCGCGGGCCCATCGGGCGAGGGCTGGGCCGAACAAAGGTGCTTTCAGGGCGGGTCATGGCCGCTATGCGGCGCGCCTTCCAGGCTGAAAACGCAAAAAGCCCGCGCGGTGGGGGAGGATCCGCGCGGGCTCATTGGGGGAGGGGATATAGAGTTTGTCGGCTAACCGGCCCGCGATCTGGGGGGCTGGGGGGGCTGTTCAGGATCCGAGACCGAAGGATGTCCGATCAGCCGACATTGATGTTATCGACCCGCAAACAGGCGGGCGAAGGACCAAATTAAGGTCATATCGGGGCGCACCTTGACCGTGCCGTGTCATTTTTGGCGGGCGTGACCGGCCGGACACGGACGAACGCCGCCAGACCCATTTCCCGCCATGTCTGTTCCAATCGGCCGATTTGGGATTAGATTCCGCCGATGGCCCTGGACACCCATCCCTCCTCGCCCGGCGGCGTCGTCTTCTTCGAACGGCGCGAGCTCGACCAGCTGATGCGCCTGTATGGCCGCATGGTGGCGGCCGGCGAGTGGCGCGACTACGGCATCGCCGGCCTGTCGGACCGGGCGGTGTTCTCGATCTTCCGCCACGCCGCCGAGGCCCCGCTCTATCGCGTCGAGAAGCATCCGGCCCTGAGCCGCAAGCAGGGCGCCTGGGCCGTGTTCGGCCAGGGCGGACAGATCCTTAAGCGCGGCCACGAGCTGGCCCAGGTGCTGCGGGTGTTCGAGAAGGGAAAGTTCTCGGTCGTCGACTGAGGCGTCGTTAGAACGAGAAGGCCAGCTTGGCCCCGACGAAACGGCCTTCGTTGTCGTAGCCGCGCGCCGTGCCCACGCCGCTGTCGTCGGCGCTGGGCTGGATGCCGCATAGCACCCCGGCCGCGCCGGTGACGCCGCCTTCGCGACGTTCGACCGACGTCTTGGCCACGCCGCGCGGCAGGACCGCCGGGGCCCGCGCATAGCGCAGCTCGACCGGCGAAACGGACTTGGAAAGCTCGGGCCGCGCCAGCGACAGCATCGGACCCTTGATGACGGGCGGATAGGCGGGCAGGGCCGTCTGCGCCTGGGCGGCGGCGGCGAGGATCAGGGTAGCGCCGAGGGCGAGGCCGAAGGTCCGGATCATCGTGGTCTCCATCACCGCCAAGATGGGTCGCGCGCCGCCAAAGGAAAAGCGTGGCCAAAGAAAAAGCCCCGGCGGTTTCCCGCCGGGGCTCGTCGTTTCCGACTTCCAGTCCCGCCTTAGCGGCGGCTGCCCAGGATGCTGAGCAGGAATTGGAAGAGGTTGATGAAGTTGATGTACAGCGACAGCGCGCCGAAGTTGGTGGCCACGCCCTGGGCCGCCGTGTCGCCGCCCAGCTGGTAGTAGGTCATCTTCAGGCGCTGGGTGTCGTAGGCGACCAGGCCTGCGAAGATCAGCACGCCCAGGATGTTGACGATGAACATGAGCGCGCTGCTGTGCAGGAACATGTTCACGATCGAGGCGATCAGCAGACCCCACACGCCCATGATCAGGAAGCTGCCGAAGCCGGTCAGGTCCTTCTTGGTCGTGTAGCCCACCAGGCTCAGCCCGCCGAAGGCGGCGGCCGTGATGAAGAAGGTCGAGGCGACCGACTGGCCCGTATAGCGCAGGAACACGGTGCCCAGCGACGCGCCGATCAGGCTGACGATCGTCCAGTACAGCGCGCCGGCCGTCTGCGGCGTGGGGTTGCGCAGCGCGAAGCCGGCCACCAGCAGCAGGACGATCGGGGCGAAGGCGACGACCAGATAGATCGGGGTCACGCCGACCAGGACGCCGCCCTGGACGACGAACATCAGGTCGCGCACGGCCGGGACCGACGAGGTGACCCACGCCAGGGCGCCGGACAGGACGAGGCCCAGCGCCACCTTGTTGTAGACGCCGAGCATGAAACTACGCAGGCCGGCGTCAACCGACATGTCGGCGCGATCCGCGGGGATCGAGCGCGCGTAGCCGCGGTTGAAGTCGTTCATCGAAATAAGCCCTTGAGCTAGAGCGTCCACGGTGGACGCCAGATGAATATCGGGTGTCCCGGCCGGCCGCGCAATCCCCTCACGAAAGTGTTCATGGTATGCGTTCGTGAAAGTCGACCCGCCATAGAGCCGCCTTGCCGGCGCCGGGTAACGCCCCTTAGAAAGCTTGCCCAACAAGGCAAAAGAGGGGCTAGCGCATGCGGTACGTCAAGCTGGGCCGGACGGACGTCACCGTCTCGCGCTGCTGCCTGGGCACCATGACCTGGGGTTCGCAGAATTCCGAGGCCGAGGCGCACGAGCAGATGGACTACGCGCTGGGGCGCGGCGTGACCTTCTGGGACACCGCCGAGATGTACGCCAGCCCGCCCAATCCCGAAACTCAAGGGCGAACCGAGGAATATATCGGCTCGTGGATGGCCAAGACGGGCAAGCGCCAGGACGTCGTGCTGGCCTCCAAGGTCGCCGGCCAGGGCGCGGCGTTCGGCGGCCTGTCCTGGATGCGCAAGGACGGCGCGACCACCCGCCAGACCCGCGCCCAGATCGACGAGGCCGTCGAGGGCTCGCTGCGCCGCCTGAAGACCGACTATCTGGACCTCTACCAGCTGCACTGGCCCGACCGCCGCGTGCGGGTGTTCGGCGGCCAGACCTACAAGGACTATGACCAGGACTTCGAGGCGTTCGGCGACATCCTCGAAGCGCTGGACGCCCATGTGAGGAAGGGCTCGATCCGCCACGTCGGCGTGTCGAACGAGTTCCCGTGGGGCGTGATGAAGTTCCTGGCCGAGAGCGAAGCCAAGGGCTTGCCGCGCGTCGCCTCGATCCAGAACGCCTATCACCTGGCCAACCGCACCTTCGAATACGGCCTGGCCGAGATCGCCATGCGTGAGCAGGTGGGCCTGCTGGCCTATTCCCCGCTGGCCCAGGGCCAGCTGACCGGCAAGTATCTGGACGGGGCCGCGCCCGAGGGTTCGCGCAAGGCGCTCTACAACCGCATGCAGCGCTACGAGGGCCCCGGGGCCCAGGAGAGCTTCCGCGCCTATGTCGACCTGGCCAGGGCCAACGGCCTGGATCCGGCCCAGCTGGCCCTGAAGTTCTGCGATGCGCGCCCGTTCGTGACCGCCACGATCATCGGCGCGACGTCGATGGACCAGCTGAAGACCAATATCGACGCCTTCGACCTGACCTGGACCGACGAGCTGGAAAAGGCGGTCGACGCCATCCACGCCCGCCAGCCCAATCCCTGCCCCTAGGCGTCAGTCCCGCATGATCCGCCTCTTCACCGCCATCGCCATCCCGCCGAAGATCGGCCAGGGCCTGCTCTCGCGCCAGCATGGGATCGAGGGGGCGCGATGGCGGCCGCAGGAGGCGTTCCATATCACCCTGCGCTTCGTCGGCGACGTGCAGGAGCCGGCGGCGGCCGACCTCGACGAGGCGCTGGCGGAGATCGACGCGCCGGCCTTCGACCTGGCGCTGGCCGGGGTCGGCCATTTCGGCGAGGGCGCCGAGATCCACGCCGTCTGGGCCGGGGTCGAGGACAGCGCCCCGCTGCGCCGCCTGCAGAAGGCCAACGAGAGCGCCGCCCGCGCCGCCGAACTGAAGCCCGAGACGCGGCTCTACACGCCCCACGTCACCCTGGCCTATCTGAAGCGCCCCGCCGTTCCCGAGGTCGGCGCCTGGATCCAGGCGAACAACCTGCTCCATTCGCCGGCCTTCCATGTCGATCGCTTCGGCCTCTACTCCAGCTGGCGGACGCACGAGGGCTCGGCCTACCGCCTGGAACGCGAGTATCCGCTGGCGGGCTAAACCTAGTCGTGGCCGATCGTGGTGAAGCCGTGGGCCTGGACCAGGGTCTCGCCCGCCGCGATCCGCGCCGACGGATTGGGTCGGGGCTCGGCCACCTTGGCCAGGGTGTTGCGATCGATGTGCTTGAACGGCTCCTCGCGGCCCCGGACCTGCAGCATGGTGGTCGAAACGTAGGACCAGCCGCCGTCGGCCTCGAACTTGACGTCCAGCTGGTAGGAATCCGTCCGGAATGCCCACTCCAGGAAGTCGGTCGAGCAGATGCCGTAGCCCGGCTCGCCCCGCTCGGCGCGCACCGTCAGGCCCGAACCGTCCTCGAGCGCGCGGCCGCTGGCCAGCGCCGTCTGGCCGCGCGGAATGGCCAGGGTCTGCATGATCAGGCCGGTCTTCGGCTCGAACAGCCAGTAGCCGACCTGATCGTGGAAGGTGGTGTCCTCGTCCGAGGCGACGATATGGACGTGGTAGCGCAAGCCGTAGAGCAACTGAGGCCCATTGGCCTGCGGGTCGATCGGCTGGATCTCGATGCGCTCGAGGAATTCGCGCCGCTCGGGGCCCTCGGCCTTGGGATTGACGTCGACGCCCTTGCGGCCTTCCCAGACGCCGGCCAGGCGGCGCAGCGGGCCCAGATTGGCCAGGGTGTCCGGATCCACGTCCTCGGGTTCGGTGAAGATGTCGTCGGGAAAGTCGAACATGTCGTCGCGGCTCCGGCCAAGCTTGGCGTTGGCTCTAGCGGGACAGGCCCTTTCGTCAAGCGCGAGTTGGCGGGCTCACGCCACCGCGTGGTCCTTCAGCACGCCCAGAGGGACGATCGCCAGCATTTCCTCGTGGGTCGCCGCCAGAACGACCTGGGGCGCCATGCCGGCGTCCAGGGCCTCCTTCCACCGGCCGGCGCACAGGCACCAGCGGTCGCCGGCCTTCAGGCCCGGAAAGGCCAGCTCGGGTCGGGGCGTGGAGAGGTCGTTGCCCTGCGCCTTGGAGAAGGCCAGGAAGTCGTCGGTCATCACCGCGCAGACGGTGTGCAGGCCCAGGTCATGCGGCCCGGTCTCGCAACAGCCGTTGCGATAGAAGCCGGTCACGGGGTCCAGGGAGCAGGAGGCGAGTTCGCCGCCCAGGACGTTCTTGGCGCTCTTGTCGTACCGGGTGTTCATGAGGTGATCCTAGACCCCGGGCGGGCGGCGCCAAGCGGCTTCGCGCGTCACGGCGCTTTTTGGTCGGAAGGCTTTTGCTGCGACGCAGCAATGCTAAGGTCGCGGCAACGCAGAAAACAAAGCAGGGGAGTTTCCATGACCTTCGAAGGCCGGCCGCGCCGCAGCGCCCTCTACATGCCCGCCTCCAACGCCAAGGCTGTCGAGAAGGCCCGCACCTTGGACGCGGACGTCATCATCCTGGACCTGGAGGACGCCGTCGCGCCCGAGAGCAAGCCGGCGGCGCGCGAGGCGGCGGTGGCGGCGGTCAAGGCCGGCGGCTTCGGGGCGCGCGAGGTGGTCATCCGGGTCAACGGCCTCGACACCCCCTGGGGCGCCGAGGATCTGCGCGCCGCCGCCGAGGCGGGCCCGGACGCGGTGCTCGTGCCCAAGGTCGACGACGCGGCCGATGTCCGCCTCTACGATCAGCACCTGAACGCCGCCCCGCCCGCGACGCGCCTCTGGACCATGATCGAGACGGCCAAGGCGGCCTTCCACCTGTGGGAGATCGCCGGCGCCGTCCACGGCACCCGCCTGTCGACCTGGGTCATGGGCGTCAACGACTTCGCCAAGGAGATGCGGGCCCGCCAGACGCCGGACCGCGCGCCGTTCCTGCCGCTGCTGACCCTATCGGTCGCCGCCGCCCGCGCTCATGGCCTGACCATCCTGGACGGGGTCCACAACGACATCGAAGACCTGGAGGCGCTGGAGGCCGTCTGCGTCCAGGGCGTCGACTTCGGCTTCGACGGCAAGACGCTGATCCATCCCAAGCACCTCCCGATCTGCAACCGGGTCTTTTCGCCCTCGCCCCAGGACATCGCCTGGAGCCAGGCGGTGATCGCCGCCTTCAACGCGCCCGAAAATTCTGGCAAAGGCGCCTTGCGGGTGGACGGCAAGATGGCCGAACGTCTGCATCTGGCGCAGGCCGAGCGTCTGGTCGCGGTGGCGAAGGCCATCGAGGCCCGCGAAGCCTAAGGGGGTCGGTGAAGGTCGAGTATGCGGGCTATCGTTCTTTCCGTCGTCCTGGTCGCCAGCCCCGCGCTGGCGCAGATCCCGACGGCGCCCGCGCCGGCTTCGCAGGACGCTCCCGTCAGCACCGCGCCCGCGTCGGTCCCGACGCCGGAGGCCGCCCAGGTCCCGCCGGCCCTCGACCCGCTGGCCGACCTGATCTCGCAAAGCAACCAGACCACCGACGAGGAAGAGGTCGAGGCCGCCGGCAAGCCGGCGCCGAAGCACAAGGCGACTATCCTGCCGATCCCGCCGCCCGAGCCAGAGGCGCCGGCCTCGCCGGGTGGCGAGCTGACCAAGGCCCAGGTCTACGAACTGCGGGTCAAGGGCTCGGTCGCGGCCGCCCAGAACCTGCAGGGCCCTCTGGACGGCGGCTGGAGGATCACCGGCGCCGACGGAGTTCAGTTGTACGCCCTGCAGATCGTCGACAAGGCCGGTGGCCAGGGCGAGCTGGAAGGCGCTTGGCGCGACCTGCGGCGGACAGGCTCCGTCGGCTCGACCGGCCTGGTCGAGGAACTGCGCCGCGACGGCGACGACATCGTCATCCGTTTCAGTCCGAAGGTCGGCGAGTCCTCGGTCCTGACCTTGCGGTCTGCCGGCGACGAGCGCTGGACGGGCGAGCTGGCCGAGAACGGCGCCAGCGTCGCGGTGGCCGCTGAGCACCTCCTGCCCCAGGCTCCGCCCGGCTACGAGACCGAGCGTCGGGGTCCTTATGTCTGGCCAGGCGCCCAGCGCGTCGCCGCCAGCCGCTCGGCCGCCGCCGCCCCGGCCTGCTCGACCAAGGGCAAGAAGGGCAAGGCGCTGAAGGCCGCCAAGGCCAAGTGCGCCGCCGCCGCCCGCAAGTCCAAGGGTTCGACCGCGAGGAAGGACAAGGGCGCCAAGGCCAAGGCGACCGCCGCCCGCAGGGGCAAGGCGACGGCGTCCAAGAAAAGGAAGAAGCGCTAGGCCTTCAGCGCGTCGCGCGCCGCGGCGATCGGGGCGGCCAGGGCCTCGGCGGCATAGGCGCTGGCCGGGCTGTGACCCCAGACCGGGCCGGGCCAGGCCGGATCGTCCCCGCGGCGGCCCACGACATGGACGTGCAGCTGGGCGGTGACATTGCCCAGCGCCCCGACATTCAGCTTGTCGACCGCCAGGCCCAGAGCCCCCCCAATCGCCCGGACAGCGGTCCCGGCCAGGACGATCTCCTCCATCAGCTGGATTCGGTGGCCGGTGTCGAGTTCCTCGATCTCGCGCAGGTCGGGCTGGCGCGGGATCAGCACCAGCCACGGATAGCGCGCGTCGTCCTGCAGGCGGACCTCGCACAGCGGCAGGTCGGCGATTTTGTGCGAGGTGGCGACGAAGGCCGGATCGAGAATGAAGTCAGCCACGCTTGGGAACCGCCGCCCAGTAGTCGAAGTCGAGAATGACGGCGGGGTTGTAGACGCCTTCGCCGTCCTTGTCCGGGAAGTCGTCGCAGGGACGGTCCTTGGTCGCCACCAGCCGCAGGCGCAGGGCGCCGACGCCGCCGAGATCCGCCTTGTCCAGCACCTCGCTCCAGCCGAACACCGTGCCGCCGGCGAAGAACGGAGCCACGTGCCGGCCGCCGTTGATCGCCAGGATCAGGCCGGCGTTCTGCAGGCCGTTGAACGACAGCGCCTTGGCCGTCGAGATCACCACCCCGCCATAGACCAGCCGCCGCCCCGACGGGTCCTTGCCGCGCTCGAACTGGTTGAAGTGGACCTTGGCGGTGTTCTGCCAGAGGCGGGTGGCCATCTGGTGCTCGGCCTCCTCGACCGCCATGCCGTCGACATGGTCGATCTTCTCGCCGATCGCGTAGTCCTCGAAGGCGTGCGGCGCGCCGGCGAGGGTCCAGTCATAGGTGGAAAAGTCCAGACCCGGCGGCGGCGCCAGGTCGGCCGGGGCCACCGCGTCGGACAGGACCGGGACCGTCTGCTCGGCGATATCCGCGTCCTGATCGCGCTTGCGCACCATGACCCAGCGGACATAGCTCAGCACCGCCTCGCCGCGCTGGTTGGCGCCGGTCGTGCGCACATAGACGACGCCGGTCTTGCGGTTGGAATTCTCCTTCAGCCCGATCACGTCCGAGACCGCGGTCAGGGTGTCGCCCGGAAACACCGGGGCCAGGAAGCGGCCCTCGGCATAGCCCAGATTGGCGACGGCGTTCAGGCTGATGTCGGGCACGGTCTTGCCGAACACGACGTGGAAGGCGACCAGCGGATCCACGGGCGCGGCCGCTAGGCCGCAGGCGCGTGCGAATTCATCCGACGAGAACAGGGAAAAGCGCGGCCCGTACAGCGCCGTGTACAGCGCCACGTCGCCCGCCGTGACCGTCCGAGGCGTGGCGTGGACCAGCCTCTGGCCCAGCTTGAAGTCCTCGAAGAAATGGCCCGGATCGGTCTTGTTCATCCCCTGCTCCTCTTATCGTTGTTCACGCATCTTTGCCGCAGTGCAGCGAAACGGGAAAGAGGGCTTGAGGCCGAGCCGCGACGGGTCTAGACCGCGCCGCGACATTTCACTGTCCACAGCCTTGATGGAGACCCCATGGCTCGCGCGAAGATCGCCCTTATCGGCGCCGGCATGATCGGCGGCACCCTGGCCCACATCGCCGCTCGTGAAGAGCTGGGCGACGTGATCCTGTTCGACATCGCCGAAGGCACCCCGCAGGGTAAGGCGCTGGATATCGCCGAAGCCTCGGCCGTGTTCGGCAAGGACGTGGCCCTGAAGGGCGCCAACGACTACGCCGACATCGCCGGCGCCGACGTCTGCATCGTGACCGCCGGCGTGCCGCGCAAGCCGGGCATGAGCCGCGACGACCTGCTGGGCATCAACCTGAAGGTCATGAAGGCCGTCGGCGAAGGCATCAAGGCCCACGCGCCGAACGCCTTCGTCATCTGCATCACCAACCCGCTGGACGCGATGGTGTGGGCCCTGCAGCAGTTCTCGGGCCTGCCGAAGGAAAAGGTCATCGGCATGGCCGGCGTCCTGGACTCGGCCCGCTTCGCCTACTTCCTGGCCGAGGCCACCGGCGTGTCGGTCGAGGACATCCACGCCTGGACCCTGGGCGGTCACGGCGACGATATGGTGCCGATGGTCCGTCACTCGACGGTCGGCGGCCTGCCGCTGCCGGAACTGGTCAAGCAAGGCTGGCTGACGCAAGAGAAGCTGGACGCCATCGTCGAGCGCACCCGCAAGGGCGGCGGCGAGATCGTCGCCCTGCTGAAGACCGGCTCGGCCTTCTACGCCCCGGCGGAATCGGCGATCGCCATGGCGACGTCGTACCTGAAGGACAAGAAGCGCGTCCTGCCGTGCGCCACCTACCTGACCGGCCAATACGGCCTGAACGGCCTGTACGTCGGCGTGCCGGTCGTCATCGGCGCCGGCGGCGCCGAGAAGATCGTCGAGTTCGAAACCAACGACGCCGAGAAGGCGATGTTCGCCGCCTCGGTCGCCTCGGTTCAGGGCCTGATGGAAGCCTGCAAGGCCATCGACAGCTCGCTGGTCTAGGCCTCCAGGCTTAGTTGAATACGAAAAGGGCGGCTCCTCGCGGGGCCGCCCTTTTTGCTTGTGGTCGTGCTTGAGCCGTGGTCTGCCATACAACCTAAGATGATCGAGGCGGGCATGGTGGCGAAGAAGGTTCTGGTGGGGTTGATGTTGGCGCTGGCGGTGTCCGGGCCCGCCTGGGCCCAGGCGAAATCGGACTGGGCGCAAACGCCGACCGGCGCCGACTTCGTGCGCTACTATCCCAAGGTGGCCGCGGACCAGGGCGTCGCGGGGCGCGCCATCCTCGACTGCGACGTCACCGCCGCCGGTTCGCTGGAGCGGTGCCGCGTGGTGGAGGAGACGCCCCTTGGCTACGGCTTCGGCGAAGCTGCCCTGAAGCTGACGGGCCTCTTCCGCATGAACGCGAAATCGGTCGATCCTTCGGATCCGGCGCGCCGTCGCAACATCGTGCCCATCATCTTCGGCTTCGCCGGCAGCCCCTTGCCGGCGCAGGGCTATCTGGTCGGCCAGGGCGCGTGGATGATGAAGGCCGGTGTGAAGAAGGGCGCGCGTGGCGCTCGGCCATGCCCGGAAGAGGGCAAGCCGGAGCAGCTATGCACGGATCATGCGATCGTGTGGGCCAAGCAACCGAGCCTGCAGGATACATTGCCGGCGTTGGACGGTGTCGACATGGACGCCGGAACTTCGGTCTTGTTGTGCGAGCCCGCGGCCGACGGGACGCTGACGGGATGTCTGACGACGCCCGAGGCAACGCCCGCGGCCCGGAAGGCCATGCTGGCTCTGGCGTCGCTCTTCGTCGCCCCGCGGCGCGCGCAGGACGGCGACGCCATCGCCGGCGGCCAGGTCGCGATCCCCTTCGACTGGTCGAAGATCACGCCCCTGGCCAGGAAGCTGAAACGACCCTAGTGCGCCGCGTCGCCGGGTTCCTGCGAGATCTCCTCCAGGGTCTTGCCGACCTGCTTGGCGCCGTAGTCCTTGGCGACGTCGCCGAGGGATAGGATACCGGTCAGATTGCCGGCGTCGTTCAGGACCACCAGGCGGCGGACCTGGTTGTTGGCCATCTTGGCCGTGGCGTCGGCCAGGACGTCGTCCTCCTTCACGCTCAGCACCTCGCCGTCGGACATGGCGTCCGAGATCGGGCTGTCGAAGCTGCGGCCTTCGGCGACCACGCGCAGGACGATGTCGCGGTCGGTGACCAGGCCGACCACCTTGCCGTCCTCGACCACCGGCACCACGCCGCTGTCGACCTTGGCCATGGTCTCGGCGACCTGGCGGATGGTGTCGGTGGGACGCGCGATCGAGACCTGCGTGGTCATGGCGTCGCTGACTTTCATGGGGGAACCTCGTGGGGTTTGAATTCCGAGGCTGTAAAACCCGCGGGCGGGTCCAACCGTTCCGCTTCCGATCGACGCCGGGCGCCCCTATCTAGGCGCTCCCTCTTTTCGTGGAGCATCCATGTCGATCTCGATCCACCAGGCCAGCGCGCCCGTGTTCATCCAGGGCCTGAAGGGTCTGAAGGGCGTGCTGGCCAAGGCCGCGGCCCTGGTCGAGGCCAAGAAGTGGGATCCCGACGCCCTGCTGAAGGCACGGCTTTATCCCGACATGTTCCCCCTGATCCGTCAGGTGCAGATCGCCACCGACTTCGCCAAGGGCGGCGCCGCGCGCCTGGCCCAGGCCGAGGTTCCGACCTGGGACGACGTCGAGACCTCGTTCGAGGGCCTGATCGCCCGCATCGACCGCGCCATCGCCTTCGTGGAAGGCCTGGACCCGGCGGCCTTCGAGGGCGGCGAGGCCCGGGACGTCCAGCTGGTCCGTCGCGGCGAGACCTACAGCTTCAACGGCCTGGACTACCTGCAGGGCCAGGCGCTGCCGAACTTCTTCTTCCACATCACCACCGCCTACGCGATCCTGCGCCACAACGGCGTGGAGGTCGGGAAGCGGGACTTCCTGGGCACGGCGTAAGCCCAGCCCAAACCCCGTTTCCCCGGCGAAAGCCGGGGCCTAGATGGAAGAGCGCTGGGGCGGGTTCCTCGAACTCCGTGCTCCTCCAATCAGCCCAAACGCCGTGGGATCTGGGTCCCGGCTTTCGCCGGGAAGACGGAGGTAGCGGGTCTCTTTTGACTCCTTCCCGAAATTTGTGCATAAGCCCCGGCTTCCGGCGCTTTATCAGCAGCGCCTCCACCGTCACGACCCCGGCCTGTTAGCGCAGGATCCATCCGGACGAGGACGGCGAGGACCCCCGTCGACGTGATCGTCCACGGGGGCTGATCGCGTTTGGAGCCGGTTTTTACTCAGGGCTACCCATGTTCGACGGCCTTACAGAGCGACTTTCAGGCGTCTTCGATCGCCTCGGCGGTCGCGGCGTGCTGTCCGAAAAGGACATCGACGAGGCGCTGCGCGAGGTCCGCGTCGCCCTGCTCGAGGCCGACGTCGCCCTGCCGGTCGTCAAGGACTTCATCAGCAAGGCCAAGGAACTGGCCGCTGGCGAAGCCGTCATCCGCTCGGTCAAGCCGGCCGACCAGGTGGTCAAGATCGTCTATGACGGCCTGGTCGACATGCTGGGCGGCGAGCAGCCGACCGGTCTGAACCTCGCCCTCAATCCGCCGTCGGTGATCCTGATGGCCGGCCTGCAGGGCTCGGGCAAGACCACCACCACCGGCAAGCTGGCCCTGCGCCTGTCCAAGACCGAGCGCAAGAAGGTGCTGGTCGCCTCGCTCGACACCCGTCGTCCGGCCGCCATGGAGCAGCTGGCGACCCTGGCCAAGCAGGTCGAGGTCGAGAGCCTGCCGATCGTTCCCGGCCAGAGCGCCACGGACATCGCCAAGCGCGCCCTGACGGCCGCCAAGCTGGGCGGCTACGACGTCCTGATCCTCGACACCGCCGGCCGCACCACGCTGGACGAGGCGATGATGAGCGAGGCGGCCGAGATCGCCCGCATCGCCAGCCCGTCCGAGACCATCCTGGTCGCCGACAGCCTGACCGGTCAGGACGCGGTGCGCACGGCCAAGGCGTTCCACGAGCGCCTGCCGCTGACCGGCCTGATCCTGACCCGCGCCGACGGCGACGGCCGCGGCGGCGCGGCGCTGTCGATGCGCCACGTCACCGGCCTGCCGATCAAGTTCCTCGGCGCCGGCGAGAAGATCGACGCGCTGGACGTGTTCGACGCCCGCCGCGTCGCCGGCCGCATCCTGGGTCAAGGCGACGTCGTCGCGCTGGTCGAAAAGGCCGCCGCCGACCTCGACCATGCCGAGGCCGAGCGCATGGCCAAGAAGCTGGCCAAGGGCAAGTTCGACCTGGACGACCTGTCGGCCCAGCTCTCCCAGATGCAGAAGCTGGGCGGCATGGAAGGCATCATGGGCCTGCTGCCCGGTGTCCAGAAGGTCAAGAAGCAGATCGCCGAGAGCGGCATCGACGACAGCATCTTCCGTCGCCAGCAGGCGATCATCAGCTCGATGACCAAGGAAGAGCGCAAGAAGCCCGACATCCTGGCCGCCTCGCGCAAGCGCCGCATCGCCGCCGGTTCGGGCGTCGACGTTGCCGAGGTCAACCGCCTGCTGAAGCAGCACCGCCAGATGGCCGACATGTTCAAGGCCATGTCCAAGGACGGCGGCAAGGGCTTGGCCCGCATGGCGTCCATGATGGGCGGCGGCGACATGGCGCGTCTGAAAAACATGGGCGGGGGCCGCATGCCTCAGCCCGATCCCAATGCAGCGGGGGGCCAAGGCCTCTCGGGGCTGCCCGGTCTGCCGGGCCTTTCGGGCGGCGGCGACGCCAAGCCCAACCCTCTCTCCGGCCTGGGCCTGCCCGGCTTCAACCCGTTCAAGAAATAGAACTTTAGACCAAGGACTACCGAAATGCTGAAGATCCGTCTCGCCCGTGGCGGCGCCAAGAAGCGCCCGTACTACTCGATCGTCATCGCCGACAGCCACTCGCCGCGCGATGGCCGCTTCATCGAGAAGGTCGGCACCTACAACCCGCTCCTCAAGAAGGACGACGCCAACCGCGTCACCCTGAAGGTCGAGTCGATCCAGGAATGGCTCAAGAAGGGCGCCCAGCCGACCGACCGCGTCGCCCGCTTCCTGGCCGCTCAAGGCCTGACCACCTGGACCCACGGCAACAACCCGCAGAAGGGCGCTCCGGGCAAGAAGGCTCAAGAGCGTTCGGCCGAGCGCGCTCAGCGCGAGGAAGACCGCAAGCAAGCCGAAGCCGACGCCAAGGTCGCCGCCGCCGAAGCCGCTGAAGCCGCCAAGGTCGCCGCTGCCGAAGCCGCCGCTGCTGCTGCCGCCGCTCCGGCCGTCGAAGAGGCTCCGGCTGAAGAAGCCCCCGCCGCCGAAGTCGCCGCTGAAGAGGCTCCCGCTGCTGAAGTGGCCGCTGAAGCGCCGGCCGAAGAAGCCTCGGAAGGCTAATCAGGGTTCCAGCGCCGCCGTCTCTTTCGAGGCGGCGGCGCGACTCTGTCCAGACCATGGCCGCATCTTCCGATGATCCGCTGATCCTGGTCGGCCGCGTGGCCGGCGGCTTCGGCGTGCGCGGCGAGGTGCGGATCTCGACCTATACCGAAGACCCGATGAGCATCGCGGCCTTCAAGACGCTGAAGCGCCAGGACGGCTCGGTCGCCCTGAGCATCACTTCGGCGCGCAAGACAAAGGACGGCGTCGTCTGCCGTTGTCCGGGCGTCGAGACCAAGGAAGCCGCCGACGCGCTGCGCGGGCTTCGCCTTTATGTCCCCCGCTCGGCCCTGCCCGAGCCCGACGAGGACGAGTTCTATCTCACGGATCTCGTGGGTTTGACCGTCCGCCACATCCAGACCGACGTCCTGCTGGGCCGCGTGAAGAGCGTCCAGAATTTCGGCGCCGGCGACATTCTGGAGATCACCCCGGATCTTGGCGGTCCCACCTGGTACCTGCCGTTCACGCGGGCGGCTGTGCCCGAGGTCAAGATCGGCGAAGGTCTGATCCTGGCCGACCCGCCCGCCCTGGTGGGCGAGCAGGAAGGCCCCGCCGAGGAAGAGCTGGGCGAGCGGGACTGATTTTCCGCGAAGGAGCATGCGCAGTGACGTCGGACGGAAAGTGGCGGGTCACCGCCTCGCGCCATGTTCACAAGGATCGCTGGATCAGCCTGCGCGCGGACGACTGCGTGACCGACGAGGGCGCGGTGGTCGCCCCCTACTATGTCCTGGAATATCGCGACTGGGTCGAGGTCGTGGCGCTGGACGCCGCCGACAATGTCCTGCTGGTCCGGCAGTACCGCCACGGCCTGGGCGACGTCTCCCTTGAACTGCCGGCCGGAAACATGGATCCGGGCGAGACCGATCCCGTCGAGGCGGCCCGGCGCGAACTGCTGGAGGAGGCGGGCTGCGCCGGGACCCTGACCCTGATCGGCGAAAGCCGGCCCAATGCCGCCAGTCATGCCAACCGGACCCACATCATCCTGGCCCGCGACGTTGTCCGCGTTGCCGATCCTCTGGACGATCCCGGCGAGCGCATCGAGAGCCTCTGGGTCTCGGCCGCCGAGGCCATTCGCATGGCCCTGGCCGGGGAGCTCACCAACGGCATGCAGGTCGCGGCCTTGCTGCGCGGTCTGGTCGCGGCGGGCGTGGCGAAGATCGACTCGATCTAGATTACGTCCGGACCCGCATCAGGCATTCCTGCGCCACCGAAGCCAGCAGCTTGCCGTCCTTGCTGAACATCTGGCCACGCACCAGGCCGCGACCGTGCGAGGCCGCCGGGCTGTCCTGGGCGAACAGGGTCCAGTCGTTGAAATCGAACGGCTGGTGGAACCACATGGCGTGGTCCAGGCTGGCGGCCTGCAGGCCGGGGGTCATCCAGATCAGGCCGTGCGGACGCAGGGCGCTTTCCATGAACGCCATGTCGGAAGCATAGGCCAGGGCAGCCTGCTGCATCTTGATGTCGTCGCCCAGCGGGGCCTTGGCCCGCATCCAGACGTTCTTGGTGCCCGACTTCCTGACCGGGGCGACCGGATTCTGCGGATCCTCCCAGCGCACGTCGACGGGGCGCGGCTTGCCGGCGATGGCCAGCATCTTGGGATGGATCTGGTCGCCCAGGCTCTTCAGGAACTCGACCTCGGTCGGCAGGCTTTCCGGGTCGGGCGCGTTCGGCATGTCCGACTGGTGCTCGAAGCCCTCTTCCGGCGTCTGGAACGAGGCGGCCAGGTTGAAGATCTGCTCGCCATGCTGGATGGCGGCCACCCGGCGGGTGGTGAAGGTGCCGCCGTCGCGGGCTCGCTCGACCTCGTAGAGCACGGGGGCGTTCACGTCGCCGGGACGGATGAAATAGGCGTGCAGGGAGTGGCAGATCCGGTCCGGCACGGTCTTGTAGGCCGCCAGCAGAGCCTGGGCGATCACCAGTCCGCCGAAGATGCGCGGGAAGCCGTCGTTGGGACTGACGCCTCGGAACAGGTTCACCTCGATCGCTTCGAGGTCGAGGATGTCGGCGAGGGTCTCGGTCGTCTGCATGACGCAGTGCGATAGGCCCGGTTCGGCGCCGCCGAAAGCCGTCACCTTGCGTCAGGCGAGCCGGCTCCCCATCGTGGGGCGATGTCGTCCTCTCCGCCCGTCATCCATCACCCTGCCTTCCGCGCCGAGATGCCGGCCGGGCACAGGTTTCCGATGGATAAGTTCTCGCGCCTGGCGACCGTGCTGGAGGCCGAGAGCATTCCGGGGCCGGACGGTTTCGTCCAACCCGAGTTCATCGATGTCGAGACCCTGCGGCTGGCCCATGCCGAAGACTATATCCGGGGCGTGATCGAGCTTTCCTTGCCGGCCGAGGTGGTCCGGCGCATCGGCATGCCCAATACCGACAGCGTCGCCACCCGGGCCCGCGCGGCGACCGGCGGCACCCTGCTGGCGGCCCGTCTGGCGCTGGAGCACGGGATCGCCTGCAACACGGCCGGCGGCAGCCATCACGCCTCGGCCGAGAGCGGCGCGGGGTTCTGCGTATTCAACGACGTGGCGGTGGCCGCGCGGCGGCTGTTGGCGGAAGGCGCGATCGGCAAGGCCCTGGTCGTCGATCTCGACGTCCACCAGGGCGACGGCACGGCGCGGATCTTCGAGGGCGATCCCAGCGTCTTCACCTTCTCGATGCACGCCGAAAAGAACTTCCCGCACCGCAAGGCGACCAGCGATCTCGACGTCGAGCTGGCCGACGGGACGGGCGACGATGCGTATCTGGAAAGGCTGGAAGGGATCCTGCCGGCGCTGCTGGGCAGCGTCCGGCCGGATATCGTCTTCTTCAATGCGGGGGTGGATCCGCACGCGGACGACAAGCTGGGCCGTCTGTCGCTGACCGATGACGGTCTGGGGCGACGAGAGGCCTATGTCCTGGGCGCTTGTCTTTCTCTTGAGATCCCCGTGGTCGGGGTCATCGGCGGCGGCTACGACGCGGATATCGATCGTCTGGCGGCTCGCCACGCCATCCTGCATCGGACGGCGAAAAGTCTTTATTCTTCAAGCAAGTCTTAGTCGTTCGGGGCGACCTGGAGATCGCCATCTCCGTCGGGGCGGCTCTCTGGGAGCGGCCCGACGGAGGCTAAGCGGCGATCACTTACAGGCTCGAAGCGAGCGAACCGGCGATAACGACGAGCGGCAGGACCGCGAGAACGAGCGAGGCGAGGCCGGCGACGGCGTTGGTCTTGAGAGTCATGGTCTTGATCCCTGTTTTCTTTAGGTCGGCGCCACGTCGGCGTCCGATGAGCAAGGATATAGGCGCTGACTCTCGTTAATGCACGTTACCCTTGCTTCATGACGCCGATTTAAGAAACTTTGTCGCACCTAACCGGCATTACAGGGGATTAATGTGGTCGTCTGTAACTGTTTCATCGGAAACTTTATCCGCTGAGACGATCCAGCGGGCACGTCTCCGTTAATCCTCGCTGGGCGCCACCAAAAAGAGTCCACGCAGGGTGGCGATCGGGGCCGAACGGGTCTCCTGCCAGGCCTCGACATGGACGTTGGCGATGCGCCGGCCCAGCTTCTTGATGCTGGCGCGGGCGTAGGTGGTCAGGGGGCGGCCCGAGCGCAGGTACTCGATCGAGACGTCGATCGTGCGCGGCTGGCGCTTCATCGGCGCGGCCACCGACAGCTGGGCCAGGGCGGTCATCTCCATGAAGGCGCCCAGCACCCCGCCGTGGATGGCGGGCAGCATCGGATTGCCGACGATGTGGTGGGCGAACGGCAGGATGGCGGTCATCTCGTCCCCGGCCAGCTCGGCCTTCACGCCCAGGAAGCGGGCGTAGGGAATGGCGTCCAGCATCGAGACCAGGCGGGTGTCGGCGTCGCTCATCAGTCCACGCTTCCCGTCTTGGCGCGCGGCTGGCGCGAGGGCTTGAGATTGGCGCCGGGCTTCTTGCCGGCGCTGGAGTCCAGCATGAAGGTCGCTTGGGCGGTGGCGACCGGATCCTCCGGGTCGCGGTCGTAGGCGACGGCGCGCACGAAGGCGATCGAACGGGTCATCTTGTAGCAGTGGGCGCGGGCCATGACGTCCAGGCCCGGCTCGGCCGGCCGCATGTAGTCGATGCGCAGGTCCAGGGTGGCGATCGAGGTCCAGGTCTCCATGGCCGCGTGCACGGCCTGACCGCTGGCGTGATCCAGCAGGGTGGTGACCACCCCGCCGGCGATGACGCCGGTCTCTGGATCGCCGACGATCTCGGGGCGGTAGGGGACCTTCAGCACGGCGACCGCGTCGCCGATCTCCAGGGTCGAAAAGCCCAGCGCCTTGGCCTGGGGGCTGCCCTCGTTCATCGCCGTGGCGATCATGCGGCTCTGTTCGTTGTCGCTCATGAGGATAGGCTTAGCGTCTCTTGCGTTGTCATATCCAGACGTGATCAGGCCCGAAGACCTTCTCTGTCCCCGGCCGGACGGCCTCTACTGTCCGCCGGGAGACTTCTATATCGACCCCGTCCGCCCCGTGGACCGGGCCGTGATCACCCATGGCCACGCCGACCACGCCCGCGCCGGCCACGGGGTGGCGGCCGCCACGCCCGAGACCCTGGCGATCATGGCGGTCCGCTATGGCGAGGATTTCGCCGGCCGCCGCGAGGCCGTGGCCTATGGCCAGAGCTTTGTGCGCGATGGGGTCGAGGTGACCCTGGTCCCGGCCGGCCACGTGCTGGGCTCGGCCCAGGCGGTGGTGCGCTGGAAGGGGCTGACCATGGTGGTGTCCGGCGACTACAAGCGCCGCCGCGACCCGACCTGCGCCCTGTTCGAGCCCGTCCCCTGCGACGTCTTCATCACCGAGGCCACCTTCGGCCTGCCGGTCTTCCGCCATCCCGACGACGCGGGCGAGATCCGTAGTCTTCTGGCCTCGGTCGAGCAGTTTCCCGAGCGCTGCCACATCGTCGGGGCCTACGCCCTTGGCAAGGCCCAGCGGGTGATCAAGCTGCTGCGCGAGGGCGGCTGGGACAGGCCGATCTTCGTGCACGGGGCGCTGGAGCGGCTGAACGCCCTCTACGAGGCGCACGGGGTCGAGCTCGGGGCGCTGGCGCCGGCGACCGCCTCGGGTCCGAAGGACGCCTTCGCCGGCCAGATCATCATCGCCCCGCCCAGCGCCGTGGCCGACCGCTGGTCGCGGCGGTTCCCCGATCCCGTCGACTGCTTCGCCTCGGGCTGGATGCGGGTGCGAGCTCGCGCGCGGCAGCGGGGCGTCGAGCTGCCGCTGATCCTGTCCGATCACGCCGACTGGGACGAGCTGACGGCGACCCTGAGCGAGCTGCGCCCCGGCGAGGTCTGGATCACTCACGGCCGCGAGGAGGCCCTGGAGCGGTGGTGCGAACTGGAAGGCCTGCCGGCGCGGGCCTTGCGGCTGGTCGGTTACGACGAGGAGGAGGGGGAGTAAAATGTCCTTCCCCCATCAAGGGGAGGGGATTGGGTTTTCCCCCACATACCGCGCTCTCGGCCGGATCAGCCGTCCCGTCTGCAGCTGCTCGATCGCGTGCGCCGCCCAGCCCGCGCTTCTTGCCGTGGCGAACAGGATGAAGGGCGCGTCGGGCGGCAGTTTCAGGGTTCGGGCCAGACTGACCAGGGCGAAGTCGATATTGGGCGCGAGGCCGGTGGCGGTTTCGGTGGCCGCGCGCAGTTCGGCCAGCAGGGGCGGGGCCTCGAACGCCGCCAGCAGGGCCGCGGCGCGCGGGTCGCCATCGGGATAGAGCGGATGGTCGAAGCCGGGCATCGACGCGCCGCGCGCCAGCCGGGCCGAGACTGCATGGGCCGCATCGCGCCGCTCGGCCTCCTCGACGAAGGCCTCGACCCGCGCGGCCATCCCGCCGTGCAGGGGGCCTGACAGGGCCGAAAGGCCCGCCAGGCAGGCCGCCGACAACGACGCCCCGGTCGAGGCCGCCACCCGCGCGGCGAAGGTCGAGGCGTTCAGCTCGTGGTCGGCCAGCAGGACGAGCGTCCGGCGGACGAGGTCGGCGCCGGCGGCGTCCAGGCCCCAAGCGGCGGCGAAGCGGGCGTGGGCCGGGCCCTCCCCGGCTTGCCCCGTGGCGGCGTCGACCACGGCTTCCAGCAGGTCGGCGGCCTCCATGGCGAGCGCGAGCGGCGCGCGACCTCGGGCCGGGGGCTCGCGACCAGCGCGGGCGGCGAGAGTGAGAAACAGCCGCGCTCGCGCGCTGTCGGCGCTCGGCGGCTCAGGCCGTCGGGACGACTTTAGCGCCGCGCCGTGGCCGCCGCGCAGCAGCCGGCCGACATTCTCCAGCGTCAGGCCCTGCTCGGCCAGTTCGACGGCGTCGCGGCCGCGATACCAGAGACGGCCGCCGGCGATGGTGGTGATGGCCGAGGGCAGGACCGGCTCGCCCCAGGCGATGGCCTCGGCCGCGACATCGGCGGCGCGGCGGCCGCGCGCCTTCTTCTGGGCCAGGGCCGCCACGTCCGAGGCGCGATAGAGGCTGCGGCGCGGGTCGTGCGGATGGGCGGCGGCCTCGATCCGCCCTCGGCTGACATAGGCGTACAAGGTCTGCGGCCGGATCCCCAGCCGCTCCAGCACCTGATCCGCGTCCAACCAATCGGCCATATAGATTGATTATATTGATCAAGATTGACGATCAAGCCTTGAGCGCGTGTTTTGCCGCTCGAAAGGAGACCGCACATGTCCGATGGTCTTGAGGGCGTCATCGCCGCCCGCACCGTTCTGTCCGATGTCGACGGGGCCAAGGGCCGCCTGGTGATCCGGGGCTACGCCGTCGAGGATCTCTCCGGCCGCACCCGCTACGAGGAGGCCGCCCACCTGCTGTTCGACGGCTTCTTCGAGGACGCGCCGTCGGATCTGGCGCCGGCCCTGGGCGAGGCCCGGGTCCGCGCCTTCGCCGAGGTGGCCGCCTTGGACGAAGCCCTGGCCCGCCGCGATCCGGTCGAGGCGATGCGCGCCCTGCTGGCCCGCCTGCCCGACGGCGATGACCTGCCGACCGCCCTGCTGCTGATCGCCGCCCCGGCCGTCTTCACCCCCGCCGTGCTGCGCGTCGCCAAGGGCCAGAGCCCGGTCGTCCCCGACCCGGCCCTGTCGCATGCCGCCGACATCCTGCGGATGGCGCGCGGGACGCCGGCCACCGACGCCGAGGCCGCCGCGCTCGACGCCTATCTGGTCACGGTCTGCGACCATGGCCTCAACGCCTCGACCTTCGCCGCGCGGGTGGTGGCTTCCACTCGCGCGGGCCTGACCTCGGCGGTGCTGGCCGGCCTCTCGGCCCTGAAGGGCCCGCTGCACGGCGGTGCGCCGGGGCCGGTGATCGAGATGCTGGACGCGATCGGCGCGCCGCAGAACGCCCGCCCCTGGCTGGAAAAGGCCCTGGCGCGCGGCGACCGGCTGATGGGCTTCGGTCACCGCATCTACCGGGTCCGCGATCCGCGCGCCGACGCCCTGAAGGCGGCCGTGCGCAAGTTGGCGGCGGCCTCGCCCAGCCTGCCCGGCCGCGTCGCCTTCGCCGAGGCGGTGGAGCAGGCGGCGCTGGAGATCCTGCGGGAGCACAAGCCCGACCGGCCGCTCGACACCAATGTCGAATTCTACACGGCGCTGCTGCTCGAGGCTTTGGGCCTGCCGCCCGCCAGCTTCACCTGCGTCTTCGCCATGGGCCGCGTCGCCGGCTGGCTGGCCCACGCCCGCGAACAGCTGGCCGGGGGCCGGCTGATCCGGCCGCAGTCGGTCTATGTCGGTCCTGAAGTGCGCGCGGCGGCTTAGCCTTCGGCGCGGGGTGCGGTAGATAGGGACCATGTCCCTGTCCGCCGCCTCGCCCGAAACCCGCGCCGCCACCCAGCGGGTCGCCCTGCTGTCGGTGGCGACGGCGGCGGTCCTGATCGTGGTCAAGGCCATCGCCTGGCGGGCCAGCGGCTCGGTGGCGATCCTGGCCTCGCTGTCGGACTCGGCCCTGGACCTGGTCGCCTCGCTCATCACCGTCTACGCCGTGCGCTACGCGGCCGTGCCGCCGGACGCCGAGCACCGCTTCGGCCATGGCAAGGCCGGGGCCTTCTCCAGCCTGCTGCAGGGCGGCCTGGTGTTCGCCTCGGGCGCCCTGATCGGCCGCGAGGCCATCGCCGCCTTCCTGCACCCGCGCCCGGTCGAGCACGGCCTGGCCGGCGTGATCGTGATGATCGTCTCGATCGTCCTGACCCTGGCCCTGATCACCGCCCAGAGCCGGGTGCTGAAGGCGAGCGGCTCAATCGCCATCGCCGGCGACCGCGCCCACTACGCCGCCGACCTGGGCTCCAACGCGGTGGCTCTGGTCGGGGTGGCGGCGGCCGGTTGGCTGGGCTTGTCCTGGGTCGACGCGGCGGCGGGTCTGATCGTGGCGCTGTGGCTGATCTGGGGCGCGGTCGGCGTCTTCCGGGAGGCCTCGGACCAGTTGCTGGATCGCGAGCTACCCGAGGCGGAGCGCGAGCGGATCGTGACCCTGGCCACGGCCGATCCACGCCTGCTGGGCGTGCACCAGCTGCGCACGCGAGCCTCGGGACCCTATATCCACATGCAGATGCACGCCGACCTGCCCGCCGACATCTCGCTGGCCGAGGCCCACAGCGTCATCGTCGCCGCCGAGAACCGCCTGCTGGAGGCCTTCCCCTCGGCCGACATCATCATCCACCCCGATCCGAGGGGCCTGGCCGAGAAGCACGGCGGCGTCTTCGCCGAGGGCGTCGAGGGTTGAGTTTTCGGGGCGGGCAGGTACGAAACTCCGCATGAACGACACCCTCGCCCACTTGCCCCGCGCCTTCGCCGGCAAGACCGTGCTGGTTCTCGGCGACGTGATGCTGGACCGCTTCATCTACGGCGCGGTCGACCGCATCTCGCCCGAAGCGCCGGTGCCGGTGATCGCGGTCGAGAAGGAGACGGCCATGCTGGGCGGGGCGGGCAATGTCGCCCGCAACGTCGCCGCCCTGGGCGCCAAGGCGGTGCTGATCGGCCTGATCGGCCAGGACGAGGCCGGCGCGGCCCTGCGCGGCATGATCGACGTCGAGCACGGGCTGGACGCCGAACTGGTCGCCGATCCCGCGCGTCGCACGACCGAAAAGGTCCGCTACATCTCCGGCGCGCACCAGATGCTGCGCGTCGACCGCGAGGATCGCGGACCCGGCGATGGCGCGGCCCTGCTGGCGGCGTTCAAGGCGCGCCTCGCCTCGGCGGATGTCGTGGTGCTGTCCGACTACGCCAAGGGGGTGCTGACCGCCGAGGTGGTGCGCGGGGCGATCGACGCCGCCCGCGCGGCCGGCAAGCCGGTGATCGTCGACCCCAAGAGCCGCGACTTCGCCCGCTACGACGGCGCGACCCTGATCAAGCCCAATCGCAAGGAGGCCGCCGAGGCCACCGGCGTCGTCGATAATTCCGACGAGGCTTCGGAAGAGGCCGGCGCGGCGATCCTGGCCATGGCGCCGGGGCTGCAAGCCGCCCTGATCACCCGCGGCGGCGCGGGCATGACCCTGTCCGTGCGCGGCCAGCCGCACGTCCACCTGCCGGCGACGGCGGTCGAGGTGTTCGACGTCTCGGGCGCGGGCGACACCGTGGCCGCGACCCTGGCCCTGGCCGTGGCGGCCGGCGCCAGCCTGGCCGACGCCGCCCACCTGGCCAACCTGGCCGGCGGCCTGGTGGTCGCCAAGCTGGGCACCGACGTGGTCACCGCCGCCGAACTGACCGCCCAGGCCGGTTCAGCCCAGGGCGAGCCCGGCGAGATCAAGATCGCCGATCGCGACCACGCCGCCGAGATCGTCGAGGGCTGGCGCGCCCGGGGCCTGAAGGTCGGGTTCACCAACGGCTGCTTCGACCTCTTGCATCCGGGTCACGTCTCGCTGCTCAGCCAGGCCAAGGCCGCCTGCGACCGGCTGATCGTCGGCCTCAACACCGACGCCTCGGTCTCGAAGCTGAAGGGCCCGACCCGCCCGGTGCAGAAAGAGCAGGGCCGCGCCACGGTGCTGGCCTCGCTGTCGTCGGTGGATCTGGTGGTGCTGTTCGACGAGGACACGCCGCTGGACCTGATCAAGGCCTTCCACCCCGACGTGCTGGTCAAGGGCGCGGACTACACGGTCGAGACCGTGGTCGGTTCCGACATCGTGCTCGGCTACGGCGGCAAGGTGGTGCTGGCCGAGCTGAAGCAAGGCCAGAGCACGACCAACCTCATTGCTCGCATGAACAGCTGACTCTGAGTAAAAGCGCCGCGCAAAAGCCTGGATTTCCAGGCTAAACGCCGTTCGGCAATCTCTTGTTAAGCAAAGCGGCGCATCGCTCTTTCGATGCAGCCTGAGCGCACCTGGGCATGAGCGTCGAACGCACCCTCCACCATTTCCCCCTCGACCCCGCCTCGCGACAGGTGCGTCTGGCGCTGGGCGAAAAGCGGCTGCCGTTCGTCGAGATCCAGGTCCGCTACTGGGAGATGCCGCCCGAGTTCACCGCGCTGAACCCTTCGGGCCTGCCGCCAGTGCTGGTCGAGACCCGCAACCAGCGCAACCTGGTGGTCTGCGAGACGCGGGCCATTCTCGAGCACATCGAGGAGACGGAGACTGAGCCGCCGCTCTTGGGCCGCGACGCCGGCGAGCGCGCCGAGGCGCGTCGCCTGCTGCAGTGGTTCGACCGCAAGTTCGACAACGAGGTCAACGGCTTCCTGCTGCACGAGAAGATGGAGAAGCGCCTGCTGCGGATGGGCGCGCCGGACCTGGCCGCCCTGCGCCAGGGCCGTGAGGCGTTGCGCATGCACCTGGGCTATGTCGACGGCCTGCTGCAGACCCGCGACTGGCTGGCCGGTCGCCGCATGAGCCTGGCCGACTTCGCCGCCGCCGCGCACCTTTCCGTCATCGACTATTTCGGCGACGTGCCGTGGAAGGACTTCCCGACGGCCAAGACCTGGTACATGAAGCTGAAGTCGAGGCCGGCCTTCCGCCCGATCCTGGCCGACCGCTGGCCCGGCCTCGCGCCGGCCGCGCATTATGACGACCTCGATTTCTGACCTTTCGCCAGACGCGATCAAGGACGAGATCCGCGCCGAGGCCCTGACCCTGGGGTTCTCGACCTGCGGCTTCGCCGACGCGGCGGCCGCCTGGCCGAACGGCGAATGGCTGCGCGAATTCGTCGAGGCCGAGCGGCACGGCGACATGGGCTGGATGGAGGAGACGCTGGACCGGCGTTCTCACCCCACGGCCATGTGGACCGAGGCCAGGTCGGCGGTGGTGCTGGGCGTCAACTATGGCCCCGACATCGATCCGCTGGAGCAGCTGGCGGCAAAGAGCGGCGCGGCCATCTCGGTCTACGCCCAGGGCGACGACTATCACGACGTGATCAAGAAGCGTCTGAAGGTGCTGGCCGGCTGGATGCACCGCCGGTTCGGTCAGGACGTGAAGGTCTTCGTCGACACCGCGCCGCTGATGGAAAAGCCCCTGGCCCAGCGGGCCGGCCTGGGCTGGCAGGGCAAGCACACCAATCTGGTCTCGCGCCAGTTCGGCTCGTGGCTGTTCCTGGGCAGCGTGCTGACCACCCTGGACCTGCCGCCGGACGAGGCCGAGGTCGACCATTGCGGCCGGTGCAGCGCCTGCCTCGACATCTGCCCGACCAAGGCCTTCCCGGCCCCGCGGCAGCTGGATGCGCGGCGGTGCATCTCGTACCTGACCATCGAGCTCGCCGGGCCGATCCCGGCCGAGTTCCGGCCGGCCCTGGGCAACCGGATCTACGGCTGCGACGATTGCCTGGCGGTGTGCCCGTGGAACAAGTTCGCCTCGCTGTCGAACGAGGCCAAGCTGCAGGCGCGCGAGGGCCTGCGGCAGCCGTCGCTGGCCGAGCTGGCGGTGTTGGATGACGCCGAATTTCGGACTCTGTTCTCGAAGAACCCGATCAAGCGGATCGGCCGCGACCGCTTCGTGCGCAACGTGCTCTACGCGATCGGCAACAGCGGCGACGCCGGTCTCATGACGGTGGTCCAGCCGCTTCTGGCCGACCCCGCGCCGGTGGTGCGCGGCGCGGCCGTCTGGGCCGCGCGCCGTCTCATGGGCGAAGCGGCGCAGGCCCTCAAGGCGAACGAGGACGACGACGTCGTCCTCGCCGAATGGGCCTAGGCCTTCAGGGCCGCTTCCACGGCCGCGCGGGCCGCCGCGCCCAGGTCGGGACGCTTCAGGGCCAGGGCGACATTGGCCTTCAGCAGGCCGATCTTGTCGCCGCAGTCGTGGGTGGCGCCTTCGTAGACATAGGCGTGGAACTTCTGCTGGGTCATCAGCTTGGCCATCGAGTCCGTCAGCTGGATCTCGTTGCCCGCGCCCTTCTCCTGGCTGGCCAGCAGGCCGAAGATCTCGGGCTGCAGGATGTAGCGGCCGGCGATCGACCAGTTCGAGGGGGCCGTGCCCTTGGCCGGCTTCTCGACCATGCCGGTCATGGTGGCCAGGCGGCCGTTCACTTCGCCCGGGGCGACGATGCCGTACTTGTGGGTCTCGCTCTCGGGGACTTCCTCGACGCCGATGACGTTGCCGCCGCCGACCTTGTCATAGACCTCGATCAGCTGGCCCAGCGCCGAAGGATCGGCGTCGACGATGACGTCGGGCAGCATGACCGCGAATGGCTCGTCACCGATGATGTCGCGGGCGCACCATACCGCGTGGCCCAGGCCCAGCGGGGCCATCTGGCGCACGAAGCTCATCTCGCCGGGCTTGGGCAGTTCGTCCCGCAGCTGCTTGAGGATATCAAGCTTGCCCTTGGCCTCCAGCTGGCTTTCCAGCTCGATCTGGTGGTCGAAATAGTCCTCGATCGCGCCCTTGGAGCGGCCGGTGACGAAGACGAAGTGCTCGATGCCCGCCTTGCGGCCTTCCTCGACGATGTACGACAGGATCGGCCGGTCGACCACGTTCAGCAGTTCCTTCGGCGTGGTCTTGGTGCCCGGCAGCACACGGGTGCCGAGACCGGCGACGGGAAGGACGGCTTTACGAACGGGTTTCATGGGCGTCTCGTCTGAGTATTGGGTGGTCGTTTCTAGAAAACGTTTCCACCGAAAGCCACCACTGTTCCGTGAAAATTGTTCGCCCGCGACAACGTGTTCGTCCGGAGATGGAATCCCGGGCGGTCCGTGCTAGCTGAGCGGTCTGGTTGTTCGAGGTTTTTTCATGCATCGCCGCGCCCTGCTCTTCACCCTCGCCGCCGCCGGCCTGACCCTGGCCGCCTGCGGTCCCAGCAAGAAGGCGCAGGAGAACCTGACCGTCGCCGACGCCTTCATGGCCAAGAACGCCAAGGAGCCCGGCGTCGTCACCCTGCCGGAAGGCGTGCAGTACCGGGTGGTGCGCGAAGGGCCGAACGGCGGCATGCACCCGACCAAGGCCGACGAGGTCAAGGTCCACTACGAGGGCAAGCTGCTGGACGGCACGGTGTTTGACAGCAGCTATGAGCGCGGCGTGCCGGCGGTGTTCCCGCTGGATGGCCTGGTGCCGGCCTGGATCATCGCCTTGCAGCGCATGAAGGCCGGGGACGAGTGGATCCTCTATGTGCCGCCGGCCCTGGGCTATGGCGCCCAGGACAAGGGCCCGATCCCGGCCAACAGCGTGATGATCTTCCGCATCGAGCTCTTGGACGTGAACCGGATCGGACCGGGCAAGCCGAAACAGTAAGGTTTAGACGACCCGCGGCGGGTAGCCGCTCTCGCGCAGGGCGTCCATGACCTCCTGGGTGTGCTGAGCGTCGCGGGTCTCGATGGTGATGTCGAATTCCGCGCCCTTGGCCGGGACGTCCAGGGCCAGGCGGTTGTGGTTGACCTCGATGATGTTGGCGCCCATCGCGCCGATCACGCTGGCCACGGTCGACAGCAGGCCCGGGCGGTCGTCGCCGATGATCCGCAGGGAGGCCAGGCGCTGGGCGCGGACCAGTTCGCGGGTCAGGACCGAGGCCAGCAGGCGGGTGTCGATATTGCCGCCGCACAGGATCAGGCCGCACTTCTTGCCCCGGAAGCGTTCCGGATAGGCCAGCAGCGCCGCCAGAGAGGCCGCGCCGGCGCCCTCGGCGATGGTCTTCTCGACATTGCAGTACAGCGAGACGGCCTGCTCCAGGTGCGGCTCTTCCAGCAGCAGCACGTCGTCGATCAGCGGGCGCACCACGCCGTAGGTCAGGTCGCCGACCTGCTTGACCGCCACGCCCTCAGCAATGGTCTGGCCGCCGCAGTGGGCCGCGACGCCGCGCATGCGGGCGGTGAAGGACGGGTACATGGCCGGCTCGCAGCCGATGATGCGGATGTCGGGCTTCAGGGCCTTGGCCGCCGTGGCCACGCCGCTGATCAGGCCGCCGCCGCCGATCGGCACGGGCAGGACCTCCAGGTCCGGCGCGTCCTCCAGCATCTCCAGGGCGATCGTGCCCTGGCCGGCCATGATGTCGTAGTCGTCGAACGGATGGACGAAGGTCAGGCCCTGCTCGTCGCGCAGCTTGCGGGCGTGGGTGTTGGCGTCGTCATAGGTCTCGCCCTCGATGATCACGGTCGCGCCGAAGTCGCGGGTGTGCTGCACCTTCACGAACGGCGTGGTGCGGGGCATGACGATGGTGACGGGCACGCCCAGGCGGGCGCCGTGATAGGCCAGCCCTTGCGCGTGATTGCCGGCGCTGGCGGCGATGACGCCCTTGGCCTTCTCGGCTTCCGACAGCAGCATCAGCTTGTTCAGCGCGCCGCGCTCCTTGTAGGCGGCGGTGAACTGCAGGTTCTCGAACTTCACCCACACCTCGGCGCCGGTGATCTTCGAGAGGGTCTTGGAGTGGCGGCAGGGCGTGCGCTCGATCTGACCCTTCAGGCGGCCGGCGGCGGCTTGGATGGCGGCGAGGTCGAGGGTCATCGGTCAGCACTCTGTCGCGGCGAGAAACGAGCCGTGGCGGGCGTCTAGCACGGCCGAGCCATCCGGGCACACCCCTTTAGGGCGCGGTCTCCAGCAGGTTTTCTATGGCGGCCCAGGCTTCCGGCTCCACCAGCATCGGCGCGTGCCCGACGCCGGGGACCTCGGCGTAGGCCATGTGGGGCGCGGCCGCGCGCATGCGCTCGGCGATGGCGGGGTCGATCAGGTCCGAGATCCCGCCGCGCACCAGCAGCAGAGGACGGTCCTTCGCCAGGGCCCGGAACAGCGGATACATGTCCGGCGGAGCCAGGGCCGCGCCGCCTTGGGCTTGGGTTTTCGCCGCGGCTTCGGCGGCGGCCTTGATCGGGGCCGAGATGTCCGGGTCGTAGGCTAGGACGTAGCCGCCGTCCTGCTCGTCGAACAGCCGGCGGGCGAAGACGTCCCAGTCCTCGGGGCCGTAGCTCGGGAAGGCGGCCGCGTTGATCGCCCTGGCATAGGCGACGGCGTCGTCCCATGTCTCGAACCGGCTGGCCACGCCCGTATAGCCGGCGATGCGGGCCAGACCCACGGGCGACAGTTCGGGGCCAACGTCGTTCAGCACCGCCGCCGCGATCGCCTCGGGCTGGATCGAGGTCAGCACCATGGTGATCAGCCCGCCCATGCTAGTGCCGACGAACACCGCCTTCTCGATCCGGGCCGCCGCCAGCAGAGCCGTGATGTCGGCGGCGTAGGTCCCGGGATGGTAGTTCATCGGGTTAGGATCGGGGGCCGACAGGCCCCGGCCGCGTACGTCGACCGCCAACACCCGGCGGCCCATGGCGGCGATGCGCGGCGCCAGGTCCTCGAAGTCGCGGGCGTTGCGGGTCAGGCCATGGATGCAGATCACCGGCAGCTTCTGGGCGTCCCCGATTGGAGCGTAGTCCCGCGCGTGCAGCGGCAGGCCTTCGGGCGAGGTCCAGAAGAAGTCGGTGAAGCTCATGATCAGCCTTCGTAGGTGAACGGCGAGTCGATCTCGGCCAGCAGCGGCGCGGCGTTGTCGCGGTCGTTGGCGGTGATCTCGGTCACTGGGATCGGCCAGTCGATGCCGATGGCCGGGTCGCTCCAGCGCACCGCGCCTTCGGCCGCCGGGGCGTAGTAGTCGGTGACCTTGTAGAGCACCTCGCAGGCATCGGTCAGGGTGACGTAGCCGTGGGCGAAGCCCTTGGGGACCAGCAGCTGCTGGCGGTTGTCGGCCGACAGCTCGGCCCCGACCCACTGGCCGTAGGTCGGCGAGCCCTTCCGGATATCGACCGCCACGTCGAAGATCGCCCCGACCACGCAGCGCAAGAGCTTGTCTTGGGCGTGCGGCGGCTTCTGGTAGTGCAGGCCGCGCTGGATGCCGCGCGTCGTCGAGCGGACGTGGTTATCCTGCACGAACCCGGCCTTGAAACCCGCTTCCTCCAGCGCCGACTGGCGGAAGGTCTCGGAAAACCAGCCCCGCTCATCGCCATGGCGCGCGGGCGTGATAAGCAGCACTTCGGGGATCGCCAGCGGCGTGATCTTCATGACGCGTACTTTGATTTGAGAAACGAACTGGCCACCGATGCCGCCTGAAGCGACCGAAAACAAGAGCCAGGAGAATGGGGCCCCGGCGGTGACCGTCATCATCGTCTCCTACCAGAGCGGTCCTACCCTGGAGCCGTGCCTGGCGCGTCTCGCCGCCCAGACCTTTCGTGGCTTCGAGACTATCCTGATCGACAACGCCTCGACCGACGGCGCGCCGCAGGCGGCGGCCAAGGCCCATCCGTGGGTCGATTTCGTCGAGGCGGGGGAGAACCTGGGCTTCGCGGCCGGCAACAACCTGGCCGCCCGCCGCGCCAAGGGCCGCTGGCTGGTCCTGCTCAATCCCGACGCCTATGCCGAGCCGGAGTGGCTGGCCGAGCTCATGGCCGGGGTCGAGCGCCATCCGACCGTGAAGAGCTTCGCCTCGCTGCAGCTGTCGGCCGACCGGCCGGGTCTGCTGGACGGGGCCGGCGACAACGTCACCAGCGCGGGCATACCGTTTCGGGGCGGGTATGGCCGCAAGATCCCGTCAGTCCTGCCCGAGGGCGAGGTGTTCTCGGCCTGCGGCGCGGCCATGCTGATCGACCGCCAGCTGTTCCTGGACGTCGGCGGCTTCGACGAGCGCTATTTCTGCTACTGCGAGGACGTCGACTTGGGTTATCGCCTGCGCCTCTACGGCCAGCCGACCCTGCTGCTGCCCAGGGCCAAGGTCGCCCACGTCGGCTCGGCCAGCACCGGCGTGCGCTCGGACTTCTCGATCTTCCACGGCTCGCGCAACCGGGTCTGGACCTTCGTCAAGAACACGCCGGGCTGGCTGTTTCCGGTCACCCTGCCGCTGCATGTGGCGGTGACGGCGGGCCTCTTGCTGCTGCACTGGCGGCGCGGCGACGTCGCGCCGGCCATCCGGGGGATCAAGGCGGCGCTGAAGCGCGAGGACTTCGACCAGGTCCTGGCCGACCGTCGCGCCATCCAGGCCAAGCGGAAGGCCTCGCCCGGGGCGATCCTGCGGGTGATGTCGATCGATCCGGCCGCGTTCATCGGCCGCCGCTTCGTGATCCGCAAGGCGCGGGGACTCTAGGAGACCGACAGATCCTCGATCAGCCGGCGCATGAAGGCCGCGCCGCGCTGCATCTGGCTGATCTCGACATATTCGTCCGGCTGGTGGGCCTGGTCGATCGAACCGGGGCCGCAGATCACGGTCGAGAAGCCCGCGCCCTGGAACTGCCCGGCCTCGGCGGCGTAGGGCACGACCCGGGCCGGGCCGTTGTCGCCGGCCAGGCGTCGCGCGAATGTCTCGGCGACACCGTCCTCCTCGGGCGCGAAGGCCGGGGTCAGCGAGCGGCGCTCGACCTTGACCCCGCCCTCGGGCGCCTTGGCCTTGATCTCGGCGTCCATGGCGTCTGCGGCGGCGAAGAAGTCGGCCAGCAGCGCCATCGGGTCCTGGCCGGCTGGGGTGCGCAGGTCGAACAGGAACTTGCACTCGCGGGCCAGGATGTTGCCGGCCGTGCCGCCATGGACCATGCCGACGGTCAGGGTTGCGCCCTTGGGCGTGAACGGCGAGGCTGGATCGGCGTCGCGCTCGAGCTTTTCCGACAGCGCGACCAACATCGCCATCAGCTTGATCGCCATCGTGTTGGCCGAAACGCCCAGGTGCGTGAGGCTGGAATGGGCTTCGCGGCCGGTGACGGTGACCGTGAAGGTGGCGATGCCCTTGTGGCCGCGCACGGCGACCATGTCGGTGGGCTCGCCGACCACCACCAGGGCCGGACGCGGCAGGTCGGTGGCGATCACCTCGATCATGTCCGGCGCCCCCAGGCAGCCGACCTCCTCGTCATAGGAGAAGGCCAGGTGCACGGGCTTGCTGAGCGTGGCCTGGGCCAGGTCCGGGGCGGCGGCCAGGGCCAGGGCCAGGAAGCCCTTCATGTCGCAGGTTCCCCGGCCATAGAGCCGCCCGTCCCGCTCGGTCAGCACCCAGGGGTCGCTGGACCAGGGCTGGCCGTCGACCGGCACGACGTCGGTATGGCCCGAAAGCACCACCCCACCCTCGACCGCCGGGCCGATGGTCGCCATCAGGTTCGACTTGGTGCCGTCGGCGTTGGGCACGCGGCGCGAGGGGATGTCGAGATGGGCCAGGTAGCCCTCGACCCACTGGATCAGCTCCAGGTTCGAGCGACGCGAGGTGGTGTCGAACGCCACCAGCTTGGCCAGCAGATCGATCGCGCGATCGGACAAGACTTCGGAAGAGGAAACCATGATCCGAGCCTAGACCCGTTCTCGTTGCGCCGCCTACCCACGCGCAGCAAGATCGTCCGCCCGCGCGTTGTTGGTCGCGAAAGGCGCAGCTGAAGTTTCCTGGGAGACGCTCCGTGATCGACCTCTACACCTGGACCACGCCCAACGGCCGCAAGGCGTCGATCATGCTGGAGGAGGTCGGCCTGCCCTACCGGGTCCACCCGGTGGACATCGGCAAGAACGAACAGTTCGACCCGAACTTCCTGGCCATCTCGCCCAACAACAAGATCCCGGCCATCGTCGACCACGACGCGCCCGGCGGGCCCCAGGCGGTGTTCGAGAGTGGGGCGATCCTGGTCTATCTCGCGGAAAAGACGGGAAAGCTGCTGGCGTCCGAGGGGCCCGAACGCTGGGCCGCTCTGGAGTGGACCTTCTGGCAGGTCGGCGGCCTGGGGCCCATGGCCGGCCAGTACGGCTATTTCGCGCTTCGCGCCGAGCAGAAGGTGCCGGCCGCCATCGACCGTTTCGGCGAGGAGGTCGCGCGGCTGCTGGGCGTGCTGGACCGGCGGCTGAACGACCATCCCTGGATCGCGGGCGAGCACTATTCGATCGCCGACATCGCCAGCTACAGCTGGACCAAGGTCATTCTCGGAGCCCTGGCCAAGGCCGAGCCGGATCGCGATCCGGGCGTTCCGGCGGTCGAGAACTGGCTGATGGCCATGGAGGCCCGCCTGGCCGTCCAGAGGGGCATGGCCGTGCCGAAGGTTTAGGAAAACTCCAGTCGCGACGGGAAAATCGGCCTCGCCTGTCGCGTTCAGGCGCTTTTCTTCGGCGACGCTGTTCTCTAGAGGGAGCGGACCATGATCCTGACCCTCTCCTGTCCCGACCAGCGCGGCATCGTCGCCAAGGTCTCCGCCTTCCTCTACGAGCGCGGCTGCAACATCCTGGACGCCCAGCAGTTCGACGACCAGGAGACCGGCCAGTTCTTCATGCGCGTGGTCTTCGACGCCGATGGCGCCGATCGGGCCGCCTTGCGCGGCGATTTCGGCGACCTCGCCACGACGCTGAAGATGAAATGGACCCTGCGCGACCGCGCCGAGCGCTACCGCGTGCTGCTGCTGGCCAGCAAGTTCGACCACTGCCTGGCCGACCTGGTCTATCGCTGGCGCATCGGGGAGCTGCCGATGGACATCGTCGGCGTGGTCTCCAACCATCCGGCCGAGACCTACGAGCACATCGACCTGTCGGGCCTGGCCTTCCACCACATGCCGGTGACCAAGGAGACCAAGTTCGAGCAGGAAGCCGAGCTGTGGAAACTGATCCAGGAGACCAAGACCGACATCGTCGTGCTCGCCCGCTACATGCAGGTGCTGTCCGACGGCCTGTCGGCCAAGCTGCAGGGCCGCTGCATCAACATCCACCACTCGTTCCTGCCGGGCTTCAAGGGCGCCAAGCCCTATCACCAGGCCCACGCGCGGGGCGTGAAGCTGATCGGGGCCAGCGCCCACTACGTGACCGGCGACCTGGACGAGGGTCCGATCATCGAGCAGGACGTCGAGCGCATCAGCCACCGCGACACGCCCGAGGATCTGGTTCGCAAGGGCCGCGACATCGAGCGCCGCGTGCTGGCGCGGGCCCTGCGCTACCGCCTGGAGGACCGGGTGCTGCTGAACGGCCGCAAGACGGTGGTGTTCACCGACTAGCCCTAGCCTGTTGCGCATACACTAAAAACTGGATACGGGCTGCCGTCTTCGACCGCCGAGGGCTATCCAGCGCATGTCGCAGCAGAATCTCCGCGTGATGGTGACCGGCGGGTCGGGCTTCATCGGCTCGGCCGTGTGCCGTCATCTGGCCGGCCAGAACGACGTCGCGATCCTCAACTACGACAAGCTGACCTACGCCGCCTCGCCGGCCAGCCTGGCCATGCTGGAGGGCAAGGCCGACTACCGGTTCGTGCAGGGCGACGTCGCCGACGCCGCGGCGGTCTCGGCCGCGATCAAGGCCTTTCGCCCCAACGTGGTCATGCACCTGGCCGCCGAGAGCCATGTCGACCGCTCGATCACCGGTCCGGGCGATTTCATCCAGACGAACATCGTCGGCACGTACGTCATGCTGCAGGCGGCGCTGGAGCACTGGCAGGGCCTGGAGGGCGCCGAGAAGGACGCCTTCCGCCTCCACCACATCTCGACCGACGAGGTGTTCGGCAGCCTGGGCGCCGAGGGCCTGTTCAGCGAGACCACGCCCTACGATCCCCGCTCGCCCTATTCGGCCTCCAAGGCTTCGTCCGACCACCTGGCCCGCGCCTGGCATCACACCTACGGCCTGCCGGTGGTGGTCTCCAACTGCTCGAACAACTACGGGCCCTATCACTTTCCCGAGAAGCTGATCCCGCTGGTCACGCTCAATGCCCTGGAGGGCAAGCCGCTGCCGGTCTACGGCAAGGGCGACAACATCCGTGACTGGCTGCACGTCGAGGACCACGCCCGCGCGCTGCACCTGATCGCCACCAAGGGCGTCCCGGGCGAAAGCTACAATGTCGGCGGCCGCAACGAGCGGACCAACCTGCAGGTCGTCGAAGCGATCTGCGACGTGCTGGACGAGCTGCGCCCGGTCGCGGGCCTTCGCCGTCGCGAGCTGATCACCTTCGTCGCCGACCGTCCGGGCCACGACGCCCGCTACGCCATCGACGCCACCAAGCTGGAGACCGAGCTGGGCTGGAAGGCGCAGGAGACCTTCGACACCGGCCTGCGCAAGACGGTCCAGTGGTACCTGGACAACGAGGCCTGGTGGGCCCCGCTGCGCGAACGCTACGCTGGCCAGCGCCTGGGGCTGAAGACCGCCTGATGCCGCGCATCGCCCTCTTCGGCGCCAATGGCCAGTTGGGGTCGGACCTTGTCGCGCTGGCCGATCGGCGCGGTTTGGACCTCGTGGCCGTGACCCGCGCCCAGGTCGACGCGGCCGACCCAGCGGCGGGTTTCGACGATCTTTCCTTCGACGTCGCCATCAACTGCGTGGCCGTGACTCATGTCGACGGCTGCGAGAAGGATCCTGCGCCGGCCGTGGCGATCAACGCCCATTTCGCCGAGCGCCTGGCCAAGGCCTGCGCCGCGAGGGGCGCGCGGCTGGTGCAGGTCTCGACCGACTACGTCTATGGCGGCCAGAGCCAGCGTGAGCCGCTCTCGGAAGAGGTCGGCCGTGCGCCGGTCAATGTCTATGGCGCGACCAAGGCCCTGGGCGAGGACCTGGCCCGGCTGGAGCATGACGATGTCATCGTCGCCCGAGTCGCCTCGCTGTTCGGCGTGGCCGGGGCCAGCGGCAAGGGCGGCAACTTCGTCGAGACCATGATCCGTCTGGGCAGGGAACGCGGTCGCCTGACCGTGGTCGACGACCAGGTGATGTCGCCGACCGCGTCGTGGGACGCCGCCGAGGCGATCCTGGACCTGATCGCCGCCCAGGCCCCGGCGGGCGTCTATCACGTGGTCAATTCCGGCGTCGCCAGCTGGTGCGCGTTCGCCCAGGCGATCATCGACAAGGCCAGGGTTACAAAGGATGGCGTGGCCGCCGAGGTCGCGCCGATCTCGACCAGCCAGTTCCCGACCCCGGCGCGCCGGCCGCCGTACAGCGCCCTGTCGAACGCCAAGCTGGAGGCCGCGATCGGCCGGCCGATGGCCTCCTGGACGGACGCCCTGGACCGCTACCTGGCCGCCAAGGGTCACGCCTGAGGCCGGCGTCGCCCAAAATCCTCCAAGATCATCGTGTTGAAACGCCGACCCTTGAGCGAAAGCACTGACGCCGTCGTCAATTCCGCTCTAGGGTCCGGCTACAGGACTGAAGAAGAAGACGTAATGAAGGGCATCATCCTCGCGGGCGGATCGGGCACGCGCCTCCATCCCGTGACCATGGCGATCAGCAAGCAGCTGCTGCCGGTCTTCGACAAACCCATGATCTACTATCCGCTGTCGGTCCTGATGATGGCCGGCGTGCGGGACGTGCTGATCATCTCCACGCCGCGCGACCTGCCGCTGTTCGAGGGGCTTCTGGGCGACGGCGCGCGCTGGGGGATCAACATCACCTATGCCGAGCAGGCCAATCCCAACGGCCTGGCCGAGGCCTATCGCATCGGCGCGGACTTCGTCGGCAACGAGCCGTCCGTCCTCGTCCTGGGCGACAACCTGTTCTACGGCGCGGGCCTGGGCCGCATCCTACAGGGCGCCAAGGAGCGCTCGAAGAGCGGGGCCAGCGTCTTCGCCTATTTCGTCAACGATCCGCAGCGCTACGGCGTCGTCGAGTTCGACGCCTCGGGCAAGGCCGTGTCGATCGAGGAAAAGCCGCAGAAGCCGCGCTCGAACTGGGCGGTTACCGGCCTCTACATGTACGACAACCGGGTCGTCGACTTCGCCCGCGACCTCAAGCCGTCGGCGCGCGGCGAGCTGGAGATCACCGACATCAACCGCCTCTATCTCGAGGCGGGCGCCCTGTCGGTCGAGCGCATGGGCCGGGGCTTCGCCTGGCTGGACACCGGCACCCACGACAGCCTGCTGGAGGCTTCGGAGTTCGTGCGCACCCTGGAGCACCGCCAGGGCCTGAAGATCGGCTGCGTCGAGGAGGTCGCCCACCAGAACGGCTGGATCTCGACCGAGCAGCTGCTGGGCCTGGCCCACGACCTGGCCAAGTCGCCCTATGGGGCCTACCTGAAGATGATCGCCTCCCAGGCCGATCATCAGGTCTGACCTCCCGAAGGCCCGCGTCTACGACCACGACGGGCTGGAAAAGCGGCGCTCGCTCGGCGACAGTCCCGCCTCGTCATGGCCAACGTTGTCATGAGAAGCGTCGGGGAGGCCGTGTTGCGCAAGAAGATCATCCTCGCCGCCGTCGCGGCGACGCTGTTGGCCGTCCCGGCCGCTCCCGCCCTGGCGCGTCCGGCGCCGGCCGCCGAGGTCGTCGCCTCGGTCAAGATCGACAAGGCCCGGATCGACGCCGCCCTGAAGGCCATGGTCGACAGCGGCCGCGCCGTGGGGGTCTCGGCCCTGGTCTGGAAGGATGGCCAGGAACGCTACTTCGGGACCGCCGGCATGGCCGACCGCGAGGGCGGCAAGCCGATGCGCCGCGACACCCTGGTGCAGATCTTCTCGATGACCAAGCCGGTGACCGGCGTAGCGCTGATGCAGCTGTGGGAGCAGGGCAAGTTCGGCCTGGACGACCCGCTATCGCGCTACCTGCCCGAGTTCGCCGAGATGAAGGTGATGGACGCCCGGGGCCAGGCGCGCCCGGCCGCCCGGCCGATCCTGATCCGCGACATCCTGCGCCACACGGCGGGCTTCTCGTATGGCGGGACCGCCACCCCGGCCGACGCGGCCTTCTCGGCCCTCGACCCGATGAGCCTGAACAACGACCTCGCCGAGTTCGGTCGTCGCATCGCCAAGGCGCCGCTGCTGTTTGATCCGGGCGAGGAGTGGAGCTACAGCGCCGCCGTCGACGTCCAGGCCCTGCTGGTCGAGAAGCTGACCGGCCAGCCTTTCGAAGCCTATGTGAAGGCCCATGTCCTGGAGCCGCTGGGCATGAAGGAGGCGGCCTGGACCCAGCCCGAGGCCGCCTTCACCCGTCTGGCCGCCACCTACAACAAGGGTCCCGACGGCAAGCTGGTTCGCCAGGACGACGTCGAGACCCGGCGGCTGAACTTCGATCCTAACCGTCGCCTGACCATGGGCGGGGCCGGCATCGTGGCCCCGATCGACGACTACGCCCGCTTCTCGCGCATGCTGCTGAACGGCGGCGAGCTGGACGGGGTCCGGATCCTCAAGCCCTCGACCGTGCGCCTGATGGCCACCGATCACCTGGACGCCCGCGTGACCCAGCGCCGCTGGCTGCCCAGCAAGGGCACGGTCGGCTTCGGCTTCGACTTCACGGTCCGCAAGAGCCAGCCGCAGACGGCGGCCGAGAACCGCGGAGCGGTCGGCGAATTCTTCTGGGACGGCCGCGAGACCACCCTCTTCTGGGTCGATCCGGTAAACCACCTGACGGCGGTGTTCTTCGTCCAGACCTATCCGTTCGACGGAACCCTGCATCACGACTTCCGCCAGGCGGTCTACGGCGCTGACTATCTGGGGCCGAAGGGCGACTAGCGGGGCGGTTATCAACAGGGCGGCGCGCGTCGGCGCGCCATTGCCCTATGCCCGCCGGACGAGGTGAGGCTAGACTCGGGCGAGATGAATCGGACCGCCCGCCACACCTTTCTAGAGTTCTTCGCCGGCGGCGGCATGGCCCGCATCGGCCTGGGCGGCGACTGGGCTTGCGCCTTCGCCAACGACTTCGACGCCGTGAAGACGGACGTCTATCGGGCGAACTTTCCGGATTCGGAGACACACTTCCACGCCGGCGATGTCTTCGCCCTGACGGCGGACCGGATCCCGAGCGCCGACCTGGCCTGGGCCTCCAGCCCCTGTCAGGACTTCAGCCTGGCCGGCGCGCGGGCGGGCCTGGCGGGCGGCAAGTCCTCGGCCTTCTTCGGCTTCTGGACTCTGATGAAGGCGATGTCGGCCGAAGGTCGCGCCCCGCCGCTGATCGTCATCGAGAATGTGGTCGGCCTGCTGACCTCGCACCACGGCGACGACTTCACCGCCCTGTGCGGCGCGCTCTCGGAAGAGGGTTATCGCTTCGGGGCGGTCGAGATCGACGCCAGCGCCTTCGTGCCGCAGTCGCGGCCCCGCGTCTTCGTGGTCGCCACCCGCCTGCCGACCGGCGACCTGGAGGGGCCCAGCGCCTTCCACACCCGCGCCGTGCGCGAGGCCGCCGCCCGCCTGCCCGACGACCTGAAGGATCGCTGGATCTGGTGGGGCGTGCCCTCGCCGCCGGCCCGCAACACCGACCTCGCCGTGGTGCTCGAGCCCGACGAGGCCGTGACCTGGAACCCGCAGGAGCGCACCGACGCCCTGCTGGCCCTGATGGCCGACAGCCACCGCGAGGCGGTCGAGCTGCGGATCCGGTCGGGGGAACGCGCGGTCGGAGCGGTGTTCCGGCGCATGCGCGGCGGCGACCAGCGGGCCGAGGTGCGGTTCGACGGCGTGGCCGGCTGCCTGCGCACCCCGCGCGGCGGCTCCTCGCGCCAGACCCTGCTGGCCATCGAGAACGGCCAGGTCCGCTCGCGCCTGGTCACCCCGCGCGAGGGCGCGCGCCTGATGGGCCTGCCGGACAGCTATCGGCTGCCGCGCTCCCAGACGGCCGGTCTGCAGGTGATCGGCGACGGCGTGGCGGTCCCGGCCGTACGCTGGCTGGCGGAAAGCCTTCTGGAGCCCTTGCTCGATAGCAAAACTGCAAGCCTCGCCGCTGAATGACCCCCTGACAGCTGGGGTTTGGAGGGCTAGGGTGCGGCCGCTTTCCGCAACCTAACGCTCCCTGGGTGCTGCTATGGACGACGCTTCCTCCCTCTATGACGCTTCGCGCTTCAAGCGCGCCGGTCGCGGCAAGATCTACGACTCGATCATCGATACGATCGGCGACACGCCGCTGGTGCGCCTGCCGCGCCTGACGGCCGAGCTGAAGCCCAAGGGGGAGGTCGTCGCCAAGCTCGAGTTCTTCAACCCGATCGCCTCGGTCAAGGACCGCATCGGCGTGGCCATGATCGAGTCGCTGGAGGCCAAGGGGCTGCTGAAGCCCGGCGCGACCATCATCGAGCCGACCTCGGGCAACACCGGCATCGCCCTGGCCTTCGTGGCCGCCGCCAAGGGCTACAAGCTGATCCTGGTCATGCCCGAGAGCATGTCGATCGAGCGCCGCAAGATGCTGCTGCTGCTCGGCGCCAAGCTGGAGCTGACCCCGGCCGAGAAGGGCATGCGCGGCGCCGTCTCGCGCGCTCAGGAGCTGATTGACGCCACGCCCGGCGCGGTGATGCCCCAACAGTTCGAGAACACCGCCAACCCGCTGATCCACCGCGTCTCGACCGCCGAGGAGATCTGGAACGACACGGCCGGGGCCGTGGACGCCGTGGTCTCGGGCGTCGGCACCGGCGGCACGATCACCGGCGTCGGCCAGGTGCTGAAGGCCCGCAAGCCCGGCCTGAAGATGGTGGCGGTCGAGCCCGAGGCCTCGCCGGTGCTGTCGGGCGGCGCGCCCGGCCCGCACAAGATCCAGGGCATCGGCGCCGGCTTCGTGCCGGGCGTGCTGGATCGCGGCGTGATCGACGACATCGTCCAGGTGTCGAACGACGACGCCTTCGCCATGGCCCGCCGCGCGGCGGCTACCGAGGGCCTGCCGGTCGGCATCAGCTCCGGCGCGGCCCTGACGGCGGCCTTCGACCTGGCCCTGCGCGACGAATACGCCGGCAAGCTGATCGTGGCGATCATCCCCAGCTTCGCCGAACGCTACCTGTCCACGGCCCTGTTCGAGGGGCTCTGACCGTCATACCGGGCCGAGCGCCTTGACCGACGTCTACGACAAGGAGAAGCGCTCGGCCGTCATGGCCAGGGTCAAGAGCAAGGACACCACGCCGGAAAGGGCGCTACGCCGTATCCTGACCGGCCTGGGCGCGCGCTATCGCCTGCACCGCAAGGACCTGCCCGGCAATCCCGACCTGGTGATGGCGGGCCGCAAGCTGGCCTTCTTCGTCCATGGCTGCTTCTGGCACGGCCACGACTGCGCCCGGGGTTCGCGGGTCCCCAAGGCCAATCGCGACTACTGGCTGGCCAAGGTCGCCCGCAACGTCGCCCGCGACGAGCGCTCGACGGCGGCGCTCGCGGCGGCGGGCTGGCGGGTCGAGGTGGTGTGGGAGTGCGACTTCAAGGATGAGCCGGCGCTGACCGCGCGGTTGCGGGCGGTGCTGGATCAGGCCGCCGCGCCGTCCGACGTCGCGACCGGGGCGCCGCCCGCCAGCGCCTGAGCCAGGGCTCCGAACAGCTCGGCCGGATCGATGGGCTTGGCCACGTGGCCGTTCATGCCGGCGGCGGCGCATGCTTCCCAGTCCTTGGGCGTGGCCGAGGCGGTGACGGCGATCACTGGGACATTCCGGTTGGGGCCCGAACCGGCCCTCAGGCGGCGGGTGGCCTCGCGACCGTCCATGCCGGGCATGTAGACGTCCATCAGCACCGCGTCGAACGCCTCCGAAGCCAGCAGCTCCAGGCCCTCTTCGCCGGACTCGGCCAGGGTGGCCTCGACGCCGAACGGCTGCAAGACGAGTTCGATGGCGCGCCGGTTGACCACGTGGTCGTCGACCACCAGCACCCGCAGGCCGGTGATCGAGAGGTCGGGCTCCTCGACGCGCGGCGCCTCGGCCAGGCCCAGGGTGGCGGTCAGGGTGAAGCGGGCGCCGTGGCCCTCATGGCTGTGTTTGGGAGCGCTTGCGGCGGTCAGGTCGCCGCCCATCAGCCGGGCCAGTTCGCGGCTGATCGCCAGGCCCAGGCCCGACCCGCCGTGCTGGCGCACCACGGCCGCGTGCAACTGGTCGAAGGGCGTGAACAGGCGGGCCAGCAGGGCGTCGGGAATACCCGGCCCGGTGTCGATCACCTCGATCGACAATAGCACCCGTTCAGGCGTCGGCTGGGCGCTCAGCACGACGGTGATCTCGCCGCGCTCGGTGAACTTGATGGCGTTGCTGAGCAGGTTGTTCAGCACCTGCTTCAGGCGCGTGACATCGCCGGCGACCCAGCGCGGCAGGCTCGCCGCCCCCTTCACCTTCAGCTTCAGGCCCTTGCGGGCGATCTCGGGGCGCCACAGCCGCAGGGTGTCCGACAGGGCCTGGCGCAGATTGAACGGCGCCTGCTCGACGTGCATGCGGCCCGCTTCCAGGCGCGAGAAGTCCAGCAGGTCGTTGAGCAGGGCGCGCATCAGGCCGCCGGCGTCGGCGATCAACTGGGCGTGGATCTTGGAGCTGGCCTCGGGAACCTCGCTGTGCAGGCGGGCCGCCCCGGCCAGGATGGCGCTGATCGGGGTGCGCAGCTCGTGGCTGATCATGGCCACGAAGGCCGACTTGGCGGCGACGGCCTCCTCGGCCTCGTAGCGCCGCTGCTCGGCCTCGGCCTTGGCGTCGGCCTCGGCCTTTAGCGCGGTGTTCAGGGTCCGGCTGGCGACCGTGACCGAGGTGATCATCAGGAGCGCGCCGAACCACAGCACGTCGGCCAGGTTGGCCCCGGGATTGGCGGCCTTGGCGATGAACGGGGCGATCAGCAGGTAGAAGGCGTGCGGCGCGGCGGCCATGAGCGTGGTCGAGCGGCTGCCGGCGTTGACCACCACCACGTTCAGAAGCGCGCCGGCCAGCAGCATGCCGCCCAGGGTGGGCGCGAAGCGGATGTGGGAGGCGAACAGGGGAACGGACAGGGCGCCGAACGCGGCCGAGGTGGCGAAGGGCGCGACGAAGGCCATCCATCGCCGCCAGACGGGCGCGTGGACGCCGGTCACCAGGGGTTGGGTGGCCCACAGCTCGAACAGGTGACACAGGGTGTAGGCGAGGCCCCAGAGCCAGCCCCAGGACTCGCCGACATAGATCTGCAGTAGCCCCATGATGGCCAGGGTGGCGCCGAGACGCAGGTAGCTGTTCGCGCGCCGCGAGGCGGCGGCGCGAGCCATGTCCTTCTGCTCCTCGGTCCTGGTCATGGACGCCCTTGCCCCCGGGACCCCCCGGTCCCCGCTCACGACCAGGCTAGTCGCGAACGGCTACAGGGAAGTAAAAGAACGCCGTCACGTCAATGGCTTGGCCCGATTTGAGGTGGGCAGGATCGTGCGCGCTGGGCTGCGTGACGGATCGAATCGGCAAGGATTTGCCCCTCGTGACGCTAGGGGCGCGGACCGAAGGCGCGCGCCAGGTCCTCGGCGGTGACGCCGTCCAGCTCCAGGCGCTTGAGGCGGGCGGTGTCGCCGGCGGCGAGGCGGACGGCCGAGCGGGGAATTTTCAGGGTCTTGGCCAGGAAGGCCAGCAAGGCGGCGTTGGCGGCCCCGTCGACGGGCGGGCTGGCCACCCGCACCTTCAGGTAGGGACGGCCGTCCGCGTCCGCCGCCCAGCCGTCGATCGCGTCGCGGCCGCCACGCGGCGTCAGGCGAACGGCCAGGACCTCAGCCAAGAACGTTCAGAAGGGTGTTCTGCAGCGCGGGCAGGATGAAGATCTGGACGCCCCGCAGCAGCAGCAGGACGATGATCGGGCTGATGTCGACGCCGCCGATCGACGGGATGATGCGGCGGAAAGGCGCTAGAATCGGGTCCGTGACGCGATCCAGGAAGGTCGCCACGTTGTAGACGAACTGATTGCGGCGATTGATCACGTCGAACGCGAACAGCCAGCTCAGGACCGCCGAGATGATGATGGCCCACCAGAGCAGGTTCAACAGGGCGTTGAGGATGAAGAAGACGAGATTGATGATGGGGGCCATGAGTTTTCCGTCCGGACGCCAGAGCTTCTTGCCGTGCCTGGAGGGTGCTGGCAAGGCGGGTTGAGAACCCCGCTTGACGGGAGGCCTCAAGGGCCGTATCTCCGCCGCTCCTTGGGGCCGTAGCTCAGATGGTAGAGCGCCTCGTTCGCAATGAGGAGGTCAGGGGTTCGATTCCCCTCGGCTCCACCAAGGACCTTTCCAACATCACCTGACCCTGCCGGAAGCGCCCCGCCGCGCGCAAGCTTGGCCGTGCACGTTCATGCCCTCTGTGCGGGCGTCAGCGTCATCTCGCCGCAGCAACGCCGAATCCCTGGCGCGCGGATCCGTCTGCGACGACGCGCCACAGCGGAGATTTACCGGTTGGCGCCCCGCCCGGCGGGAGATTGCCCCCTCGCCCGATCGAACGTCGGGACAGCGGGGGCTAGAATGCGCCAATCCAGGGCCAGTGGGGCCAAGACCAACCAGCTCGCCTACCGCCTGGCGGCCGGATCCTTCTTCATCGCCGCCGGGCTGCTGGCGACGCGCGCCCATGCCGGGGAAAGCTCGGCGCTGCAGCTGGGCGTCAGCTACACGGCCGATGTGACGGGCACGGTCAGCGGCGGCCTGGCCAAGCGCGGCCGGATGCTGGATGACCTGCAGGTCTCGGCCGACCTCGACCTGGACAAGGCCGTCGGCTGGAAGGGCGCGACCGTTCACGTCCTGCTGTTGAACAACAGCGGCGCGACGCCCAATGACGACGCCGGCACGCTGCAGGGCGTCGACAACATCGAGGTCACCCGTCAGCGCGGCCGCCTGTTCGAGGCGTGGGTCGAGCAGGGCTTCGGCGACAAGGGCTCGGTCCGCGCCGGCCTCTACGACCTCAACAGCGAATTCTACGCCAACGACAGCGCCGGGCTGCTGATCGCCCCGGCCTTCGGCATCGGCTCGGAGCTGGCGGCCACGGGTCCGAACGGACCGTCGATCTTCCCGTCGACCTCGCTGGCCGCGCGGGTCCGCTGGACGCCGAACGCGCACGTCTACGCCCAGGCCGCCGTCCTGAACGCCAATGCCGGCGTGCTGGGAGATCCCGGCGGGGTCCACACCTCGTTCGACAACGGCGTGCTGGTGATCGCCGAGGGCGGCTGGCAAGGCCGCGGCAAGGTGGCCTTCGGGACCTGGCGCTACACCGACAAGCAGGACGACATCCGCGCGGTGACGCCGACCGGCGACCCGGTCCACGCCACCGCCAAGGGCGCCTATGTGCTGCTGGAGCGCCAGCTGACCGGCGAGGGAGACGACGCGGTCCGCAAGACGACGGCCTTCGCGCGCCTCGGCGTTTCGGATGGCGACACCACCGCCTTCAAGGGCGGCTGGCAGGCGGGGGTGCTGGTCGAGCGGGTGTTCGAAAGCCGTCCCGACAGCGCCTTCTCGGTGGGCGTCAACCAGGCGTTCCTGTCGGGCAAGTTCCGCGACAACGCCTTCGACGCGGGCCAGCGCCTGACGCGCTCGGAGGGCGCGATCGAGGTGACCTATTCGGACAAGATCGGGCCGGTGACGATCCAGCCCGACCTGCAATATGTGAAGAACCCGGGCGCCGACGGCGGCGTCGGCCACGCCCTGGTGGCGATCCTGCGGGTGGGGGTGGAGTTCTAGCTCCACCCCTTCCGGGTCAGGCGCCGGCCGCTTCGGCGACGGCTTCGGCGGTGATGCCGAACTTCTGGTACAGCACCTCGAACGGGGCCGAGGCGCCGAAGCTCTTCATGCCGACGAACTTGCCGGTTTCGCCGATGAAGCGTTCCCAGCCCATGCGGATGCCGGCCTCGACAGCGACACGGACGGGCGCCGTGCCGATGACCGAGGCCTGGTAGGCGGCGTCCTGCTTGTCGAACAGCTCCCAGCAGGGGGTCGAGACGACGCGGGTCGGCTTGCCCTTGGCCTGCAGGATGTCGCGCGCGGCCACGGCGACGCCGACCTCGGTGCCCGAGGCGAAGATCGTCACCTCAGCCTCGCCGCCCTCGGCGGCCAGCAGCTCGTAGGCGCCCTTGGCCGAGAGATCGCCGCCCGTCGTGCGGACGTGCGGGGTCTTCTGGCGCGACAGGGTCATGACCGACGGCGTGCGCTGGCTTCGCAGGGCGACCTTCCAGCACTCGGCGGCTTCCACCGCGTCGGCCGGGCGGAAGACCAGCAGGTTCGGAATGGCGCGCAAGGATGCGACATGCTCGACCGGCTGGTGGGTCGGGCCGTCCTCGCCCAGGCCGATGGAGTCGTGGGTCATCACGTGGATGACGCGGGTCTCCATCAACGCGCCCAGGCGGATGGCCGCGCGGCTGTAGTCGGCGAAGGCCAGGAAGGTGCCCGAGTACGGGATCACGCCGCCGTGCAGCGACATGCCGTTCATGGCCGCGGCCATGCCGAACTCGCGTACGCCGTAGTGGACGTAGCGGCCGTTGTAGTCAGGGGCGTCGAAGGCGCCCATGCCCTTGACCAGGGTGTTGTTCGAACCGGTCAGGTCGGCCGAACCGCCGATCATCTCCGGGATCGCCGGGATCAGGTGATCCAGGGCAGCGCCGGAGTGGACGCGGGTGGCGTTGACCGGCTTGGTTTCCAGGGCCTTGGCTATGTGGGCGTCGACGGCTTCGAAGGCGTTGGCCGGCAGCTCGCCCTTCATGGCGCGGGTGAAGTCGCTGGCGTGGATCGAGGCGCCGAGCTTGGCTTCCCAGGCCTTGCGGACCTTGGCGCCGCGACGGCCGACGCTCTTCCAGGCCTTGGCGATGTCGTCCGGCACGGTGAATGGCGCGGCGTCCCAGCCCATCGCCTGGCGGGCGGCTTTGATCTGGTCGTCGAACAGGGTGTAGCCGTGGCTGTGGGGATCGCCTTCCTTGGGACCCGCGCCCTTCGAGATCAGCGTCTTGCACGCGATCATGGTCGGGCGGTCCTGCTTGGTCGCCCAGCGCAGGGCGGCGGCGATCTTGCCGTGGTCGTGGCCGTCGACGACCTTCACGGCCCAGCCGGCGGCCTTGAAGCGGGCGACCTGGTCGCCGGTCTCGGAGATCGTCGCCTCGCCGTCGATGGTGGTGTTGTTGTCGTCGAACAGCACCGTCAGCTTCTTCAGGCGCAGGCGGCCGGCGATGCTGATGGCTTCGTGGCTGACGCCTTCCATCAGGCAGCCGTCGCCGGCGATCACCCAGGTGCGGTGGTCGACAAGGTCGTGGCCGAAGCGGCCGGCCAGGTGCGCCTCGGCCATGGCCATGCCGACGGCCGTGGCCAGGCCCTGGCCCAGCGGGCCGGTCGTGGTCTCGACGCCGGGGGTGTGGTGGACTTCGGGGTGACCGGGGGTCAGCGAGCCCCACTGACGGAAGTTCTCGATCTCCTTCATCGTCACGGCCTTGAAGCCGGTCAGGTGAAGCAGCGAATAGAGCAGCATCGAACCGTGGCCGGCCGACAGCACGAAGCGGTCGCGGTCGGCCCAGTCGGGCTTGGACGCGTCGAACTTCAGGAACTTGCCCCACAGGACGGTCGCCACGTCGGCCATGCCCATCGGCATGCCCTGGTGTCCGGACTTGGCCTTGTGCACGGCGTCCATGGAAAGGACGCGGATCGCGTCGGCCATCTTGATGGGCGAAACGGGCATGGAAGTTCCGTCTTGTCTTTGTTTTGCAGGGCTGCGCGAGGGGGCAGGTCGCATGGGAACCCGGAGGGGTCAACCCGCGACAGCGGCATATTCGGGCCTGCGAACGCCCGTCGTGGGCGCTATGCAACATCGTCCGCAGGCGCTATAGCTGGAGCCAGACTTATGCTCAATTTCAGCATAACCCTGAAAGGCCGGTTCCTTGGGTAGTCCGTCGTTCTTCTCGCCCTACCGCCATGGTTTCGTCCGCGTGGCGACGGCGGTTCCGAAGGTGAAACTGGCCGATCCGGCGGCGAACGCCCGGAGCGTCCTGGCCCTGGCGCGCGAGGCGCACGAGGCCGGCGTGGCGGTCATCGTGTTCCCGGAGCTGGGCCTGACTGGCTACACGATCGACGACCTGCTGCAGCAGGAGGTGCTGCTGGACGCCGCCGAGGCCGCGATCACGACCCTGGCGACGGAGAGCAAGGCGCTCTCGCCCCTGATCGTCGTCGGCGCGCCGCTGCGCGACGGCGGGCGGCTCTACAACACCGCCGTGGCGATCCAGGGAGGCCAGGTGCTGGGCGTGGTCCCCAAGAGCTTCCTGCCCAACTATCGCGAGTTCTACGAGCGCCGCTGGTTCACGCCGGGCGCGGGCGTCACGGGCAGGACCCTGGCCCTGGCCGGCCAGGCCGTTCCGTTCGGGACGGACGTCCTGTTTCGGGCCGGCGGCCCGACACCCTTCACCATAGGCGTCGAGATCTGCGAGGACGTCTGGACGCCGACCCCGCCCAGCACCGCCCAGGCCCTGGCCGGGGCCGAGATCCTGCTGAACCTGTCGGCCAGCAACATCACCATCGGCAAGTCCGAGACCCGCCGCCTGCTGTGCGCCAGCCAGTCGTCGCGGATGATCGCGGCCTATGTCTATTCGGCCGCCGGCGCGGGCGAGAGCTCGACGGACCTGGCCTGGGACGGCCATGTCGACATCCACGAGATGGGCGCCCTGTTGGCGCAGACCGCGCGGTTCTCGACCGGCCCGGCCTGGACCTTCGCCGACGTCGACGTCGAGCGCATCCGCCAGGAGCGCATGCGGGTCGGCAGCTTCGGCGACGCCATGGCGCTTAACCCAGCCAAGATCCCGTTCCGCGTGGTCCCGTTCGCCTTCGCGCCGCCAAAGGGCGACCTGGCCCTGGCGCGCGGGATCGAGCGCTTCCCGTTCACGCCGTCCGACCCCGCCAAGCTGCGCGAGAACTGCTACGAGGCCTACAATATTCAGGTCCAGGGCCTGGCCCGGCGTCTGGAGGCCTCCGGCCTGAAGAAGCTGGTCATCGGCATTTCGGGCGGCCTCGACTCCACCCAGGCGCTGCTGGTGGCCGCCAAGGCGGTCGACCAGCTGGGCCTGCCGCGCGCCAACATCCTGGCCTACACCCTGCCGGGTTTCGCCACCTCAGATCGGACCAAGGACAACGCCTGGGCGCTGATGCGGGCCATGGGGGTGACCGCCGCCGAACTCGACATCCGCCCGGCCGCGACCCAGATGCTGAAGGACCTCGACCACCCGTTCGGGCGGGGCGAGCCGGTCTATGACGTGACGTTCGAGAACGTGCAGGCGGGCCTGCGCACCGACTATCTGTTCCGCCTGGCCAACCACAACGCCGCCCTGGTGGTCGGCACCGGCGACCTGTCGGAACTGGCCCTGGGCTGGTGCACCTACGGCGTCGGCGACCACATGAGCCACTACAACCCCAATTGCGGGGCGGCCAAGACGCTGATCCAGCACCTGATCCGCTTCGTCGCCCATTCCGGCGAAGTCGACGCGACGACCACGGCCCTCTTGGAGGACATCCTGGCCACCGAGATCTCGCCGGAGCTGGTGCCGGGCGAGGAAGTCCAGGCCACCGAGAGCTTCGTCGGCCCCTACGCCCTGCAGGACTTCAATCTCTACTACCTGACCCGCTACGGCATGGCGCCGTCCAAGATCGCTTTCCTGGCCTGGAGCGCCTGGCATGACGCGGACAAGGGCGGCTGGCCGGTCGGCCTGCCCGCGAGCGCCCGCCGCGCCTACGACCTGGCCGAGATCAAGCAATGGCTCGAGCTGTTCCTGAAGCGGTTCTTCGCCAACCAGTTCAAGCGCTCGGCCGTGCCGAACGGTCCGAAGATCTCGTCCGGCGGCGCCCTGTCACCGCGCGGCGACTGGCGGATGCCGTCGGACGCGACCGCAGACGCCTGGCTGGCCGAACTGCACGCCAACATGCCAAGCTGACGTCCGGGCGCGGGGCGAAAAAGCTTTTGTTTCCCGCGCGCTTCGCGATATCCCCCCGTCGAGCGGGGCGCTTGTCAGTCTGAGGTTACTCTTGGCCGCGATCTATCCGGTTATCCTCTGTGGCGGCTCGGGCACGCGGCTTTGGCCAGCGTCCCGGAGCGACCAGCCCAAGCAGTTCTTGAAGCTGGTCGGCGAGCGCTCCTCGTTCCAGGAGACGGTGCTGCGGGTGAAGAACATCCCCGGCGTCGCCGAGATCGTCATCGTCACCGGCGAATCCATGGTCGACTACGTGGCCCAGCAGACGGCCGAGATCGACACCTGGGTGACCATCCTGGTCGAGCCCGAGGCGCGCGACAGCGCTCCGGCCGTGGCCGCCGCCGCCGCCTATGTCGAGCGCCAGGACCCGGACGGCGTCGTGCTGATGCTGGCCGCCGACCACTACATCGCCCAGCCCGAGATCTTCGGCGAGGCGGCCGTCACCGCGGCCAAGGCCGCCGAGAGCGACCTGATCGTCACCTTCGGCGTGCAGCCCACCGTGCCGGCCACCGGCTTCGGCTACATCCGTCCGGGTGAGGCGCTGCTGGACGGCTCGGTGCGATCGGTCGCCGCCTTCGTCGAGAAGCCCGACCAGGCGACGGCGGAGCGCTATCTGCTGGAAGGCTATCTCTGGAACAGCGGCAACTTCGCGTTCAAGGCCGCCACCCTGCTGGGCGAGTTCGAGGCGTTCGAGCCGACGGTCGCCGCCGCCGCCAAGGCCACGGTCGCTCTCCTGGAGCTGGAGGCCGGCATCGGCCGCCTGGATCGCGAGACCTTCGCCCAGGCCAAGAAGATCTCGCTGGACTACGCGGTGATGGAGCGCACCCAGAAGGCGGCGGTCGTTCCCGCCGCCTTCGCCTGGTCGGACCTGGGCGCCTGGGACGCCATCTGGGAGGCCTCGACCCGCGACGCCGAGGGCAACGCCCAGGACGGCGACGTCGACCTGCAGGGCGCGTCCAACGTCCTCGTCCGCACGACCGGTCCCTATGTCGGGGTGATCGGGGTCAGCGACATCGTCGTGGTGGCCGAGCCGGACGCCGTCCTGGTCTGCCACCGCAAGGACAGCCAGGCGGTGAAGACCCTGGTCGACGGCCTCAAGGCCAGGGGCCGTTCGATCGCTTCCCGCAAGAGCGCCCAGCCGAACGGGATCGAGACCCTGGTCTCGACCGACGGCTTCGACGTCGAGCTGCGCCGCGCGCCGGCCGGCGAGACCGTCGTCCTGCCGGTCTCGACCGTGCAGCTTCTGGAAGGCGTGCTGGAGATCGACGGCGACGTCTACGCCGCCGGCGCCATCATTCCGCTGGAAGCCGAGGCGCGGGCCCGCGCCATCGGCGCCGCCACGCTGCTGGTCACCAAGCCGCGCTAGGCGCTGGCCGCGCTGACCGCCCGGTCCATTTCCAGGATCCCCAGGACGATGTGGTAGAAGGAGCTGGCCGGCGCCGGCTCCTCCACGAAGGTCTCGTCGGGCTGATACTTGTCGCGCCACAGGCCTGGGATCGGCGTGCGCAGATAGGCCAGCAGACCCTCGGCGCCGGCGGCGGCCATGTCCCAGTACTTGGCGTCGCCCGTGGTCTCGGCGGCCAGGACGGCGGCCTTGATCCGTTCGGTCTGCGGCCACAGGCGCGCGCCGTTGTCGTGGATCGAGAAGTCGTCCAGCAGGGCGTTGATGGCCACGCCGCGCGCCAGGTCGACGCCCTTGGTTTCGGCGTCGTCGATCATCCGCAGGGCGGCGGCCGTGGCGTCGGGACGCCCGGCCAGCTTGCCCCAGCGCAGCAGTAGCCAACCCCACTCGAACTGGTGGCCCGGCTCGCAGATCCGGCCCTCGACGCCCGGCGCGGCGTTCCAGTCCAGGTCGAAGAATTCGCGCAGCTGGCCGCTTTCCGGTTGGATGAACTTCGACAGCGCCAGCTGGGCGATCTCGTCGGCTAGGGCGCGCCAGGCCGGATCGTCGTCGACGTCGTTCCAGGCCAGCATGGCTTCGAACAGGTGCATGTGCGGGTTCGACTGCAGCGGCGCGGTCGGCGGGTTGAAGTTGTGGAAGCCGGCCACGGGATGCTTGCGCTCGGCGATCAGCGTCTGGCGCACCTCGACCGCGATGGCCTTGGCCTCGGCGGCGCGGGCCGGCAGGACCTTGGCCACGGCGGCCAGGGCGAACATGGCGAAGGCCTGGTCGTAGAGATCGGCGGTCTCGTCCAGACTCTCGCCATTGGGGCCGATCAGGGTGCGGAACAGGCCGTCCGGACGACGATAGCGCGACAGATAGAACGACAGGCCGTGCTCGACCGCCTCGCGCCACGGGCCGGTCCAGCCCAGGTCGCCGGCGATGGCGAACGAATAGATCTGGCGGGGCAGCACGCGGCCGCGGCGCGGACCGTCGACGGGAACGCCGTCCAGGTCCAGCTTCTCGAAGAAGCCTCCTTTTCCGTGATCCGCGCCCGTCTCCCACCACAGCGGATAGGCGGCCTCGGTCGCCCAGGTCTTGAGGCGGTCGCGCAGGCGTGCGGCGTCGGCGAAGGCGTTCGTCATCTTGGGCTCCCAGAGGCGCCCCCTTCTAGAGCTTATCCCGTGTCCAGGCCAAGATGGCGGTCTGGCGATTCGACGCCGCCCGGAGTAGTGCTCAAGCCATGACCGACGCGCCCGTTGCTCCGCCCCTGAAGGCCGTGTTCCTGGATCGGGACGGCGTGCTGAACATCGACCACGGCTATGTGTTCGATCCGGCGCGGCTGGAATGGATCGACGGCGCCCGCGAGGCGGTGGCGGCGATGACCAAGGCCGGGTTGAAGGTGCTGGTCGTCACCAACCAGTCGGGCATCGGCCGCGGCTATTTCGACGAGGCGGCGATGGACCGGTTCCACGACGCCATGCAGGACCAGCTGGCGGAGTTCGGAGGGCAGATCAACGCCTTCTACTATTCGCCCTTCCACGAGACGGCGATCGTCGAGGCCTATCGCGTCGCCGACCATCCCGACCGCAAGCCCAATCCGGGTATGGTCCTGCGCGGCCTTGCCGAGTGGAACCTCCAGCCGGAGGAGGCGGTGATCATCGGCGACCGTCACATCGACATCGAGGCCGGCAACCGCGCGGGCATGCCGGGTTATCTGTTCAAGGGCGGCAACCTGCGGGCGTTCGTCGCCCAGGTGCTGGGCGATCGCGTCCCCGAATTGAAATGAGGATCCTGCAGTTCGGCAGGACCGGACAGGTCGCCACCGCCGTCCAGGCGGCGGCGCGTGGACGCGCGGAGATTGTCGCCCTGTCTCGCGCCGAATGCGACCTGGAAAGGCCTGAAGCCGTCCGCGCCGCCATCCTGGCCGCCGACTGCGACCTCGTTCTGAACACCGCCGCCTTCACCCAGGTCGACCCGGCCGAGGCGCGACCCGACGAGGCCTTCGCCGTCAACGCGATCGCGCCAGGGGAGATGGCCAGGGCCTGCGCCGAGCGCGGCCTGCCGTTCGCGCACCTGTCGACCGACGCGGTGTTCGACGGCCTGACCGACCGCGCCTATGTCGAGACCGACGAGCCCCGGCCGATCAATGTCTACGGCCGCTCGAAACTGGCCGGCGAGCAGGCGGTGCTGGCCCATCCGCGCTCGGTTGTCCTGCGGATCTCGTGGGTCTTTTCCCGCTACGGCCGAAACTATGTCAGCTTCATGCTGCGCCTGGCCCGCGAGCGCGAGCTGCTGAAGGTGGTGGCCGACCAGTTCGGAACGCCGACCGACGGCGAGGTCCTGGCCGATTTCCTGATCGCGACCGCGCCGCGCTGGGCCGCCGCGCCCGCCGGTGATCCCGCGTTCGGCCTGTTCCACTTCGCCAACGCCGGCGAGGCCAGCCGCTTCGACTTCGCCAGGGCTGCGATCGACCGCGATCCGCTGACCCGGGCGCGGCTGGAGGCCACCACCCAGGCCGCCTTCGCCGAGCCCGCGCCGCGCCCGCCACGCTCGCCGCTGGATACAGGCAAGCTGCGCGCCGTGTTCGGTTTCGAGCCCGAACCTTGGCGGGTGGCGGTCGAACGGACGGCCGATCGCCTGGTGAAGGGTGGTTTGGCGGGCTAAGCGCTAGCGCCGCGGGCCTGCTCGCGATAAACCGGGGCCCAACTTTTCCAGAAAATACAGCGCAAGAGACCCATGCAGATCTTCCTCGACAGCACCGACACCAAGGTCATCGCCGACCTGGCCACGACCGGCCTGATCGACGGCGTGACGACCAACCCGACCCTGATCGCCAAGTCGGGCCGTCCGATGCTGGAAGTGATCGCCGAGATCTGCGACATCGTCCCTGGCCCGATCAGCGCCGAGGTGGCCGCCACCACGGCCGAGGCCATGATCGCCGAGGGCAAGAAGCTGGCCGCCATCGCCCCGAACGTGGTGGTGAAGATCCCGCTGACCCGTGACGGCCTGATCGCCTGCGCCGCCTTCGCCGACGAAGAGATCAAGACCAACGTCACCCTGTGCTTCTCGCCGACCCAGGCCCTGCTGGCCGCCAAGGCCGGCGCGACCTTCGTCTCGCCGTTCATCGGCCGCCTGGACGACTACGGCTTCGACGGCATGGACCTGATCCGCGACATCCGCACGATCTACGACAACTACGGCTACGAGACCGAGATCCTGGCCGCCTCGGTGCGCAACGCCGCCCACGTCAAGGAGGCCGCCATCGTCGGCGCCGACGTCGTCACCATCCCGCCGGCCGTGTTCAGCGACCTCTACAAGCACCCCCTGACCGACAAGGGCCTGGAGCAGTTCCTCAAGGACTGGGCCTCCACCGGTCAGTCGATCCTCTAGGCGCCGATCCCGAGGTCGGCGGGCCTGTAACGGTTATTCCGTAAGCATTTCAGCGTTCCGGGCGGGTCCGAAACTCGCCCGGGGGGCGACCAGGTGATCACAGTTTATTTCGCAACGGCGAAGGTGGTTCGCAAACGCGAACTCGTGCGTTAAAGCTTGGTCCGTCAACGGAGGGCCACACGCATGGTTCTGAAGACCGCCGAGACCGAAGTCCGTCTGGCCGGCCCCGAAGAGGCCGACCGCTTCTCGCGATTCCTCCAGGGTTTCCTCTCGGCCAACGGCTTTCCGTTCGTGATCGTCCACGACACGCCCGAGCGACTGGGCCAGCTGCGTAAGGTGGTGTTCGAGGACGCCGGCCTCAGCCGCAAGTTCGCCAGCGAATGGCTCAGCCAGCGCGGCACGCTGGGAACCGCCTGATCCCTTAGTCTGGCTTCTGGGCCGACAGGCGCGCCAGCACCTCCGGATGGTCCTTCCAGGCCGGCATTCCGGCCATGTAGACGATCGTCTCCCGCTCGGCTTCCGCGCGTGGGCTGCCGCGCCGTTCCTGCCACTGCACCATCCGTTCGAAGCGCGTCGGAAAGTCCTGCAGGGCCCCCGTCTCGTCGACGCAGTGCTGGCAGTAGGGGCCGGACTCGATCGGCATGCCGCAGCTTTCGCAGGCGTGGCTCATGGACGGGCTCCTTTCAACTGGGCGACGAAGGCCCGGAAATGATCAATCAGCGCCTGCCGCTGCTCGGGCGTGAGTTCGGCGGCGGCCCGCGCCAGGACGTCGAGGTCGAGGACGTTACGCGCCTCGATCAGGGCGGCCTGGCCCGCGTCCGTAAGCCAGATCAGGCTGCGGCGAGCGTCGGTGGGGTCGCGGTCGCGCGCCAGCAGGGCTTTGTCGACCAGGTGCTCGACCATCTCGCTGAGCGTGCTGGGCGCGCGATCGACATGCCGCGCCAGTTCGCCGGCGGTCAGCGGGCCGGCGGCCGCCAGATGATCCAGCAGGGCCACGGTCTCGGGCGACAGCCGCTCGCGCTTGTCGCGCACGCGCCGGACGGCGACGCGATAGGTCGCGCGAAACAGATCCTCGAACTCGGCGGCGAAGGCGACGGTCATGAAGCGAGGCTAGGAGGGGCGTAGTCCTTCGTAAATCCCGAACGATCCCCGGGCGGCGGACGACCAGACACCCCTTCCCTTCGTTCGCGAAACAGGCCTAGCTAGGGAAAACGTTTCGTCTGGCCTGCGGAGCTGCGCCATGAACGACCCTAAATCCCAGTTTCCCGCGTCAAGCCTGCCCATGGTGGCCGGTTCCGCCCTGGACTTGATCGGCCGCACGCCGATGGTCGAGGTCAAGCATCTGGACACCGGCCCTTGCCGGCTCTTCCTCAAGCTCGAGAACCAGAACCCCGGCGGCTCGATCAAGGACCGCGTGGCCCGCGCGATGATCGAGGCGGCCGAGGCCGACGGCCGCCTGAAGCCCGGCGGGACGATCATCGAGGCGACGGCCGGCAATACGGGCCTCGGCCTGGCCCAGGTCGCCACGCTGAAGGGCTACAAGCTGATCCTGATCGTCCCCGACAAGATGGCGCGGGAGAAGATCCTGCACCTGCGGGCCATGGGCGTGGACGTGCGCCTGACCCGCAGCGACGTCGGCAAGGGCCATCCCGAATACTACCAGGACATGGCCCAGAGCCTGGCCCAGTCGATCCCCGGCGCGCTCTACGCCAACCAGTTCGAGAACCCGGCCAACCCGCTGGCCCACGAGACGACGACCGGTCCCGAGCTGCTGGCCCAGATGGACGGCGACATCGACGCCATCGTCGTCGGGGTCGGCTCTGGCGGCACCCTGACGGGGGTGGGCCGCTACATGAAGGCCCATTCGCCGAAGACGAAGATGGTGCTGGCCGATCCCGAGGGTTCGATCCTGCGCGACTATGTCGAGACCGGGACCTTCGGCGAGGCCGGCAGCTGGATCGTCGAGGGCATCGGCGAGGACTTCATCCCGGCCAACGCCCAGATGGACCTGGTCTCCAAGGCCTATGCGATCAGCGACCGCGAGAGCGTCGGCACGGCCCGCGAGCTGCTGCGCAAGGAAGGCATCCTGGCCGGCTCGTCCTCGGGCTGCCTGCTGGCGGCGGCGCTGCGCTATTGCCGCGAGCAGACCACGCCGCAGCGGGTGGTGACCCTCGTCTGCGACACGGGCTCGAAGTACCTGACCAAGATGTTCAACGACCTGTGGCTGGCCGCGCACGGCTTCGACGGGCGCGAGATGCACGGCGACCTGCGCGACCTGATCGCCAAGCGCTACGCCGAGGGCGGGGTGGTCGCCATCGGGCCTGACGACACCCTGCTGACCGCCTACAACCGCATGCGCTCGTCCGACATCAGCCAGCTGCCGGTCGTCGATCATGGGCGACTGGTGGGCATCCTCGACGAGAGCGACATCCTGGCGGCGGTCGAGGGCCACGACGACCATCGCACCCAGCGCTTCAAGACGCCCGTCGGCCAGGCCATGACCCGCGCGGTGAAGACCCTCCAGGCCCACCAGTCGGTCGACGACCTGCCCGAGGTGTTCGATCGCGACGAGGTGGCCCTTGTCGTGGACGGCGAGGAGTTCCTAGGTGTCATCACCCGGGTTGATCTGATCAACCACCTGCGCCTGAGCGCCTGAAGGACACGCATGACCGACATCCCCGGCAAGAACCGCCTGGACTTCGCCACGCGGACCATCCACGGCGGCCAGTATCCCGACCCGACCACCGGGGCGGTGATGGTCCCGATCTACGCCACCTCGACCTACGCCCAGACCAGCCCGGGCGAGCACAAGGGCTTCGAGTACAGCCGCAGCCATAATCCGACCCGCTTCGCCTTCGAGCGCTGCATCGCCGACCTGGAGAGCGGCACGGCCGGCTTCGCCTTCGCCTCGGGCCTGGCGGCCGCCTCGACCATCCTGGAAACCCTGGACAGCGGCGCGCACGTGATCGCCAGCGACGACCTCTATGGCGGCTCGTTCCGGCTGTTCGACAAGGTGCGCAAGCGCTCGGCCGGCTTGACCTTCAGCTTCGTCGACATGGCCGACCTGTCGGCCGTCGAGGCGGCGATCACGCCCGCGACACGGATGATCTGGGTGGAGACCCCGACCAACCCGATGCTGCGGCTGGCCGATCTCGCGGCCATCGCCGCGCTCGCGAAAAAGCACGGCCTGGTCACCGTCGCCGACAACACCTTCGCCAGTCCCTACATCCAGCGGCCGCTGGAGCTGGGCTTCGACGTCGTCATGCACTCGGCCACCAAGTACCTGAACGGCCACTCCGACGTGGTCGCGGGCGTGGCGGTGGTTGGCGACAACCCCGACTTGGCCGACCAGATGAAGTTCCTGCAGAACGCCGTCGGCGGGGTGCTGGGACCGTTCGACAGCTTCCTGGCGCTGCGAGGCGTCAAGACTCTGGCCCTGCGCATGCAGCGCGCCTGCGACAGTGCGCTGGAGATCGCCCGCTGGCTTGAGCAGCATCCGGCCATCGAGCGGGTGATCTATCCGGGTCTGGAAAGCCATCCGCAGCATGGGCTGGCCAAGCGCCAGATGACCGGCGGTTTCGGCGGCATCATTTCGGCCGACGTGAAGGGCGGCCTGGTCCCCGCGCGCAGGATGCTGGAGCGTACGCGACTGTTCACCCTGGCCGAGAGCCTGGGCGGGGTCGAGAGCCTGATCGAGCATCCGGCGATCATGACCCACGCCTCGATCCCAGCCGATCAGCGCGCGGCGCTGGGCATCTCGGACGGGCTCATCCGGCTTTCGGTGGGGATTGAGTCTTGCCGGGACCTGATTTCCGACCTCGACGCGGCTTTATCAGGCTGAGCAGGTGATGGTGCTCGCCCTCGCCCGGCATGGCCGGCGAGGGATCCTTGGCCTTGGTCGGGCGCGGCGGCGGCAGGTCGACGCGGGCCGGATCCTCGGCCAGAAGGTGCGCCGCCAGCATCAGGTCGGTCTTGACGGGACCGAAGTCGGCGGCCGAGGTCCAGGCGCGGATGGCGGCCTGGGCGTAGACCTCGGAAAGGTCCGTCACCTCGATCATCACCGCCGGGTCCTTGCGGATGCGCGGATCGCTCTCGGCCCGCTCGCGCAGGCGCTTGAGGACCATCATCAGGTCGGTCTTTAGCGGGACCTTGAACAGCACGTCGGCCCGCCGGTTGCGGTGGGTCGAGTAGTTCAGGATCACGTCGCCAAACACCTTGCTGTTGGGGATCATCACCTTGACGTTGTCGGGGGTGGCGATCTCGGTGAACAGCAGGTCCAGCGACTTCACCGTGCCGTTGCGGGTCGAGGTCTCGATGACGTCGCCGACGCGGTAGGGGCGGAACAGCAGGATCATCACCCCGGCCGCCACGTTCGACAGGGCGCCCTGCAGGGCCAGGCCGATGGCCAGCGAGGCCGCGCCCAGCACGGCGATGATCGAGGTGGCCTGCACGCCCAGCTGCTGCAGCACCGCCACCAGGCCGACGGCGATGACGGCGTAGCGGGCCAGCGAGGCGCTGAAGCTTTCCAGGGTCGGATCCGGCGCGTTGCGGTGAACCCGGGCCAGGGTCCGGCGCATGAACCGCGCGGCCAGGCCGGCCAGCCAGAAGGTGACGGCCAGGATCAGCGCGGCGACCACCAGGTTCACCGCCAGCTTGCCCAGCCAGTCGAGGAAGTGTCCGAGCATGGTCTCGTCAGCCTTCACGTTGGCGAGCGACGGCAGGGAAGCATCCGCCGGGATGATACTGGGCTTGGTCTGCATGGAGTTCTCGATAGGCGCCCCCGCGCTCATCGGTCAACGACAGGATGAGCCTGCGGTTCCGCTTGAAGCCGGAAACAGTCGGTTACACCAATTGGCTCGAAATCGTCACGAACCCGGCATAAGAGCCCGCGCCATGAGCATGCCCTTCATCGACCTCGCCGCGCAGCAGCGCCGGATCCGCGACAAGATCGACGCGGCCATCGCCAAGGTGCTGGACAGCGGCGCCTATGTCATGGGCCCACAGGTCCGCGAGTTCGAGGCCAAGCTAGCGGAATTCGGCCAGGCCAGGCTGGCCCTGTCGTGCGCCAACGGCACCGACGCCATCGCCCTGCCGCTGATGGCCTGGGGCGTGGGCCGGGGCGACGCGGTGTTCTGCCCGTCCTTCACCTTCGCCGCGACGCCGGAAGTCGTGCCGTGGGTCGACGCGACGCCCGTCTTTGTCGACGTGCTGCCCGACACCTACAATTTGGACCCCGCCAAGCTGGACGCCGCCATCGCCGCAGTGAAGGCCGAGGGCCGCCTGTCCCCGAAGGTGGTCATCGCCGTCGACCTGTTCGGCCAACCCGCCGACTATCCGGCGATCAAGGCCATTTGCGACCGCGAAGGCCTGAAGCTGATCGCCGACAGCGCCCAGGGCTTCGGCTGCACCCTGAACGGCCAGCATCCGTTGCACTGGGCCGACGTGGCCACCACCAGCTTCTTCCCGGCCAAGCCGCTGGGCTGCTACGGCGATGGCGGGGCGGTGCTGACCAATGACGCCGTGCTGTGGGACCTGATGGACAGCTACCGCGTCCACGGCAAGGCGGTGGGCCCGGACCTGGAAGGCAAGACCTTCGACCATGATCCGAAATACCTGAACACCCGCATCGGCATGAACTCGCGCCTCGACACGATCCAGGCCGCGATCCTGATCGAGAAGCTGGCCCTCTTCGCCGAGGAGATCCAGCTGCGTCAGGTCGTGGCCGACCGGTACGCCGAGGGCCTGAAGGGCGCGGTGATCTCGACCCCGGCCGTGATCGACGGCGGCGTCTCGGTCTGGGCCCAGTACGTGATCGAGCACCAGAACCGCGATGGCCTGGCCGCCCACCTGAAGACGCAAGGCGTGCCGACGGCGGTCTACTATCCCGTCCCCATGCACGTGCAGGCGCCCTACGCCCACTTCCCGCGCGGCGCCGGCGGCCTGCCGGTCACCGAGGCCAAGGCCGAGACGGTGCTGGCCCTGCCGATGCACCCGTATCTGGGCGCGGCTGACCAGCAGAAGATCATCGACGCGATCCGGGCCTTCAACGGCTGATCGGCGGCTTTTGGGGGTGGCGTCGCCTGCGCCAACCCCTATATCGCGCGGGACACGTCTCGTGGCTGGGGCGTCAGCCCACGCGAGAAGATCCATGTCCGACACCAACCCGTCGCCGCATCCCGGCATGGGCTTCGGCCAGTTCGTCGCCCTGATCGCGGCGATGATGGCGACCAACGCCCTGGCCATCGACTCGATGCTGCCGGCCCTGCCCAACATCGGCGAGGCGCTAGGCGTGCACGATCCCAACGCCCGCCAGTGGGTGATCACCTCGTACCTGCTTGGCTTCGGCGTCGCCCAGCTGGCCTATGGCTCGCTGGCCGACCGCTATGGCCGCAAGCCGGTGCTGATGGTCGGTCTGGCGCTCTATACGGCCTTCGCCGCCCTCTGCGCCTTCTCCACCTCGTTCGAGATGCTGCTGGTCGCCCGCTTCCTGACCGGCCTGGGCGCGGCCTCGACGCGGGTGCTGTCGGTGTCGATCGTCCGCGACTGCTACGCCGGCCGCCAGATGGCGCGGGTGATGTCGCTGGCCTTCATCGTTTTCCTGGCCACCCCGATCATCGCGCCCTCGCTGGGCCAGGCGATCATGCTGTTCGCCTCGTGGCGCTGGATCTTCGGCGTGCTGTCGATCTTTGGCCTCATCGTCATGGCGTGGGCGGCGATCAAGCTGCCCGAGACCCAGCATCCGGAAGACCGCATTCCGATCTCGATCAGCGGGGTCAGCTCGGCCTTCAAGATCGCCCTGACCGACCGGATCGCCATGGGCTACACCCTGGCCGCCGCCCTGGTGCTGAGCGGCCTGTTCGGCTTCCTGAATTCGGCCCAGCAGGTGTTCGCCGAAGTGCTGCACGCCGGCGACATCTTCCCGCTGGTCTTCGCCGGCATCGCCGGAACCATGGCTGTCTCGTCCCTGCTCAATTCGCGGATCGTCGGGAAGCTGGGCATGCGCAAGGTCTCGCACTGGGCCCTGATCGGCTTCGTCGCGGTCGCCGGCGTCCACGCGGTGGTGGCCAAGACCGGCCACGAGACCCTGCTGACCTTCGCCCTGCTGCAGGCCGCGATGATGTTCTGCTTCGGCCTGGTGATGTCGAACTTCGGAGCCATCGCCATGGAGCCGCTGGGCCATGTGGCCGGCGCGGCCGCCTCGATCCAGGGCTTCATCACGACGATCGGCGGGGCGGTGTTCGGCTTCCTCATCGGCCAGCTCTATGACGGCACGACGGTGCCGCTGACCCTGGGCTTCATGGGCTTCGGGCTGGCGGGCCTCCTGACGGTGCTGGCCACCGAAAAGGGCAAGCTGTTCCAGACCGGCCACCCCGCCCAGGCTCCCGCGGCCGCCCACTAGTCCAGCATCGCCTCGAGAGTCGAAAGCTCGTCCGCCTCCCTCGACGGCTTGTCCCAGCGGATGCGGTTGATGCGCGGGAAGCGCATGGCCACGCCCGACTTGTGGCGGCCCGAGCGCTGCAGGCCTTCGAACGCGACCTCGAACACCAGGCCGAAGTCCAGGTCGGCCCGCACCGAGCGCACGGGACCGAAGCGTTCGATCGTGTGGTCGCGGACGAACTTGTCGATCTGCTTCAGCTCCTCGTCGGTGAAGCCGAAATAGGCCTTTCCGACCGGGGTCAGGCTGCGCCGGCCCTCGTCGTCCTCGCGCCAGACGCCGAAGGTGTAGTCGGAATAGAAGCTGGACCGCTTGCCGTGGCCGCGCTGGGCGTACATCAGCACCGCGTCGATCAGGTGCGGGTCGCGCTTCCACTTGAACCACGGGCCCTTGGGGCGGCCGGGTTCGTAGACGCTGTCGCGCCGCTTCAGCATCAGGCCTTCCGAAAGCCGCGCGTCGCCCTCGGGCGGGTCCAGGCGCAGGGCGGCCAGTTCCGCCCAGGTCTCGAACGGCTGCAGCGGGGAGAGGTCGATGCGCGAGGTCTTCAGCCGCGCCACGAACGCTTCCAGCCGCGCGCGCCGCTCGACGAAGGGCAGGGACCGCAGGTCCGTCTCGCCGTCCAGCATCAGGTCGTAGGCGCGGATACCGGCCGGGAAGGTCGCCAGCTGCCTGGCGTCGACGGTCTTGCGGTTCAACCGCTGCTGCAGATCGCCGAACGGGGCCAGGGCGCCGTCGCGCAGGACCAGCAGCTCGCCGTCGATCGCCCCCTCGAAGTCCAGGGCTTCGACCACATCGGGGAAGCTGGCCGAGATGTCGTCGCCGGTGCGGGTGTAGAGCCGCCGCTGGCCGCGCTCGCTGACGGCCTGGACGCGGATGCCGTCCCACTTCCACTCGGCGACATAGTCGGCGGGATCCAGCTTGGCGAAGTCGACCTCTTCGTCGATCGGCTGGGCCAGCATCACCGGCCGGAAGCGCCCCGGCGCGTCGGGCGAAGGGCGCTCGGAGCGGCCCTCCAGCCAGGCGAAGAGGTCGCCATAGGGCGGCGCCATCGCGTGCCAGATCTCCTCGATCTCGCCGATCTCGACACCGCCCAGGTTGGCGCAGGCCTGCTTGGCCAGCCGCGACGAGACCCCGACCCTCAATCCGCCGGTCATCAGCTTCAAGAGCGCCCAGCGGCCATCCGGGTCCAGGGCGTCCAGCCAGCCCTCGATCAGCCTCTGGACCTCTGTCCGCGAAGCCGAATGCAAGGCCTCGATCACCTCGGACAGCTCCGGCGGCCGGTTGGCGCCGGGTTTCGCCGGCCAGACCAGGGCGACAGTCTCGGCCAGGTCGCCGACATAGTCGTAGGACCAGGCGAACAGCTGGGCGTCCATCCGCGCCTCGACCGCCTTGCGGATAAAGGCCGGCTTGGCGGCGTTGAACGACAGCGCCCCGGTCAGGGCCGCCAGGGCGTAGCCCCGGTCGGGGTCCGGCGTCTGGCGCAGGTGGTCGGCGATCAGGGTCAGCTTGGCGTTGCGCGAGCTGGTCAGGGACAGGCGGTCCAGCAGGTGGGCGAAGGCGCGCATGGACATGGAATGTCGAACGGCCCCGTTTCGTTCAGCCGCTTCGCATCACGCGATACGACAGCCCCTCGCGCAAGAGGGCGATCAATGCTAGATTAAAACAACTGTTTGAAATCAGGCGAGACGGTTATGGACGACATCCCCGAGGGCTTCTCCCCGCACGTCCGCAAGAGCCCGGTCACCGATCCGTGGGAGCCGCTGTTCGCACGATCCGCGCCGGATCGGCTGGTGCTGGGGACCCGGGTGCGCGAGGCGCACTGCAATTCGCGGGGCATGCCGCATGGCGGGTTCCTCGCCGCCCTGGCCGACAACGCCATGGGGCTTTCGCTCGCCGCGAACCTCGCCGCCGCGCGCCAGCCGGCCGGCGGCCTGGTCACGGTGTCCCTGACCCTGGACTATCTGGGCTCGGCCAAGCTGGGCCAATGGCTCGAGTTCGACACCGACTTCGTCAAGCTGGGCCGCTCGATCTGCTTCGCCGAGGCGACGGTGCGAGCGGACGGCGTGGCGGTGGCCCGGGCGCGGGCGACGTTCAAGCTGCTGGAGGCCAAGGCGGCCGCCTGAACGAAAACCGCCGCGAAGGCTTGGCCCTCGCGGCGGTCTCGTTCTTCAGGTCGTCGGGCGATCAGGCCCGTTCGTGCACGGCCTCTTCCGCCGCCAGCGGCTGGGGCAGGCGGCTGACCATCTCCTTCGGGCAGACCTGCCAGAACTGGTCGCGCACGCGGTCCCAGTCGCGCAGCAGGGTGGCGGCGAAGACCGAGTCCGTCTCGCGGGCGTGCTCGGCGATCAGCGAACGCAGCACGCCTTCCCAGTAGGGCGAGGCCAGGCGCTGCACGACGATGCTCTCGGGGTTGATATTGGCTTCGAACCGGTCGTGCTGGTCCAGCACGAAGGCCATGCCGCCGGTCATGCCGGCCCCGAAGTTGCTGCCCGTCGGGCCCAGGATCACCACCTGGCCGCCGGTCATATATTCGCAGCCGTTGGCGCCGCAGCCCTCGACCACCGTGGTGGCGCCGGAGTTGCGGACGGCGAAGCGCTCGCCGGCCTGGCCCGCCGCGAACAGCCGGCCCGAGGTGGCGCCGAACAGCACGGTGTTGCCGATCAGGGCGTTGGTCTCCGGAGCCGCCAGGCCCCGCGCCGGCTTGATCACGATCGTCGCGCCCGACAGGCCCTTGCCGACATAGTCGTTGGCCTCGCCGGTCAGCTCGATGCGCAGGCCCTGGACCGCGAAGGCCCCCAGGCTCTGGCCGGCCGAACCCTTGAGCTGGACGGTCAGGTGGCCGGCGGGCAGGCCCTTCATGCCGAACTTGCGGACGATGTGGCTGGACGTGCGCGTGCCGATGGTGCGGGCGGTGCTGCGGACCGTGTAGGTCAGCTGCATCTTCTCGCCGCGCTCCAGCAGCGGCGCGGCGTCGCGGACGATCTGGGCGTCCAGCGTGTCCGGCACCGCGTTGCGGCCGACGACCGTGTTGTACGGCTTGTTCGCGCCCGGATCGGCGCGGACCAGCAGCGGGTTCAGGTCGAGGTCGTCGAGGTGCTCGCCGCCGCGGCTGACCTGGGCCAGCAGGTCAGTGCGGCCGACGATTTCCTGCAGGCTCTTGAAGCCCAGACCGGCCAGGATCTCGCGCACCTCTTCGGCGATGAACGTGAAGAGGTTGATGACCTTGTCCGGCGTGCCGGTGAACTTGGCGCGCAGGGCCTCGTCCTGGGTGCAGACACCCACGGGGCAGGTGTTGGAGTGGCACTGGCGGACCATGATGCAGCCCATCGCCACCAGCGAGGCGGTGCCGATGCCGAACTCCTCGGCGCCCATCATGGCGGCGATGACGATGTCGCGGCCCGTGCGCATGCCGCCGTCGGCCCGCAGGACGACGGAGTGGCGCAGGTTGTTCAGGGTCAGCACCTGGTTGGCTTCCGACAGGCCCATCTCCCACGGACCGCCGGCGTACTTCACCGAGGTCTGGGGCGAGGCGCCCGTGCCGCCGACGCCGCCGGCGACCAGGATCACGTCGGCCTTGGCCTTGGCCACGCCAGCGGCGATGGCGCCGATGCCGGTGGCCGCGACCAGCTTCACCGTGACCCGCGCGATCGGGTTGATCTGCTTCAGGTCATAGATGAGCTGAGCCAGGTCCTCGATCGAGTAGATGTCATGGTGCGGCGGCGGGCTGATCAGCATCACGCCCGGCGTCGAGTGACGCAGGCGGGCGATCATCTCGGTGACCTTGAAGCCAGGCAGCTGGCCGCCCTCGCCGGGCTTGGCGCCCTGGGCGACCTTGATCTCCAGCTCGACGCACTGGTTCAGGTATTCGGCGGTGACGCCGAAACGGCCCGAGGCGACCTGCTTGATGGCGCTGTTGGGGTTGTCGCCGTTGGGCAGCGGCTTGTAGCGCGCGCTGTCCTCGCCGCCCTCGCCCGACACCGAGCGGGCGCCGATGCGGTTCATGGCGATGTTCAGGGCGCCGTGGGCCTCGGGGCTGAGGGCCCCCAGGCTCATGCCGGGCGTCACGAAGCGCTTGCGGATCTCGTTGACGCTCTCGACGTCGTCGGTGGCGATCGGGTTGCGGTCCGAGCGCCAGTCGAGCAGGTCGCGCAGCTGGATCGGCTTCTGCGTGCGCAGGCCGTTGCTCCAGCGGCGATAGAGCTCGTAGTCGCCGGTGTCGCAGGCCGTCTGCAGGGTGTGCATCAGCCGGGCCTCGAAGGCGTGGGCCTCGCCCGAGCGACGGGCCTTGTACAGGCCGCCGACCGGCAGGGTCACGGCCGTCAGGCCCCAGGCCTTGCGGTGCAGTTCGACCGTCTTGCTCTCGATGCCGGCCAGGCCGATGCCCGAGATGCGCGAGGGCATGCCGGGGAAGAACTCGGCGGCCAGGGCGCGCGACAGGCCGACGGCTTCGAAGTTGTAGCCGCCGCGGTACGAGCTGATGACGCTGATGCCCATCTTGGAGATGATCTTCAGCAGGCCGCCCTCGATGGCGCCCTTGAAGTTCAGGCAGACGTCGCGCAGCGTCCGGTCGCCCGCCAGGCCGCGCTCCAGGCGGTCCTGGAAGCTTTCCTGGGCCAGGTAGGCGTTGACCGCCGTGGCCCCGACGCCGACCAGCACCGCGAAATAGTGGGTGTCCAGGCACTCGGCCGAGCGGACGACGATCGACACGTACGAGCGCAGGCCCTTGGCCACCAGGTGGGCGTGGACGCCGCCGGTGGCCAGGATCATCGGCAGGCCGACGCGGTCCTCGTCGCTGGCCTCGTCGGTCAGGACGATGGCGCCGCAGCCGCGCAGCACGGCGTCCTCGGCCTCGGCGCGGATGCGGTCGAGGTTGGCGCGCAGGGCGTCGCCGGCCCGGGCCTCCGGCGCCGGCAGGGGCATGGTGCAGTCGATGACCGCGACGTTCTTCTCACCCAGCAGCTCGTGGATGCGGATGTACATGCCGGTGGTCAGCACGGGGCTTTCCAGCACGTACACATCCGCTTGCGCGGCGTCCTGGGCCAGGATGTTGCCAAGGTTCTTGAACCGGGTCTTCAGGCTCATCACGCCGGTTTCCCGCAGGGGGTCGATCGGCGGGTTGGTCACCTGGCTGAAGTTCTGGCGGAAGAAGTGGCTGAGCGGACGGTACTTCTCCGACAGCACCGCCAGCGGCGTGTCGTCGCCCATCGAGCCGACAGCTTCCTTGCCGTCCTCGACCATGGGGGCGAGGATCATCTCCAGGTCTTCCAGCGAATAGCCGGCGGCGGCCTGGCGGCGGGTCAGCTCCTCGCGGCCGTACTTGCGCGGCTCGGGACCGGGCGCGATCTCCTTCTCGAGATCGACCATGTTGCCCAGCCACTCCGTATAGGGGTGGCGGCCGGCCAGCTCGTCGATGATCTCGTCCTCGCCGTAGAGGCGGCCTTCGGCCAGGTCGATGGCCAGCATGCGGCCCGGCGAGATCGCCAGCTTGCGGGTGATGCGGGCTTCCTCGACGCCGCACATGCCGGCTTCCGAGCCCATGATCACCAGACCGTCGTCGGTATAGGCCACGCGCAGCGGGCGCAGGCCCGAGCGGTCCTTGCCGGCCACGACCCAGCGGCCGTCGGTGGCGCACAGGGCGGCCGGACCGTCCCAGGGCTCCATCACGGCGTTGCAGTAGGAATAGAGAGCCTTGTGGGGCTCTTTCATCTTCGGGTTGCTGGCTTCCGGCACCAGCAGGGCCTTGGCCATCGGCGCGTCACGGCCGGCGCGCACCAGCACCTCGAAGGTGTTGTCGAGGTTGGCGCTGTCCGAGCCGCCCGGCTGGATCACCGGCTTCACGTCGTCCCCGAACTCGCCGAAGGCCTGGGCGGCCATCTTGATCTCGTGGGACTTCATCCAGTTGATGTTGCCCTTGATCGTGTTGATCTCGCCGTTGTGGGCGAGCATCCGGAAGGGCTGGGCCAGGCGCCACTGCGGGAAGGTGTTGGTCGAATAGCGCTGGTGGAAGATCGCCACGGCCGCGGCGAAGCGGTCGTCCTTCAGGTCGGGATAGAACTCGTCGATGTGCTCGGCGAGGAACATGCCCTTGTAGATCAGCGACTTGGCCGAGAATGAGCAGATGTAGAAGTCGCTGATGTTCTGGGCGTGGACGCGCTTTTCGGTGCGCTTGCGGCACAGGAACAGGGCGCGTTCCAGCGCCTCGCCGTCCAGGCCGGCCGGGGCGGCCAGCATGATCTGCTCGATCTCGGGACGGGTGGCGTTGGCCTTCTCGCCGATCACCGAGGTGTCGACCGGCACCTGGCGCCAGCCATAGATGTAGAAGCCAAAGCGCAGGGCTTCGGCCTCCACGATCGTGCGGCAGGCCTCCTGGGCGCCCAGGTCCGTGCGCGGCAGGAAGATCTGGCCGACGGCGATCGGGCCTTGGCGCAGGGCGTGGCCGGTGCGGCGCACCTGGTCGATGAAGAAGTCCTGCGGGACGCTGACCAGCACGCCGGCGCCGTCGCCGGTCTTGCCGTCGGCGTCGATCGCGCCCCGGTGCCACAGGGCCTTCAGGGCCTTGATCGCCAGTTCGACGACCTCGCGGCGCGGCTGGCCGTCGATGGCGCAGACCAGGCCCACGCCGCACGCGTCGCGCTCGGTCGAGGGATCGTAGGCGTGGCCGTCGATCAGGGCCTGGCGGTTCTTCAGATAGAGGTCCATCTCGCTCATGGTCTTGGGCTCCTCTTTCTTATTCCGCCGCGATCAGCGCGGGCGCGCCGACCTTGGCCTGCAGGTAACGGTGGATGGCGTCGGCGGCGTCGCGGCCGTCCTTGATCGCCCAGACGACGAGCGAGGCGCCGCGCACGATGTCGCCGGCGGCGAACACGCCGTCGAGATTGGTCATCTGGTTGCGGACGTCGGCCTTGACCGTGCCCCAGCGGGTGACCTTCAGGTCCGGCGCCGACCACTGCTCGGGCAGGTTCTCCGGCTCGAAGCCCAGGGCCTTCAGAACCAGCTGGGCCGGACGGTCGAAGTCGCCGCCGGGGATCTCCTCGGGGCTCTGGCGGCCCGAGGCGTCCGGGGCGCCCAGGCGCATGCGGATGGCGCGCACGCCGGTGACGGCCTCGGCCTCGCCCGACAGGGCGCGCGGGGCGGCCAGCCATTCGAAGGTGACACCCTCTTCCTCGGCGTTGGCCACTTCGCGCATCGAACCGGGCATGTTGGCCTTGTCGCGGCGATAGAGGCAGGTGACTGACTTGGCGCCCTGGCGGATGGCCGTGCGCACGCAGTCCATGGCGGTGTCGCCGCCGCCGACCACGACCACGTCCTTGCCCTCGGCGTTCAGCTCGCCGGACTCGTAGGCCGCGACGGTGTCGCCCAGGCCCACGCGGTTCGAGGCGATCAGATAGTCGAGGGCGGGAGCCACGCCCTTGCTGCCGCCGCCCGGGACGGTCAGGTCGCGCGCGGCGTAGACGCCAACGGCGATCAGCACTGCGTCGTGCTTGGCGCGCAGATCCTCCAGAGTGGCGTCCTTGCCGACCTCGAAGCCGAGCTTGAACACGACGCCGCCGTCGGCCAGGCGCTGGGTGCGGCGCTCGACGACGTCCTTCTCCAGCTTGAAGCCGGGGATGCCGTAGATCAGCAGGCCGCCGGCGCGGTCGTGGCGGTCGTAGACGGTGACGTCGTAGCCGGCCTCGCGCAGCTTCTCGGCGGCGGCCAGGCCGGCGGGGCCCGCGCCGATCACGCCGACCGACTGGCCGCGCGCTTCACCGGCGACCAGCGGCTTCACCCAGCCGTTCTCCCAGGCCTTGTCGGTCAGGTAGCGTTCGACCGAGCCGATCGTCACGGTGCCGTGACCCGACTGCTCTATGACGCAGTTACCTTCGCACAGGCGGTCCTGGGGGCAGATCCTGCCGCAGACTTCCGGCATGGAATTGGTCGCCTGCGACAGGGCGTAGGCTTCTTCCAGGCGGCCCTCGGCCGTCATCCGCAGCCAGTCGGGGATGTTGTTGTGCAGGGGGCAGTGGGTCTGGCAGAACGGCACGCCGCATTGCGAGCAACGCGAGGCCTGCTCGGTCGCCTTGGCGTCGATGAAGTCGGCGTAGATCTCGTGGAAGTCGCCCGAACGTTCGGCGGCCGCACGCTTTTCGGGCGTCTTGCGGGCCACCGAGATGAATTTCAGCATGCGTTCGGCCATGCGACTTTCCCCGTCTCTCCAGTAGGAGAAAAATTGCTCAGGCCGGCCTCATACGGACTCTTCAGCGCAATAAGAATGTGTTGGTCAAATTTATAGACTTATATATCCCTGTTTCGGGCGTGGTCTTTGAGAGCGACTCGCAAGAGATGGGTAAATTAGTCCACTTTATGGATTTACGACCTGTTTACCATGTCAGGCGCACGCCAGACGCGGGTTTGGAGCCAAGAAATGCCTGACTGGTTGAGCGCTATCATTCTGGGTCTGGTCGAGGGGCTGACGGAGTTCATTCCCGTCTCGTCCACCGGCCATCTGCTGCTGACCAAGGAGGCCATGGGCCTCAAGGATCCGGCGTGGGACACCTTCATCGTGCTGATCCAGCTGGGCGCGATCCTGGCGGTGGTGGCCCTTTACTTCCAGAAGCTGTGGGGCGTGCTGATCGGCCTGCCGACCAAGCCCGAGGCGCGCCGCTTCGCGCTCAGCGTCATCGTCGCCGTCGCCCCGGCCTTCGCGGCCGGCCTGCTGCTGCACGACGTGATCAAGAAGTTCCTGTTCGAGAGCCCGCTGATCATCTGCTGGTCGCTGCTGATCGGCGGCGTCATCCTGCTGTTCATCGACAAGAAGGCTCCGCCGGCCGTCGACCACGACGCCATGACCCTGCCGCTGCACAAGGCGCTGATCGTGGGCCTGTTCCAGTGCCTGTCGCTGGTGCCGGGCGTCTCGCGCTCGGGCTCGACCATCGTCGGCTCCATGCTGTTCGGCATCGAGCGCCGGGCCGCCGCCGAGTTCAGCTTCTTCATGGCCATCCCGATCATGGTCGGAGCCTTCGCCCTGGACGTCTTCAAGAACCGCGACGCCCTGGACGCCGGCCATGTCGGCGTAGTGGCCATCGGCTTCGTCGTGTCGTTCCTGTCGGGTCTGGTGGTCGTGAAGTACATGCTCGACTTCGTCGGCAAGCGCGGCTTCGCGCCGTTCGCCTGGTGGCGGATCGTCGTCGGCGTCGGCGGCCTGGCGGTGCTGTACCTGCGCCACTGAGCCAGCGGCGAGGGAGCCGAAACAAAAAGGGCGGACGCCGCGCGGCGTTCGCCCTTCTTCGTTCCGGTTCGGCGTAAGCCCCTAGAACGCGCCCGCCGGGGTCTCGGCGTACTGGCCGCCCTTGCGGTAACGGTAGAGATAGGTCGGGACCACGGCCTCGACGGACGTTCCGACCACGCCGACCTCGGCCAGCCCCGGCAGGCCGCCTTCGGCGACATTGTCGGTCTTCAGCATCTCGACCTGGTCGCTGGTCAGCGGCGGCGGCAGAACGCCGGCGACCAGGTCGCCCAGCGAGCCGATCAGCGAGGCCACCGGCCACGGCAGCGCGGCCAGGGGGCGGTTGCGGCCGGTCTCGGTCAGGATCAGCTGCTGGATCTCGCGCATCGTGTAGACGGTCGGGCCGCCCAGCTCGTAGGTCACGCCCACGGCCGCCGGGTTGGCGACGATCTTGGCGATCGCGGCGGCCACGTCGCCGACGAAGATCGGCTGGACGCGGGTGTCGGCGCCGACCAGCGGCATGACCGGGGCCAGGGCAGCGATCTGGGCGAACTTGTTGAAGAACTTGTCGTCGACGCCGAACACCAGCGACGGACGCACGATCGTCGCGCCCGGGAAGGCGTCGCGGACGGCGGCCTCGCCCTCGGCCTTGGTGCGGAAGTACTTAGAGGTCGAATCGGCCTTGGCGCCCAGGGCGCTGACATGGACGAGATGCTTGACGCCGGCCTTGGCGGCGGCCTCGGCCACGGTCTTGGCGGCCATGGCGTGCAGCGACTGGAACTTCTGGCGGCCGCTCTCCCAGAGCACGCCCACCAGGTTCACGCAGGCCTCGGCCCCGTCCAGGGCGCGGGCCACCGAGGCCGGATTGCGGACATTGGCCTGGAAGACCTCGATCTGGCCGACGTCGCCCAGCATGCGCATGCGATAGGCCAGGTTCGGCTGGCGCACGGCCACCCGCACCCGGTAGCCCGCCTTGGCGAGCGCCCGCACGACCTGGCCGCCCACGAAACCGGAGCCGCCGAACACCGTGACCAGACCCTGCATCTTCATTCCTCGTCGCATGCGATGACTCTACCGCGATAACCGGGGGAATTAGACGACCCTGGCCTTGTTCGCAACGAAATCACGATTTGTCGTTTTTTGCCTGTTGACGCGGTCAGAAGCTTTCCCTAAACGTCCCGGCCTCGCGGCGACCTAACCGGTTGCGACAGCGGGCCCAGGTGGCGGAATTGGTAGACGCGCTGGCTTCAGGTGCCAGTGACCGAAAGGTCGTGGAGGTTCGAGTCCTCTCCTGGGCACCACCCCTTAACCGAGCTTCTTTCGAGAAGCGGGGGTGGCGCCAAAATCCCCCCATAGTTCAGAAATCTGGGCGGATAGATATCCCGTTCATCGTGAGTATAAGTAACGCGCGCCTATAACGGGCGCGTGGTTGATCGCGTCGCGCGCGCGATCTGTCGGAGATTTCTGAGACTTGGCCAATTTCGTTCACGAGGGCGACCTGCCCGACGGCGTGTTCGCCGGCGCCAGCATTATCGCGATCGATTCGGAGACCATGGGTCTGCGCCTGGGGCGCGATCCGCTGTGCGTGGTCCAGCTGTCGTCGGGCGACGGCGACGCCCACGTGGTGCGCCTGAAGCGCCCCGGCTACGATTGCCCGAACCTGAAGGCGCTGCTGACCGATCCGGCGATCCTGAAGCTTTTTCACTTCGGCCGCTTTGATATCGCCATGTTCGAACTCCATCTGGGAGTCGTGACCGCGCCCGTCTACTGCACCAAGATCGCCTCGAAGCTGGCCCGGACCTATACGGACCGCCACGGCCTGAAGGACGTGACGCGCGAACTGCTGGGTGTCGAGCTGTCCAAGGTCCAGCAGTCGTCGGACTGGGGCGCGCCGTCGCTGAGCCCCGAACAGGTCGCCTACGCCGCCTCGGACGTGCTGCACCTGCACGCCCTGCGCCACAAGCTGAACATCATGCTGGAACGCGAGGGCCGAATGGCCCTGGCGCAACACGCCTTCGACTATCTCCCCCACCGCGCCTCGCTCGACCTGGCCGGCTGGGAGGAGGTCGATATCTTCGCCCACAGCTGACGGAAGCGGATGCACCCGACCGCGGTCATGACCGGACGAGCGATGAGCGCCGACCTCGCGCGCTGGCGCCGCCGCTCGCGCCGCGTGCTGGCCGCCCGCATCGTCCTGCCGCTAGCCATCGGCATCCTGCTGCTGATCGTCGCCTCGCAGGTCGGCTGGCGGACCTACATGGCCGCGACCCATCCGCCGACCGAGGCCAAGACCGAGATCCGCCTGATCACGCCGCGCTTCTACGGCCAGTCGACCGATGGGCGCAGCTTCATGATCACCGCACGGTCGGCGATCCGCGACGACAACGATCCGCGCCGGATCATCCTGGACGACCCGGCCCTGACCCTGGATCTGGGCTCGCCCACCCCCACGCGCATGACCGCCAAGCACGGCGTCTACCGTCAGGACGACTTCAGCCTGAACCTGAAGGACGACGTCCGGCTGGACGATGGCACCGGTTACCGCTTCGCGTCGGAGGAGTCGTTCGTCGACACCAAGACCGGAAATGTCACGGGCGAGACCACGATGAACGGCGAAGGTCCCAGCGGACAGGTGCAATCTCGCGCTTACTCCGTATATGACAAGGGCGATCGCATCGTCTTCCGAGGCGGGGTTCGCGCGCGGTTCGAACGGCAGTAAAGAAATGGCGCAGGTTCGCTTCGGACGCGAGCCGCGACGGATGAGGACATGGTTCTGATGAAGCGATGGACGGCTGCGGCGGCGACCGCGTTGATCCTGTCTGGCGTTGGAGCCAGCGGCGCGGCCCACGCCCAGCAAGGCGACTCGAGCGCGCCGATCGACGTGTCCGCCGATCAGCAGGAAACGATCAACAGCAAGTGCATCACGATCTTCCGCGGCAACGTGGAGATCCTGCAGAACCGCTCGCGCATGCGCGCCAAGCAGGTGACGATCTACAGCGCCCGCAAGGCCGGCGGCGACGCCAACAACAACTGCGGCGCGGCCCAGCGCATGGAAGCCGAGGGCACGGTCTATCTAGTCAGTGAAGCCCAGCAGGCTCGCGGCGATCACGCCGTCTACACCTTCGACAACAACATCGCCGTCTTGACCGGCAATGTCGTCGTCACGAAGGGCAAGGACGTGACCACTGGCGACAAGCTGACGGTCAACACCAAGACCAACGACGCCAAGCTGGAATCCAACAATCCGGGCCGCGCCTCGCCCAAGCGCGTGCGCGCCGTGTTCTATCAAGAAGACAGCAAGACGTCCGACACGCCGGCCGCCGCCGACCAGAACGCCCCGCGCTAGAGTCCCTTCATGACCCTGACCTCCAACGACATGGACGGCCTGTTCGTCGACTCCGTGGGCAAGTCGTTCGGCGACCGTCCGGTCGTCAAGAACGTCTCCCTGCGCTTGAAGCGCGGCGAGGTCGCCGGCCTGCTGGGCCCGAACGGCGCCGGCAAGACCACCTGCTTCTACATGGTCACGGGCCTGATCGCCGCCGACTACGGCGCGATCTATCTGGATGGCGAGAACATCACGTCCCAGCCGATGTTCCAGCGCGCCCGCCTCGGCGTCGGCTACCTGCCGCAGGAAGCCTCGATCTTCCGGGGCATGACGGTCGAGCAGAACGTCATGGCCGTGGTCGAGATGCGCCAGAAAGATCCGCGCAAGGCCCGCGAACAGGTGACCAGCATCCTGGAAGAGCTGCGCATCACCCACATCCGCAAGTCGCCCGCCGTCGCCCTGTCGGGCGGTGAGCGCCGCCGCGTGGAAATCGCCCGCGCCCTGGCCAGCGAGCCGTCGTTCATGCTGCTGGACGAGCCCTTCGCCGGCATCGACCCCCTGGCGATCGCCGACATCCGCGAGGTGGTCGGCTACCTCAAGGGCCGCGGCATCGGCATCCTGATCACCGACCATAACGTGCGCGAGACGCTGGACATCATCGACCGCGCCTCGATCATCCACGCCGGCGAGGTGCTGTTCGAAGGCTCGCCGCGCGAGATCGTCGACAACCCGGAAGTTAAGCGCGTCTATCTGGGCGACAGCTTCTCCGAGCCCAGATTGGGTGACTGATTGGCGCGGGGAACGGGCGAAAGCCGCCCTTTCCCCCTCCCAAGCGCGCTCCAAGTCCTTGTTTTGACAAGGCGAAGACCCTCGTCGCGATATTTTTCGGGACGGAAGGTCGCACCGGCCCGATATTTGCAGGCGTTGGCGACCCGTTAACCAAACCAGCCCTTCAATGACGCTCGAAAGTTCATTCGTTCGTCAGGAGGGCGCATTGGCGCTCAGCCACCGACTGGAGCTCCGGCAAGGCCAGGGCCTCGTCATCACCCCGCAGCTGCAGCAGGCCATCAAGTTGCTGCAACTGTCGAACATCGAGCTGGACGCCTTCGTCGAGGCCGAGCTGGAGCGCAACCCGCTCCTGCAACGCGACGAGGGCGAGTCCGAGCCGGCGGGTGAGGTCGAGGCCGTGCGCGACGCCAGCCTGACCCAGGTCGACGCCGTGGCCGACACGACGGCCGGCCGCGAACTGGACACCCCCTCCGACGACGTCTCGCCAGGCGAGCGCGCCACGGGCGACGGCGCGGACCCCGACCATGGGGCGGAGCACGCCGGCGGCCAGATCGACTGGTCGCGCGCTGGCGGCGGCGGCTCGTTCGAGGGCGACGAGGGCTACGAGAGCGCCCTGACCGACGTTCCGACCCTGGCCGCCCACCTGCGCGCGCAGCTGGTCCAGGCGGCCCTGTCGCCGGCCCGCAACGCCATCGCCGAGATCCTGATCGACGCCGTCGACGAGGGCGGCTACCTGCGCCTGGACGTGATCGAGCTGGCCGCGCGCCTGGGCTGCAAGCTGGAGATGGTCGAGGAGACCCTCGCCACGCTGCAGGGCTTCGAGCCCGTCGGCGTCTTCGCCCGCGACGTGCGCGAGTGCCTGGCGCTGCAGCTGAAGGACCTGAACCGCTACGACCCCTGCATGGCGGCGATGCTCGACAATCTCGAGCTCCTGGCCAAGCGCGACATGGCCGGCCTGCGCCGGATCTGCGGCGTCGACGACGAGGACCTGCGCGACATGGTCGCCGAGATCCGGTCGCTGAACCCGCGTCCGGGCGCGGCCTATCACAGCGAACCGGCCGAGACCCTGGTGCCCGACGTCATGGTCCGCGAGGGCCTGGGCGGCATGTGGCATGTCGAGCTCAACACCGACACCCTGCCGCGCGTGCTGGTCGACCAGCGCTACCACGCCCGCGTCTCCAAGGGCGCGCGCAGCGATCAGGAGAAGACCTTCGTCGCTGACTGCATGGCCACGGCCAACTGGCTGGTGAAGAGCCTGGACCAGCGCGCCAAGACCATCCTGAAGGTCTCCAGCGAGATCGTCCGCCAGCAGGACGGCTTCCTGGCCTTCGGTGTCGAGCATCTGCGCCCGCTGAACCTGAAGACCGTGGCCGACGCCATCGGCATGCACGAGAGCACGGTCAGCCGGGTCACCTCGAACAAGTACATCGCCACGCCGCGCGGGGTGTTCGAGCTGAAGTTCTTCTTCACCTCGGCCATCCAGTCGTCGGAAGGCGGCGAGGCCCACTCGGCCGCCAGCGTCCGTCACAAGATCAAGGGCCTGGTCGACGCCGAGAAGACCGAGGCGCAGGTCCACTCCGACGACGCCATCGTTGAAATTCTCAAGGCCGCCGGGGTCGACATCGCCCGTCGGACCGTGGCCAAGTATCGCGAAGCCATGCGGATCCCGTCGTCGGTCGAGCGTCGTCGCCTGATGAAGGAAGCGGTCTAGAACCCCTTCCGCGCGTTTCGAAGCGGTGGAAGGGTCGCGATGAGTGAAAAGAGTCTGGCGGACGTGATCGAGGGGTTCGGCGAGGACGCCAGCCCCACCCTCACGGTCGGCGAGATGCTGGCCGCGTTCGACAGCCGCGCGTTCGGGGCCATGCTGCTGGTTTTCGGCCTGCTGAACACCCTGCCGCTGCCGCCGGGGTCCTCGACCCTTCTGTCTCTGCCGATCCTGTTCCTGGCCCCGCAGATCGCCATGGGCGCCGACACGCCGTGGCTGCCCCGCGCCCTCGTGGAGAAGCCGCTGAAGCGCGACGACCTGCGCGGACTGTTCCGGCGGCTTGGCCCGATCGTCCGCAGCATGGAGCTAGTCACCCGTCCCAGGCTGCGACCGATGTTCGCACCCCTGGGCGAGCGGGCCATCGGCGTGGTCTGCACATTGCTGGCCCTGGTGCTGGTCCTGCCGATCCCTTTGGGCAACCTTGCGCCCGGCGCGACCGTCGCCGTCCTGGCCCTCGCTCTGCTCCAGCGGGACGGCGTTCTGGCCCTGCTGGGCTACCTGATGGCGCTGGGAAGCGGGGCCTTGCTGTTCGTCAGCGCCCACGTCGTGATCATCGCCGTGCGCAAGCTCATGGGGGTCTTTTCGGGGCTCATGTGAGGCCCTTAGAGGCCTCTCCTTAAGGACCTACGGCGCCGCTTGACACCCGTCTTTGACAGGCGCGTTGTATCGATATGCAAGTCCAAGTCTCCGGCAAGCATGTCGACGTTGGTGAGGCTCTGCGAGCGCGAGTCTCCGACGAAATCGCTCTGAGCATTGGGAAATACTTCGATCGAGGCGGCGCAGCCGAGGTCGTGGTCAGCAAGGATGGCTATGCCTTCCGTGTCGATTGCTCGGTAAAGCTGGCTTCGGGCCAGCAACTCATCAGCCACGGTTCTGGCGGCGACGCGCACGCGGCGTTCGACTCGGCCCTGGCGAAGATCGACACCCGTATTCGACGATACAAGCGGCGGCTGAAGAGCCACTCGGCGGCCGCCACGGCCAAGCAGGTCGAGAACGCCTCGATGTTCGTTCTCCGGGCCCCCGAGGCCGAGGACATCGAGGACGAGGACTGGGTTGGTGACAACGACCACCCGACGGGCGCGCCCGCGGCGATGGTCATCGCGGAGACCCACGCCGCAGTGAAGACGATGACCGTTTCCATGGCTGTCATGGAACTGGACTTGACCGCCTACCCGGCAATCGTGTTTAGGAACGCCGCCCACGGCGGATTGTCCGTGGTGTACCGGCGTCCAGACGGGAATATCGGCTGGATCGACCCCGAACGCACGAAGTCGCTGAACGGGCACGGGTCAACCGCGAGCTAACCGGCCAGCCATGGTCGGAGGCGTCGTCGGCGGACCCTCGGCGACGGCGCCAAGGCGGTCGACAACGAGCGAGCGTTAGATCCATGACCATTGGCGATCTTCTGGACCCTGGAGCGGTGGCGCTGCGCGCCGGCGCTCCCGGCAAGCGCCAGGCTCTTTCCATGGTCGCCGACGTCGCCGCCCGCGTGCTGGGCGTCGACGTCGACGCCGCGCTAGAGGGCCTGGTCGACCGCGAGGCCGCCGGTTCGACCGGCGTGGGCGAGGGCGTGGCCATTCCGCACGCGCGCCTGGACGGCCTGGACCGCGTCCGCGCGGTCATGGTGCGCCTGGATGCGCCGGTGGCCTTCGACGCCCTCGACGACAAGCCCGTGGACCTGCTGGTGGCTCTGTTCGCCCCGCGCGACGCCAACGCCCAGCATCTGCGGGCCCTAGCCCGGGTGGCGCGGATGATGCGCCAGCCCGAAATCCGCTCGGCCCTGCGCCAGGCGCGCTCGGCCGACGCCATCCATGTGCTGCTGACGCACGAGGCGACCAGCACGGCGGCCTAGGAGGCCTCTGGAGGGCCCGTGAGGGCCCTCTTTCGTTTCAAGCTTAGTGGACCGACACCGGGGCCAGTTCGTGGGCCAGGGCGGCGGCGATCGCCGTGTCGCGATCGATCATGACGGCCAGACGGGCTCCGTCGGCGCGGCACACCGCGTACAGGGTCTGGTCGGGCGACAGGTTGAAGTCCTCCACGCCTTCCGGGACGTCGGCCAGGATCTCGGCGGCCTTGATCGGCCGGACATAGACGAGATCGGGCGCGCCGAGGGCCGCGAAGGCTTCGCTCGTGAAGAGCGGGTCGTGGTGGGTGTTAGGCGTCATGATGACCACCTCCTTGGTTAGGGAACGCGCCTTTCTCCGGCCGGTTCAGCGCCGCGCCGGGAGGGACGGGTTCCACGCGGCTGTTCAGCCCGCGCTACGGATCGGAATGCGCTTGATGAGGCGCTCGGGTTCGGGCCGAGCCAGGTCGATGTGCAAGAGGCCGTGCTCCAGGGTCGCGGCGGTCACCTCCATGCCCTCGGCGAGGACGAAGGTGCGCACGAAGCCCCGGGCGGCGATGCCCCGGTGCAGGAAGGCCCGCTCGGCCTCCGAACGCCCGTCGGCGCTGTCGCGCTTGCCCGCCACGATCAGCTGACCCGCCTCGACCGTCACCTGCAGCTGCTCGGGCGAGAAGCCCGCCACCGCCAGGGTGATGCGCACGCCGCCGTTGTCGGCCTGCTCGACATTGTAGGGGGGATAGCTTTCCGAGGCGGCCTTGGCGGCGCGCTCGATCAGGTCTCGGGTGTGCTCGAAGCCCAGCAGGAAGGGGCTGTCGAACAGGATCGTCCGGGTCATCGCGAAGTCCTCGCTCAAGCGACTTCGTTCGCGGAGACAAACCCGAGGATCGGCGCAGATCCCCACGACACGGCTCCAGATGTGGAGGTCGTAGACGGAGGGTTCAAGAGGGGAGCGGGGCCGTGAAGAATTCAGGCCCAGAAATGGACAAGGCCCGGACGTTTCCGTCCGGGCCTTGATGGTGGAGCTAAGCGGAGTCGAACCGCTGACCTCTTGAATGCCATTCAAGCGCTCTACCAGCTGAGCTATAGCCCCAAATTTTTCCTGGGGAACCTTGCGGTAACTCTCGGAAATCCTTGGTCTCTTCGGCGTTTCCGACTTGCGTCGCCCCCCCGAAGAGGCGCGGAAACTAGTCCGGGATTTTTTTGGGATCAAGCCTCTTCTCGAACTTTTTTCGAGAAAAGTGTCGCAGCCCCTCAAACCCCTGTGGATAGCCGGTTTCGGGGATCCGAAGCCGGCTATCCATCAAGGCGATCGCCTGGATCAGTCGTCGTCGCCCTCGCCGGGCAGGCCTTCGATCTCGTCGTCGAGATTGTCCTCGTCGTCCTCGTCCTCCAGGAACGGAACGTCGTCGGCCTCGTCCTCGGCGAGATCCTCGTCCTCGGCGAAATCGACGCCCAGGTCGTCACCGGCCGCCGGCGTGGCGCCGGGTTCGGCGTCCTCGTCGTCGGTCTCGACGACGTCGGCCTCGGCCGCCTCGTCGATTTCCGGGGTTTCGTCGACCTCGTCCTCGTAGCCGTCGACCTCCTTCGGGGCCGGCGTCTCCTTTTCATCGTCGGAGTCGTAATCCGGCGTGATGGCGCGGGCGCGGACGCGACGCGACTTCAGGGCCTCTTCCGGGTCGAACTGCTCACCGCATTTGGGGCAGACGGCCGGGCGGCGGTTGAGATCGTAGAACTTCGATTGGCAGTTGGGGCAGATTTGTTTTGCGCCCAAGTCGGGATTGGCCAAGGTGGCGACCCTTTGATCCTGATGGGAAAAGCGGCGGGTCACTTGCCATGGCGAGAGCCCGCTGTCAAAAGCAAACCCCTTCGCGCAAACCACCAAATACTAAGGAGCCGGTTTCGGCATGTCGTCGGCTGGATTGAAGAGCGCCCCCGGAAGCGCTCTGCGAGGGATCGTGCGAGCTCCGGGTGACAAGTCGATTTCGCACCGATCGATGATCCTGGGCGCGCTGGCGACCGGGACGACGACGGTCGAGGGTCTGCTGGAGGGCGACGACGTTCTCGCCACCGCGCGGGCCATGCGGGCCTTCGGCGCGCGGGTCGAGCAGGAAGGCGTCGGGCGCTGGCGCATCGAGGGCAAGGGCGGCTTCGAGGAGCCGGTCGACGTCATCGACTGCGGCAACGCCGGCACCGGCGTGCGCCTGATCATGGGCGCGGCCGCCGGCTTCCCCATGTGCGCCACCTTCACCGGCGACAGCTCGCTGCGCGGCCGTCCGATGGGCCGGGTGCTGGATCCGCTGGCCCGCATGGGCGCGACCTGGCTGGGCCGCGACAAGGGCCGCCTGCCCCTGACCCTGAAGGGGGGCGGTCTGCGCGGCCTGAACTACACCCTGCCCATGGCCTCGGCCCAGGTGAAGTCGGCCGTGCTGCTGGCCGGCCTGCACGCCGAGGGCGGCGTCGAGGTGATCGAGCCGGAAGCCACCCGCGACCATACCGAGCGCATGCTGCGCGCCTTCGGGGCCGAGGTGATCGTCGAGGACCGCAAGGTCGGCGACAAGACCATCCGCCACATCCGCCTGCCCGAGGGCCAGAAGCTGACCGGCACGCACGTGGCCGTGCCGGGCGATCCGTCCTCGGCGGCGTTCCCGCTGGTGGCCGGCCTGATCGTCCCCGGCTCGGAAGTGACGGTCGAGGGCGTGATGCTCAACGAACTGCGCACCGGCCTCTTCACGACCCTGCAGGAAATGGGCGCTGACCTGGTGATCACGAACCGGCGCGTCGCCAGCGGCGAAGAGGTCGGCGACGTCACCGCCCGCTATTCCAAGCTCAAGGGCGTGGTCGTCCCGCCCGAGCGCGCCCCGGCGATGATCGACGAATATCCGATCCTGGCCGTCGCGGCCGCCTTCGCCTTCGGCGAGACGGTGATGCGCGGCGTCGGCGAGATGCGCGTCAAGGAAAGCGACCGCATCGCCCTGACGGCGGCGGGCCTCGAGGCCTGCGGCGTCGATGTCGAGGAAGAGCCGGAGGGCTTCATCGTCCGCGGGACCGGCCAACCGCCGCGCGGCGGGGCGACCGTCGAGACCCACGGCGACCACCGGATCGCCATGAGCCACCTGATCCTGGGCATGGCCGCCCAGGCCCCGGTGGCGGTGGACGAGCCCGGCATGATCGCCACCAGCTTCCCGGCCTTCGCCGACCTGATGCGCGGGCTTGGGGCGACCTTGGGCGAGGCCTGACACATGGGTTTCGTGATCGCCGTCGACGGGCCGGCCGCCTCGGGCAAGGGCACGATCGCCAACCGACTGGGCGCGCTCTACGGTTTTCCCGTGCTGGACAGCGGCCTGCTGTATCGCGGCGTCGGCGTGAAGCTGACCGAGCAGGGCGGTGACCTAGACGACGTCGCGGCGGCGACCGCCGCGGCCGAGACCCTGGAGGCCTCGGAGCTGGACCGTCCCGAGCTGCGCACCCGCGCCGCCGGCGAGCTGGCCAGCCGCGTCGCCGTCCACACGCCGGTCCGCCTGGCCTTGCGCGACTTCCAGGTGCGCTTCGCGGCCCAGGAGCCCGGCGCGGTGATCGACGGCCGCGACATCGGCACGGTCATCTGCCCCGAGGCCCCGGCTAAGCTCTACGTCACGGCGACCGCCGCGATCCGCGCCGACCGTCGTTGGAAACAGCTGGTGGGGCAGGGCGAAGGCGTCACCTACGAGGAAATCCTGGCCGACATCCTGCGCCGGGACGAACGCGACGGCGGCCGTAAGGACTCGCCGATGTCGCAGGCGGACGACGCCGTCTTGCTCGATACGTCGGAAATGACTATAGAGCAGGCCTTCGATGCGGCCCGCCGTATCGTCGAGGACGCGCGCGCCCGCTGGAAGGCCTGATCCAAGGTCTGGCTTTCAGGGCAAATCCACCGCCGACCTCGCCGCGATAGAGAGAACATCGCGGGATCCGCAGACAACCCACTTCATCCGGAATCCCGAGAACCGCTTTCTCCAGCGGCGCTCACCACAGGGCTTCCCCCAACCTACGAGACTAAAGATCAGCATGGCTGACGATATGAGCTTCAACCCGACGCGCGACGATTTCGAAGCGCTGCTGAACGACTCGATGGGCGGCCGCGACTTCGCGGAAGGCACCGTCGTCAAGGGCAAGGTCGTCGGGATCGAAAAGGACTTCGCCATCATCGACGTCGGTCTGAAGACCGAAGGTCGCGTCCAGCTGAAGGAATTCGGCGTCGACGAGAACGGCAAGGCCACCATCAAGACCGGCGACACCGTCGAGGTCTTCCTGGAACGCCTCGAAAACGCGATGGGCGAAGCGGTCATCAGCCGCGAGAAGGCCAAGCGCGAAGAAGCCTGGACCCGTCTGGAAGGCGTCTACGCCCGCAACGAACCCGTCATGGGCGCCATCGTCGGCCGCGTGAAGGGTGGCTTCACCGTCGACCTGGGCGGCGCCTCGGCCTTCCTGCCGGGCTCGCAAGTCGACATCCGTCCGGTCCGCGACGTCGGTCCGCTGATGGGCAAGGAACAGCCCTTCGCCATCCTGAAGATGGACCGTCCGCGCGGCAACATCGTCGTCTCGCGTCGCGCCATCCTGGAAGAAGCCCGCGCCGAGCAGCGCACCGAACTGGTGTCGCAGCTGCAAGAGGGTGAAATCCGCGAAGGCGTCGTCAAGAACATCACCGACTACGGTGCGTTCGTCGACCTGGGCGGCATCGACGGCCTGCTGCACGTCACCGACATGAGCTGGAAGCGCGTCAACCACCCGAGCCAAGTGCTCGCCGTGGGCGACACCGTGAAGGTCCAGATCGTCAAGATCAACCCGGACACCCAGCGCATCAGCCTCGGCATGAAGCAGCTGCAGTCGGATCCGTGGGATGGCGTCGAAGCCAAGTACCCGGTCGGCGCCAAGTTCACGGGCCGCATCACCAACATCACCGACTACGGCGCCTTCGTGGAGCTGGAAGCCGGCGTTGAAGGCCTGGTGCACGTCTCGGAAATGTCCTGGACCAAGAAGAACGTCCACCCCGGCAAGATCGTCTCGACCTCGCAGGAAGTCGACGTGGTGGTGCTGGACGTCGATCCGTCCAAGCGTCGCGTCTCGCTGGGCCTGAAGCAGGCCCTGGCCAACCCGTGGGAAGCCTTCCTGGAAGCGCACCCGGTCGGCTCGACCGTCGAAGGCGAAGTCAAGAACGCGACCGAATTCGGTCTGTTCGTCGGCCTCGACAACGACATCGACGGCATGGTCCACCTGTCGGACATCGACTGGAGCGTCCCGGGCGAAGAAGCCATGGCCCGCTACAAGAAGGGCGACGTGGTCAAGGCGAAGGTTCTCGACGTCGACGTCGAGAAGGAACGCATCTCGCTGGGCATCAAGCAGCTGGCCGGCGACCCGATGTCGGGCGACACCTTCCGCAAGAACCAGACCGTGACCGTCACCGTCACGGAAGTCACCTCGGGCGGCATCGAAGTTCGCTTCGGTGAAGACGACGCCCCGATGACCGCCTTCATCCGCAAGTCGGACCTGTCGCGCGATCGTCAGGAACAGCGCCCCGAGCGCTTCGCCGTGGGTGACCGCGTCGACGCTCAGATCACCAACATCGACAAGGCGGCTCGCCGCGTGTCGCTGTCGATCAAGTCGCTGGAAATGGCCGAAGAGAAGGAAGCCATCGAGCAGTTCGGCTCGTCGGACTCCGGCGCTTCGCTGGGCGACATCCTGGGCGCCGCTCTCCGCGAGCGCGCTTCCAAGGAATAGTCTTCGGCTCCATCGGAGTTGAAGTCGCGGCGGCGGGAGCGATCCCGCCGCCGTTTTCTTTTGCGCCGTTCCCTTTCGGGAAAATCCCTGCCACAACTGCCTGAGGTTGAGTTCGGGGAGGCGTGGGTGCGGGGTTTCAGGTTCGCGGCTCTGGCCGCTGTGTCGGTCGTCGTCCTGGCCGGTGCGGCCCGAGCCGATGAAAAGCCCAGTTACGGTCCGCCGGCCAAGTGGGTGCAGGTGGCCGAGATCCCGGCCCCGCCAGTCGACGACCAAGCCCCCTCGACCCAGCTGCTGTTGGACGACAACCAGTCCCAGCACGACAATACCGGGTCAGCCTTCTACAACCGCCGGGTCGTCAAGATCCTGAAGCCCGAGGCGCTGCAGGGCGGTTCGCGCTCCGTCACCTGGGACCCCGTCCGCGACAAGGTCACGCTCCACGCCCTGGCCATCGTCCGTGACGGCAAGCGCATCGATCTGCTCAAGAACGGCGAGGACGTGCTGGTCCTACGCCGCGAGAAGAACCTTGAGCGCGCCATGCTGGACGGTCGCATGACGGCCTCGATCCAGATCAAGGACCTGCAGGTCGGCGACATCGTCGACTGGGCTTGGACCTACGAGCACCGCGATCCGCTGGTCGGCGGCCGCACCAACGACTTCGAGCGTATGGGCTGGACGGGCGCGGTTGGCCGCTATCGAGTCCGCGTATTGTGGGCCGACGGCACGCCCCTGACCTGGAAGGCCTCGACGGCCTTCCCCGAGCCTAGGGTCGTCAAGTCCGGCAAGACCAATGAGCTGCTGGTCGATGTCGCCGCCGCCAGGACGCCCAAGGCCCCGATCGGAGCGCCACTTCGCTTCCAGCGCCTGGGCATGTTGGAGGCCACGACCTACACCGGCTGGGACGACATTTCTCGCCGCATGGCGCCGCTCTACGCTAAGGCGTCCGAGCTGTCGGCCGACTCGTCGCTGCGGGCCGAGATCGCCGGGATCGCCGCCGCCAGCACGGACCCCAAGGTCCGGGCCTTCAAGGCGTTGCAGCTAGTCGAGGACAAGACCCGTTACCTGTTCTTGGGCATGGGCGATGGCGGCTACAAACCCGCTTCGGTCGACGAGACCTGGTCGCGGCGTTTCGGCGACTGCAAGGGCAAGACCGTACTGCTGCTGGCCATTCTTCGCGAATTGGGAGTCGAGGCCGAGCCGGTATTGGTGTCCACGACCAGCGGCGACGGCTTGGACGCGCGCTTGCCTTCGGCCGCGCCGTTCAATCACGTGATCGTTCGCGCCCGCCTGGGGGATAGGAGCTATTGGCTGGATGGAACCCGATCGGGCGACCTGGGCGATATCGACGGGCTGCGGCCGCCGCCGTTCCGCTGGGCCTTGCCGCTGCGCACGGCGGGGGCGTCGCTCGAGGAGATCGTCCAGACGCCGCTGGCCAAGCCGGACACCGAAGGCGTGATCCGCATCGACGCCTCGGGCGGTCTCGACAAGCCGGCGCCGACGACCATGAGCATGATCTTTCGGGGGGACGCGGGCCTGGCCATGGCGCGGGCGCTGCGCACCGCGCCGCGCGCCGATGTCGAGCGCGGCCTTAAGCAACAGTTCTCCAGCAGCAACAGCTGGCTGACCATCGAGAAGATCGATTTCGACATCAGTCCCGACGGCGTCGGGAAGGTGGTGATCACCGGCGCGTCCGAGATGGACTGGCGGATGAACGACGACGTCGGCGCCCGGGAATACAAGTTCCCCGGTTCAGGATCGGGCAAGGCCATGACCTTCCCGCGCCGCGAACCCGGACCGAACGCCGATGCGCCTTATATGACGCCCTTCCCGACCTACAATAGCGCCGTGGTCGAGATCGTGCTGCCCAACAAAGGGGCGGGCTATTCAGTGAAGGGCCTGACCTGGTCGGGGCGCGTGGCCAATAGCGACATCGCCCGGACGGCGGGCTTGAGCGATGGCGTGGCGCGATTCACCCAGACCAGCCGCAGCACGGGCCGCGAACTGCCGTTCAGTGAGGTCGACGAGGCCAACAAGGCCGCCCGCCGCCTGGCGGCCGAGGCCGAGATCATCCGCGCGCCGAAGGGTTCGTGAGGTCTTCCGAATGGCGCGCGGCGGGTGTCGGAACCGTCCAGGTTTTCGGCTGCCGCGCGCCGTGCATTAACCGAACCTCGTTCGTGAATCGCACGCAACCCCTTGAAGACTCAGCCGTCGTTGGGCAAAGGTCCCCTCCGCGCCCTTCTCCTCCAAGGGTGTTCCGGGGATATCGATGATCAAGTCTGAACTCATCGCCAGGCTCGCGAATGAAAATCCGCACCTGACGCAGAAGGACGTCGAACGCGTGGTCGGCGTGATTCTCGAGCGCATGATCGGCGCTCTGGAGGACGGCGGTCGCGTGGAGCTGCGGGGCTTCGGGGCCCTGTCGGTCCGCTCGCGCCCCGCCCGCACCGGCCGCAATCCCCGCACCGGCGAGGCCGTCGAGGTCCGCGCCAAGCACGTGCCGTTCTTCAAGAGCGGCAAGGAACTGCGCGCCCGCCTGAACGCGGACGGCGACGAGTAGGCTTGAGCCTGTTCTCCTGAAGCTTGCCCTGGCGCGCGAATGACGCCAGCCTCCGGCCTCCTTATCGAGGCAGCGAGGGATTTGTCATGAGCGTGGTCAAGGAATTCCGCGAGTTCATCGCCCGCGGCAACGTCATCGACCTGGCCGTCGGCGTGATCATCGGCGCGGCGTTCAACGGCATCGTCAAGAGCCTGGTCGACCAGGTGATCATGCCGCCGATCGGCCTGCTGACCGGCGGCCTCGACTTCTCGAAGCTGGAATGGGTGCTGCGTCCCGAGAACCCGGCGACCGAGGCGATCGAGAAGGTCTCGGTGCAGTACGGCGCCTTCATCAACACCCTGATCCAGTTCTTCATCGTCGCGATGGTGGTGTTCCTGCTGGTCAAGGTCGTCAATGGCATCCGCCGCGCCGACGCCGCCGAGTCGGCTCCCGAGGCGCCGGCGGCCCCGACGCCGGAAGAGAAGCTGCTGACCGAGATCCGCGACCTGCTGGCGAAGACGTAGGGCCTAGCCGCCCGTCAGGGCCCCTATCGCCGCCTTCGCCGCCGTCTGGCCCGTCTGCCAGGCGCCGTGGGCGGTGGAGAAGAAGTTCGGGCTGCAGGCCTCGCCGGCGAAGAACAGGCGCTGGTCGACCGGCGCGGCCAGGACGGCTCGCGCGCCCGCGTGGCCGGGCAGGGCGTGCGAGTACGAGCCGCCGGCGAACGGATCGCCGGCCCAGTGGGTCTCGGCCAGCACATGCACCTTCCGGCGCACCTCGCCGCCATAGACCTCCGCCAGGCCGTCGATCGCGAAGGCGGCCGCCGCGCCGGGACCCTGGCCTTCCAGCGACCGGGCATGGGCGCCGCCGAGGAACACCTCGATGATCGGCCTGTGCAGCGGGCGCAGGTGGTAGGCGCCGGTCGCGGTGGTGTGGGGATCGCCGTAGACCTGGGTCTCCGGCGGGAACATCTCGGGCTCGTCCAGCGTCAGGAACACCTTGTCGGCCAGGCCCAGCGGCAGGCCGGCGGCGGCGTCGAGCTTGTCGGCCAGGGCCGGCATGAAGCGGAGCGCTCCGGTGGCCAGGATGGTCGTCGGCACGCAGACGATCACGGCGCGCGCCGAGACGTCGCCGAGCGCCGTTTCCAGCGTCACGCGCGGGCCGTCGTGGCGGATCATCGTCACCGGGCAGGAGAGGCGCGTCGGCAGGGCCTTCGGCGCGAGGCGAGCGATGGCCGTTCCATAGCCCTCGGCGACGCGCCAGTTGACCTCGGTGTCGTCATAGGCCGCGTAGTCGTGCAGCGAGACCTGGTCGAACTCCGCGCCGTTGTAGAAGGCGCTGAAGGCGTTCAGCAAAGGGTTCCAGGGGCTGTCCGGGTCCATCAGGTCCGAGGCCGGGCGATCGGGGCCGCCGTCGCGCGCGGCCGCCTCGATCCGGGCGTCCAGCGCCTGGAAGGCCTCGCCGAACGCCGCGCGCTCCCTACGACTAAACACCGGATTGTCGGCGATGTTGGCCCAGGGCGGCGGGGTCTTGTCGATGGTCAGGCCCAGGGCCTCGACCCTGGCCACCAGCGGGTTCTGGTCGGCCGAGTGCAGCCATTCGCAGCCCAGGTCGATCGGGCCGATCGCGGTCTGGATCGTGTGGGCCCGTCCGCCGAGGCGGTCGCGGGCCTCCAGCAGGACGCCCGTCAAGCCGCTGGCGGCCACGGTCTCGGCGGCGGCCAGGCCGGCGGCGCCGGCGCCCACGATCGCGATGTCGACCTCGTCCATGAGACCTCATCGGATCGTGGGACCTAAAGCTTCCCTACTTTTGCAGACTGGCCGCGTCGAGGTCCAGCTTGTCGGCCGGGATCACCGTGGCGTTCGGCGCGGCCTTGGTCAGGTCCGCGCCCATGGCCTTGGCGTCGCCGGCGACGATGACGCTCATCTGGGCCGGGTCCAGCTTGTCCTTGGCGAAGGCCTGGACCTCGGCGGGCGTCACGGCCTCGACCTTGGCGGCGTAGCTCTGGATCTCGGTCAGCGGCACGCCGTAGACGGCCAGGTTGCCCAGGATGTTGGCCAGGCCCTCCGAGGTGCCGAGGTCGCGGCCGAAGCCGCCGACCAGCACCGACTTGCGCGCCGCCAGTTCGCCGACCGAGGCCGGCTCGGCGGCCAGGCGGGTCAGCTCGGCGCGGGTCAGGGTGACGACCTCGCCGGCCGAGGGGTTCTTGGTCTGCACCCGGGCCGAGAAGCCGCCGAAGCGTCCCTGCGGCGTCAGGCTGGAGCCGGCGCCGTACGACAGGCCGCGCTTGATGCGGATCTCCTGGTTCAGGCGCGAGGAATAGCCGACGCCCAGCACCGTGTTGGCCACGACGCCCTGGTAGTAGTTCGGGTCGGCGCGGGTGATGGCCGGCTTGGCCAGCACCACGGCCGCCTGGCCGGTGCCGGGGAGGTCGATGACCAGGTTGCGCGGCTGGTAGCCGCTCGGGGCGGCCGGCGGAGCCGGTGGCGGCGTGGCGGGCTTCTTCCACGACCCGAAGGCCTTCTCGGCCAGGGCGAAGCCGGCCTCGGGGCTCAGGTTGCCGGTCAGCACCAGCACCGCGTTGTCCGGACGCCAGTAGGCGGCGTGGGTCTTGGCCAGGTCCGTCCGCTTGACCTTGGGCAGCGAGCCCGGCGTGCCGCCGGCCACGTGGCCGTAGGCCGAGCCGGCGTACAGCACCGGCGCGGTGGCGAAGGCCGCCAGGGAGCCCGGGCGTTGGTACGAGACCGACAGGCCGTCCAGGGTCTCGGTGCGGACGCGGTCCAGCTCCTCGGTCGAGAAGGCCGGGTGCTGGGCCACGTCGGCCATGATGGTCATGGCCGGGGCGGCGTTGTTGGCCGTGACGCTGAGCGTCAGCGAGGCGGCCTCCCAGCCCGAGCCGGCTTCCAGATTGGCGCCCAGGGCCTCGGTCTCACGGGCGATCTGGGTGGCCGAGCGACTGGTGGTGCCCTCGGTCAGCAGCTCCGAGGTCAGGCTGGAGGTCCCCGCCAGGCCGGCCGGGTCGGAGCTCGCCCCGCCCTTCACGGTCAGGTCGGCGGTGATCAGCGGCAGGTCGCTGGACTTGGCGACGATGACCCGCAGGCCGTTGGCCAGGGTCTTCTCGGCCGGGGTCGGCAGCGCGGCCGGAACCGGCGCGGCGACGGCCGGAATCTTCTCGCGATCGCCCTCGGGCGCCAGGGTCGTGACCGGCCCGTCGTACTTGACCGAGGCGACCTTGGGGATCGGGGGCGTGACGTCCTTCTCGCCGGCCGGGCGGTCCTTCTCGGGCAGGTAGCGGATCACCGTGCGGCGGTCGTCGGCCAGGTACTTGCGGGCGACGCGCTGGATGTCGGCGGCGGTGACGGCCTGCAGCTTGGCCAGGCTGGTGTTGGCCGTGGCGGCGTCGCCCTCGGTCTCCAGGGCGTAGCCGATGGCGAAGGCGCGACCGTCGATCTCCTCGCGGCGGCGGACGGCGTCGGCCAGCAGACCGGCCTTGGCCTCGGCCAGTTCGGCGGGCGTGACCAGGCCGTCGCGGACGCGGGCGACCTGGGCGCGCAGGGCCGTCTCGCCCTGGGCCACCGTCTTGCCGCCGGCCATGATGGCGCCGACGTAGAACAGGCCCGGCTGGGCGTTGTTCGGGGCGCTGGAGAACACCTGCTGGGCGATCTTCTGCTCGTAGACCAGGCTGTCATAGAGCCGCGAGGACTTGCCGGCCGACAGGACGGCGTCCAGCACCGCCAGGGCTGGCGTGTCCTTGTCGGCGGCGGCCGGGGCCTGCCAGGTGATGGCCAGGGCCGGCAGCGGCACGTTGGGGCCATAGGTGTTGACGGTCTTGGGACCGGTGCGGGCCGGCTCGACCACGGTGACCTTCGGGATGTCGCCCGCCGGCTTGGCGATCGGCGCGAAGTACTGGTCGATCATCGCGTCCAGCTTGGCCTGGTCGAAGTTGCCGACGATGATCAGGGCCGCGTTGTCCGGACGATAATAGGTCTGGTGGAAGGCGCGGACGTCGTCGACCGTGGCCGCGTCCAGCTCCTCGATCGAGCCGATGCCCGGCCGCTGGTACGGGTGGGTCGTGTACGACTGCTGCGGGATCGAGAGGGCGAAGAAGCGGCCGTAGGGATCGGCCAGCACGCGCTGGCGAAGCTCTTCCTTCACGACGTCGCGCTCGGAGGCGAACACCGCGTCGTCGATGACCAGCGACTTCAGGCGGTCGGCCTCGGCCCACAGCAGGCGCTCCAGGTGATTGGCCGGCACCACCTCGTAGTAGTTGGTGAAGTCGTCCCAGGTGGAGGCGTTGTTGAAGCCGCCGACGTCCTCGGTCAGGCGGTCCAGCGTCTCGTTGGGCATGTTGCGCGTGGCCTTGAACATCAGGTGTTCGAACAGGTGCGCGAAACCGGAACGACCGTGCGGATCGTCCTTGGAGCCGACGCCGTACCAGACCTGCACCGACACGTTCGGGGTGGTCGCGTCGCGCGACGTGTAGACCTTCAGGCCGTTGGCCAGCACGCGCTGCTGATAGACGATCGGCGGAACCTTGATGGCCGAGACCGCCGGCGCCGCGGCCGCGGGCTTGGGCTTGGCCTTCGTCGCCGCCATGGCCAGGGGTGACAGCGCCGTCGTCGAAAGGGCGGCCGCCACGAGGGCGAGCTTGGCGGTGCGGATCATGCGCGAAGGTCTCCTGGAAAGTGTGGCGCGACCCTAGCACCGCTCGAACGCGGGTAAACCTTACCGAGCTGTCATGTGCGGATGGAACCATTGAACTCCGCTTGTGTTACAGTTGGTCGTTTCGCCCCCGCCGTAGGGTCGTGCGTACCGGGGGAAAGCTTGTCCGACATCTCGCTCCGCGACCGCCTGCGTGCGGCGACCACCGAAAGTCACGCGGCGCTGGACGCCACCGTGGCCGGCTGGCGCATCGAGACGCCCCTGGGCTATGGCGCTTTCCTTTCGGCGTCGGCCGCCGCCCTGGCGCCGCTGGAACTGGCCTTGGAGCGGGCAGGCGTCGCCGAGTGGCTGCCGGACTGGGCGCACCGCGCCCGCCGCGCCGGCCTGGCCCGCGATCTCGCGGCCCTGGGGCTGGAGGCGCCGCCGTTCGCGTCGGCCACGGTTCCCGACCGCGATTTCGCCGCCGGCCTGCTCTATGTGCTGGAGGGCTCGAGGTTGGGCGCGCGGTTCCTGGCCCGCCAGGTGCGCGGCGCCGACGCCGGCCTGCCGCTGGCCTATCTGACCCATGGCGAGGGCCAGGAGCTGTGGCGATCCTTCGTGGCTTGGCTGGAAGCGATACCCAAAGTCGGGTTTCGGACAGACGCGGCCGAGGCCGGAGCGCGATATGGGTTCCGATGTTTCTCGGACGCGTTCGAGAGGTTGGCCCCTTCACCTGGAAGCCTGAATGTCCGAACTGGCGCCCATGTCCGGGTTTGAGGTCGACCTGACGAACTGTGACCGGGAGCCGATCCACATCCTAGGCTCGGTCCAGCCGTTCGGCGTGCTGCTGGCCGTCAATTCCGACTGGGTCGTGGTCCACGCCTCGACGACCAGCCTGCGCTATCTGGGCGTGGCGGCGGCGGACCTGCTGGGCCGGCCGCTGACCCAGGTGATGAGCGGTCACGCGATCCACAACATCCGCGGTCGCCTGCAGGTGATGCGTGGCGCCGATGCGGTGGAGCGCATGTTCGGCCAGCCCCTGGTCGACGGCGGCGAGGATTTCGACCTCGCCCTGCACTATTCCGGCCGCCTGCTGATCATTGAGGGCGAGCCCAGCCATCCCGACACTCTGATCGAGCCTGCTTCGGCGGTCCGTTCGATGACCACGCGCATCGCCGCGCGCCCGACCTTCGAGGAGTTCTGTCACGAGGCCGCCCGTCAGGTGCGGGCCCTGACAGAGTTCGACCGGGTCATGGTCTATCGCTTCGCGCACGACGGCGCCGGCGAGGTGATCGCCGAGTCGGTGCGGCCGGGCATCGGCTCGTTCCTGGGCCAGCGCTATCCGGCCTCGGACATCCCGGTCCAGGCTCGCGCCCTCTACGAGCGCAGCTGGCTGCGGATCATCGCCGACGTCGACGCCGAGATCTCGCCGATCATCCCGCAGGTCAGCCCCTCGGGGGAGCCCGTCGACCTGTCGATGAGCATGCTGCGCGCCGTCTCGCCGATCCACATCGAGTACCTGCGCAACATGGGCGTGGCCGCCTCGCTGTCGATCTCGATCCTGCGCGACGGCAAGCTGTGGGGCTTGTTCGCCTGCCACCACTACGCGCCCAAGCACATCAGCTACGAGCGCCGCACGGCCGCCGAGCTGTTTGGCCAGCTGTTCTCGCTGAACCTGGAGAGCCGCGAGCGCGAGATCGAGACCCGGCGCATGGCCGAGGCCCGCAACCTGCACGACCGCATGATGAACGCGGTGGTGAAGGCCAATGCCGGCGCCGACAGCCTCAGCCCCTATCTCGACGACCTCTGCCGCCTGGTCAGCTGCGACGGCCTGGCCCTGTGGCTGGAGGGGCGGCTGACCCTGCGCGACTCCACGCCCGACGCCAGCGACGTCCACACCCTGGTCCGGGTGCTGCGCGACAAGGACACCCACTCGGTGTTCGCCACCAACGATATCAGCGCCCTGCTGCCGTCGGCCGCCGCCTGGTCGGAGAAGGCCGCCGGCATGATGGCCGTGCCGCTGTCGCGGGCCCCGCGCGACTACCTGATCTTCTTCCGCAAGGAGGAGGCCAAGACGGTGGTCTGGGCGGGCAAGCCGGCCAAGCTGGTCCAGGTGGGGCCCTTGGGCGACCGCCTGACCCCGCGCAAGAGCTTCGAGGCCTGGGAAGAGACCGTGCGCGGCCAGAGCCGGCCTTGGACCACGGTCGAGCGGTCGCTGGCCGAGAGCATGCGCGCCAGCCTGCTGGAGATCGTCTTCCGCCTGACCGACCTGGCCGACGAAGAGCGCCAGCGCGCCAACCAGCGCCAGGAACTGCTGATCGCCGAGTTGAACCACCGGGTGCGCAACATCCTCGGCCTGATCCGGGGGCTGATCAGCCAGAGCCGGGCCGGCGTCTCCAGCGTCGAGGAGTTCGCCGAGGTGGTCGGCGGCCGCGTCCAGGCCCTGGCCCGGGCCCACGACCAGATCACCCGCCACCAGTGGGGCCCCGGCGCCCTTTCCGACCTGATCACCGCCGAGGCCGAGGCCTATCTCTCCACCAAGGCCGAGCGCGTGAAGCTGAACGGCGCCCCGACCGCCCTGGCGCCGGACGCGTTCTCGATCCTGTCCCTGGTCATCCACGAGCTGATGACCAACTCGGCCAAGTACGGCGCCCTGTGCGACCAGCGCGGCCAGGTGACGATCGACTGGTCGCGCGACGCCAAGGGCGACCTGATCATCGACTGGCGCGAGAAGGACGGCCCGCCCGTCAAGGCGCCGACCCGCAGGGGCTTCGGCTCGACGATCATCGAGCACTCGATCCCGCACGACCTGAACGGCGAGGTGGCGCTGGACTACCGGCCCGAGGGCTTCCAGGCCCGGATCCGCATCCCCGGACGCTATGTCACCACCGAGGGCGTCACCGCCGCCGTGACCCAGCCGCGCCGCACCGACACGCCGGTCCGCGCGCCCGAGACGATGCTGGTGCTGGAAGACAACATGATCATCGCGCTGGATCTCGAGGACATGCTGACCCGGCTGGGCGTCAAGCAGGTCACCGTGGCCTCCAGCGTCGGCCAGGCGATGGACGCCCTGGCCGAGGCCCTGCCGCCGTTCGCCATCCTGGACGTCAATCTCGGCCAGGAGACCAGCTTCCCGGTCGCCGAGGCCCTGCAGGCGGCCGGCGTGCCCTTCGCCTTCGGCACCGGTTTCGGCGACAGCGCCGCCTTCCCCGACCGCTTCCGCGACGCCCCGGTGCTGCAGAAGCCCTACAGCGCCGAAAGCGTGGCGGCCCTCTTCTAGGGACGGTCCAGCACGAACCGGGCGCCCTGCTCCGGCGTCGGGACCATGCAGCGGTCGCTGCGGCCCCACAGCCGGTAGCGATTGGCCGCCATCCAGTCGTAGGCCATGTCCGTCAGGCCTCGTGGCAGGCCGTCGATCACGGCCAGCCAGCGCCAGGGCGCGGGCAGGCGGCGCAGCAGGGCGGCGATGGCGGCGGTCTTCCGCAGCGGGCGGCCGTGGTCGAAGAACAGGAAACTCTCGGGCGTATCGGGGTCCAGGCCGTGGGCGAGGGCCAACTCGCGTCCGTAGATCGACTGGATCGGGGTGAAGCGGATCGGGCCATGTCGATCCCAGGCCAGCACGGTGCGGACAGTCCCGTCGCAGAGATGACAGACGCCGTCGAACAGCATCAGGCCGTCCGGTTCCCCTTGGCGCTCGACATCGCTCATCCGCCCTCGCATTCCCGCCGCAGCGCCTTCAGGGACTGGGGCACGTCGCGGCGCATCATGGCGCTGACCAGCCCGGCCGGCACGGCGACGGGCGCGGCGGCCCACAGGTCGTAGGTGACGCGGGTGCGCTGGCCGTTGTCCAGCGGTTCCAGCCGCCAGAAGCCCTCGCAGGCGCGGATGTCGCCGCCGATGCAGGTGAAGCGGATTTCGCGGTCCGGGATCAGGGTCACGCGCGAGGTGGAGTGCATGGCGGGCCAGAAGAAGCCCCACTTGACCGTGTGCTCGCGGATTTCCGTCCCGTCCGGCGCGCGCGAGACGACGCGGCAGCTCTTGACGCCCGGGCTCATGCGGGCGGCGCGGTCGCAGTCGAGGATGACGCGGAAGACGACGGCGGGCGGGGCTGCGATGTCGATGCTGGCCCGGACCAGGCCCCGGCCGTGGTCGTCGGCATGGGCCTCGACCGCAAGGCCGCCATCCTTAAGGTCCCACTCGGCCGCCGCCCGCGCCGGGCCGGCGAAGGCGAGAAGGGCAAGGAGAAGAACCAGCCGGCGCATCATGCTGAAGCTAACGCGCCGGCTTTGATTTAGTCAGGCCCCGGAGCCGTTTTTTAAGCGGCTCGGAGTCCAGGCAAGGAAGAGGAGCGCGAGGATCACGCCCCGGCGCGATTTTTCACCAGATCATCGACCACGGACGGATCGGCCAGGGTCGAGGTGTCGCCGAGGCTGCCCAGTTCGTTCTCGGCGATCTTGCGCAGGATGCGGCGCATGATCTTGCCAGAGCGGGTCTTGGGCAGGCCCGGCGCCCATTGCAGGACGTCCGGGGCGGCGAACGGGCCGATCTCGTGGCGGACCCACAGGACCAGGTCCTTGCGAAGTTGGTCGGTGGCCTCGACGCCCGCCTTCAGGGTCACATAGGCGTAGACGCCCTGGCCCTTGATGTCGTGCGGATAGCCGACCACGGCGGCCTCGGCGACGGCCTCGTGGGCCACCAGGGCGCTTTCGATCTCGGCCGTGCCCAGGCGGTGGCCCGAGACGTTGATCACGTCGTCGACCCGGCCGGTGATCCAGTAGTAGCCGTCGGCGTCGCGGCGGCAGCCGTCGCCGGTGAAGTACTTGCCGGGATAGGTCGAGAAATAGGTGTCGAAGAAGCGCTGGTGGTCGCCATAGACCGTACGCATCTGGCCCGGCCAGCTGTCGGTCAGGACGAGGTTGCCCTCGGTCGCGCCGTCCAGGACCTTGCCCTCGGCGTCGACCAGCTGCGGCTTGACCCCCGGCAGCGGCTTGGAGGCCGAGCCCGGCTTCAGGTCGGTGGCGCCGGGCAGCGGGGTGATCAGCATGCCGCCGGTCTCGGTCTGCCACCAGGTGTCGACGATCGGCAGGCGCTCCTTGCCGACCACGCGGTGGTACCAGAGCCAGGCTTCCGGATTGATCGGCTCGCCGACGCTGCCCAGCACGCGCAGGGACGACAGGTCGTTCTTGGTCACGTAGTCGTCGCCCTCGCGCATCAGGGCGCGCAGGGCCGTGGGGGCGGTGTAGAAGATCTCGACCTTGTGCTTGTCGATCACCTCCCAGAAGCGGCTGGGGGTCGGATAGTTGGGCACGCCCTCGAAGATCAGGCTGGTCCCGCCATTGGCCAGCGGGCCGTAGACGACATAGCTGTGGCCGGTGACCCAGCCCACGTCGGCCGTGCACCAGAAGACTTCGCCGGGTTTGTAGTCGAACACCGCCCAGAACGTCCAAGAGGCCCAGGCCAGGTAGCCGCCCGTGGTGTGCAGCACGCCCTTGGGCTTCCCCGTCGAGCCCGAGGTGTAGAGGATGAACAGCGGGTCCTCGGCGTTCATCGGCTCGGGCGGGCAGTCGGCCGAGACGGTGTCGCGGACGTCCTGCCAGACGATGTCGCGGCCGGACTTCAGCGGCACGTCGGCCCCGGTCCAGCGGATCATCAGAACCTTGCCGACCCAGGGGCAGTGGTTCAGGGCCTCGTCGATATTGGCCTTCAGCGGCACCCGGCGGCCGCCGCGGCGGCCCTCGTCGGCGGTGATCACGAAGTGCGAGGCGCAGTCCTGGATGCGGCCGGCGATGCTGTCGGGCGAGAAGCCGCCGAACACCACCGAGTGCACCGCGCCGATCCGGGCGCAGGCCAGCATGGCCACCGCCGCCAGCGGCACCATCGGCAGGTAGATCGTGACCCGGTCGCCCTTCTGGACGCCCTGCGCCTTGAGGACGTTGGCCATGCGGCAAACCTCCTCGTGCAGCTGGCCGTAGGTCAGGGTGCTGGAGGTCCCTGGCTCGTCGCCCTCGAAGATCAGGGCGACGTCGTCCTTCTTGGCGGGCAGGTGACGGTCCAGGCAGTTGGCCGAGACGTTGAGGACGCCGTCCTCGTACCAGCGGATGTGGAAGTCGTCCTTGGCGTAGGAGACGTCCTTGATCCGGGTGGGGGCCTTGATCCAGTCGAGGCGGGCGGCGATGTCGCGCCAATAGCCCTCGGGATCAGCCTCGACCCGGGCCACGGCGGCCGCATAGGCGGCGGCGTCGATATGCGCCTGTTCCGCCAGGTCCTTGGGAACCGGGAAAACCTGTCCGTCGCTCACCAGCCGTACTCCCTTATCTTGTTGGTCGCCGGAATAGGCGAAGCCAGCCGCTCGGCGCAAGAAGACCATTGTGGTTTCTCACGTCGATACGGCTGGCGCGTGTCTAGTGAACAGCTCGGATCAGAAGAAGCCGAGGGCCTTGGGGCTGTAGCTGACCAGCATGTTCTTGGTCTGCTGGTAGTGGTCGAGCATCATCTTGTGGGTCTCGCGGCCCACGCCCGACTGCTTGTAGCCGCCGAAGGCCGCGTGGGCCGGATAGGCGTGGTAGCAGTTGGTCCAGACGCGACCGGCCTCGATGCCTCGGCCGAACCGGTAGCAGCGGTTGGCGTCGCGGCTCCATACCCCGGCGCCCAGGCCGAAGGCGGTGTCGTTGGCGATGGCCAGCGCTTCCTCCTCGGTCTTGAAGGTGGTCACCGCCAGGACCGGGCCGAAGATCTCCTCCTGGAAGATCCGCATCTTGTTGTGGCCCTCGAACACGGTCGGCTCGACATAATAGCCGTCGGCCAGCTGGCCCGGCAGGATCTTGCGCTTGCCGCCAGCCAGCAGCTTGGCGCCCTCGTCGCGACCGATGTCCATGTAGCCGAGGATCTTGTTCAGCTGCTCTTCGGAGGCCTGGGCGCCGATCATGGTGGCGGGGTCGAGCGGGCTGCCCTGGACCACGGCGTTCACGCGCTTCAGCGCCTTCTCCATGAACTTCTCGTAGATCGACTCCTGGACCAGCGCCCGGCTGGGACAGGTGCAGACCTCGCCCTGGTTCAGGGCGAACATGGTGAAGCCCTCCAGGGCCTTGTCCAGGAAGTCGTCGTCCTCGCGCGCCACATCGTCGAAGAAGATGTTCGGCGACTTGCCGCCCAGCTCCAGGGTGACCGGGATCAGGTTCTGGCTGGCGTACTGCATGATCAGCCGGCCGGTGGAGGTCTCGCCGGTGAAGGCGATCTTGGCGATGCGCGGGCTGGAGGCCAGGGGCTTGCCGGCCTCGATGCCGAAGCCGTTGACGATGTTCAGCACGCCGGCGGGCAGCAGGTCGCCGATCAGCTCGGCCCAGACCATGATCGAGGCCGGGGTCTGCTCGGCGGGTTTCAGCACCACGCAGTTGCCGGCCGCCAGGGCTGGAGCCAGCTTCCAGCAGGCCATCAGCAGCGGGAAGTTCCAGGGTATGATCTGGCCGACCACGCCCAGCGGCTCGTGGAAGTGATAGGCGATGGTGTCGTGGTCGATCTCCGAGATCGAACCTTCCTGGCTGCGCAGGCAGCCGGCGAAGTAGCGGAAATGGTCGATGGCCAGCGGGATGTCGGCGGCCATGGTCTCGCGGATCGGCTTGCCGTTGTCCCAGGTCTCGGCCGTGGCCAGGATCTCGAGGTTCTCCTCCATGCGGTCGGCGATGCGCAGCAGGATCCGCGAGCGGTCGGCGGCGCTGGTCTTGCCCCAGGCGTCCTTGGCGGCGTGGGCGGCGTTCAGGGCGCGCTCGACGTCGATGTCTTGCGAACGGGCGACCTCGCAGATCTTGCGGCCGTGGATGGGCGAGCTGTTGTCGAAGTAGCGACCGTCGGCCGGGGCGACCCACCGGCCGCCGATGAAGTTGTCGTAGCGGGCCTTGAACGGCGGGCGCGACAGCGAGTCGATGAATTCGGGCTTGGTCATGAGTTTCCTCCATGCGCCTGACGGCGTCTTGGAGGCAGATTGACCCGGCGCGGGCGCGGCGCAGCCGGGGTCGGGCCGGCCCTGGCCGGCGGTGTCTCAGATCTGAGACAGCTTCAGTGGAATTCGCGGCCGCGCGCCAGGTCCAGGCGCTTGAGCTTGCGGTTCAGGGTGGCGCGCGACAGGCCCAGCAGGCTGGCGGCGGCCGAGACGTTGCCGCCGGCCTGGGTCAGGGCGCGCCGGACGGCGGCGCGTTCGGCCCTGTTGAGGTCGGTGGGGCCAAGATCGGTCGAGCGGTCCGGCGAGGGCAGGCCGCGCTTCAGGGTCTCGTCGGTCAGTTTCAGGGCCAGGCGCGCGGCGCGGGAGGCGCCGATGACCACGTCGTCGCCGTCCACCGCCAGCATCGGCACCGAGGCCCGGTCCGCGCTCGTTTCCGGCAGCAGCACGATGCGGGCCTTGGGGAAGGCCTCGCGGAAGGCGCGGACCTCGATGCGGCGGGCCGCGTCGGTGACGGCCCGCTCGACCAGGCCGGTCAGGCCCTCCATCCCCGGACGGCACGAGGAGACGTCCAACGCCCCGGCCAGGCGGCCGCTGGCGTCGAACAGTGGCGCGACGGTGCAGGAGAGGCCGATGTTGCGGGTGTGGAAGTGCTGGTCGCGGTGGATGGTCAGCACCCGCTGCTCGGCGATGCAGGTGCCGATGCCGTTGGTGCCCTCGCGGGCCTCGCTCCACACCGCGCCGTTCCAAAGGCCCCAGCGGCGGAACACAGGATCGTCGGCGGCCACGCCCCGGCGATCGACCGGCACGCCGTCGGCGTTGGTCAGCAGCACGCAGCCGCCGCCGTCGCCGACCGCCTGGAACAGGGCGTCCAGATTGTCCTGGGCGGCGGCCAGCAGCGGACCCATCCGATCCTGGGCCGCGCGCAGCTCGGCGCCCGACAGGGTCTCGGGCGGCTTGCGGTTCTCGGGATCGAGGTGGTGCTGGGTCAGGCAGCGGCGCCACGAGGCGGCCAGCGGCGTCGCCGCGCCATCGCGCAGCACCGACAAGACCCGTTCGGCATGGCCCGGCTCGGCCATCGCGTTTCCTCCGCGCCGGGTTTCGCCCGGCTTCGCTGATCAGCATGACGCGACGACAAGCTCGGGCGCAAGTGCGGCATTTTGGGGTCGGCTCCCATTCAGATTGGGCGTAAAGCCTGCCGACGTACCCGAAGGAGTGCTTCCCATGCTGCTGGCCCTGTCGACCTGGTCCGAAATCGAAACCCGCCTGAAGACCAGCCAGGCCGTGGTGGTGCCGATCGGCTCGAACGAGCAGCACGGACCGACGGGCCTCCTGGGCACCGACTGGCTGTGCCCGGAGATCATCGCCCACGAGGCCAGCAAGCGCGCGAACGACAAGATCCTGGTGGCCCCGACCTTCAACATCGGCATGGCCCAGCATCACCTGGCCTTTCCCGGCACCATCTTCCTGCGGCCCTCGACCTTCATCGCCGCGATCGGCGACTGGGTGCGTTCGCTGGGCGCGCACGGCTTCACGCGGATCTATTTCCTGAACGGCCACGGCGGCAACGTCGCCTCGATCGAAGCGGCCTTCTCGGAGATCTACGCCGACTACAGCTTCCGCCAGCAGCGCGCGCCGTTCGCCCTGAAGCTGAAGAACTGGTGGGACCTGGCCGGCGTCAACGCTCTGGCCAACCGCCAATTCCCGACGGGCCACGGCAGCCACGCCACCCCGTCCGAGATCGCCGTGACCCAGTGGGGCTATCCCGAGACGATCAAGACGACGCCGTACGAGCCCAGGATCGCCCCGACAGGTCCGATCCGCGAGGCCCTGGATTTCCGCGCCCGCTACGCCGACGGCCGCATGGGCTCCGACCCGGCCCAGGCCACGCCCGAGAAGGGCGGCGAGCTGGTGGACATGGCCGCCAACGCCCTGCTCGAGGACATCGCCGCGTTCGGGGCCGAGAAGGCTCCGGCCTAGGCTTCGACCGTTCTCCGCTCCAGCGCCGGCTGGCCGTGGCGCGTGGCCATGATCTCGCCGATCACCGCCACCGCCACCTCGAACGGGGCCTTGCCGCCCAGATCGAGGCCGATCGGCGCACGCAGCTTGGCCAGATCGCGGTCGGAGAGCCCGGCCGCCTTCAGTCGCGCCAACCGCTCGGGAAGCCGGCGGCGCGCGCCCAGCAAGCCGACATAGGGCGCGGGCGAGGGCAGGGCGGCCAGCAGGGCCGCGTGGTCCAGTTCCAGGTCGTGGCCGCAGACGGCGACCGCGGTCCAGGCGTCCAGCCCGATCGCGGCCAGGGCCTCGCCGGCCGCGTCGCGGCGATAGGCGACCTCGGCCAGGGGCGGCGGCGCTTCCGGTCCCTTGGGACGGACCAGGGTGGTCTCGAAGCCGGACTGCGCCCCCAGGCTGGCCACCGCCAGGGCGGTCGGATCGCCGCCCAGCACGATCAGGCGCGGGGCGGGATCGAAGGCGCGCTCGAAGGCGCCGGCCCACGGCGCCTGGGGCTCCTCGACGCACAGCCGCTTGCGGCCGTCGCTGACCCAGAAGGCCGGGGCCCGGGCGGCGGCCAAGTCCAGCAGGGTCCGGGCCGCCGGATCGTCGGGCGCGATCATCTCGACCAGGATCTCGATTCGCGCGCCGCACAGCAGGCGGATGTCCGGCCAGGGGCTGCCCTCGCCATAGACCAGGCGGCGCGGCTGGCCGTCGGCGAGGCACGCGCGGGCGTGGGTCTCGACGTCGGCCTCGATGCAGCCGCCCGACAAAAATCCGGAAACAATATTTTCGCCGAACACCATCTGGGCCCCGACGGGGCGGGGTCCGCCTCCGGAGAGGGCGGTGATGGTGGCCAGGGCGGCGGGGCCGCGCGAAAGCGCGACGGCCAAGGCCGGGCGGGCGTCGTCGGCAATGCCGTGCATCGGCCAAAGAAGGGCGGAGGCGTCGTCTGAGCGGTCGTCGATCATCGGCGCGATATTAACCCCTCGGCAAGGTTCCAGAAACCTGATGTTCAAACCTTGGCGCGTACCGTTCGTGTCTGGTTGGTGTTTTGTCAGCGCGGATGGCGATGTCCATTTCGGTCTCAAAACTCGGTTTGGCGGCCGCTCAGTTCGGCCTCGACGGCGGGAGCTCCTCCGCGCCGCGCGGGCGTTCGCCCGAAATCGAGACGCGCGACATGCTGACCATCGCCGCGCGCGCTCGCCTGTCGATGCTGGACGCCTCGGGGCTGTTCGGCCGCGCCGAGACCATGCTGGGCGACCTGATTCCTCGCCCGGTTCCGTTCCGCGTCACCATCGGCTCGGCCCGCGCCGATCGCGGTCCCGACTTCGTCGAGGCCGAGGCCCGCGCCACCTTGCGCCGCCTGGGCGTCGAGCGCGCCGATTCGGTCATTGTCCATTCGCCCTCGGAGCTGTTCGGCCCGCATGGCGCGGCCTTGTGGGACCGCCTGCAGCGGCTGAAGGACCAAGGCCTGTTCGCCAAGATCGGCGTCGCCGCCCACGCCAGCGACGACCCCGTCGGCGTGGCCAAGCGCTTCAAGCCCGACATTCTGCAAGCCCCGGCCTCGCTGCTCGACCAGCGCCTGCTGGCCGACGGCTCGCTGCAACGCATCGCCGGCATGGGCGTCGAGGTGCACCTGCGCTCGATCTTCCTGAACGGCCTGCTGTTCCTGCCGCCCGATCGCGTTCCGGCCCAGCTGAAGGGCGCCTCCGGCCGCCTGTCGCGCGTGCGCCGCATGATCGCCGAGGGCCGCTCGGATCCGCTCCAGGCCGCCCTGGGCTTCGCCCTGTCGCGCCCGGAAGGCTCGGCCGTGCTGGTCGGCTGCAACTCGGCCGCCGAGCTGTCGGCCGTGGTCGCCGCCGCGTCGAGCCCGCCGCCGGACCTCGACTGGGACGAGATGGCCATCGACGATCCGGTCGCGCTCGACCCGCGACGTTGGGTCGCCTGACCAACTCCAGAATCGCCTGAGACAGTTCGAACGGCTTGATCGGCCGGTCGTCGACGCGTGTCCGCGCCCGCCAATTAAGCCTGTCGGTTAAGACCTTTTAATCTTCTGATTCACTTGAGTTTTATGAGTCTGGTCTAGCTTGGTCCCACTGAAGGGAGACCGCGTCATGATCCTCGCCGTCCTGCAGGCCCGCATGGGGTCTTCCCGGTTGCCTGGCAAGTCGATGGCCACGCTCCAGGGCGAGCCGATGATCGTGCGTCAGCTGGAACGTCTGCGCGGCGCGCGGACCCTGTCCAAGATCATCGTGGTGACCAGCACCGACGCAGCCGACGACGCCCTGGCCGGCTTCCTGGTCTCGCGGGGCCACACCGTCCATCGCGGGGCCGGCGCCGACATCCTGGCCCGCATCGCCCGCTGCGCCGAGGCGATCAGCGCGGTCAGCCACGTGGTCCGCCTGAAGGGCGACGCGCCGTTCATGGATCCGGGCGTCATCGACGACGCCGTCCGCATGGCCCTGGCCAGCGGCGCCGACTATACCTCCAACCGCGTTCACCGCACCTATCCGGCCGGTCTCGAGGTCGAGGTGATCAAGGCCGGCGTGCTGCGCGACGCCGCCGCCGAGGAGCGCGACCCGATGGCCCGCATCTCGCCGACCGCCGCGATCCGCAACCAGCCGAAGCGCTGGAGCCAGGCTCACCTGAAGGCCGCCCGCGACTGGTCGCGCCTTGACTGGCGGGTGAAGACCGCCGCCGACCTGGCCTTCGCCCGCTCGGTCTACGACGCCCTGCATCCGGTCGATCCGGGCTTCCGCATGGGCGACGTGCTGGACTTGGTCGAGAGCCGCCAGGACATCGCGCGCTTCGCGGCGTAGTCACTCAAACCGCTTCCCCCGGCGAAAGCCGGGGCCCAGATGCAAGAACGCCCGCGGTCCGGACAGAATCGCGGGCGTCTTTGCATGCGCTTCACAGCCATACGATCTGGGTCCCGGCCTTCGCCGGGAAGATCGGGTTTGGGGTCGGGCTAGAGCCCTACTTCCACGCCCCGTACGGGTCGACGGAGGTCTTGCCCAGCGCTTCGGCCACGGCCGGGTGGGTCAGCTCGCCCTTCAGCACGTTGAGGCCGCGCGCCAGATGGACGTTGCCCTTCAGCGCGTCCAGGCCCTTGTCGGCGAGCGCCAGGCCGAATGGCAGGGTGGCGTTGCCCAGGGCCTCCGACGAGGTGCGCGGGGCCGCGCCGGGCATGTTGGCCACGCAGTAGTGGACGACGCCGTCGACCACATAGGTCGGTTCGGCGTGGGTGGTCGGCTTGGAGGTCTCGAAGCAGCCGCCCTGGTCGATCGAGACGTCGACCAGCACCGAGCCTGGCTTCATCTGCTTCAGGTGCTCGCGGCGGACCAGCTTGGGCGCGGCCGCGCCGGCGGTCAGCACAGCGCCGATGATCACGTCGGCCTTGAGGATTTCCTCCTCGACGGCGGCGAAGGTCGAGTAGCGGGTCAGGATGCGGCCTTGATAGAGGTCGTCCAGCTCGCGCATGCGCGGGATCGAGCGTTCCAGAACCACGACCTCGGCGCCGAGGCCGGCGGCCATGCGGGCGGCGTTGCTGCCGACCACGCCGCCGCCCAGCACGGCCACGCGGGCCGGGGGCACGCCGGGCACGCCGCAGAGCAGGAGGCCCATGCCGCCATTGTGCTTGAGCAAGGTCTCGGCGGCCGAGAACACCGCGATCCGGCCGGCCACTTCCGACATCGGCGCCAGCAGCGGCAGGCCGCCGCGCGCGTCGGTGACGGTCTCGTAGGCGATGGCCGCCGCGCCGCTGTTCAGCAGCCCCTCGGTCTGGGCCGGATCGGGCGCCAGGTGCAGATAGGTGAAGAGGATGTGGCGCGGCTCGAGCTTCTCCCACTCGACCTTCTGCGGCTCCTTGACCTTCACGATCATGTCCGCGCCAGCGAAGACGGCGGCGGCGTCCGGGGCGATGGTCGCGCCGGCCTTCACATAGACCTCGTCGGCGTAGCCGGCGCCGAGGCCCGCGCCCGACTGGACCAGGACGGTGTGGCCATGGCCGACATATTCACGGACGGCCGTGGGGGTGAGGCCGACCCGGTGTTCGCCCGGTTTGATCTCGGAAGGGACGCCAACGCGCATGATGCTTCCTCCAAAAGCGCTTTGATCGAGACTGTGCGCTCAGGCGAGCGCAGTTTCCCTGGTGATTTCGTGTCCGGCGACCGCTGTTGTGCAGGATTCTTGCGTGCTATGTAGCTCATATGAAGAAAGCCGCCGTTGACCTGGATGGTTTCGACCGGAAGCTCCTGCACCTGCTGCAACGGCGGGGCCGGGCCAGCTATGTGGAAATGGCCGAGGCGGTGAATCTTTCCGAATCCGCCTGTCTGCGCCGCGTGCGGGCGCTGGAGGAGGCGGGGGTCATCGGCCGCTACGCCGCCGTGATCGACGAGCGGGCGGTGGGCCTGCCGCTCAGCGTCTTCGTGACGGTGACCCTGTCGTCCCAGGCCGAGAGCGCGCTCAGCGCCTTCGAGAAGGCGATCACCAATGTCCGCGAGGTGGCCGAGTGCTACCTGATGACCGGTGGCTCGGACTATCTGCTCCGCCTGGTGGTGCGCGACGTCGACGACCTGGAGCGGGTCCACGCCCAGGAGCTGACCCGCATCCCCGGCGTGGTCCGCGTCAGCAGCAGCATCGCCATGCGCACTGTCGTTAAGCGCGCTGAATTGCCGCTATGAGCGCCTGATTAATCTTTCCTGAGCCGTTGAACCCTAGGCTTCGCCCGACATTCAAGCCGCGTCGGGGGACGAGATGGTTTCGAGACGGATCCTGCTGGGAGCCCTGATGGGCGTCGCCGCGCCGGCCCTGGCTTTCGCCGAGGGCGACGGACATGCGCCCAACCTGCTGACCAAGAAGGGCCGCCGGACGTCCAGCGCTCTTCGGCATCAGGCTGGCGACAAGGCCGCGCTCGACAAGGCCCTGGCCGCCGTCAAGCCGATGGAGGTCGAGCCGCCGCCCGCGCCCGCCGCCCCCGTCCAGGACGTCTCGCCCGACGAGGCCCTGGGCCGCCTGAAGCAGGGCAACGCCATCTTCGCCCGCGGCGGCGCCAACCTGATGCTGCCGACGATGGCGCGGGTGGCCGACCTGTCCAAGGGCCAGAAGCCGTTCGCGGTGGTCATCGGCTGCGCCGACAGCCGCACGGCGCCGGAGCTGGTCTTCGACTGCAACCTCGGCGAACTATTCGTGATTCGCGTGGCCGGCTCGACCGTCGGTCGCGAGGGCTTGGGCTCGATCGTCTACGCGGTCGAGCACCTGGGCGCGCCGCTGATCGTGGTGCTGGGTCACACCAAGTGCGGCGCCGTGGGCGCGGCCGTGGACGTCGCCAAGAAGCACGCGGAGCTGCACGGGGCCCTGCACGAGATGGTGCTGCCGATCATCCCGGCCGTGCTGGAAGCCGACGAGACCCACCCGGCCGACCTGCAGGACGCCGCCATCCGCCGCAACGTCCGCGACATCGCCGGCCGCCTGAAGGTCGCCGACGGCGTCCTGGCCGAGCGGATCGAGGAAGGCCGGCTGAAGGTGGTCTCGGCCTGCTACGACCTGACCACGGGCGTCGTCGCTTTCGACGCGTAATCCCAGCGGCGACCTGTTGGTCTTTCGCCAAGCGTCGCCATACGCGCGCCGTTGACCCCTGTTCACGCTTAGGTTCAAGTCCGCCCTGAACTACGCGGATCAGGGAAGACGTGGATGTCGACGGAAGAAACGCCGCCGGAAGGTGGTCGCGACACCCAAAATCCCTGGCGGACCCGCTGGAATTCGCTTCGTCGGACCGTTTCCGACCGCTGGCCCGACGCCCTGAAGGGCCCGGTGGCCATCGCCGTGGCCGGGGCGCTGGTCGTCGGCTTCGGCGGCGGCTTCGCGGTCGGCAAGGGCGGGCTTTTCCTGGGCGGCGGCAAGCCGGCCGGGGTCGAGTCGGTCAAGGGCGAGGCCTGGTCGCTGTTCGGCAAGCCGCGCGGCGCCAACGCCCCGCGTCGCGGAATTCCCAAGCCCGACGGCTTCGCGGTCTGGCAGACCCGCGTCGACAGCAGCGGCCCCGACCCGCTGGCCTGCATCCGCATGAGCAAGGCCCTGGATCCGTCCAAGGCCTATGCCGACTTCGTGCTGGTCTCGCCGGACCTGGGCCGTCAGCCCTCGGTGCGGGTCAAGGGCGATGAGCTGTGCCTGGGCGGCGTCGGTTTTACCGACCATCGCATCACCCTGCTCAAGGGCCTGCCCGCCAAGGGCGGCGAGACCCTGGCCGCCAACGCCGACGTCGACTTCACGTTTGGTGAAAAGCCTCCTTATGTCGGCTTCGCCGGCGACGGCGTGATCCTGCCGCGCGAGGAGGCGGACGGCGTCGCCATCGAGACGATCAACGTCCAGACCCTGGCCGTCGAGGTCTGGCGCGTGCCGGACCGCAACCTGGTCCGCAAGTCGATCAGCGCGCCCGATCCGACAGGCGAAGGCGACTGGGCCGGCGACTATGGCGACGACGCCGTGGGCGACGACGGCCGCCGCGTCTGGAAGGGGACTGTGCCGGTCGCCGGCGGCGCGACGGGCCAGAAGGCGACCACCGTCTTCCCGCTGGGCGCGGTGCTGAAGGACATGAAGGCCGGCGCCTTCGTCATCAAGGCGCGCGACGCCTCGGGCGGCCGTGATCCCGACGCCGAGAGCGGCGGCGACAACAACCCCGCCCAGGCCCGCCGCTGGATCGTGTTCACCGACATGGCGCTGCTGGGCTACGACGGCTCGGAAAGCCTGGACGTCGTGGTCCGCTCGCTGAAGAGCGCCAGGACTCTGTCGGGCGTCCGCGTGGCCCTGGTGGCCGCCGACGGCGAATCCCTGGCCGAGAGCAACAGCGACGCCGACGGCCGCGTGCGCTTCCCGCGCCCTCTGCTGAAGGGCCAGGGGGCCGAGCGCGCCAAGATGGTCATGGCCTATGGCGCGCAGGGCGACCTGGCGGTTCTGGACCTGGACCGCTCGCCGGTCGACCTCTCCAAGCAGGGCGTCGGCGGCCGGACCGAGGGTGGCGTCGACGGGCGCAGCGTGGCGGCCGACATCGACGGCTACCTCTATGCCGACCGGGGCATCTACCGGCCGGGCGAGACCGTCCACCTGACCGCCATGGTCCGCGACCGCTTGGCCAAGGCGGTCAGCGACCGCAAGGGCGAGATCCTCGTCAAGCGGCCGTCGGGCGTCGAGTTCAAGCGTTATCCGTTCACTCGGGCTGAGGCCGGCGCCGTGCTGGCCGACATCGCCCTGCCGCGTTCGGCCCCGCGCGGCCGCTGGATCGCCGAGCTGCACATCGAGGGCATCGAGGACGCGACGGGGTCCTTGAGCTTCTCGGTCGAGGACTTCGCCCCGCAACGCCTGGCGGTCACCGCCACGGGCCAGGAGGCCGTCCCGGTCGGCGCCGGCGAGACCCGCAAGGTCGACGTCTCGGCCCGCTTCCTGTACGGCGCGCCGGGCGCGGGCCTGCAGACCCAGGGCGAGGCCCGCCTGCGCGCGGACACCGACCCGTTCCCGGCCTACAAGGGCTTCGAATGGGGTGACCAGTCCAAGACCTTCGACGAGAAATATATCGACCTCGGTACGAGCGTCACCGACGGCGAGGGCCGGGCGATCCTGTCGGTCGGGACCGGCGACGCGGGTGACACCGCCCAGCCGCTGGTGGCTTCGGTCACCGCCTCGGTGTTCGAGCCGGGCGGCCGTCCGGTCCGCGAGGGGCTGGACCTGAAGGTGCGTCCGAAGTCGGTCTATTACGGCGTCAAGGTCGACCAGGGAGAGGCCGGCAAGGGCGATCCGCCCGTCAGCCTCGACATCATCGCCGTCAACGCGGCCGGCCAGCGCATTGGCGCGACCGCGACCTACACCCTGGTGGCCGAGCGCTGGGACTATGACTGGTTCCAGCAGAACGGCCGCTGGCAGTGGCGGCGCAGCAGCCGCGACGCGATCGTGGCCAAGGCTTCGGTGAATATCGGCGCCGCCGCCCCCGCCAAGCTGACCCGACGCCTGGGCTGGGGCGACTATCGCCTCGAGGTCGAGGGCGCCGACGGGGCCAGGACCGTCACCCGCTTCTCGGCCGGCTGGGGCGCCCCCGCCCGCGAGGGCGAGGCTCCCGACGTGGTCCGCGTGTCCGCCGGGACCAGGACCTACAGCCAGGGCGACACCGTCGAGATCACCCTGAAGCCGCCCTATGCCGGCGAGGCCCAGGTGGCCGTCGCCACCGATCGCCTGATCGACCTGAAGACTGTGTCGGTCGGCGAGAACGGCACGACGGTGCGCCTCAAGACCACGGCCGCCTGGGGCGGCGGGGCCTATGTCATGGTCAGCGTCATCCAGCCGCGCGACCCGGTCGCCTCGCCCAAGCCCCGCCGGGCCCTGGGCCTGGTCTACGTCCCGCTCGATCCGAAGGGTCGCAAGCTGACGGTGGATCTCGGCACGCCGAGCAAGATCGACAGCAAGGCCCCGGTCGAGATCCCGGTGAAGGTCTCGGGCCTGGGCTTTGGCCAGAAGGCCAAGATTACCATCGCGGCGGTGGACGAGGGCATCCTGCGCCTGACCCACCAGGACAGCCCCGACCCGGTGAAGTGGTACTTCGGCAAGCGGGCCCTGACCCTGAACTACCGCGACGACTACGGCCGCCTGCTCGATCCGAACCTGGGCGCGCCGGCCAATGTGAACTTCGGCGGCGACGAGGTCGGCGGCGAGGGCCTGACGGTCACGCCGATCAAGACCGTGGCCCTGTGGTCGGGGATCGTCGAGACCGGCCTGGACGGCAAGGCGGTGGTCAAGCTGCCGGCCGCCGACTTCAACGGTGAACTGCGCCTCCAGGCCGTGGCCTGGACCGACACTGCTGTGGGTTCCGCGAGCAAGCCGCTGACCGTGCGCCAGCCGGTGGTGGCCGATCTGAACCTGCCGCGCTTCCTGGCTCCGGGCGACCAGGCCTACGCCACGCTGGAGCTGCACAATGTCGAGGGCAAGCCGGGCGCCTATACGGCCGAGGCCTTCTCGACCAACGGGCTGAAGGTCGCTTTCAGGAAAGTGTTCCAGCTGATCCTGGGCCAGCGCATCGCTGAGAAGATCCCCTTCCTGGCGCCGGACGTCACCGGCATCGGCAAGATCGGCTTCAAGGTCGCCGGTCCCGGCTTCTCGACGTCGAAGGACTATCCGATCCAGACCCGCCTGGGCTGGGGCGACGTGGTGCGCACCACCACCGAGATCCAGCGCCCGGGCGAGGCCTACACCCCGTCCTACGCCCTGCTCTCGGGCCTGGCGGCGGGCGACGTGACGATGCAGGTCAGCTATTCGCCGATCCGGGGTTTCGACCCGTCGGCGATCGCGGTCGCCTTGCAGCGCTATCCGTATGGCTGCACCGAGCAGCTGGTCTCGACGGCCTATCCGCTGCTGTACGCCCAGACCTTCTCGACCGATCCCAAGCTGAAGCGCACGCCGGCCGCTCTCGCGGGCGCCGTGGGCAAGCTGCTGGATCGCCAGACCCTGGACGGCGCCTTCGGCCTGTGGCGCGTGGGCGACGGCGAGGCTGACCCGTGGCTGGGCGCTTACGTGGTCGACTTCCTGCTGGAGGCCCGCGCCCAAGGCGTGGCCGTGCCCGACGCCGCCATCGACAAGGCCGTCGGCGCCATGCGCCAGGTCAGCCGGCCGGAGGGCTGGGCCTCGGTCGCCTATCGCATGGAATATCCGGGTTGGTGGGCGTCGAACGAGGACGCCTCCAAGAAGGCGACCGAGCGCATGCGCCGCCGCGCCAGCGCCTACGCCCTCTACGTCATGGCCAAGGCCGGCAAGGGCGACCTGGCCCGCCTGCGCTGGTGGCACGACGTGCAGATGAAGGACGAGGCCCAGCCGGTGGCCAAGGCCTATGTCGCCGCTGGTCTTGCAAGAATGGGCGACAACGCCCGCGCCCGCTCGGCCATGCGCCAGGCGGTCGGTTCGCTGGGCTATCGCGACGCCCAGGACTGGTACCAGTCGCCGCTGCGCGACACCGCCGTCCTGACGGCCCTGGCCGCCGAGTCCGGCATGATGGATGTCGCCCGCCAGCTGCAGGGTCGGCTGGAGAACACCAGCAAGGACCCGGACGCCCTGAACACCCAGGAGCAGGCGGCTTTGCTGCACGCGGCCAACGCCCTGATCCAGGCCTCGGGCCCGATCGCGATCGACGCCAAGGGGGCCAACCCCCTGCCCCCGGCTGGCGGCGCGCCGCGCTGGGCGGTGGGCAGGCTGGCCGACGCCCGCTTCGTCAACGCCGGCAAGGGGACGCTGTGGCGGACGGTCAGCGTGCGCGGCACGCCCACCACCGCCCCGCCCGCCTCGGCCAGCGGCCTGACGGTCTCCAAGCGGCTGCTGTCGATGGGCGGCGGCGCGGTCGACCCGGCGACGATCCGCCAGGGCGACCGGATCATCGTGCTGGTCTCGGGTCACAACCAGCAGGCCCGCTCGACCGCCCTGGTGGTCGACGACGCCCTGCCGGCCGGCTTCGAGATCGAGACGACCCTGGGCGCCGACGACGCCCAGAACGGTCCGTTCAAGTTCCTCGGTCAGCTGACCGCCGCCGACGTCCAGGAAAGCCGCGACGACCGCTTCATCGCCGCGCTGGACCTGGAGGGGAACAAGCCCTTCGCCCTGGCCTATGTGGCGCGGGCGGTGACGCCGGGAAGCTTCTTCCTGCCGGGCGCGGTGGCCAAGGACATGTACCGCCCGGCCATCGTGGGCCGCTCGGAAGCCTCGCGCGCCACGATCGCGCCGGGGCCGTGAGGGGAAGCGGATGGGATCTGAAATGCCGTGTCATCCCGGACGACCCGCAGGGCCGATCCGGCACCCAGGAGCCAAGCGCCGTGCGGCCACCCCTGGGTCCCGGCTCTCCGCTTCGCTGCGGCCGGGATGACACGGTTTAGTTTGTGGGGGGATGAAGCGCGTTGCGTCCCCCGCCTGACCAAGGTGCTCATCGGCCTGCTCGCCGTCGAGGTCGCGCTGTTCGCGCTGAGCGCCGCCTTCCCGCCGGACATGACCCGCGCCCGCCAGTCCTCGCCCGTCACCCTGGATCGGCGCGGCGCCTGGCTGCGCGCCCTGCCGGTGGAAGACGGCCGCTGGCGGATCCGGGCCGATCTGCGGCGCACCGATCCCACCTTCCAGAAACGCCTGATCAAGGTCGAGGACGCCCGGTTCTTCTGGCACCTGGGCGTCGACCCCCTGTCGCTGGCCCGCGCCGTCGGCTCGGCGCTGGTCCATGGCCGGGTGACGTCCGGGGCCTCGACCCTGACCATGCAGACGGCCCGGCTGCTGGAGCCGCGGCCGCGCAATCTGGGCGCCAAGCTGATCGAGATGGTCCGCGCCGTGCAGCTGGAGTCGCGCCTGTCCAAGCGCGAGATCCTTGCCCTTTACCTGACCCTGGCTCCCTATGGCGGCAACCTGGAGGGGGCGCGGGCGGCCAGCCTTTCCTATTTCGGCCACGAGCCCTCCAGCCTGACCGACGGCGAGCAGGCCCTGCTGATCGCCTTGCCGCAGTCGCCCGAGGCGCGGCGTCCCGACCGCCGGCCCGACGCCGCCAAGGCCGCCCGGCGGGCGGTGCTGGACAAGCTGGTCCGCGCCCGCGCCATCAGCCAGGCCGCCGCCTACGAGGCCGAGAATGAGCCCCTGCCGCGCCGCGCGCCGTTCCCGGCCCTGGCCTGGCACGCGGCCGGCGAGCTGGCCCGCGCCGCGCCCGCCAGCCAGGCCAGCGTCGTCTCGACGATCGACGCCGACCTGCAGACGCGGCTGGAGCCGATGGCCGCCGCCGTGGCGGCCGCCCAGGGGCCCGACGCTACAGCCGCCGTCCTGGTGGTCGAGATCAAGGGCCGCGCCGTTCGCGCCGCCATCGGTTCGGCCGGCCGTGACCGGGCCGGGGGCTGGGTCGACATGACCCGCGCCTTGCGCTCCCCCGGCTCGGCCCTGAAGCCGTTCATCTACGCCATGGCCATGGACGACGGCTTGGTCGCCGCCGACACCCAGCTGGCCGACAGCGCCACCCGCTTCGCCGACTACCAGCCCGAGAACTTCGACCGGGCGTTCCACGACAAGGTCACGGTGCGCGAGGCCCTGGCTCACTCGCTGAACGTTCCGGCCGTCGCCACCCTGGAAAAGCTGGGTCCCGAAGCCTTCGCCGGCCGCATCGAGGCCGCCGGCGCGCACCTGGCCCGCCCCAAGGCGCAGCTGAAGGCGGCCGGTCTGGCCCTGGCGCTGGGTGGCGAGGGGATCACCTGGCGCGACCTTGTCATGCTGTACGCCGCCCTGGGCGACGACGGGATCGCCAAGCCGCTGGCTTGGACCGAGGACGAGGCCAAGGTCCGCGAGCGTTCGGGCGGGACGCGCCTGGTCCGTCCCGAGGCGGCCCGGCAGGTGCTGGACATCCTGCGCGAAGCCCCGGCCCCGCGTGGCCGCGCGCCGTCGGCCCTGACGCGCGGCGGGCCGTCGATGGCCTTCAAGACCGGCACTTCGTACGGCTTCCGCGACGCCGTGGCGGCGGGGGTGGTCGGCGGCTATGCGATCCTGGTCTGGACGGGGCGGGCCGATGGCGGCGCGCGCGGCGGGCTGACCGGCCGCGACGCGGCCCTGCCGTTGTTGTTCGACGTCGCCGACGCCATCGGGACGCCCAGTTCGGCCCCCCGTCCGATCGCGCCGAAGGCCGCGCCCCTGGCGCTACAGAAGCTGCAGGCGGCCGACGCCGGTCCGCGCCTGATCTTCCCGCCCGACGGCGCGTCGGTGCAGGTCGACGCCCTGGGGGCCGAGGCGCGCGGCCTGGTGCTCGCCGCCGAGGGCGAGGGCCTGACTTGGTATGTCGAGGGGCGGCCGCTGGACCCGGATCCGGTCAGCGGCCGCGCGATCTGGAAGCCGGCCGCGCCGGGATTCTACAAGCTGGCGGTGGTGGACGCCCAGGGACGTCGCGCGACCGCCAGGGTGCGGATCAAGGGCTAGCCGGTCTACTCGTCGCGCTTCCAGAACGGACGGTCCTGGACCACCGTCTCGGCGACCACCCGCTCGTAGTCCTCGCGGCTGCTGATGCCGATGTTCAGGTCGTTCACTAGGCCATCGTGCAGCGAATAGACCCAGCCGTGCACCGACAGCGATTGGCCGCGCGCCCAGGCATCCTGGACGAAGACGTCGGCGGCGACGTTGCGGACCTGGCGGGCGACATTCAGCTCGGTCAGGCGGTCCAGCATCTCGCGCTTTTCCGGGATCTGCTCCAGCTCGTGCTTGTGCTCGGCGTGGACCTCGCGGATCGGGTGCAGCCAGTGGTCGACGAGGCCCCGGCGCTGGCCGTCGATGGCCGCCGCCACGCCGCCGCAGCCATAGTGGCCGACGACCATCACGTGCTTCACCTTCAGCACGTCGACGGCGAACTGGAGCACCGACAGGTAGTTGGCGTCCTGCGGCGGGGCGAGGTTGGCCACATTGCGGTGGACGAACAGCTCACCCGGATCCAGGCCGACGATCTCGTTGGCCGGCACGCGGCTGTCGCTGCAGCCGATCCAGAGGTATTCCGGGCTCTGCTGGCCTTCCAGGCGCTTGAAGAACTCCGGGTCGATCTGGGTCTTGCTCTTCGACCAGGCGCGGTTGTTGGCTTTCAGGTCCTCAAGCATCTAGCGCTCCGGATGATGGTCGGGATGGGCGGCGGCGATCGCCGGGTGCTTGGCCGCGCGGGCGGCGGCGGCGGCGATCGACGGAAACGGGGACAGGTCGACATTGAAGCGGCCGGCGTTGAACACCTGCGGCACCAGCAGGCAGTCGACCAGGCCGGGGGCGTCGCCGAACGCGAAGCCGCCCGAATGCTTGGCCACCATCGGCTCCAGCGCCCGGAAGCCGTCGCTGATCCAGCGGGCGGCCCAGGCGTTGCGGTCGGTCTCGCCGATCTCCAGCGCCGTCAGCTGGCGCAGGACCCGCAGATTGTTCAGCGGATGGATGTCGCAGGCGATGATCTCGGCCATGCCGCGCACGATGGCCCGCTCGAACGGGGCGGTCGGCAGCAGGCGCGGCTCGGGGACGACCTCGTCCAGCCACTCCAGGATGGCCAGGCTCTGGGTCAGAGGCCGGCCGTCGACCTCCAGGGTCGGGACTAGAGCTTGGCCGTTCAGCGCGCGGTAGTCGTCGGCGTGATGGGCGTTTGCGACCAGGTCCACCGGACGCAGCTCATAGGCCAGCCCCTTCAGGTTCAGGCCGATGCGCACCCGATAGGGCGCGCTGGCGCGCTTGGCGCTGTAGAGAGCGAGCTTCATTCCAGCCCTCAGACCAGGGTGAACTCAAGACGTCCGACGCCTTCGACCTCGCCCACGACCTTGTCGCCGCGGACGATGGCGCCGATGCCCTCGGGGGTGCCGGTGAAGATCAGGTCGCCGGCGGCCAGGGTCCACAGCGCGCTGGCCTTGGCGATGACCTCGCCGATGTTCCAGATCATGTCGCCCACCTGGCCGCGCTGGCGCTCGGCGCCGTTGACCGACAGGGTGACGGCGGCCTCGGGCGCGGGTTCGCCCATGACCCGGATGGCGGTGATCGGGGCGCTGGCGTCGAAGGCCTTGCCGGCTTCCCACGGCTGGCCCTTGGCCTTGGCCTGCCCTTGCAGGTCGCGGCGGGTCAGGTCGACGCCGACGGCGTAGCCGAACACGGCCGCCAGGGCCTGCTCGGGCGTCAGGTTCGCGCCGCCGCTCTTGAGCGCCACCACCAGTTCGATCTCATGGTGCAGATCGCTGGTCGCGGGCGGATAGGGGACCTCGCCGGCCAGCGGGACGATCGCGTCGGCGGGCTTGGAAAAGAAGAACGGCGGATCGCGGGTGTCGGCGCCCATCTCGCGCGCGTGGGCGGCGTAGTTGCGGCCGACGCACAGGATGCGGCGCACCGGGAAGACCGTGTGGGATCCCTCCACCGGGACCGTCGGGATGGCGTGCGGGGGAAAGGCGTAGGTCGTCATGGCGCCTCCTGTAGACCCAAAATCCGCGCGCCAAAACCCCCGCCGAGCGGTCTGCCGCATGGTCAACCGTCAGGAAGACGCAAAGTGGTCGCCGTTCAGAAATCCTACGGTTGATGGCGCGGCCTAAACGTTCTTTCACTTGCCGGGGTCCGCGCCATCGAGTCATGTCGGCGGCGGGGATAGGGCGAGTTCAATCGGGGGCTTTGGGACGCGCATGCTGATCATCGAAAATCTGACCCACGTCTATGGCAACGGGACACGCGCCCTGGACGAGGTCAGCCTGACGATACCGCGCGGCATGTACGGGCTGCTGGGTCCGAACGGGGCCGGCAAGTCCACCCTGATGCGGACCATCGCCACCCTGCAGGCCCCGACCTCGGGCCACATACGGTTCGGCGACATCGACGTCCTCAAGAACCCGGAAGAGCTGCGCAAGACCCTGGGCTACCTGCCGCAGGACTTCGGCGTCTATCCGCGGGTTTCGGCCTACGACATGCTGGACCACATGGCGGTGCTGAAGGGGATCTCCAGCGCCAAGGCGCGCAAGGAGACGGTCGAGCACCTGCTGAACCAGGTGAACCTGTGGTCCGTGCGCAAGAAGGCCATCGCCGGTTTCTCGGGCGGCATGCGCCAGCGCTTCGGCATCGCCCAGGCCCTGATCGGCGATCCGCGCCTGATCATCGTCGACGAGCCCACGGCGGGCCTAGACCCCGAGGAGCGCAACCGCTTCCTGAATCTCCTGGCCGAGATCGGCGAGAACGTGGTGGTGATCCTGTCGACCCACATCGTCGAGGACGTCTCGGACCTGTGTCCGGCCATGGCCATCATCTGCGACGGCCGCATCGTCAGCGAGGGCGCCCCGACCGACCTGGTGGCCAGGCTGAAGGGCCGGATCTGGAAGAAGATCATCGATAAGAGCGAGCTCGAGGCGGCCAAGGCCCGCTACAAGGTGATCTCCACGCGCCTGCTGGCGGGTCGGACGGTCATCCACATCGAGTCCGACGACAATCCCGGTGAGGGCTTCACGCCGGTCGAGGGCGGGTTGGAGGACGTCTACTTCTCCACCCTCTCGACCACCCGGCGGGCGGCCTGACGGGGAGCGGCGCGATGTTTCGCAAGATCGCGGGCTTCGAGCTCCGCTACCAGCTGAAGTCGCCCGTCTTCTGGGTGGTGGCGACCATCTTCTTCCTGCTGACCTTCGGGGCGGCGACGATCGACCAGATCCGCATCGGCGGCGGCGGCAACATCCACAAGAACGCCCCGTTCGCGATCGCCCAGACCCATCTGATCCTGTCGATCTTCTACATGTTCGTGACCACGGCCTTCGTGGCCAATGTGGTGGTGCGCGACGACGAGACGGGCTTCGGGCCGATCCTGCGCTCCACCCGGGTGCGCAAGTTCGACTATCTGTACGGCCGCTTCACCGGGGCCTTCCTGGCGGCGGCGATCTCGTTCCTGGTCGTGCCGCTGGCGATCTGGATCGGCTCCTTCATGCCGTGGATCGATCCCGAGCGCCTCGGGGCCAATGAGCTCCACGCCTATCTCTTCTCGTACTTCGCCCTGGCCCTGCCCTCGATCCTGCTGACCTCGGCGCTGTTCTTCGCCCTGGCCACTATCACCCGCTCGATGATGTGGACCTATGTCGGCGTCATCGCCTTCATGGTGTTGTGGATCGTCGCCAACATCGCGCTGGACCGGCCCGAATACGAGAAGATCGCCGCCTACGGGGAGCCGCTGGGCACCTCGGCCTACGGCCTGGTCACCAAGTACTGGACCGCCAGCGAGCGCAACAGCCTGACCCCGCCGCTGGTCGGCGCCCTGCTGTTCAACCGGGCCTTCGTGCTGATCCTGTCGGCCGGCTTCCTGGCCCTTGCCTACGGCCTGTTCCGCTTCCAGTCCGCCGACCTCTCGGGGCAGCGCAAGGTCAAGACCGGCAAGGCCAAGGCGCGGGAAGAGGCCGCCCCCGCCGCCCTGACCGGTCCGCTGCCCCAGCCGGTGTTCGACCGCAAGACCGCCTGGGCCCAGCTGGTCGTCCGCACCCGCCTCGACATGGGCCAGGTGTTCAAGAGTCCGGCCTATTTCGTGCTGCTGGCCCTGGGCCTGGCCAACGCCATGGGCGCGCTGTGGTTCGCCACCGAGGCCGGGCGCTACGGCGGCGTGGTCTATCCGGTCACCCGCGTGCTGCTGCAGCCGCTGCTGGGCTCGTTCGGCCTGATCCCGATGATCATCGCCATCTACTATTCGGGCGAGTTGGTCTGGCGCGAGCGCGAGAAGAAGACCCACGAGATCATCGACGCCACCCCCGTGCCCGACTGGGCCTTCGTGGCGCCCAAGACCCTGGCCATCAGCCTGGTTCTGGTCTCGACCCTGCTGGTCAGCGTGCTCGCCGCGATCCTGAGCCAGGCCTTCCACGGCTACTTCAACTTCGAGCTCGACAAGTACCTGCTCTGGTACGTGCTGCCCCAGGCCGTCGACTGGATCCTGCTGGCGGTGCTGGCGGTGTTCCTGCAGGCGATCAGCCCGCACAAGTTCATCGGCTGGGGCCTGATGGTGATCTACATCGTCACCACCCTGACCTTCGTGAACCTGGGCTTCGAGCACAAGCTCTACAACTACGGCTCGGTCACCGACACGCCATTCTCGGATATGAACGGCCTGGGCAAGTTCTGGATCGGCGCCTGGTGGCTGCGCGCCTACTGGACGGCCTGCGCCCTGCTGCTGCTGGTGCTGGCCTACGGCCTGTGGCGGCGCGGGACCGAGAGCCGCCTGCTGCCGCGCCTGCGTCGCCTGCCCTCGCGCCTGAACGGCGGGGCCGGAGTCCTGGCCGGCGTGTCCCTGGTCGCCTTCGTGGCCCTGGGCGGCTTCATCTACCTGAACACCAATGTCTGGAACGTCTACCGGACCAAGATCGACAACGAGAAGTGGCAGGCCGATTACGAGAAGACCCTGCTGCCGTTCGAGAACACGCCCCAGCCCAAGATCGTGTCCATGACCCTGGACGTCGATCTCAAGCCCCACGCCCCGAGCGTCGAGACCAAGGGCTCGTACGTCATCGAGAACCGCACCGGCGCGGCGCTGAAGGAGATCCACGTCCGCTTCGACCGCGACCTCAAGGTCAAGGGCCTGTCGATCGAGGGCGCGCGCCCGAAGAAGACCTTCGAGAAGTTCAACTACCGCATCTTCGCCTTCGACACGCCGATGGCGCCGGGCGAGCAGCGCAAGATGAGCTTCATCACCGACCGCGGCCAGCTGGGCTTCCCCAACAGCGACCAGGAGCATCGGGTCGTCGACAACGGGACCTTCATCAACAACATGGAGATCGCGCCGATCCTGGGCATGTCGCGCGACGGCCTGCTGCAGGACCGCGCCAAGCGCCGCAAGTACGGCCTGCCGCCCGAGCGCCGCATGGCCAAGCTGGGCGACGCGCCGTCTCGCCAGTTCAACGGCCTGCGCAAGGACGCCGACTTCGTCACCTCGGACATCACCGTCACCACCGACGCCGACCAGACGCCGATCGCGCCGGGCTACAAGGTTTCGGAGACGGTGAAGGGCGATCGCCGCGTCGCCCGCTTCGTCACCGAGGCGCCGATCATGCCGTTCGTCTCGATCCAGTCGGCCCGCTACCAGGTCGCCAAGGAGAGCTACAAGGGCGTGGAGCTGGCGGTCTATTACGACGCCCAGCACACCTGGAACATCGACCGCATGAAGACGTCGATGAAGCGGTCGCTGGACTACATGAACGCCAATTTCAGCCCCTACCAGTTCCGCCAGCTGCGGTTCCAGGAGTTCCCCGACTACGAGCAGTTCGCCCAGTCGTTCGCCAACACCATCCCGTGGTCTGAAGGGATGTTCTTCATCTCCGACTACCGCGACCCGACCAAGATCGACATGGTCACCTATGTCGGCGCGCACGAGATCGGCCACCAGTGGTGGGCCCACCAGGTGATCGGCGCTGACCAGCAGGGCGGGGCGATGCTGTCGGAGACCTTCGCCCAGTACTCGGCCCTGATGGTGATGAAGCACACCTATGGCGAGGACCAGATCCGCAAGTTCCTGAAGTTCGAGCTGGACAGCTATCTGCGCGCGCGCGGCGGCGACGTCATCGACGAGCAGCCGCTCTACAAGGTCGAGAGCCAGCCCTACGTCTATTACCGCAAGGGCTCACTGGTCATGTACCGGCTGCAAAGCGAGCTGGGCGAGGAGACGGTCAACCGCGCCCTGCGCAAGCTGATCGCTCAGTACGCCTTCAAGGGCGCGCCCTATCCGATCACCACCGACTTCCTGACCCTGCTGCGCGCCGAGGCGCCGGCGGACAAGCAGGCCCTGATCACCGACCTGTTCGAGAAGATCACGCTCTACGACCTGAAGACCAAGAGCGCCTCGGTGAAGAAGCGGGCCGACGGCCGGTTCGACGTGACGGTCACGGTCGACGCCCAGAAGAAGTACGCCGACGGCAAGGGCAAGGAGACGTCCGCGCCGCTGAACGAGGCCATGGAGATCGGCCTGTTCACGGCCAAGCCCGGCGATAAGGGCTTCGACGCCAAGCACGTCGTCGCCTACGAGCGCCGTTCGGTCCGCTCGGGCGTGCAGACCTTCACCTTCACGGTGGCCAAGGCGCCGACCTTCGCGGGGATCGACCCGTACAACACGGTGATCGACCGCAACGGGGACGACAACACGGCCAAGGTCGGACAGTAGACGCGAAAAACCCGCCGCCCGGGAGGGCGGCGGGTCATCTGTCGGGATGGCGCCGGGCCTTAGTGCTTGGCGTTGTCCTTGGCGACGTCCTCGCCGGTGTCGAAGCCCTTCTTCAGGCCCTCGGCCATGTTCAGGTGCTCCTGAACCTTCGGGGCCGTGGCGGCGGCGAAGGCCTTGATGGCCGGGGTGTCGCCGTCCTGGGCGTAGCGCTGCAGCAGGTTCAGGGCCGCCTGGTGGGCGTCGACCTGGCTGTCGGCGTACTTCTTGTCGAAGTCCTTGGCGTCGGCCTTGTTCAGGTCGTCCAGGTCTTCCTGCAGGTCGGCGGGCAGCATCGTCGGCGGCGTGATCGCGGCGCCCGAGGCGGCGATGGCCGACTTCAGGTCCGCGGTGGTGGCCGTGTGGGCCTTTTCCATGGCGGCGGCGAACTTCTTGACCGACGGGTTGGTCGAGCGCTTGGCGGCCAGCTTGGCGGCTTCGATCTCGAACAGGTCGCTGGCGGCGGCCTTGGCGACGAACACGTCGGCCTTGGTCTCGTCCGACGGGGTTGGGACGGTGGCGGCGGGGTTGGCGTCCGGCGTCGCGGCCTGCTCGGCCGGGGTGGCGGCGCCCTTGGTTTCATCGGTCTTCTGGCCGCACGCGGCGAGGCTCAGCGCCGCCACGGCGGCGCCGGCGATCATAAAGTGACGGGTCATGGCTCTGTCTTTCCCTGGGTTCTTTTTCTAGAGAGGGATGAAGGCGGCGCCGCGGTTCGCCGTCGTGCTCAACAAAACATCACGGGGCCGTGAACGGTTCCGCGCCCAGGGGGATAAACCAATGGCCGCCAATGGAGCCCAAGGCCCGCTCTCGGGACTGCGCGTGATCGAGATGGGCTCGCTGATCGCCGGACCCTTCTGCGGCCAGGTGCTGGGCGACTTCGGGGCCGAGGTCATCAAGCTGGAGGATCCCAAGGTTGGTGACCCCATGCGCCAATGGGGGCGCTCCAAGCCCAAGGGCCTGTCGCCCTGGTGGCCCGTGATCGGCCGCAACAAGAAGTCCGTCACGGTCGACCTGCGCACCGAGGAAGGCCGCGACATCGCCCGCGCCCTGATCGCCAAGGCCGACGTGGTGGTCGAGAACTTTCGCCCCGGCACGCTCGAGAAGTGGGGCATGGGTTACGAGGACCTGGCAAGGACCAACCCCGGCCTGGTCATGGCGCGGGTGTCCGGGTTCGGACAGACGGGTCCCTATTCGAAGCGCGCCGGCTACGCCCTGGTCGGCGAAGCCATGGGCGGCCTGCGCCACATCACGGGCGAGCCCGACCGCAACCCGGCTCGGGCCGGGATCTCGATCGGCGACAGCCTGTCGGGCCTGAACGCGGCCCTGGGCGTGATGATGGCCCTGCACGCCCGCCAGCGCACGGGCAAGGGCCAGGTGGTCGACGCGGCCATCTACGAGAGCGTGCTGACGGTGATGGAGAACCTGATCACCGAGTACGACCTGACCGGCTATGTCCGCGAGCGCTCGGGGGCGGTCTTGCCCGGCATCGCGCCGTCGAACGTCTATCCGACCAAGAGCGGCGAGCTGGTGCTGATCGGCGCCAACCAGGACACCCTGTTCAAGCGGCTGTGCGACCTGATGGGACGGCCCGACCTGGCCGAGGACGTCCGCTATCGCGACCACGCCGCGCGCGGCGTCCACCAGCACGAGCTGGACGCCCGCATCGCCGCCTGGACCGCCGACCAGGACATCGACGACCTGCTGCCGAAGCTCGAGGCCGCGGGCCTGGCCACCGGCCGCATCTACCGCGCGCCCGACATGCTGAAGGACCCGCAGTTCGTCGCGCGGGAGTCGATCGTGACCGTGGCCCATCCGGTGTTCGGCGAGATCAAGATGCAGAACGCCTTCCCGAAACTGACCGACACGCCCGGCGGCGTGCGCTGGCCGGGGCCGACCCTGGGCGAGCACACGGACGCGGTGCTGACGCAGGTGGCGGGGATGAGCGCGGAGGCGGTGGCTAAGCTGCGCGAGAAGGGCGTGGTGGGCTGAGGGGGCGTTTCGCCTAGGCCCTGCCCGTCACCCCCGCCACCGCCCGCGCGATCTGGTGGACGTTGTAGGGCTTGCGCACGATCGGCGCGTCGAAGCCCATCGGGGCGGCCTTGTCGGCGTAGCCGGTGGCGAACACGAACGGGCGGCCGATGGTGCGCAAAATCTCGGCGACCGGGGCCACCGACTGGCCGTTGAGGTCGGCGTCCAGCACCGCCACGTCGAAGTCCAGCTCGACCATCGACAGGGCCTCGCTGAGCTCGGCGGCGCAGCCGACCACCTCGACGCCGGCGTCCTCCAGGCCCGCCTCCAGCTCCAGGGCCAGCAGCAGGGAGTCCTCGACGATCAGCACCTTCAGGCCCGCGATCGCGCCGGGGCGGACGTTCTCGTCGGCGGCGACGACGGTCTCGACGATGCGTTCGGGGGCGGCGCTTTCCACCTCGATCGGCGGCGCGTCGGCCAGGGCCTCGGCCGCGCCCTGGATCATGGCGGTGACGCCGCTGGGCCTGTAGTTGATCCGGGCCGAGCCGCCCAGCTCGCGGCCGGCGACGTCCTCGATCAGGGTGGCGCCGAAGCCCTTGGTCTTGGGCGGGGTCGCCGGCGGTCCGCCGGTCTCCAGCCACTCGAGGGCGAAGCCGCCCTCGGGCGTGCGCCGCCAGACCACCTCGACCTTGCCGTTCTCGCTGGAGAGCGAGCCGTAGCGCATGGCGTTGACGGCCAGTTCGTGCAGGGCCAGCGACAGGGCCGCCGCCGCGCGCGGCGTCAGGAACAGCTCCGGTCCGTCCCAGCGGGTCTGGGTGGGGGCCAGCCCGCCCAGTTCGGCGGCGGCGATCCGCGCCAGGGTCGCGCCCCGCCAGCGTGCGGCGCTCAGCAGGTCGTGGGCCGAACTCATCGACTTCAGCCGGCCGGCGAAGGTCTTCAGGAACACGTCCAGCGAGGCCGATTTGCGCGCCGACTGGGCCGCCACCGACTGGACCACGGCCAGCAGGTTCTTGATGCGGTGGTCCAGCTCGGCGACCAGGTTCTCGCGCTGCTCCTCCTCGGCGCGGCGTTCGGTGATGTCCTGGACGACGCCGATCAGATAGGCCGGCTCGCCGTCCGCGTCGCGCACGATCACGCCCGAGCCGTGGTTCCAGATCTCGCGGCCGTCGGGACCGTTGGGGCGACGGTACTCGGCCTCGTAGCGGTCGGTTTCCGCCAGCTGCTGGTCGACCGACTCCTTCAGCCAGGCCTGGTCGTCGGGATGCAGGTAGCGGTACAGGGCCTGGCCGTCCTCGCCGGGAATCTCGCCCGCCGGAATGTCTGAAATCTTGGACAGGCGCGGGCTGATCTTGAAGACGTCGCGTTTGACGTCCCATTCGAACTCGCCAAGGCTGGCGGCCGAGATGGCCAGGTCCAGGCGCTCGCTTTCCAGATTGCGCGCCGCGCAGGGCTTGGCCGCCAGGCTCATGGCGGCCAGATCGGCCAGGTCTTCCAGCGCCTGCACGTCCTCGTCGGAGGCCGGCCCGCCGAGGCCGGGGCCCTCGACGACCAGCGCGCCCAGCGCGTGGCCCTGGGCGTCGCGGATCGGGACCGCCAGGCCGATGGGCGCGTTGGCGGCGACCACCCGGGCGGCCAGGTCGCCTTCGCGAGGGGCCTCGGGCCCCGGATAGCCGAGATAGGCCTTGCGCCAGATCCGGTCCGTGTCGACCAGGACCAGCGCCGCCTTGGGCGCGTCGAACAGCTTGGCCGCGAGGCGGGCGAAGCGCAGGAATTGCGGCTCGTTCGGGGCGCCGTTCAGGATGTCCAAGGCCCGCAAGGCGTTGAGACGGGCGGTTTCCTGGCGATCGTCGCTGACGATGGGGGCGTCCTCCATGATTCGACCTTAGACCCGCTTCGCGTTTGGCGCGAGCGCCTTTGAAATCATAGGAAGGATCGCCTGTGGAGGGGCCTCAGGGGAATCCCCGGTGGTGAAGCTTGTCGACCTTGAGTATCTTGGAACCGCAACGCTAAGCTCGGCGTTGACGGGGCGCAGCTTCCGCGCCCAAGACTTCCTCGTTTCAAGTCGGTCGCGTCGCGAACAGGAGATGACCATGCCCGCCAATCCCGCCGCCAAGGAAGCCGACAAGGCCAAGGGCGCCGCCCTGGAAGCCGTCGAGCACGCGGAACGCAGCTTCGCGCAGGCCGCCGACGCCGCGCGCGTCCAGCTGACCGAGGCCGCCAAGCGCGTCGAGAAGTCGGTGACCGAGGGCTTCGAGACCCTGCGCGCCCAGAGCCGCGCCTATACCGACACCGCCGGTCAGCAGCTGGAAGACGCCCAGCGCTACGTCTCCGAGCGCGTCCGCGAGCGTCCGATCACCGCCACCCTGGCCGGCCTGGGCGTGGGCGTGCTGATCGGTCTCCTGATCGCCGGCGGCCGCAGCAGCAAGCGGTGATCTTCGAAAAGACCCTGATGACGCTGGCCGCGGCCGCGGCGATCGCCGCCGCCGCCGCCGTCGGCGTCGTGTCCGCCGCCTTCGCCCTGTACGCGGTGCTGGTCCCGCTGGTCACGCCGGCGGGCGCGGCCGCGATCGTCGCCGCCGTCGCGGCCCTGATCGTCGCCGTGGCCGGCATGATCGCCGCCCGCAAGGTCGAGGGTCATCGCGACCGTCAGGCCGCTCCGCCCCCCGGCGGCTTCGACATGACCGGACGGATCATCGAGATCGTCCGCGATCGCCCGATCATGTCGATCGGCATCGGCCTGGCCGCCGGGATCTTCGCCCTGAAGAACCCGACCCTGACCGCCGCCGTGGCCAAGGCCTTCCTGGACCCGAAGCCACCGCAGCGCTGATCGCGCGTTCCTATTGAACGCCACCGCCGCCGGGCGACGTCCGGCGGCGTTTTCACGTCTTCAGATTTTCCAGCCTTTAGATTTTGGGGAAACCCCAAGTTTCAAGGGGAATTTCTCAACTAAAGTTGAGCGCGCCGGGCCGCTTTAGAAGCTTACGCTTTGGCCTCGCCCGTTCTAGATGCCTTCCGCGCGTTCCCTTCCTCTCCATGGGAACGCCTTCCCATGGAGTGAACATGACGTACACGCTGCCGGATCTGCCCTACGCCTATGAGGCGCTGGAACCGACGATCTCCGCCAACACGCTGCGCTTCCACCACGACAAGCACCACGCTGCGTATGTCACGGCCCTGAACGGCCTGCTGAATGGCGACGACAAGGGCTCGCTGGAAAACGTCATCAAGACCGCCGGCCCGGGCAAGGTGTTCAACAACGCCGCCCAGGCCTGGAACCACGCCTTCTTCTGGGACGGCCTCTCGCCCGCCAAGACCGCGCCGGGCGCCGATCTGGCCGCGGCGATCGACTCCACCTTCGGCGGCCTGGAGGCCCTGAAGGAGAAGTTCGTCGCCGAGGGCATCGGCCACTTCGGCTCGGGCTGGGTGTGGCTGGTCTCGGACGCCTCGGGCGCCCTGAAGGTCATCTCGACCCACGACGCCGAGAGCCCGGTCACCCAGGGCCTGACCGCCCTGGCGGTCGCCGACGTGTGGGAACACGCCTACTACCTGGACTACCAGAACCTGCGTAAGGGCTTCCTGGAAGCCGTGTTCGACAACGTGCTGAACTGGACCCTGGCCGACAGCCAGTACGCCGCGGCCAAGTCGGGCGCTCAAGGCTGGGCCTATCCGGCCCCGGTCTAAGGCCGGCTGATTTCCGGAACGCCCGGCGAGCGGGGTGCGTTGTTTCCAGGTGAGACAACAACCCCCGGCATCCGCCGGGCCAACCCGGAGAGACCCATGCTGAACTGGGCCGTGACCTTCCTGGTGATCGCCCTGATCGCCGCCCTGCTGGGCTTCACCAGCATCGCGGGCGCGTCGATCGGGATCGCCAAGATCCTGTTCTTCATCTTCCTGATCCTGTTCGTGGTGTCGCTGGCCGGCAACGCCTTCCGAGGCGGGCGCGGCGCTCCACGCTAGGCGGGAACGACACGGACTGACGAGCGGCGCGGCCTTCGGGTCGCGCCGTTTTCGTTTCAGCCTCTCCGATCGAAGGCCCAGGTGCGCCAGACGTCGAACTTGCCGCGCTCGTAGGCCATGGCCGCCACCCGCACGCAGCCGGGCTCGATCTCGATGACGTTGAAGCCCGGCGCCGCGCCGCGCTCGCGATGCGACAGGGTGCCTGAACCGACCGCCTGGGTCTTGCCGTCGCCGAACGGGATGGCGGTGACGAACGGCAGGTGAATGTGGCCCGACAGGATGACGTCCGCCCCCGCCTGGACGAAGCGGTTGGCCGCGTCGACCCCGCCGCGCACCCTGGCGGTCATCGGCCCGCCCAGGATCTCCATCAGCGGATGGTGGCAGACCACCACCTTCAGGTCGTCGGCCGGGGCGGCCTCCAGCTCGCGGACCACGCGGCGGATCTGGCCGCGCGACACCGCGCCCTTCGACCAGTTCCAGCGGACCTGGGCGACGCGCGCGCTGTTCAGCGAGGCCACGGTGATCCCTGGCGCGCGCCAAGCCGCGCCGTCCTCGTCGCCGAATCGGTCCTTGAACCGGCCCCAGCCGCGCGTGAACCGCGCCCAAAGCTCGCCGAGGCCGACGAAGGGCGTGTCGTGGTTACCGGGAACGACGATCATCGGATCGGGCAGGCGCTTCAGCCAGGCCGCCGCGGCGTCGAACTCGGGGACCTTGCCGTCCAGGGTCAGGTCGCCGGCGGCGACGACCAGATCCGGCGCGGCTTCGACGATCCAGGCCGCGGCCGCCTCGACCGCGTCCTGGTTCTCGCCCCCGAAATGGATGTCCGAGACCTGAACCAGCTTCACGGCGCAGTCCTCACGCCTCGGTTTCGGGCGGCGGGACCAGGGCGCGGAACGCCTTGGGCCGGAAACGGATCGACGCCTCCGGATCCAGGCGCGCGGGCTCGCCGTCGAAGATCGCCGGGATGCGGCCCCGCGCCCAGACCTTGCCGACCCGGCAGCGGCCGACCGCCACCGACGGATCCTCGCGCCACTGGCCCCGCGCGGCGTTGAAGCCCAGGCGGAAGACGTCCAGGGCGCTGGACGGGTCCAGGGCCGCCGCCTCCAGGGCCCGTTCCTCGGCGTCCAGGGCGGTCGAGACCAGCGGGCACATCAGGGTCAGGGCCTCGGCCTTCATCTTGGGGCGGCCGTCCAGGGTGAAGCGCAGGCGCCCGGAGAAGGCGGTGCGGAAGGCCCGCCGGGCTCGAGCCAGAGCGATGTCGATCCGGCCCTCGCGCGCGGCCTCGCGGGCCGTGGCCCACAGGGCCGGGCTGCCCAGGATGGCGGCGACGAAGAACAGGCGTCCGCCGACCTCGCCGCCCGAGATCATCCGGGCCTCGCCGCCCTCCAGGCACGCCTTCATCGCCGCCTGCCAGTCGCGTTCGCCATAGAGGGCGCGGGGCAGCATGTTCATGGTCCCGCCCGGCAGGGGCGCGATCAGCGGACCGTCGGGGCCGGCCATCTCGGCCGCCGCCCGCGCCGTGCCGTCGCCGGCCAGCACCAGAACGGCGTCCGGCGCGCCGTCGATCACCGCGCGTAGGCAATCGGTGAGCTCGCCGGTCGCCGGCGCGTGGACGACGCCCGAGACGCCGTGCTCGGCCAGCAGCCGCTCGGCGATGGCGGGCGCGTCCGGGCCGACCGATCCGGAGGCGATATTGGCGACGATGTCGATGCGCTTCACGCGCGCCCCTTCCGTTCGAAACTCGCGGGACGCAACGGCCCGAAGCACGCCATGGTTCCGCTTCGAAACGGAACCGCCGCCTTCGGGAGTCGTTTGCTCGGGCAGGGGACAGGAAAGCTCGGATCGGAGAGCCAAGATGAAGACGACCATGATCGCCCTGATGGGCGTGGGTGTGCTCGCCGCGGCGTGCACCTCGACCGGCAATGTGGAACGCAACGCCGCCGGCGGCGCCGCCTTGGGCGCGCTGGCGGGCGCCGTGATCGGCAACAATGTGGGCGGCGGCAGCGCCAGCACCGGCGCGGCGGTCGGCGCGGCCCTCGGCGGCACCGTCGGCGCCGTGAAGGGCTGCCGCGAGGACGGCGGCTGCGGCGCGACCAACGTCAATCGCCGCCAGTACTATGACGAGCGCGCGGGCCGCTATTACTACTACGACTCCCGCAGCGGTCGTTACTATTGGGAAGACGGCAGCACCCGCTACTAGTCGGCGGCCAGGCGACGACGCCCTAACGAAGGCGATCGGCCCGGCCGGTCGCCTTTCTTGTGCCTGACGACCTTGTGTCGGGTGGTTCGACGTGGAGGAGGGTTCGGATGAAGACGACGACCAAGTTCATCGCCTTGAGCGGCGCGGTCCTGGCCCTGGCCGGCTGCGCCGAGACGCAAGGACCCTGGCGCACGCTACGCAAGCCCGTGGCGGCCGCGCCGCCGACCTGCGGCGACTTCCAGTCGTCGGTCTATTTCGAACAGGACAGCGCCGCCCTGACCCGCGAGGCGCGGATGGTGCTGTCGGGCGCCCAGGCCCAGGCGCGCGGATGCCTGGTAAAGTCGGTGCGGGTGATCGGCCTGGCCGACGCGGTCGGGACGTCCGACGCCAACCTGGCGCTTTCCAGGCGTCGCGCCGAGACCGTGACCTCGGCCCTGGCCAAGGTCGGGTTCGGCAAGGTCGACATCGACGCGGCCGCCGTGGGCGACGCCGGGGCGGTGGCCGCCTCGGGCGCGACCGCGCCGCTGCGCCGCCGGGCCGACATCCTGTTCGACCTGGAAACGCGCTGATCCCAAAGGGCGGCGGATCGGGAAGCCGGTCCGCCTTGGCGGCCCATCCCACGAAGAAAGGCGGGCCGGTGACCCGGTCCGCCTGAGTTCGCATCAACAAAGGGGGGTGCGAAGGCGGCAGGCTGGCTCTCGCCAGCCTCAAGTCGGGGGGGCGTCGCCGCCTTCGCATTGATGAAAACGAGAAGTCGCGCGATGGGTTCCCGCTTCGCGCGATTTTTTTTGCAGGTGATTTTCGCCGCTTCTCCTGCGCGTCGATTCAGGGGAACGGCGGAGGCGGCAAGGCGTTGAAATTCCAGGCGGACATGGTGTCCGCCGGGCAGGGGAGCAACGTCGTGATCCGGACTTACGTGGCCGAACATGGCGGTACGGTTTTCGTTTCGACGCCCACCCAGCGTCAGAAAAAGCTGCGTTCGCGGATCATGGCCCTGGCCGTGATCCTGGCGGTCGGCGCCTCCGCCGGGATGGTGCAGGCGTTCAACGACCGCCAACACGCGGACGCGGCCCGCATGTGGACTCCATAGGAGGTAGAAATCATGCCCGCCGACATTCACCAACAGGCCGCGCCCGAGCACGCGCCGCGCCTGAACGCCACCCGGGCCCGCCAGGGCCGCTGGGGCAAGCACGTCTTCTGGGTGCTGATCGCCTCGACCGTTCTTGCGGCTATCGCCCTGTTTGGCGCCTGGACCTGGCGCGCGCCCGACCTGGCCTCGGTCGAGGTCAACAACGGCGCCAAGACCTCCGCCGAGGCCCAGCGCTACGACACCCAACAGTCGCCGGCCCGCCAGACGCCTTAGGTTTGGTGAGGGTTTGTTCTTGGAAAGGGCGGCCTCCGAGGGAGGTCGCCCTTTTTCACGCCAACCCTACGGCTGCTTTTGGAGACGCGCGCCCAACGAAAAACGGCCTCCCTTTCGGAAGGCCGTTTCGCGTTCGGGAAAAGAAAGGCCTACGCCGCCTTGCGGGTGCGGCGCGGGTGGAAGAACAGTGCTTGGCCGATCGCCGCCTTCACCGTTTCCGGCTGGAAGGGCTTGGTGATCAGGAAGGTCGGTTCCGGGCGCTCGCCGGTCAGCAGGCGCTCGGGGAAGGCGGTGATGAAGATCACCGGCACGTCCATCCGGCCCAGGATGTCCTTGACCGCGTCGATGCCCGACGAGCCGTCGGCCAGCTGGATGTCGGCCAGAACCAGGCCCGGGCTGTGGCGAGCGACGGCCTCGACGGCCTCGCCGCGCGTGGCGGCGATGTCGATCACCTGGTGACCCAGTTCCTTGACCAGGGCCTCGATATCGGCGGCGATGACCGGCTCGTCCTCGATGATCAGGACGTCGGTGGCGAGTTCGGCGTCGATCTCGGCCTGGGCGTCGGAGATGAGCCTTTCGACCTCACCGAAGTCGCAGTCCAGGATCTGGGCCGCCTCGGTGGGCGTGAAGCCCTCCAGCGCCGTCAGCAGGAACGCCTGGCGCGAACGCGGGGCAATACGCAGCAGACGCTGGGCGGCGTCGTCGCCGGTCGCCCCGTCGTCGCGGCGCGCTTCCAGCTGAGCGCCGGAGCTGAGCCAGATGGCGTGGAACACGCGATAAAGCGCCACGCGCGGCGACAGGTCGGCGTCCAGCGAGCGTTCGCCCGCCGCTAGCGCTTCCAGGGCCACGCGGACATAGTGATCGCCGGTCGTCTGGTCGCCGGTCAGCGCGCGGGCGTAGCGGCGAATGTAAGGCAGATGCGGCGCCAGCCGAGCAAGAAGACTCATGACCCCTCCCGATGCGGTGTCTTCGGAAACCAACTTAACGAACGGCGAAGCTGCGCCGTTCCGTCGAAGGTCGATAACGTTCCCTCAACTGAGCGGTTCCGTGAAAGGCGGAATTTTGACATCCTATGCCCAAGCTTATGGAACCCGGTACGGAAAACCACGTTGTCGTCTGGCGGAAAGACATTCGGCCAAAGGGGGCGGACGCCGATGCATCTCGGTGTCGAGGATATGATCGAACACGTACCTATGGAAGACAAACGCAAGAGCGCCGCGGCGCTGGACGAGGCGCGCCTGCGTCAGCAGGCGATCGGCGTGAAGCTGCGCCAGATGTTCGACGAGGTCGTCAACGAGCCTGTGCCCGACGAATTCCTCGACATCCTGCGCAAGGCTGAACCGCCGGCGGGAGGTCGTTGAGCATGAGCGAACCGCGCGTCGGCCGCTCCGAGCCCGATCCCGCCCGTGACAACGCGTTCAAGCGCGAGCTGGTCACTCTCATCCCGCATCTGCGCGCCTTCGCCCGCACCCTGACCGGGGACCCGACGGCCGCTGACGACCTGGCGCAGGACGCCATGATGAAGGCGTGGGACGCGCGCGCGTCCTTCCAGCTGGGCACCAACATGAAGGCCTGGACCTTCATGATCCTGCGCAACCAGTTCTATTCCGAGAAGCGCCGCAGCTGGCGCCAGAGCCAGCTGGACCAGGAAGCCGCCGAGCGGACCCTGGTGGCGGTCGACGATCCGGAAGCGCCCGTCGCCCTGGACGAGTTGCGCCTGGGCCTGGCCATGCTGCCGGCCGAACAGCGCGAAGCCCTGATCCTGGTCGGGGCCGGCGGCTTCGCCTACGAGGAGGCGGCCGACATCTGCGGCTGCGCCGTCGGCACGGTGAAGAGCCGGGTCAGCCGGGCCCGCCGGGCCTTGCAGGCCATTCTCGAGGCGGGGGCCTATGATCGTGACGGCGGCGCGGCGGGCGACGCCATGCACGCGATCCTGGCCGACGCGGAGCGGCTGAGCTCTCTTCGGTGAACGCCCTCGCCGGGCGCGCCGCGCAGGCCGTTACCTCCATTCGGGTCCGCCTGGCCGTGGCGCTGTGCGTGGCCCTGTTGCCGGTGCTCATCCTCGGCGGCCTGCAGTCGATCTTCGCCTTCCGGGCGGAGGCCGACGCGCGTCGCCAGAGCCTGGAACTGGCCGCGGGCTACAGCGCGACGATCGCCCACGCTCGCATCGAGGCCGCCGGGGGCCTGCTGCAGACCCTGGGCCCCGGCTCGATCGGGCTGGAGTGCGCCCAGCGCCTGGCCGACGTGCGCGCGCGCCTCACCGGCTACGCCAACCTGATTCGCTTCGACGTGCGCGGCCGCGTGGCCTGCGCCGCCGCCACCACGCCCTATGACGCCCAGCGCGGCGCGCGGCCGTGGTTCCAGGCGCTGCGCGACGGCGCCCGAATGGTCGTCGCGGCCGATCCCGGCGCCGCCTACGCCAATGAGCCTGCGGTGCTGGCGGCGGTGCGCGCCGGCACGCCTGAGCGCTTCGACGGGGCGATGGCCGCGGTCCTGACCCTGGGCGACCTCAAGCTGGAGACCGCCAGCCGCTTCATGCCGGACGGCGCGGAGGTGGCCCTGGCCGACACCAACGGCCGGATCTTCGCCGCCACCGATCCCCAGGTCTTCGAGACCGTGCCCAATCGCTGGCTTCGCGAGGCGGCCAAGGACGGCTCGGCCCTGTGGAACGGCCACGACCTCGAGAATCGGACGCGCACCTACTCGGCGGCGCCGATGACCGACAACAATGTCTTCGTCATCCTGTCGGCGCCCGAGCCCGGCCTGCTGTCCTGGGCCTGGATCAACCCGATCTCGCGCATGCTGCTGCCGCTGCTGGCCTTCTTCCTGGCCCTGGCCACGGTGCTGTGGGTGGCCGAGCGCGGGGTGGTCCGCTGGATCGTCTACCTGCAGCGCGTGGCGGCGATCTACGCGCGGGGCCGCTTCACCGTTCGCCCCCTGCAGGCCGAGCGCGCGCCGCCCGAGATCCGCGAGCTGGCCGCCACCCTCGACGCCATGGCCGGGACCATCGTCACCCGCGACGCCTCGCTGATGGACAGCCTGGCCGAGAAGGACGCGCTGATGCGCGAGATCCATCACCGGGTGAAGAACAACCTGCAGATCATCACCTCGCTGCTGAACATGCAGCAGCGGGCGCTGGCCGATCCGGCGGCCAAGGCGGCGATGAACGACACGCGCCAGCGGATCACCGCCCTGGCCCAGATCTACCGCGCCCTCTACCAGGGGCCGGATCTCAAGCGGGTGGACCTGCGGCCGTTCCTGGAGGAGCTGACCGCCCAGCTCCTGGCCAACGACATGAGCACCTCGCCGCTGGTGCGCACCGAGGTCCACGCCGACCCGCTGGTCATCGACCCGGACCGCCTGGCCCCGATCGCGCTGTTCGCCGTCGAGGCCATCACCAACGCCCAGAAGCACGCGTTCGGACCCAATGGCGGCACGCTGGCGGTCGGGTTCCACGTGCGCGGCGAGGAGGCCGAGCTGTCGATCAGCGACGACGGCCCCGGCGCGGCCGACAGCCTGGGCGGCGGGGTGGGGCGCACCCTGATGACCGCCTTCGCGCGCCAGCTGCGCGGCAAGGTCTCGTTCGAGAGCCAGACGCCGAGGGGCCTGACCGTGCGGCTGATCTTCCCCACGCCGCAGGCCGTGGCGCCCGCCGCCTGAAATCCGGAACCTAGCTTCGCCGCTGACGTTCTCTGGGGGCACTTATTCACACGCCCCTCCTTCCCCGATGCCTGGGGCGAACACCGGAGAAGACCATGCGGAAACTCGTGATTATCGCCGCCGCCCTCGCGTCCCTGTCGGTCGCGGCCTGCAACACCGTCGAAGGCGCCGGCAAGGACGTCTCGTCGGCCGGCAAGGCCGTCAGCGAAACGGCCAAGGACGTCAAGTAAGGGCCTTTCGACCCTTTCCTGATTTTGAAGGCCCGCCGGTCCGCCGGCGGGCCTTCTTGTCTTTCAGCAACCGCCGAAGTGTTTCGGCCCTGCAACCTCAGGGCGGTCCGTCGCCATCGCGCTGCAAACTTGACCCGCCACGCTTGCGGCCTCATCGAGGGCTCCGGGCGCTTGCCGAACACCACCACCGTCTTCGTCCACAGCGGCTGGCGCTGTTCCAGCACCTATGTCTGGCATCGCTTCCGGGCCCTGGCCGGCGTGCGCGCCTACTACGAGCCGTGGCACGAGCAGCTGGCGCGGGTGACGGCCCGGACGATCAACGCCGAGACCCCCGACAACAGCGGCCTGCGCCATCCGGGCGGGACCGATCCCTACCTCAAGGAATTTGAGGTCGTCCTGGACCCGGCCGGCGGGGTCAAAGCCTTCGACGCCAGCTTCGCCCTCGACCGCTTCTGGATCGAGCCCGAGGCCAGCGACCTGGCTCAGCAGGCCTATGTGGAAGGCTTGGTCGACGCGGCCCGCCAGCGCGGCGAGACGCCGGTCCTGGCCTGCTGCCGCACCCTGGGCCGGGTGGGCTGGCTCAAGCGCCGGTTCGGCGGCTTCCACGTCATGCTGGTCCGCGACCCGGTGCAGCAGTGGCTGTCGTTCTATTCGCTGCGCAAGCGCCCCCGGCCAACCTATTTCGAGCTTTGTCACTATGTCCTGCTGTCGGAAATGGCCGGCTGCGAGGACGTCGCCTTCACCCTGCTGGGCCATGACTTCAATACTGGCGGGACGCTAGACCAGCGCTTGGCCGCCGTGCGCGGCAAGCTCAAGCGCGCCCCGGCCAGCGTCTCGTTCCAGGCCTTCCTGGCCGTGTGGCTGCGCTCGTACCTGAAGGCCCTGCCGCAGGCGGACCTGGTGGTCGATGTCGACCGCCTGGCCCGTGATCAGGCCTATGCCCGCCAGGTCGAGGCGGCGATCGAGGCCGGCTGCGGCCTGAGGCCCGACTTCTCCGACTGCCGCGCCCCGGCCCCGCACGGCATCGCCCCGCCGGTGCGGTGGCGCCGGGCCGCGCGCGAGGTGGTCGACCTGATGGACCTGCACCAGGCCATCGTCGGGCCCGAGGCGCCGCCGATCCTGTTTCGCAAGCTGGCGCCGTCGTTCGCGGCGGTGACGCCGGCGCCGGTGGGGCCGATGACCAAGCTGGGAGAGGCCGTAGGCGGCCTGATGGGCGGCGCGACCCTGGCGCGGGCGCCCGCTAAGGCCTACGCCGCGGCGGCGCGCACCGACGGATCGCGCAGATAGATCCCGGCTTGGCCGGGCGCGGCGACCAGCAGGTCGTCCAGTCCGGCGATGTCGTCTTCCGGATCCAGCACCAGCACGCCGTCGGACGGCAGCAGGGCGACCAGCGACTGGATCACCTTGCCGCGCAGGGCCGCGTGCATGCCGCGCAGCACGCCGCGCAGCAGGATCACGTCGAAGCGACCCATGGCCGACAGGTCGGAAAGCAGGTTGATCCGCTTCCAGCGCACCATCTGGCGGATGCGCGGCGAGATCATCCAGGTGTCGTCGTGGTTCTCGAAATGCTCGACCAGCAGGCGGATCGGCAGGCCGCGCTGGACCTCGAACTGGGTGTAGAGACCTGCCTGGGCCTTCTCCAGACAGCGCTCGGAGAGGTCGGAACCGAAGAACTCGAACCGCGCGCCGGTCGCCATCCGCGTCGACTCGGCGGCCGCCATGGCGATCGAATAGACCTCCTGGCCGGTGGCGCAGGCGGCGCTCCAGATCCGGATCGGCGTCTCGCGGCGCTGCGACAGGGCCGGCAGCACCTCGTCACGCAGCTGGGCGAAGGCCTCGCGACCGCGGAAGAAGGTGGTCTCGCAGCGGCACAGGGCCTCGACCACGGCCCAGATCAGACGCTCCTCGCGATGGGCGCGCAGGCCCTCGATCAGGGCTTCGATCGACTCGTAGCCTTCGCGCCGGGCCAGCGGGGCCAGGCGGCTTTCGATCAGATAGGGTTTCTCGACCTCGACCCGCACGCCGGCGCGGGCGCGGCCCAGGGCCGCCAGCAGGTCCATGTCCTCGGGGGTCACAGCAGCCCCGCCTCGGCGAACTTCGCCTCGATGATGTCGCCGTCGAACGGCTTCATGATGTACTCGTCCGCCCCGGCCTCCAGGGCCGTGCGGATATGGTCGATGCTGTTCTCGACCGTGCAGAAGATGACCTTGGGCGCGTCGCCGCCGGGCTCGGAGCGCAGTTGGCGCAAGAACTCGATGCCGTTCATCACCGGCATGTTCCAATCCAGGAGCACGGCGTCGGGCATGGCCGCGCGACACCACGCCAGGGCCTCGATGCCATCGGCGGCCTCGGCGATTTCGAAGCCGATGTCCTCGAGGACCCGGCGGGCGACCTTGCGGATCACCCGGCTGTCGTCGACCACGAGACAGGTCTTCACGGCGCGCTCCAATCCAGACGGCCATCGTCGCGCGGTCTGGTTAAGGAGCGGTTTGCCGAACCCCGGATCGGGGTGCGACAAATGAAAACAGTCGAAACGGGGCGCGAAGCCCCCCTAGGCCGGGACCCAGGCGGCGATGCTGGCGCGTTCCTCGCCCAGCTCGACGGCGATCTGGCCGCCGGCCGCGCGGACCAGGGCGTTCAGATAGGCCGCCTGCACCCACGGACCGCCCAGGCCTTCGGCCAGGGGTTCGCCCTTCAGGCCGGCCAACACCTCGGGCCGCAGGCGGGCGCGGGGGCCGTTGGCGTCGGCGATGATCGAGAAGCGGCCGTCGGCGGCCACGCCCTTGACCGTCGCCACGCCGCCGGCCGGCAGGGCGCTGGCGGCGATCTGGGCGATGTTGAGGATGGCGCGCGAGGAGGGCTTGTTCATCGCCTGCGGCTCGATCTGCCAGTCCAGGGTCGGCCGGACGTGAGCGAACACGCCCTGGGCCAGCTTTTCCAGCTCGCGGGAGTCGAAGTTCTCTGCCGAGGCCGAGGCCCCGAACGCCACGCGGGTGAATTGCAGCAGATCGGCCAGCTTGCGGGCCGACGAGGCGATCAGGTTCATGGCGTCGTCGCGCATGTCCTGGGCGGCCGGGTCGTCCAGCAGATCCAGGCCCGAGACGATGGCGCTGGCCGGGCTGATGAAGTCGTGGCACAGGCGCGCGGCCAGCATGGCGGCGAAGTCGGGGCCCTGGACGTCCGTTTCGGGGGACGCGGGAGTCGGGGTCTCGGAAACGGTGTCGGTCATGGCGGCGAACTCTGCCGTGATTTGAGGCTTTGGCAAACGGGGCTGGCCCTCTATTGAAAGCGCCCGTGACCGATCCGTTTCTAGAGCCCGGCGTTTTGGTGCGCCATCCCGGCCAGCCCGACTGGGGCCTGGGCCAGGTTCAGTCCGTGATCGGACACCGCGTGACCGTCAATTTCGAAGAGGCCGGCAAGCAGACCATCGACGCCACGCGCGTGCGTCTGGTTTTCGTCGGCGACGACCCCAGAGGGCAAGAATGAGCAACGACAACCTCGCGGATTGGGGCCGAGCCCTCGCGAAGATCACCGAAGAGGCGGCGGTGGTCATCCTGCCGTTCTGGAAGACCGAGCTGGCCGTGGCCCAGAAGGCCGACGAGAGCCCTGTCACCGAGGCCGACCGCGCCGGCGAACGCCTGATCCTGCAACGCCTGGCCGAGCTCTATCCGGACGTCACGGTGATCTCCGAGGAGCACGCCAGCGAGTTCGGGACGCCGGACGCGGTGGGGCCGCGCTTCTTCCTGGTCGATCCGGTCGACGGCACCAAGGCCTTCGTGCGCGGCGATCCCAACTTCACGGTGAATATCGGCCTGATCGATCATGGCGTGCCGGTCGCCGGCGCCGTCTGCGCCCCGGCCACGGGCGAGGTGTGGTTCACGACAGCGGACGGCGCGGTCAAGCGCGAGGGCGTCGACGGGGCCGAGACGCCGGCCCGCATCCGCCCCTGGCCGACCGGCCAGGCCCTGGGCCTGGTCAGCCACACCATGCGCGAGGAAAAGGCCGCCGAACTGGCCGCCGAGTACGGCTTCGACCTGCGCGCGCCGATGGATAGCTCGATCAAGATGTGCCGTATCGCCGAGGGCTCGGCCGACATCTATCCGCGCCATGGCCCGACGTCGGAATGGGACACCGCCGCGGCCCACGCGGTGCTGGTCGCGGCCGGTGGGACGTTCACCCAGCCGGACGGCTCGCCCTTCACCTACGGCAAGGCCGACCAGGGCTTCCGCAACGGCTGGTTCGTGGCGCGGGGCGGACAGCGCTAGGGCGCGTCCTCGATCCCCGTTTCCGGCGGCGTCGTCAGGATCGCCCCGGCCGAGGCCGCGACGATGGCGGCGATGGCCAGCCACTGGGTCAGGACCAAGCGCTCGTGCAGGATGACCAGGCCGGCGAGGGCGCCCGCCGCCGGCTCCAGGCTGAGCATGACGCCGAACGTCCGCTTGGGAATGGCGCGCAGGGCGATCATCTCCAGCGAATAGGGGATGGCGCTGGACAGCACCGCCGCCACCAGGCCCAGGGCGATCAGCTTGGGCTGGAACAGGGCGGTCCCGGCCGAGGCGAAGCCGATCGGCACCACGATCAGGGCCGCGGTGACCATCCCCAGGGCCACCGAGCGTCCGGCGTGCAGGTGGCCGGTCCGCTTGCCCAGGATGATGTACAGCGCCCACATCACAGCGGCGACGCAGGCGAAGCTGACCCCGACGGGATCCAGCCGCTGGGCGCCGGGATCGATCGGCAGCAGCAGGGCCAGGCCCACGACGGCCAGACCGATCCAGACGAAGTGGATCAGCTTGCGCGAGCTGGCCACGGACACGACCAGGGGGCCCGTGAACTCGATCGCCACGGCCAGGCCCAGCGGGATGGTGCGGATGGCCATGTAGAAGCTGAGGTTCAGCAGGCCCATCACCGCGCCGTACAGCGCGATCCGGCCGAGGTCGGCGCGGGCGATGGGGTGGTTCCAGGGCCGCCAGACGAGAACCAGGATCAGGGCCGCGAAACCGACCCGATAGGCGCTGGTCCCCTGCGCCCCGACCAGCGGAAACAGGCCCTTGGCCAGCGAGGTGCCGACGCACAGCGTGGCGATGGCCCCGAGCAGGGCGGCATAGGGCAGGAAGCGTTGGCGGGCGGCGGGCATGAGGCCTATCTAGGCCGTGACGCCCCCTCCGTCACGATGCGTGACCGCATCGCACCCCCAACCTCCCCCGTTTCGCGAGGGGGAGGGGGCGCTTTGCGGCGACTACTTCTTCACCCAGCCGCCATCCAGCGGCTTCCAGTACTGGCCGGGCGCCAGGCGGCTGTAGAGCTGCTTGGCGGTGGCCTGACCGGCGGCCTCGGGGGTCACGCCCGTCTTGGCGGCGATGTCCTTGTAGGCGGCGGCGCGGCCGGTGTTGATCTCGGCCACGGCCGAGCGCAGGCCGGCGTCGCCGCCGGACACAATGCCCAGATAGCCGTCGGCCTGTTCGCCGACCGTACCGGCGGCCTTGGCCGAGTCCACGGCGGCCTTGGCGGCGGCCGATTGGGCCAGGGCCAGGTTGGCGCCGCCGGCGGCCATCGCCAGGCCCAGCGCCAGAACCGTCATCGTCTTGCGGATCATGTCGGTTCCTCCTCTTAGAACAGGTTCGGGTTCTGCTGGATCAGCGTCTGGACTTCCTTGTCCAGTCGCACGCGCACGTCGGCGTCCAGCTTGGCGTAGATATTGATCGGGTCGACCTTCACGCGGACGGTGGGCGTGCAGGCGGCCGCGCCGAGCGCTCCCGTCGCGACGAGGCCCAGCAAGAGGGCGCGCTTCTTCATGCGTCTGATCTCCAGTTCGTGTTCAGGATGGCCGGTCACGGTTGAACCGGACCTGAACGGGATTCGGTGGTCGTGGCCTCTTCCTCGGCGAACGAGCGGCGCCAGGCCGCCAGAAGCTCGTCGAAGTTCAGCGACGTGTCGAGGGTCAGGTCGACCGGCGTCTTGGCCGGCAGGGCGATGCGCTTGTTGAAGGCCTTGCCGCGCAACAGGTCCAGGATCCCGACCCGCGCCTTCTCGGCGACCTTGGGGTCGTGCTCGCCCTTGATGTGGAACAGGACCCCCAGGCGGCCCTTGTCGGTGCTGTTCACGCCGGCTTCCAGCTGGTCGAAGGCCAGGTTCTCCATGGCCTGGTAGGCGAAGTCCTGGATGGCGTTGACCTGGGCGGGCTGGCTGGGCGGCGCGCCGGGACTGTCGGTGGGGCTGGCCTCGACGCTGGTCAGGGCCGCGCGCGACAGCTCGATGCGACCCGGCTGGATCGCCTGGATCTTGCCCTGCTGGAAGCGCAGGCCCTCGGGCCCGAAGGTGAAGGGCAGGCGGCCGTCGACCACGGCCTGGGCCTTGACCTTGTCGGCCAGGGACGAGGCGGCCAGCACCTCGCCCAGGTCCAGGTGCTCGATGACGATGACGCCGCTGATCGTCTTGCCGGGTTCGAACGGCACGTCCGTCGGCTCGATGGAGATGCGGCCCTTGGCGGCCTCGAACGTGGCCTTGGAGATGTGCAGGGCGTCCGCGCCCAGCTGGAACACCGACTCGATCGCGGTCAGCGGCACCAGGCTGTCGATGCGCACGATCTTCAGGGTCTGGTTCGGGGCGGTGGTCAGCGGGGCCAGGCTGTCGAACGCGACCGCGCCATCCAGGGTGGCCACGAAGCCGATCGGGCTGGTGAAATCCATCCTGTCGACCACCAACCGGCCCCGGCTGGTCGCGCCCTGCGCATCCCAGGCGAAGACGCCGGTGAAGCTGGCCGGGCCCTGGGCGTTCTTGGCGAAGGCGGCCATCGGCGACAGCTCGGCCGGCTGCAGCCCGCCCTTGGCGAAGGCCAGCTTGCTGGCGTCGATGTCGGCCCGGCCCTTGCCGGTGGCCACGACATGGCGCAGGCGGATCTCGCCCAGCGGCGCCCCGACCGGCGTCGTGGCCTGGAAGGTCCCGCCCCACACCCCGCCCGACAGCGTCAGGCCGCCCTTGGCGAGGATGCTGTTGAAGCGGCGCTCGGGGGCGGCGTCGGTCACCGCCGCGCCGTCGACCCGGACGCTGGCCCGGTCGAAACCGCCGGTCCCTCCGAACGTCGCCTCGCCCTTGACGTTCTGCAGCTTGGCCTCGGCGACGGCCAGCGCGCCCTCGCCGTTCTCGAAGCGCAGGGCCGCGCTCCAGCCGTTCGCGCCGGCCGCGACCAGCGGGGCCTTGGCCGGGCACAGGCTGGCCTTGACGTCGGTGACGGGGTTCTCGCCCAGGGCGTAGGCCTTGGCGGTGATCGGGACGCACTTGGCCGTGGTCAGGGTGAAGCGGCCGCCGGCGATGCGCGCCTGACCGTCGACCTTGCCGCTGACGCCCTGGATCGGCGGCAGGTCGAAGTTGTCGGTGGCGATGGAGAGGGGCGAGGTCACCACCCCGCCCTTGGCGCGCCAGGTGGGCGCGGCGATCTTGACGACCGGCAGGCCGCCGCCCGACAGCGCGGCTTGCAGCCCGCCGCGCGCGCCATCCGGCCCGGCGTCCAGCAGCAGGCCTTTCGGGGCGTTGGCGCTCAGGACCACGCCGTTGGGCGCGGACAGGCGAGCTTCCTTGGCCAGGGTCACCCGCGTGCGCCCACCCTTCAGGTCCAGACCGACGGCGGGCAGGGACAGGTCGAAGGTTCGCAGGGCCTGGGACAACGGCTTGCCATAGGCGGGGTTGGGGATCAGGGCGGCCAGGCGCTCGGCGTCGGGGCCGGAGATCCCGCTGCGGCCGCCGGCCGAGCCGTCCAGCGCCAGGGTCAGGCCCTGGGCTCCCTGGTCGATCCGGCCCCGGGCGTTCAGCCGGGCCGAGGCCAGGGCGAGCGCGCCGCCGGCCAGCCGGGCGGCCTCGGCGTCGACCGCCAGGGGGCCGTCGACCGCGACAGTCCCGCCCCCCAACGTCAGGCCCAGATTGTCGGAGCGGACGCCGGCCCGCAGGCCGCGCAAGGCCGCGCCGCCGGCCACGGCCTCGCCGGCGCGCAGTTCGGCGCTGGCCGCGCCGCGCGCGGTGACACGGCCCTGGGCCCGGCCGGCCGAGACGCGGGTGAGCTCCAGGGCCAGGCTGGCGTCGCGGGCGTCCAGGGACGGGGCCGACAGCCGCGCGCCGCGCAGGCCTCCCCGCGCGCGGCCCAGGAAGGCGAAGTTGTCCAGTCCGCCCTCGATCCGGCCGGCCAGGGCCAGGTCGCCGGCCAGGGTCCGCGCCTGGCCGTCGCCCAGCCGGCCGCCGTCGGCGCGCACCGCCAGCCGCGCCTCCAGCGGACCACTGGCGGTCAGCTTGGCCAGGTCTGGATAGGGCAGGTCGGCCGACAGGCTGGCGGCGGCGCCGGCCAGGTCGGCGGTCTCGCTGTCCAGGCTGTCGATGGCCACCGAGACCTCGATGGTCAGCCGGTCGCCGCGCTTGCGGGCCGAGACCGTCGCGCCCTTGCTGTCCAGCGCCAGGTTGTCGACGGCGTAGCGCAGCGGGGCCAGGCGACCGTCGAGGCGCAGCAGCTGGCCGTCGTCCAGGCTGGCGTCGCCGGTGATCCGCGCGCGGCCGCCGGGCGTGATGAGGTCCAGCCGCGCGTCCTCGACCAGGATGGCCGGGCCGGGGACGTTGGGCTTGCGGGGCGACTTCAGCGCCTCGTCGATCAGGGGCTGCAGGGCGCCGAAGCGCACCTGACCCTTCGCGTCGATGCTGGCCAGCACACGGGGGCGGACCAGGCGCACGGCGCGGGTCTGGACGCCGAACTTTTCGCCATTCCAGGGCGCGGCCAGGTCGTAGGCCACCTCCAGGCGATCGGCCGAGAAGACCGGATTGTCGCGCGCGCCGAGACGGATCTTGCCGGTGAAGCCTGTGGCGTCCAGGTCGTCCAGCTCGACGGCGGCCTCGATCCCGTGGTCGCGCAGCCAGGCCTCGGCCAGTTCTCGGCTGATCTCGCGCCGACCCGACCAGACGACCAGGCCGGTGGCGATGAAGGCCAGCATCGACAGCGACACGGCTTCCAGGCCGAGATCGACCAGGCGCGCGCGATCCCAGGCGCGCCCAGATGAACTCTTGGGAGGCGGGCTGTTCGGTTCGGGGGTGGTCGCGGGGTCGTCCATCAGGTCCTGAAGTCTAGATCCCTAAGAAGCCCCCCGGCCAAGCTTTAGATCCCTACCTCGAGAAACCCAGCACGTCCTGCATGTCGTAGAGGCCGGGCGGTTTGCCCCTGACCCAGACGGCGGCGGCGATGGCGCCCCGGGCGAACAGGCCCCGGTCGATGGCCGAGTGCGACAGGGTCAGGCTCTCGGACTCGCCGGCGAAGATCACGCTGTGCTCGCCGATGATCCCGCCGCCGCGCACGACCGAGAAGCCGATCGCGCCTTCCTTGCGGGGACCGGTGACGCCGTCCCGGCCGCGGTCGGCGACCTGGCCCAGTCCGACCCCGCGCCCGCCGGCGGCGGCCTCGCCCAGCATCAGGGCCGTGCCCGAGGGGGCGTCGACCTTGCGCTTGTGGTGAGCCTCGTAGACCTCGATGTCCCAGTCCTGGGCCGGCAGGGCGGCGGCGGCCTGGCGCACCAGGCCCATCAGCATGTTGATGCCCAGCGAATAGTTGCCCGAACGGACGATGGCGACCTTCTTGGCGGCGGCGTCGATGCGGGCCAGCTGGTCGTCGGTGAAGCCGGTCGAGCCGATGATCAGGGCCGGGGCGTGGGCGTGGTGGACCGCGCGGGCGGCGGCCGCCTCGGCCAGCAGGGCCGAGGCCTCGGGCACGGTGAAGTCGATGACGGCGTCGGCGGCGGCCAGGGCCGCGTCGGCGCCAACCAGGTGTTCGCCCTCGACGCCCGGGCGGTCGAAGCGGGCGGCCACGATCGCGTCGGTCCGGCCGTCCAGCGTCTGGACCACGGCCTGGCCCATGCGGCCGAGGGCGCCGGCGACGGCGATCTTCACGGGCTGGGACAAGGCGCTCTCCGACACGAAACCTAGCCCGGCAAATCACCCATTCCGCCCCCCGAGGTCAACCTCGCGCCGGCTTCCCGAAGGTCAGCGAGGTTGACGCAACGCCAATCCCAACAAGCGTTTGCTGGGATTTTCGGAGTTCGCCCGGTTGTGACGCTCCGCCGCCGTCGCTACGCTGGCGGCGCATAAGGGCGCGTTCGCATCGATCGGCGCGCCCCTTCTTCGACTTGCGCAGCAGGAATGGGAAACGCCGGATGAGCGACGCGGAACGCAAGACCTTCACGGATGAGGAGGCCTTGGCCTTCCACCGTTACCCCCAGCCCGGCAAGCTGGCGGTGACCCCGACCAAGCCGATGGCGACCCAGCGCGATCTGTCGCTGGCCTATTCGCCCGGCGTCGCCGTTCCCGTCCACGCCATCGCCGCCGATCCCGACGCGGCCTACGAATATACCTCCAAGGGCAACATGGTCGCCGTGATCTCGAACGGCACCGCCATTCTTGGTTTGGGTGATCTCGGCGCGCTGGCCTCCAAGCCGGTGATGGAGGGCAAGGCCGTGCTCTTCAAGCGCTTCGGCGACGTCGACAGCATCGACATCCTGGTCAACTCCAAGGATCCCGACGAGATCATCACGGTGGTCAAGAACATCGGCATCACCTTCGGCGGCATCAATCTGGAGGACATCAAGAGCCCCGAGTGCTTCCGTATCGAGACCGAGCTGCAGGAGCTGCTCGACATCCCGGTGTTCCACGACGACCAGCACGGCACGGCGATCATCTGCGCCGCCGGCCTGATCAACGCCTGCCACATCACCGGCAAGAAGATCGAGGACGTGAAGGTGGTGCTGAACGGCCCCGGCGCGGCGGGCATCGCCTCGCTTGAGCTGATCAAGGCCATGGGCGTCCGCCCCGAGAACGTCATCGCCGTCGACAGCAAGGGCGTGCTCTACCAGGGCCGCACCGACGGCATGAACCAGTGGAAGAGCGCCCACGCGGTCAAGACCGACAAGCGCACCCTGGCCGAGGCCGTCGAGGGCGCGGACGTGCTGCTGGGCCTGTCCGCCAAGGGCGCCTTCACCCCCGAAATGATCGCCTCGATGGCCCCCAACCCGGTCATCTTCGCCATGGCCAATCCCGATCCGGAGATCACCCCGGAGGAGGTGCACAAGGTCCGCAAGGACGCGATCATGGGCACGGGCCGGTCGGACTATCCCAACCAGGTCAACAACGTCCTGGGCTTTCCCTACATCTTCCGCGGCGCGCTGGACGTGCGGGCCCGCCGCGTCAATCACGAGATGAAGATCGCCTGCGCCCAGGCCCTGGCCATGCTGGCCCGCGAGGACGTGCCGGACGAGGTCGCCGCCGCCTATCACGGCCGCCAGCTGAAGTTCGGCCCCAACTACATCATCCCCTCGGCCTTCGACCCGCGCCTGATCTGGTACGTGCCGCCGTTCGTCGCCCAGGCGGCCATGGACACCGGCGTGGCCCGCAAGCCGATCGCCGACATGGACGCCTATCGCGCGGGCCTGGCCCAGCGCCTGGATCCGACCGCTGGCTTCCTGCAGAAGATCTCGAACGCGGTCCTGGCCAATCCCAAGCGCATCGTGTTCGCCGAGGGCGAGGATCCCAGCGTCATCCGCGCCGCCTACGCCTACCAGACGGGCGGCTACGGCCGGGCCATCCTGTGCGGCCGCGAGAACCTGGTGCACGAGAACATGAAGCTGGTGGGCCTGGATCCCGAGGCCGCCGACCTGGAGATCGTCAACGCGCGCCTGTCCGACCGCAATCCGGACTATGTCGACGCGCTCTACAAGCGCCTGCAGCGCCAGGGCTATCTGAAGCGCGACGTCCAGCGCCTGATCAACCAGGACCGCAACAGCTTCGCCGCCTCGATGGTGGCGCTGGGCGAGGCCGACGGCATGGTCACCGGCGTGACCCGCAGCTTCGACCAGGCCCTGGAAGAGGTGCTGCGCGTCATCGACCCGGCCCCCGGCGGCCGGATCATGGGCATGAGCGTGGTGCTGGCCAAGGGCCGCACGATCTTCGTGGCCGACACCAACGTCACCGAACTGCCCGAGGCCGACGAGATCGTCGAGATCGCCTGCGAGGCCGCCCGCGCCGTCAAGCGCCTGGGCTTCAAGCCGCGCGTGGCCTTCATGAGCTACTCGACCTTCGGCAACCCGATGGGCCTGCGCTCGGAGAAGGTGCGCGAGGCCGTGGCGATGCTCGACGAGATGACCGTCGACTTCGAGTACGAGGGCGAGATGCCGCCCGAGCTGGCCCTGGATCCGGAACGGCGCGCCAACTATCCGTTCATGCGCCTGACCGACAGCGCCAACATCCTGATCATGCCGGCCATCCACTCGGCCTCGATCGCCACCAAGCTGGTGCAGTCGCTGGGCGGGGCCACGGTGATCGGGCCGGTGCTGCTGGGTCTTTCCAAATCGGTGCAGATCGCGCCGCTGTCGGCCTCGGTGTCCAAGATCCTGAACATGGCGATGATGGCGGCCTACGACCAGCCGGTCGACGACACGGCGGAATAGGCTTGGCCGCAACCTCCGCGACAGGGCGTCGCACGGCTCTTAAACGGCCGACGTCCGGTCCCATCTAGATCCCGTTGGCAAGAGTAAGCCGACGCGTAAGCCCTCCGGTCGGCGCCCACCCCTTGCGGCGCCGGCCGGCCCTTACCTTTTCTTCTGCGGGTAGGGCGTCTCGCCCCGATCCAGCATGGCGACCAGGTCGGCGATCTTCTTCTTACGACCCGCCTCGGTCTTCATGTTGTGGACCCGGAAGGCGAGGGCGAAGCGGTTCTGGGCTGACAGCGTCGCTATCATCTCTTTCGCCTTCGGACTGGCCTCGATGGCCGCCAGCAGATCGCCCTCGATCTTCATGTCCTTGCCGCTGGCGTAGGCGCGGTCCCAGCGGCCGTCGGCCTTGGCCGCCTCGACCTCGCGCAGACCGTGCTGCGTCATCCGGCCCTCGTCGATCAGCCGCGCGACATTGTCGACATTGATCTGGCTCCAGATGCTCTTCTTGCCGCGCGGCGTGTAGCGCTGGAGGAAGCTCTTCTCGTCGAAGCTCTTCTTCACGCCGTCGATCCAGCCCCAGCACAGCACGACGTCGATCGCCTGCTTGGCGTTGATCGACGGAAGGCCCGAGCCGAGCTTGTGGATCTTGATCCAAGCCTCGGGGACCTTGTCGTGGTTCCTCGACAGCCAGGCGTGGAAGGCCTCGGCGTCGACGAACTCATGGACGTGGGCGGGATCGACCTTGATCGGGGCCATCGAAATCTCTGCGACGACGGGGACTGGGGAGGCTGTATCCCCGTTCTTTTCGAGATAAAGCCGCGCCGGATCAATGCCTTCCGAAAAAGATGAGCGCGCGAATGATCCGCGTTCACGGGCGCCCCCATACTAACTGCACCTGATGGCTTGAAAGGGACGTCCGGCCGGCGATCGTGACGGCTGTCAGGGGTGGTCGAGCGGGAAGCGCTCGCCGGTCTTTCTTCGGGAAGGCGTCTTCGCGACGGATCCAGCACGGGCTCCCTGAAACATCGGGACGAAAGGCTGGCGGCGAAGGCTTCGGCGACCGCGACAGGTCCGGGCTGAAATCGCCCGGGCGTTCCGGGACCGGGGTCGTCGCCCCGGCCCGCCCGTCGGGGGCCTCTCGTGAGAGCGGGTTAAGACCCCGCGCCTCGTGGGCTCACCGGATAACGCGCCACGCGGAGCGCTCTGGCTTCGTCGAAACGGTATCAAACTGCTCATCCTCCGGGCGACGCCCGGGCGCTCCGCGTCCCTTTCCATCCCTTCAGCGGTCTCCGCGTGAAGCGGCGCGGCCGTGCGACATCGCGTCTCTTGAGCGACTCGGTCAGTGGACGGACCCTTCCAGTGTCTTTCGCGTGGAGTGTCCTATGACGTTCAGTGCGTTCGAACTGCAGATGCGGGGCTATGGCCTGACGACGGCCGAGATTCATTATCACCTGCCCGACCATCCCCACCTGCTGCAGCTCTATGTCTGGCAGGAGTACGATCTGGCTCCGAAATTCCCGACCCTGAAGGGCTTCCTCGACTTCTGGAGCCGCGAGCTGGACGGGGTGCTGCACTCGGTGCGGATCGCCCACAACCGGCTGGTCGGGCCGCGCGAATGGCGGGCCGTGAACGGGGTGCTCACTTTACAGTGAGCTTTTGGGGCAGTGAGATTTGCTGGGCTTGCATCGGCGGTTCCCCGCACGTAACTCCCCACCGCAATGACCATTCTTCCCCGTGTTGGGGCCAAGATCTGCGGATTGTCGACGCCCGAGACGGTGAAGGCCGCCTTCGATGGCGGGGCGGCGTTCCTGGGCTTCGTCTTCTTCGACAAGAGCCCGCGCGACGTCGCGCCCGAAACCGCCGCGCGGCTGGTCGAGCCGGTTCGCGGTCGCGGCGTGAAGACGGTGGCCGTCACCGTCGATCCCGACGACGCCCTCATCGACCGCCTGATGGCCACGATGCGGCCCGACCTGATCCAGGTCCACGGCAAGGAGACCCCCTCGCGGGTCCGCGAGATCGCCGCCCGCTCCGGCGTCGGCGTGATCAAGGCCTTCTCGGTCTCGGCCTCGGCCGACGTCGATCAGGCCCAGGCCTTCGACACGGTCGCCGAACACCTGATGTTCGACGCCAAGCCCGTGGAAGGTTCCGCCCTGCCTGGTGGAACCGGCGCACGTTTCGACTGGGGCCTGCTGGCCGGCCGGCGATTTTCTCGCCCGCATTTCCTGGCCGGAGGGCTGGATCCGTGGAACGTGGCCGAGGCCGTAAAGATCTCGGGAACCCCGATCGTGGACGTTTCCTCTGGCGTGGAGCGCGGTCCGGGCCTAAAGGACCCCGCTCTGATCACGGCGTTTCTCGACGCCGTCAAACGCGTCTAGCTGTTGGATGAGCCTGTGAACGCCCCTTCCAAGCCCAACGATTGGTCCGCCTATCCGGACGCCAAGGGCCGCTTTGGCGACTACGGCGGCCTCTATGTGGCCGAGACGCTGATGCCGCTCGTGCTGGAGCTGGACCGCGCCTACACCGAGGCCAAGAACGATCCCAGCTTCCAGAAGGAGCTGAAGGGCTACCTGACGCACTATGTCGGCCGCCCCAGCCCGCTCTATTTCGCCGAACGGCTTTCGAAGCACCTCGGCGGCGCGAAGATCTATTTCAAGCGCGAGGAGCTGAACCACACCGGCGCGCACAAGATCAACAACTGCATGGGCCAGATCCTGCTGGCCCAGCGCATGGGCAAGACCCGGATCATCGCCGAGACCGGCGCCGGCCAGCACGGCGTGGCTTCGGCCACCGTCACGGCTCGCTTCGGCCTGCCCTGCGTCGTCTATATGGGCGCCGTCGACGTCGCCCGGCAGAAGCCCAACGTCTTCCGCATGAACCTGCTGGGCGCCGAAGTGCGACCGGTGACCTCGGGCGCGGCGACCCTGAAGGACGCCATGAACGAGGCGATGCGCGACTGGGTCACCAACGTCCACGACACCTACTACATGATCGGCACCGCCGCCGGCCCGCACCCCTATCCGGCCATGGTTCGAGACTTCCAGGCGGTGATCGGGACCGAGACCCGCGAGCAGATCCAGGAGGCCGAGGGCCGCCTGCCGGACGCGGTGGTCGCCTGCGTCGGCGGCGGGTCGAACGCCATCGGCATGTTCCACCCGTTCCTGGCCGACGAGAGCGTCAAGATCTACGGCGTCGAGGCCTCGGGCCATGGCCTGGAGACCGACAAGCACGCCGCGTCCCTGACCGGCGGCCGTCCCGGCGTCCTGCACGGCAACAAGACCTATCTGCTGCAGGACGAGGACGGCCAGATCCAGGACGCCCACTCGATCTCGGCGGGCCTGGACTATCCGGGCATCGGGCCGGAGCACTCGTTCCTGCACGACATCGGCCGGGCCCAGTACCTGACCTGCACCGACGACGAGGCCCTGAAGGCCTTCCAGCTGTGCGCCGAGCTCGAGGGCATCATCCCGGCCCTGGAAAGCGCCCACGCCCTGGCCAAGCTGCCGCAGCTGGCCAAGGAGATCGGCGAGGGCGGCGTCATCGTGCTCTGCCTGTCGGGCCGGGGCGACAAGGACATCTTCACCGTGGCCGACGCCCTCGGGCGTTCGATCTAGGGTAAGCGACACTTGACCAAAGACCGTATCGACCGCCGTTTCGCGGCGCTGAAGGCCGAGGGCCGCGCCGCTTTCGTGGCCTATGTCATGGCCGGGGACCCGGACGCGGCGACCGCGCTCGAGATCGTCAAGGGCCTGCCGGCCGCCGGCGCCGACATCATCGAGCTGGGCTTCCCGTTCTCGGACCCGATGGCCGAGGGCCCGACCATCCAGCGCGCCAGCCAGCGCGCCCTGGCCAAGAAGATGACGCTGAACGGCACGCTGGACATCGTCCGCGCCTTCCGTGAGGGCGACCAGGACACGCCGATCATCCTGATGGGCTATCTGAATCCGCTGGTGAACCGCGGCTTCGAAACCTTCGCCAAGCAGGCCAATGAGGCCGGGGTCGATGGCCTGATTGTCGTCGACTGCCCGCCCGAGGAGGCCGACCCGCTGTCGGACGCGCTTGAAGCCGAAGGCCTGTCTCTGATCCGCCTGGCCTCGCCGACGACGGACGACAAGCGCCTGCCGGCCGTGATCCGTCGCACCTCGGGCTTCGTCTATTACGTCTCGGTCGCCGGGGTGACCGGGGTCAAGGAAGCCGACGCCGACGCCGTGGCGCCGGCCGTCGAACGGATCCGCAAGGCCTCGGGCTTGCCGGTCGCTGTCGGCTTCGGCATCCGCACGGCCGAACGCGCCGCCGAGGTGGCCCGCGTGGCCGACGCGGCCGTCGTGGGCTCGGCGCTCGTGGACGAAATCGAATCCGCCGCTCGGTTGAACGAAAACGTGACCGAGAAGGTTCTTCTAAAAGCGTCGGAGCTGGCTAAGGCTGTGCGTTCGGCGCGAGTCGGGACGAAGTGAGGCTCTAAGGCTATGGCTATGGCTGAACCCCAGGACCCGAAGAAGGGCGACAAATCCAAGGCGCCGGCCGAAGGCCGCCGTGGCGGCTGGCTGTCGCGCATCGCCCCCGGCGTGCGCGGCGCGTTCGCCAAGCGCGAGACGCCCGAGAACCTCTGGGTCAAATGCCCCGACACGGGCGAAATGATCTTCCGCTCCGACCTGGAGGCGGCCCTGTGGGTCACGCCGGCCGGTCGCCACATGCGGATCGGGCCGGAAGCCCGTTTCAAGTTCACCTTCGACGACGGCCAGTACGAGGCCCTGCCGACCCCGGCGGTTCCCGAGGATCCGCTGCAGTTCTCGGACGGCAAGCCCTATAAGGACCGGCTGGTCGCCGCCCGCAAGGCGACGGGCGAGCCGGACGCCATGGCCATCGGCTACGGCAAGGTCGCCGGCGTCGACGCCGTGGTGCTGGTCCAGGACTTCGCCTTCATGGGCGGTTCGCTGGGCATGGCCGCTGGCGAGGGCTTCATCGCCGCCGCCAAGGCCGCCCTGGAGCGCCAGGTCCCGATGATCGCCTTCACCGCCGCCGGCGGGGCCCGCATGCAGGAAGGCGCGCTGTCGCTGATGCAGATGGCCCGCACGACCCTGGCCATCAACGAACTGAAGGACGCGGCCCTGCCCTACGTCGTGGTCCTCACCGACCCGACCACCGGCGGCGTCACCGCCTCCTACGCCATGCTCGGCGACATCCACCTGGCCGAGCCGGGCGCCCTGATCGGCTTCGCCGGTCCGCGCGTCATTGAGCAGACCATCCGCGAGACCCTGCCGCCGGGCTTCCAGCGCTCGGAATACCTCGTCGAAAAGGGCATGGTCGACCGCGTCACCCACCGCAAGGACTTGCCCGAAGTGCTGGGTTCGGTTCTCGGCACGCTCATGATGGGCCGCAACCGCAAGGCGGCCTGAGCTCGAACTTGGCCGAGCACCTTCGCGCCCATGACGCCGCCCTGGAGCGGCTGAAGGCGCTGCACCCGAAGTTGATCGACCTGTCGCTGGACCGGATGCGGCGGCTGTGCGCGGCGCTGGGCGATCCTCAAGGTCGCCTGCCGCCGGTGATCCACGTGGCCGGCACCAACGGCAAGGGCTCGACGGTCGCTTATCTGCGGGCCATGGCCGAGGCGGCGGGCCTCAAGGTCCACGTCTTCACCTCACCGCACCTGGTCCGCTTCGCCGAGCGTATCCGCCTGGCCGGAACCCTGATCACCGACGACCATCTGGCCGACGTGCTCGACCGCGTCGAGGCGGCCAACGCCGGCCTGCCGATCACCTTCTTCGAGATCACCACGGCGGCGGCCTTCGTCGCCTTCGCCGAGGTCCCGGCCGACCTCTGCATCGTCGAGGTCGGGCTGGGCGGCGTCCTGGACGCCACCAACGTCATCCAGCGGCCGGCCGTGAGCGTCATCGCGCCGATCGACATCGACCATCGCGAGTTCCTGGGCGACACGATCGCCCAGATCGCCGTCGAGAAGGCCGGCATCATCAAGCCGGACGCTCCGGTCGTCTCGGCCCGCCAGGACCCTGAAGCCGAGGACGTGCTCGACACGACCGCGGCCCTGGCCGGCGTCGATTTGACCCTGATGGGCCGTGACTTCGACGCCTGGAACGAGCGCGGCCGGCTTCTGGTCCAGATGCAGGACCGCCTGCTGGACCTGCCGGCGCCTTCGCTGCCGGGCGACCACCAGTTCGCCAACGCCGGCCTGGCTGTCGCCGCCCTGCTGGCGCTGGGCGATTCCCGCATCGACGAGGCCGCCATGGGACGGGGAATCGCCGGCGCGGTCTGGCCCGCCCGCTTCCAGCGCCTGACCGCTGGCCCGCTGGCCCGGCGCGCCAAGGCCGCCGGGGCCGATCTCTGGCTGGACGGCGGCCACAATCCGCACGCCGGCCGGGCGGTCGCCCGCGCCGTCGCCGACCTCGCCGCCCGCGACGGTCGGCCCGTGGCGCTGATCTCGGGTCTGCTGGCCAACAAGGACGCGCCCGGCTTCTTCGGTCCGTTCCGGGGCGTGGCGACCAAGGTCTTCACCGTCACCTTCGAGGGCCACGCCGCCGCTAGCGCCGCCGAGACCGCCGCTTCGGCCGAACTGGCCGGGCTGCGCGCCGCGGCCTGCGATTCCGTCGAGGACGCCCTGGGTCGCGCGCTCCAGCTCGAGCCGACGCCCCACGTCCTGATCTGCGGTTCGCTCTACCTGGCCGGCGAGGTGCTGGCCATGAGCCCCGAGACTTGGCCGGTCTAAGCGCGTAAGGCTGGCGCACGCCGATAGGGCGGCACGGCCCGCCGGACATCCTCGGCGAGCGCGCCCGTCCTGGCAGGAACGCCGACATGGCCAAGGGTCAGAAGAAGTCGAACAAGGAAATCCGCAAACCGAAGGCCGAGAAGAAGGCCCCGCCCGTCGCGGTCTCGCCGTTCATTGTCACGGGGAAGAAGTGACAACGAAAAACGCCCGCCCCGGAGACCGGAGCGGGCGTCTTCAATTCAGGCCTGCAAGCCGACTAGGCCGGTTGGACGCCGGCTTCGTTCAGCCATTCCAGGATCTTGGCCTTGGGCATGGCGCCGACCTTCATCGAGGTCATCTGGCCGTCGCGGAACAGCATCATGGTCGGAATGCCGCGGACGCCGTAGCGCGACGGGGTCGTCGGGCTGTCCTCGATATTGACCTTGGCGACGGTGACGACGTCGGCCAGCTCTTCCGAGATCTGCTCCAGGGCCGGGGCGATCTGCTTACACGGACCGCACCACTCGGCCCAGAAGTCCACCAGCACGGGCTTGCTGGCCTTCAGGACGTCGGATTCGAAAGAGGCGTCGGTCACCACAACGGTGCTCATGGCTTGCTCCAGTCTGGCGTCACGCGCTCGGCGCGGAGGACGCGATAAGGTCAATGTGACCGGATTCGTTCCGGTCGCTTGCGGAAGATGTAGGATCACGCGACGAGCCCGGCAACGGCCTAAACCAGGCGGGCGAGCGCCTCGACCATCACCTTTTCTGGAACCGGCATCAGTTTGGGGCCGTCCGTCCACACCAGCGCCGCCTCGACGGTGCGTCCGGGGAACACCTCGCGCAGCACGGCGGCATAGACCGCCATCTGGGCCAGATAGGCCGGATCGGCGTCCTCTATCCGGTCGGGCGAGGGGCGATTGGTCTTGTAGTCGACGACCAGGACCCGCCCTTCGTCGACCACCAGCCGGTCGACCCGGCCGGAGACGGCCAGGCCCTTGGGCAGGTGCGCGCTGGTTCCGGCCAGGGCCACCTCGGCGCGAGAGCCGGGGCCGAACACCGCGGCGAAGCGGGCGTCGTTCAGCACCCCGAACGCGGCCAGGGCCATTTCCTCGCGCTGGTCGTCGGTCAGGTCGCGCTCGGCGGCCAGCAGGCGCTGGGCCGCTCCGCCGCGCTGATCCGGCGCGACGTCGGGCAGTAGCTGCAGCAGTTTGTGGACGATCTCGCCCCGGCGGTAGCGGCCCAGGCCCGAGACCCTGGCCAGCGGCGAGGGGGCGGGAACGCGGGCGTTGTCCTCGATCCGCGACGGGGCGGCGTAGCGGGCGGCCGCCGGCTCGGGTGGCGCGGTCCGGGTCATCCACGCCGGCGCGACCGTCGGCGCGCGGACATCGTCCTCGACGCGCGGCGCGCTGACCGGATCGGGCCCGTAGCGCAGGAAGGCCGTCTCGTCCTCGCCAATGATCCGAACGTCCGGCGCGATGTCGGGATGGGCGAAGGCGGCGCGGGCGGCGGCGTACCAGCCGCCGACCTTGTCGTCCTTGGTCCGGGCGTCGATGCGGCCGCACAGGATCAGCCGGTCCCGCGCCCGGGTCAGGGCCACGTACAGCAGGCGCAGGGCCTCCTGGCTTTCCTTGTCCTCGCGGAGTTTCCGGGCTCTGGCCGAGGCGTCGCAGTCGCCCTTGCTGGAGCCGCACCACAGCAGCGCGCCATCCTCGGTCACCAGCAGCGGCGAGCCGCCGGCCCCGCGCTTCACGGTGGTCTCGGGCAGGAAGACGATCGGCGCCTCCAGGCCCTTGGAGCCGTGGGCGGTCATCACCCGCACCTCGCGGCGGGCGCCTTCCATCTCGCGCTTGACCACGATGTCCAGGGCCGCGAAGTCGGCGACCAGGGCCTCCAGGTCGCGGACGCCGCGCTGTTCGGCCTCCATCACCTGGGCCAGGAACTCGTCCAGCGCCTCCTCGGCCTCGGCGCCCAGGCGGGTCAGCACCTTGGCGCGGTGCGAGCGTCCATCGGCGTCGGCCAAGCCCAGCCAGCCGGCGAAGAACTCGAATGGCTGGCGCTTGCGGCCCTCGGTGATCGCCCAGTCCAGCACCGCCCGCGCCGACGTCCACTCGGGGCGCTCCTCGGCCCGGCGCCGCAGCTCGGCCCACAAGGTGGCGCGGCGGCCCTTGGCCAGGGCGTAGACGTCCTCGTCGGTCAGTGAACAGAACGGCGTCTTCAGCAGCGCCGCCAGGGTGAGGTCGTCATCCGGGAACAGGATGAACCGGCCCAGCGCCAGCAGGTCCTCGAAGGCGATGTGGCTGGACAGCGACAGCCGGTCGGCCCCGGCCACCGGCACGCCGCGCCGCTTCAGGGCCCGCAGGATTTCCTCGAACAGCACCTTGCGGCGGCGGACCAACACGAGGATGTCGCCGGCATGGGCGGCGCGGTGGCGGCCGATCTCCTTGTCGAAGACCGCGTCGCCACGCGCCAGGATGGCGGCGGTCTCGGCGGCGATGGCCTCGGCGAGGCGGCGGTTGGCGCTCCTCTCCCCCTCTGAATCGACCGGCGCCTCCCAGGCCTCGCGCTCCTCGCCGGGCAGCTCGCGGGTCAGGGGCCACAGGTCGACGCAGCCGGGACCGTCCTTCCGGAACGGCTCGTGGCGAACCAGGTCCTGGCCGACCGGCGGCGGCACCCCCTCGCGGGTCTCGGGATCGGAGAACAGGGCGTCGACGAAGCTCAGCACCTCGCGGGTCGAGCGGTACGACACCGTCAGCGGCACGCCCTTGCCGACCGCACCGACGGCCTCGATGCGGGCGATGTAGCCCTGGGTCTCGATCAGCAGCCGTTGCGGATCGGCCCCCTGGAATGAATAGATCGACTGCTTTTCGTCGCCGACCACGAACAGGGTCCGCTCGGCGCGGCGGCCGCTCCAGCCTTCCGAGGTTTCGCCGGCGAAGAAGTCGGCGGTCAGGGCCCGCAGGATCTCCCACTGCTCGGGCGCGGTGTCCTGGGCCTCGTCCAGCAGGATGTGATCGACGCCGCCGTCCAGCTTGTAGAGCACCCAGGCGGCCTCGACCTTCTCGGTCAGCAGCACGCGGGTCTTGTCGATCAGGTCGGTGAAGTCGAGCGCCCCGCGCGCCTCCTTCTCGATCCGGTGCGATTCCACATAGAGCACCGCCAGCCGCAGGGCGTCGGCCGTGTCCTCGGCCACCTTGGCGGCGCGGACCCGCTCGCGGGCGGCTTCCAGCTTGGCCTGTTCGAGGAGCAGGGCCTCGCGCAGGTCCTCGCGGCTCTTGAGACCCGAGGTCTTGGCCGGCCAGGTCGCCGGCGTGCCCTCGCCGCCCTCGGTGAACAGGGCGCGGAGGGCGAGATCGAGCGTCGCGTCAGGATCGCGGGCCACGGCCGCCAGGGCCTCTGCGGACTTGGCGTCCTGCTTGCCGCCGCCGTCGAAGAGCACCGTGGCCGCCGCCCGCCAGGCGCCCAGGTCCAGACGGGCCATGGCCAGGGCGGCGAGCTCGGCGGCCGAGGTCGGTTCGTCGAACCCACAGCGCGCCCAGGCGTCGGCGACAGCCTCCGACAGGCCGCCACAGCGCCGGACATAGTCCATGATCTGGCCGCGCCGGGTTTCGAAGCCCGCGAACATCGCCTCGAAGCTCAGGAAGTCCAGCGCCACCGAGAACCGGGCGTAGGCCTGGGCGAAGGCGTCCTCGTGCGTGTCGACCCAGGCGGCCGTGGCGCGGCGGGCGGCGCGGGCGATGGCGGCGCTGGCCTGGTCGTCCATGACCGTGAAGCCGGGCGAGACCCCGGCCTCCAGCGGGAAGCGGCGCAGCAGCTTCTCGCAGAAGGCGTGGATGGTCTGGATCTTCAGGCCGCCAGGCGTCTCCAGCGCCTGGGCGAACAGGGCGCGGGCCTCGGACAGGCGCTTGGCGTCGTAGGTCGCCTCCGGCTCGCCGACCAGCTTGGCCAACTCGGCGCGAAGGTCGGCGTCGCTGGTCACCGACCATTTGCCCAGCCGCTCGAACAGGCGTCGCTGCATCTCGGCCGCGGCGGCCTTGGTGTAGGTCACGCAGAGGATCGCCTCGGGCTTGACCCGCGCCAGCAAGAGGCGCGCGACCCGGTCGATCAGGGTCTTGGTCTTGCCCGAGCCGGCGTTGGCGGTGACGAAGGCCGAGATCGCCGGATCGGCGGCGATGCGCTGGGGATCGTGGAGCGCCGTCATTCGCCCTCCCCATCGTCGCCGCTGGTCGACCATTCGAACACCCGCGCCAGATGGGCGTAGTCGCCGGGATGCTCCTTGACGAACTGCGGCGCGACCCGCGAGCGGTAGGGCTCGGCGGGGTCGTCATAGCGAGCGATCAGGGTCGAGAGGCCGTCCAGGGCCTTGGTCGCGGCGGCGGCGCTTTCCTCGCCGGCCAGAGCGCGGACCTGCTCCTCGCCCGCCGGCTTGCGGCCGGTGACGCGGACATAGGTCAGGTCGCCAGGCGTCGGCTTGCCCAGGTCCGGGAAGCCGCCGTGCATCAGGATCGCCGCCGTCAGGGTCAGCTGCGGCGAGAAGCCGGTGTCGACCTGCTTCTGCGACGGCGCGGCGCCGGTCTTGTAGTCGAGGATGTGCGCCGTCCCGTCGGCCGTCGGCTCCAGCCGGTCGGCCTTGGCGGTCAGGGTGAAGGGGCGGCCGTTGATGCTGAGCGACAGTTCGCCCGCCGCCTCGACGACGATCTTGCGGGCGGTCGTGCGGCGATGGCGCTCCCAGTCGGCGACCCACAGGGCGGCCTCGCGGGCCAGGGCCTTCTCGCGGGCCAGGGCGGTCGGCGGCATGCCGGCGTGAACCAGGGCGTCGACATAGAGCTTCTCGAAGACGGCGGCCGCGTCGGCCGGGACGGCGTCGGGGAAGGTCTCCGCGAAGGTCTCGAAGGCGGCGTGGATCGCCGTCCCCCGCGCCCGGGCCTCGACCGGCTCGTCGGGGCGTTCCAGCGGGTAGAGCTTGAGAATGTCGCGGGCCCAGACGGCGTAGGGGTCGCGGGTCAGGGCCTCGACGCGGGTGACGGCCATCTTGCGCGGCCGGTCCTCAACCGGCGGGACGGGCGCGGGAGGGCCGATCGGGGCGTAGGGCGCGGGGGCGTCGAGGGCGCGGACCCAGTCCAGCACGTCGTCGCGGCGCGGCAGGGCAAGGCCCGCGCCGGCGGCCAGGGTCTTCAGCCGCCACAGCCAGCGCGACTCGACGGCGGGCGCGCCGCCGCGCCGCTCGCAATGGACCAGCACCACGTCGGGGGCGCTGGCGGCCTGGGCGAAGTCGTGGGCGGTCAGGCCGACGCGACGCTCGGGCGGCGGCAGGCCCAGGCGCTGGCGCATGGGTCGCGACAGGAACGGATCGATCGGCGCGCCCTGCGGCCAGACGCCTTCTTCCAGGCCCGCCAGCACCAGGCGGTCGGCGCGGACCAGGCGGGCCTCGATGGCGCCCAGGATGCGCAGCCGGGGGTGGGTGGCGCCGCCGACGCGGACGGTCTCCTCGTTGACCAGCCGGTCGAAGATGTCCGCGAAGGCCTGGGGCGAAGCGTCGGGAAGGGGCTCGCCGTCCTGGATCAGGGCCGCCATCAGGGCGCCCAGGCACTCGCCCGCGCCGCCGGCCCACAGGCGGTTGGGGGCGATCAGGCCTTCCAGCGCCTCGACCAGGGCCTGGGCGGCGCGGCAGGGCGGGGCGAAGCCGTCGGCATAGACGGCGGCGGCGTGGTCGACGGCGGCCAGGACCCGGTCGCAGAGGGCAAGGGCCTCGGGCGCGTCCTTCAACCGCTTGCGCAGGACATCCTTCGAGCCCGGCGCGGCGCCGCGCAGGCCCTTGCGCTCCAACATGGCGGCGGCCGAGGCTTCGTCCTCGCCCAGCACCAGCGGGTGCTTGGCGAAGGCCAGCAGACGGACGGGGTTCAGGGGCTCCTCGACCAGGCGGGCCAGGTGCAGGGCCAGGATCGCCGAACCGGCGGCGGCCAGCGGCGCGCCGGCCGAGCTGTCGGGAATCACGCCCCAGCGCTGCAATCGGGTCATCACCCGGCGGGCCAGGGTCTGGTCGGGCGTGACCAGGGCGGCGGTCCGCTCGGGATCCTCCAGCGCCTCGCGCAGCAGCAAGGCGCAGGCCCCGGCGGCCTCCTCCTCGGCGCGAGCGGCGATGACCGAGAAGCCGGTCAGGCCCTCGGCGATCGGGTCGAGCCCCGGGGCCTCGGCGCGCAGGGCGGCGATCTGGGCCAGCCAGTCGGCGGTGGCCTCGGCCGGGCGCAGGGCCTCGTTGACGATCCTTCGGCGCCAGCGGCCCCGGCTGTCGACGTCGGCAACCCAGGCGCGGACGTCCGAGCGGGCGACGCCGGCGCGGTCCAGCAGGCGCTTCATCGCGCCCTGCGGATGCTGTTCGCCTTGGGAGCCCTCGATCTGGGTCCAGGCGCTGTCAGCCAGGTCCTCGTCGAGGCCGGGCAGGACGACGGCGCCCTTCGGAGCGGCGGCCACGACGCGCAGCAGGTCGGCGGTGGCCGGGGCGGTGCCCGTCGAGCCGGCGGCGACCAGCACCTCGGTGGGCGGACTTTCCGACCACTGCCTCTCCAGGGCGCGCAGCAGCTTCACCCGGCGCTCGGAGACGTCGATCAGGCCCAGGCTGCCCAACCGCTTGGGCCAGGCGCCCAGCACGCCTTTGAGGAACTTGGCCGAGACCTGCCAGTGTTGGGCGAGGTCGCCTTCGGCCAGGCCGTCCAACTTGTCCTCGAAGGGGATCTCCTCGATCTGGCAACTGTCGAGGAAGTCGGACAGGGCCTTGGCCAGCTCCAGGGCCTGGACCGGGCCCGGCTTGAACGACAGCTTGTCGCCGTGGTCGACGACCAGCCGCGCCAGCTCGAACCGCCGGCGGCGCGAGGAAATGGCCGGCGGCAGGTCCAGCGCCAGGTCGCCCGGCTCGAACGGCGGCTCGCCCTCGTCCAGGTCGCCCAGCGGCCGGATCTGCGGCAGCAGCAGGGCGCGCCCACCACCGACCGCCAGGAAGGCGTCGGCAAGCGCCCGAGCCCCACGTCGGGTCGGGGTCAGGACGGTGGCGCGGGGCAGGGCCTCGGGGCCCAGCGGCTCCAGCGTGTTCAGCAGGCCGCGCGCCAGGTCGTCGACGAACGGGCGATGGGCGGGGATCGAGAACCAGCGCGGCCCCTCACGCTCGAAGAAGGGGGCCGGGCCGCTCATTCTTCGGCGAGCTTGGCTTCGGCCGCCAACTTGGCGTTCGGATCGCCGACGTGCATCCAGAGTCCGTCGGGGGCGACCCCATGGACGCGGTGGTCGGCGGCCAGGCGCTTCCACAGGGGCAGCAGCGAGAACGGACCCTCGGGGCCGTCGGCGGTGATCGCCGGATTGCAGATGTGGACGCCGACATAGACCAGGGGCGCCATCTCGCCGGGATCCTTGAAGCGCACGACCCCGTCCTCGCCTAGGAAGACGTCGCCGCTGTCATGGAAGCCCAGCGAGCCGGCGGTCGAGGCCAGCATCAGGCACACGTCCATCGCTTCCGGATCCCAGGCGGCGGCCACGGCGTCGACGGCCGCGCCAGCGTGCTCGATCCAGATCGAGTCGATATTGGCCACGAACACCGGTCCTTCGCCCAGCAGCGGAAGGGCGTGCTTGATGCCGCCGCCGGTCTCCAGGGCCTGGGCGCGTTCGTCGGAGATGACGATCCTCGGCCCCAGCCCCTTGGCCTCGCGGGCCTTCAGGTGGGTTTCGACCAGGTCGGCGAAGTAGTGGACATTGACCACGGCGGTCTCGACCCCGGCGGCGGCCAGGCGGTCCAGCATGTGGTCGATCAGGGCCTTGCCGGCGACCTCGACCAGGGCCTTCGGGCGGTCGTTGGTCAGCGGACGCATGCGGGTGCCGAGGCCGGCGGCCAGCACCATCGCGAGCTTGGGAGCCTTGCTCATCGGCGAGCCTCCGCCGGGACGTGGCGGTCGAACCAGGCCTTGAGACCCGCCATCGCCGGGTCGGCCAGGTTCCGCTCGAGGTAGCGCCAGGTGCGCGGCATATAAGCCTCGTACTGGCGACGGCCCAGCAGGGCCTGGCGGGCGAAGACCCTACCCAGGATCCGGGCGGCGTTCGAAGCGGCTAGGGCGCGGTAGTCGGCGACGAAGGCCTCGCGGTTGGCGCCGGGGCGGGCGGCCAGGTAGCGGTCCAGCATGGCCGTCTCCAGGTCCGGCGAGACGTCGCGGCGGGCGTCCTGCAGCAGGTGGGTCAGGTCCCAGGCGGGATGGGCGCGCAGGGCGTCCTGGAAGTCCAGCAGGCCGACGCGGGCGACACCCTCGCGCTCGGGCAGCCAGAGCAGGTTCTGGGCGTGGTAGTCGCGATGGGTGAAGACGCTGGCCCCGGCCTCGCCGCGCACCCAGACGGGCGCCCACAGCGCGTCCCACGCGGCCACGGCCTCGGGACTGAACGCCGGGATGCCGGCGAACTGCGGCCACCATTCCAGGAAGGTGTCGGTGGCGTGCTTCAACGCGAGCTTGTCATAGGTCAGCAGCGGCCAGCGGACGTCGTCGACCGCCAGGACGTCGGGCGGCGTCTCGGCGTGCAGCGCCACCTGCAGGTCGACGGCGGCCTCGTACAGCGGGCGCTCGTCCTGGCCCTCGGCGATCAAGGTCGCGTAGAGGCCATCGCCCAGGTCCTCCAGGACCGCGAGGCCCTGGGCGACGTCGTAGGCGAAGATGCGCGGGGCCGAGAGGCCGCGTCGGCGCAGATAGTCGGCGGTGGCGACGAAGGCGGCGACCGAGCCGGCGGCCAGGCGGGCGGCGGCGTTGTAACCCAGGGCCAGGCGCTCGGCGTCGGTGGCGCCGGGCGGGCAGACGACGCTTTCCAGGGCTGGCGGCTGGTCCATGAAGATGAAGCGCTCGTCCCCACGGCGCAGGCGCTCATAGGCCCGCGTCGAGGCGTCGCCGCTCAGCGGCTGGCGATGGGCGTCGCCGAAACCGTGGGCCCCCAGGAACGCGGCCTTGGCCGCCCCTCTTTCAGACTTAAATTGGGGCTCAGAACTCAAGGGAACGTCCTTCGAAATCGCCGTGCCGTACGATGACGACGCGCCGCGCGTCGCCGTCGAGGGCGATGTCTATATCGAGCCGAGTCGCGGGCAAACGCCCTTCCAGCCTTTGAGGCCATTCGATCAGGGCGACGCCGTCGTCCAGGGCCTCGTCCAGGCCGATCTCGTAGGCCTCGTCGGGGTCCGACAGGCGGTAGAGGTCGAAGTGGGCCAGGGGGAAGGCGGCCGTCTCGTAGAACTGCACCAGGGTGAAGGTCGGGCTGGGCACCTCCTCGTCCGGCGTCGTCAGGGCGCGGATCAGGGCGCGGGCCAGGGTCGACTTGCCGGCCCCGAGTGGTCCGGTCAGGCACAGGGCGTCGCCGGGCCGCAGGGACGCGGCCAGCTTGCGGCCCAGATCCTGGGTCGCCGCCTCGTCGGCGAGGAAAACGGTGGTCACGTCAGAAAGCTCGTCGGATCGGTCGGCAGCACGCGCTCCACATAGCGCTTCAGGACCTCCGTGGCCTCTCCGGCGTCATGGGGCAAGGCCTCGGCGTCGATCGGCGCCCCGACGATCAGCGAAAAGCGCCGGCCCTTCTTGTTCAGCAGCTCGTGGAACAGGGTGATGTCGCGCAGTTCCTTCCAGCGCCCGTCGAACAGGTGGAACAGGGTCGACCACGGGCCGGTCAGGTGGACCGGGACGATCGGCGCGCCGTACTTGCGGGCGATCGAGACGGCCGAGGTCATCCAGGGCGGGTCGGTCAGACGTCCGTCCGCGCCCTTCACCGCCAGGCGGCCGGCCGGAAAGATCATCAGGGCGCGTTCGGCCTCCATGGCCTCGCGGGTCATCGACAGGGTCAGGCGCATGCGTTCTCGGCTGCGCTTTTCCTCGACCCATTCGACGGGGATCAGCACCTCGTCGAAGCGGCGGCAGACCCGGTGGGCGTCGGCGTTGGCGTAGAACATCATGTCTGGCCGCCGGGCCTTGAGGGCGTCATGGACGGCCACGCCGTCGCCGATGCCGGTGGGGTGATTGGCGACCACGATGGCCCGGCCGGCGCCAGGCAGGTTCTCCAGGCCCCGGACCTCGACCTTCAGCGCCAGCAGGTCCGAGACATGCTCCAGCGCCGCCCGGCCGCCCAGCTGACAGAGGGTCTGCGCCATCCGCCGTGCCTTGCCGTAGTCCAGCAGGCCGTAGAGCGGCGGTCGCACCAGGGGCCAGATCGCCGACCCGGTCAGGCGCGGGGCGCGCTCGGCGATCAGGACATCGATGATGTGGGGCTCGGGCGTCTGTCGCGCCCCGATCGCCCCGACGGCCGGAACATGAACCATGACGGGAGCTTAGGCCGCGTCGTCGGAGCTGTCAGCCGACGGATGACGCCAGGATCGGCGTCCGTGCGGGCTTCCATTGCCGGCCCTCACGCGCTAACCGCACATCTCGATGCCGACATCCCTCCGCACCGCCTATCGCGAGCGCCTGGCCCAAGGCGAGATCAAGCCCGATGTGGCCCAGGCCGCCGCCGTCGAGGCCCTGTCGCGGCTGGAAGCCGACCTGGACGCCGCCGGCGAGCCCGGCTTCTCGCTGTTCGGCCGCAAGCCCAAGAGCCAGCGCGGGGTCTATCTCTGGGGCCCGGTGGGGCGCGGCAAGTCCATGCTGATGGACCTGTTCTTCGACAGCGCGCCGGTGGCCAGGAAGCGCCGCATCCACTTCCACGCCTTCATGGCCGAGGTCCACGCCGACATCGACGCCTGGCGCAAGGGCGACGCCGCCGCCCGCAAGGCGCGCTTCGGCCAGTCCAAGGGCGACGACCCGATCGCGCCCACCGCCGAGCTGATCGCGCAAAACGCCCGCCTGCTGTGCTTTGACGAGCTGCAGGTCACCGACATCGCCGACGCCATGATCCTGGGCCGGCTGTTCGAGGCCCTGTTCGCGCGGGGCGTCACCCTGGTCGCGACCTCGAACCGGCCGCCCGACGACCTCTACAAGGACGGCCTCAACCGCCAGCTCTTCCTGCCGTTCATCGACATGCTGAAGTCGGCGCTGGATGTCGTCGCCGTGCGCGGACCGGTCGACTTCCGCCTGGATCGACTGCGCGCGGCCCGCACCTGGCTGGCCCCGAACGACAAGGCGGGCCTGGCCGAGTTCGACCGCCTGTGGGCCGACATGCTGGACGGCGCGCCCGAGACCGGCGCGACGCTAGAGGTGCTGGGCCGCAAGATGCGCCTGCCCCGCGCCGCTGGCGGCCTGCTGCGCTCGTCCTTCGCCAGCCTGTGCCAGCAGGCGCTGGGCCCGCAGGACTATCTGGCGATCGCCGAGCGCTTCCACACGATCTTCCTGGAGGACGTGCCGCGCCTGACGCCCGAACGACGCGACGCGGCCAAGCGGTTCAACACCCTGATCGACGCCCTCTACGAGGCCGACGCCAAGCTGGTGGCCCTGGCCGACGCCGAGCCCGAGGCGCTGTACCCCGAAGGCGACGGCGCCTTCGAGTTCGAGCGCACGGTCTCGCGCCTGCAGGAAATGCGTTCGGCCGACTATGTGGCCCGGGTTCGGGACTAGGAGAGCACCATGAGCGTCAAGGATCGGGTCCGCGTCCGCGAGACCAAGCTGCTCTCCGACAACTGGTATGTCCTGAAGACGACGACCTTCGACTGGAAGCGGCGCGACGGGGCCTGGCAGACCCAGAGCCGTGAGCACTACGATCGGGGCAACGGCGCGGTGCTGCTGCCCTACAACCTCGCCAATCGCACGGTGCTGCTGGTCAAGCAGTTCCGCTGGCCGGCCTTCGTCAACGGCTATGACGAACTTCTGATCGAGGCCGCGGCGGGCCTGCTGGACGACGCCGCGCCCGAGGTCCGGATCCGGGCCGAGGTCGAGGAGGAGCTGGGCTATCGCCTGGACGCGGTGCGCAAGGTGTTCGAGGCCTTCATGAGCCCAGGCTCGGTGACCGAGATCCTGCACTTCTTCGTCGCCGAGTACGACGCCTCGATGCGGATCGGCGACGGCGGCGGCCATCCCGACGAGGGCGAGGACATCGAGGTTCTGGAGCCGACGATTGACGAGGCCCTGGCCATGATCGCCGACGGCCGCATCCGCGACGCCAAGACCATCATGCTGCTGCAGCACCTGTCCCTGACGGTGTTCAGGGCCTGACCGCGCCTAGGCGAAGTCGCGGGCCAGGGGCGTCTCGAACCGCACGACCAGCCCTTCGTCTCCGTAGTCGGCCCGGATCTCGCCGCGCAATTCCGCTGTGATGCTGCGTTCGATCAGGCGCGAGCCGAAGCCCTTGCGCTGCGGCCGTCGGGCAGGCGGACCGCCGGTCTCCCGCCATTCGAAACGCAGGGTCTCGCCGTCCTCCGACAACGACCAGTCCAGCAACAGCCGGCCGCTGGTCGACAGCGCCCCGTACTTGGCGGCGTTGGTGGCCAGTTCGTGGAACACCATGCCCAGCGACAGGGCCACGCGGGCGGGCAGGTGGACGTCCGGGCCGCTCATGAGAATCCGCTCGTCGCCGTAGGGGCCCAGCTCCTGCAGCAGGATTTGGCGCAGTCCCGCGCCCGCCCATTGGCTGTCGGTCAGGGCGTTGTGGGTCTGGGACAGGGCTAGCAGCCGCGCCTCGAAGGCGGCGGCGAAGACCTCGGGCGTGGCCGCTCCGCGCAGCGTCTGCTGGGCGATGGCCTGGACGGTGGCCAGGGTGTTCTTCACGCGGTGGTTCAGCTCGTCGAGCAGCAGGCGCTGGCGCTGGTTGGCCAGCACCCGGTCGGTCATATCCGAGCCCTCGACGAACACGCCGGAGACGGAGCCGTCGGCCTCGACGATGGGCTGGTAGATGAAATCGAGGAAGCGCTCCTCGGGCGGCGCGCCCTTTTCACGCGCCAGCATCACACTGAGCTCGCGTCCCAGGAACGGCTCGCCCGAACGGCGCACCTCGTCCAGCAAACGCACGAAGCCCTGGCTCTCGATCTCGGGCAGGACTTCGACCAGGGGACGCCCGACGATGTCATGACGGCCGATCAGCCGCAGATAGGCGTCATTGGCGAAGTCGAAGACGTGGTTCGGGCCGCGCAGCACCGCCACGAAACTGGGGGCGCGCATGAAGAGACGGCGGATCTGCACGCTCTGCGACTGCAGGGTCTCGACGCGTCGCAGCACGGAATCGCCGAGCATTGTCGTGGTCGGTGGCGCCTCGGGCCGGAAGGCGGCGTCCTTCAGGCGCCGAAGTTCGGTGATGTCCTGCGTGTTCTGCAGGATGTACCCGCGCCCATCCTCGGTGGGCACATAGGTGTGGGTTGCGCTCCAGTAGCGATCTTCGAAGCCTTCGCCGTCAGGACCCGGGATGGCGTAGTGGATCATGGCGATGACGTCGGTCTCGCCGGTGTCGCGGGTGCGCAGCAGCGACTCCTCGAGCAGGCGGCGGCTTTCGCCCTGAGCCGGGAACGCATCGAACAGGTAGCGACCTTGGATGTCCTCGCGCGCCCGGCCGGTGACCGCGATGTAGGCCGGGTTCATCTCGATGATGGTCAACTCATGATCCATCAGCATGTATGGCGTCGAAATCCGCTCGAACACCGCCTTGAAATCGATCGGACTGGACATGAAGCGCTCTTGTTCCCCCCTGGAGCGAGCGACGTTAACGTAACCTTGGCCTTTAGGGTTCCCCACTCCCCCAACGCGGGGAGCTGCGAACGTTTCTCAAGAGGGCGCCGTTTAATTGACACCCTGGCCTTCGCGCTTAAAAGCGTCCCGCAACGCACAAAGGCTACTGAGGTTGGACCTCCCATGACCGACACGAGCCGGGGGCTTCCCGAGCGCCCGATGTCGCCGCACCTGCAGGTTTGGCGCTGGCATATCACCATGGCCTGCTCGATCCTGCACCGCGCCTGCGTCGTCGGCCTGTGGGTCGGCGCCGTGATCCTGGCCGGCTGGGCCGCCGCCCTGGCGGCTGGCCCTGAGGCCTACGACGTCTATCGCGGCGTCCTGGGCTCGCCGATCGGCAAGCTGGTGTTGCTGGGCGAGACCTTCGCGGTCTTCTTCAACGTCGCCTACACGATCCGCCAGACCTTCTGGGACACCGGCAGGGGCTTCCAACCCCGCATCGCCGACATGACCGGCGCCATGGCGATCGCCTTCGCGGTCGTGGCGACGATCGTCACCTGGGTCATCGCCGGCGCGAACGGAGCGTTCTGATCATGAGCAAGAACGACCTCTTCCAGCCCATCCAGTTCCGCACGCCGCTGTCGCGCGCCCGGGGCATGGGCTCGTCGCACCACGGCGTCTCGCACTTCATCACCGAGCGCGTCTCGGGCCTGGCCCTGGCGCCGCTGAGCCTGTGGGGCGTCTACAGCGCCCTGAAGCTGATCGGCGCCGACCAGCACACGGTCGCCGCCTGGATCGGCCAGCCGGTGAACGCCGTGCTGCTGGTCCTGCTGCTGGTCTCGGCCCTGGTGCACCTGTCGAACGCGGTCCAGGTGGTGATCGAGGACTACGTCCACAAATTCACGAGCAAGTCGGCCCTGGTGATCGGCAATCTGTTCGTCTGCGTGCTGGCCGGCGCCGTGGGGATCTTCTCGATCCTCAAGGTCGCCTTGACCGTGACCGGAGCCCATTGATGTCGGCCTACAAGTTCATCGACCACAAGTTCGACGTCGTCGTCGTCGGCGCCGGCGGCTCGGGCCTCCGCGCCGCGCTGGGCGCCGCCCAGGCCGGCCTCAAGACCGCCTGCATCACCAAGGTGTTCCCGACCCGCAGCCACACCGTGGCCGCGCAGGGCGGCATCTCGGCCTCGCTGGGCAATATGAGCCACGACGACTGGCGCTGGCACATGTTCGACACCGTCAAGGGTTCGGACTGGCTGGGCGACCAGGACGCCATCGAGTACCTGACCCGCAACGCCCCGGCGGCGGTCTATGAGCTCGAGCACTGGGGCGTGCCCTTCTCGCGCACGGCCGACGGCAAGATCTACCAGCGCGCCTTCGGCGGCATGACCAAGAACTACGGCGAAGGCCCGATCCAGCGCACCTGCGCGGCGGCCGACCGCACCGGTCACGCCATGCTGCACACGATGTACGGCCAGTCTCTGGCCCACGACACCGAGTTCTTCATCGAGTACTTCGCCCTCGACCTGATCATGGACGACGGCGTCTGCCGCGGCGTGACGGCGTGGAAGCTCGACGACGGCACCCTGCATCGCTTCCAGGCCCAGATGGTGATCCTGGCCACGGGCGGTTACGGCCGCGCCTACTTCTCGGCCACCTCGGCCCACACCTGCACGGGCGACGGCAACGCCATGGCGCTGCGCGCTGGCCTGCCGCTGCAGGACATGGAGTTCGTGCAGTTCCACCCCACGGGGATCTACGGCGCGGGCTGCCTGATCACCGAAGGCGCTCGCGGCGAGGGCGGCTACCTGACCAACTCGGAAGGTGAGCGCTTCATGGAGCGCTACGCGCCGTCGGTTAAGGACCTGGCGCCCCGGGACATGGTCAGCCGCGCGATGACCATCGAGATCCGCGAAGGCCGCGGCGTGGGCCCGAACAAGGACCACATCTTCCTGCACCTCGATCACCTGGATCCCAAGATCCTGGCCGAGCGCCTGCCGGGCATCTCGGAAACGGCGAAGGTCTTCGCCGGCGTCGACGTGACCAAGGCCCCGATCCCGGTGCTGCCGACCGTCCACTACAACATGGGCGGCATCCCGACGAACTATCACGGCGAGGTCGTCACCAAGTCGGGCGAGAATCCCGACCAGGTGATCCCGGGCCTGATGGCCGTGGGCGAAGCGGCCTGCGTGTCGGTGCACGGCGCCAACCGCCTGGGTTCGAACTCGCTGATCGATCTCGTGGTCTTCGGTCGCGCCGCGGCCCTGCGCTGCGCCGAGATCCTCAAGCCGGGCGCCAAGCAGCCGGAACTGAAGGACGTCCAGACCGACGGCCATCTGGCCCGCTTCGACCGCTTCCGCAACGCCTCGGGCTCGACCCGCACCGCTGACCTGCGTCTGGAGATGCAGAAGGCCATGCAGGAAGACGCCGCGGTGTTCCGCACCGGCGAGAGCCTGGTCAGCGGCGTCGATCGCCTGCAGGCGGTCTGGGACAAGAAGGCCGACCTCCAGGTCAGCGATCGCGGTCTGGTGTGGAACACCGACCTGATGGAGACCCTGGAGTTCGACAACCTGATCGGCCAGGCGGTGGTCACCGTGAACGGCGCGGCCAACCGCACCGAGAGCCGCGGCGCCCACGCCCGCGAGGACTTCGCCGACCGCAACGACACCGAATGGATGAAGCACACCCTGGCTTGGCTCGACATGGAGTCCGGCAAGGTGAAGATCGATTACCGTCCGGTGCACAGCTACACGATGTCGGACGACATCGCCTACATCCCGCCGAAGCAACGGGTCTACTGAGGGTACGATGGTCGAACTCGCACTCCCCAAGAACTCGCAGGTCAAGTCGGGCAAGCACTGGCCCGCGCCGGCCGGGGCCAAGAAGGTCAAGACCTTCAAGATCTACCGCTACGACCCCGAAGCGGGCGGCAATCCGCGCTGGGACACCTACGACGTCGACATGGACGCCGTGGGCCCCATGGTCCTGGACGCCCTGCTCTACATCAAGAACACCATCGACCCGACCCTGGCCTTCCGCCGGTCGTGCCGGGAAGGCGTCTGCGGCTCGTGCTCGATGAACATCGGCGGCCGCAACACCCTGGCCTGCACCCACGGCTGGGCCGAGGTGCCGGGCAAGGCCGTCCAGATCAGCCCGCTGCCGCACATGCCGGTGGTCAAGGACCTGATCCCGGACCTGACGCTGTTCTACGCCCAGTACGCCTCGATCGAGCCCTGGCTGCACACCGACACGCCCGAACCGCAGACCGAGTGGAAGCAGTCGCCGGAAGACCGCGAGAAGCTCGACGGCCTCTACGAGTGCATCCTGTGCGCCTGTTGCTCGACCTCGTGCCCCAGCTACTGGTGGAACGGTGACAAGTATCTGGGCCCGGCGGCCCTGCTGCACGCCTATCGCTGGCTGATCGACAGCCGCGACGAGGCCACCGGCGACCGCCTCGACGCGCTTGAGGATCCCTTCAAGCTGTATCGTTGCCACACGATCATGAACTGCGCCCAGGTCTGCCCGAAGGGGCTGAACCCGGCCAAGGCCATCGCCGAGATCAAGAAGATGATGGTCGAGCGCGTCGTCTGACGGGCTTCTTACAAAGACAGGCGCGGGGCGGCTTCGGAAACGGGCCGCCCCGCGTGGAGCCTGCCTTCGCAGGCTCCATCTCCAAGTGAGCAGCGCGTCCGGGCGCGAAATCGCAGACACTTTCCCTGACGCGCTCTATATCCGCCTCTGTCGAAGGCGCTTGCCAATAGGTGACGCCGGCGTCATTTTTGACGAAAGGGAGGGCGTCGTTGAGCGCTGAAGCCAATCAGAACGCATGCGTCGTCATCGTCGGCGCGGGGCACGCGGGCGGCTCGGCCGCCGCGTTCCTGCGTCAGTACGGTCACGAAGGCCGGATCGTCCTGATCGGCGACGAGCCTCTGCTGCCCTACCAGCGCCCCCCGCTGTCCAAGGCCTGGCTGAAGGGCGAGGCCGACGCCGAGTCGCTCTCGCTGAAGCCCGCCGAGTGGTACGCCGAGAACAACGTCATGCTGCGCCTGCAGGGCGTGGCCGAGCGGATCAATCGCTCTGAGAAGACGGTGACCCTGGCCTCGGGCGAGGTCATTGCCTACGACTTCCTGATCCTGGCCACCGGCGCCCGCGCTCGCGCGCTGCCGATTCCCGGTTCGGACCTGGCCGGCGTCCTGGCCCTGCGCACGGCGGCTGACGCGGAGCTGCTCAAGCACGCCCTGGGCCCGGACAAGCGCCTGGCCGTGATCGGGGGCGGCTATGTCGGTCTGGAGGCGGCCGCCTCGGCCCGGGCGCTGGGCAGCCACGCCATGGTCGTCGAGCGCGAGAGCCGGGTCCTGGCCCGCGTCGCCTGCGAGACCCTGTCGCTCTTCTTCCAGGACTATCACGGCAAGCACGGCGTCACGTTCGAGCTGAACGCCGGCGTCGCGGGCTTCGAGGGCCAGGACGGCCACGTCACGGGCGTGAAGTTCTCCGATGGTCGGGTGGTCGCCTGCGACGCCGCCCTGGTCGGGGTCGGCGCGGTTCCCAATGACGAACTGGCCAAGGACGCGGGTCTCGCGACCGCCAATGGCGTGGTCGTCGACCTGGAGGCGCGGACGAACGATCCGTCGATCTTCGCGATCGGCGACGTCACCCATCGTCCGCTGCCGCTCTATGAGCGCCAGTTCCGCCTGGAAAGCGTGCCCAACGCCCTAGAGCAGGCCAAGCAGGCCGCCTCGGCGATTCTGGGCCGGCCGGGCCCCGCGCCCGAGGTGCCGTGGTTCTGGTCCGACCAGTATGATCTGAAGCTGCAGATCGCCGGCCTGCCGTTCGAGGCCGACCGTCAGGTGGTGCGCGGCGACGTCGTCGCCGCCAGGTTCGCGGTCTTCCATCTGAAGGGCGACCTGCTGCAGGCCGTCGAGGCGGTCAACGCGCCGCCCGAGTTCATGGCCGGCAAGCAGCTGATCGCCAAACGCACGCCGGTGAGCGCCGAAAAGCTCGCCGATCCTACGGTGTCCATGAAGGAAGTGGCGGCCTAAGTTCGCCAGAGGGGAATAGAGAAAAACCGCATGGCTAAGATCACCTACATCGAACACGACGGCGCCGAACACGTGCTCGACGTGAAGCCGGGCCTGACCGTCATGGAAGGCGCCGTGAAGAACAACGTGCCGGGCATCGACGCCGACTGCGGCGGGGCCTGCGCCTGCGCGACCTGCCATGTCTATGTCGACGAAGCCTGGCTGGACAGGACCGGCGACAAGTCGGCCATGGAGGAGTCGATGCTGGACTTCGCCGAGAACGTCGAGCCCAACAGCCGCCTGTCTTGCCAGATCAAGGTGAGCGACGCGCTGGACGGCCTGGTGGTGCGGCTGCCGGAAAGCCAGCACTAGTTACGACGTCAAAAGAGCGTCGTTATATTGTCGCGAGGGGGTTGCCAGTCGTCCGACGGAGGACTAGATCACCGCCTCGCTCGGAACGGCATCGCGACCGGACGACGCGACCCCCGAAAGGGAGTTGCATCGGTTCAGACGCTTCGCTAAACACCGCGCTCCAATCGACTCGATGACGGATCCGCAAGGGCGGCCATGGCGGCCCGAGGATCCTCTTTTTGTCTCTTCGATCCCGGTTCTCCGGAGCGTCGAAAAAGTCAAAAGAGTTGGTTGACTTCGGAATGTCGCCTCTTTAGAAGCGCCGCTCCGAAACATCGCAGACAAGAGTTCGCAAGAATTCAGCGGCGCGGTGTTAAGTCATTCAGGTAGTTGTTCTGAAGTTTCTTCAAAATAACTGGTTGACTGGCAAGGTTGGCTTCTCTAGAAGCTGGCCGCTCTGGTGTCTCCGGGATTTCCCGGCTTCGCCGGTCCGGTTCGAAACGTTTTGAAAAAAACGATTTGACACGAGATACGAGGTTGGATAGATAGCCGCCTCCGCCGACACTGGGCGCTAAACGGTGGGGCCGCTTCGGCGGTTCGGGTCTTTGACATTGTTGATTTGGAAAGAGAAACGCAGGCGGCGGCGCTCTGGCGGTAGACTTTAGGTCTACCTTCGACGCTGACAAATGCGGTCTCTTGAAGACACCATTAATACGGTGGCTGACGCTTTGGTGTTGGTCATTGTGTGATGGGAACTCGTCAAGAAACTATGCAAACCAGATACGCGACTGAGGTTTTCCCCTCGGTCAAATAGCTGGAGTCAATGTCAACTCAACCTGAGAGTTTGATCCTGGCTCAGAGCGAACGCTGGCGGCAGGCCTAACACATGCAAGTCGAACGGATCCTTCGGGATTAGTGGCGGACGGGTGAGTAACACGTGGGAACGTGCCCTTTGGTTCGGAACAACTCAGGGAAACTTGAGCTAATACCGGATGTGCCCTTCGGGGGAAAGATTTATCGCCATTGGAGCGGCCCGCGTCTGATTAGCTAGTTGGTGAGGTAAAGGCTCACCAAGGCGACGATCAGTAGCTGGTCTGAGAGGATGATCAGCCACATTGGGACTGAGACACGGCCCAAACTCCTACGGGAGGCAGCAGTGGGGAATCTTGCGCAATGGGCGAAAGCCTGACGCAGCCATGCCGCGTGAATGATGAAGGTCTTAGGATTGTAAAATTCTTTCACCGGGGACGATAATGACGGTACCCGGAGAAGAAGCCCCGGCTAACTTCGTGCCAGCAGCCGCGGTAATACGAAGGGGGCTAGCGTTGCTCGGAATTACTGGGCGTAAAGGGAGCGTAGGCGGACTGTTAAGTTAGAGGTGAAAGCCCAGGGCTCAACCTTGGAATTGCCTTTGATACTGGCAGTCTTGAGTACGGAAGAGGTATGTGGAACTCCGAGTGTAGAGGTGAAATTCGTAGATATTCGGAAGAACACCAGTGGCGAAGGCGACATACTGGTCCGTTACTGACGCTGAGGCTCGAAAGCGTGGGGAGCAAACAGGATTAGATACCCTGGTAGTCCACGCCGTAAACGATGAGTGCTAGTTGTCGGCATGCATGCATGTCGGTGACGCAGCTAACGCATTAAGCACTCCGCCTGGGGAGTACGGTCGCAAGATTAAAACTCAAAGGAATTGACGGGGGCCCGCACAAGCGGTGGAGCATGTGGTTTAATTCGAAGCAACGCGCAGAACCTTACCACCTTTTGACATGCCTGGACCGCCACAGAGATGTGGTTTTCCCTTCGGGGACTGGGACACAGGTGCTGCATGGCTGTCGTCAGCTCGTGTCGTGAGATGTTGGGTTAAGTCCCGCAACGAGCGCAACCCTCGCGATTAGTTGCCATCAGGTTTGGCTGGGCACTCTAATCGTACTGCCGGAGTTAATCCGGAGGAAGGCGGGGATGACGTCAAGTCCTCATGGCCCTTACAAGGTGGGCTACACACGTGCTACAATGGCGACTACAGAGGGCTGCAATCCCGCGAGGGGGAGCCAATCCCTAAAAGTCGTCTCAGTTCGGATTGTTCTCTGCAACTCGAGAGCATGAAGTTGGAATCGCTAGTAATCGCGGATCAGCATGCCGCGGTGAATACGTTCCCGGGCCTTGTACACACCGCCCGTCACACCATGGGAGTTGGCTTTACCCGAAGGCGCTGCGCTAACTCGCAAGAGAGGCAGGCGACCACGGTAGGGTCAGCGACTGGGGTGAAGTCGTAACAAGGTAGCCGTAGGGGAACCTGCGGCTGGATCACCTCCTTTCTAAGGATGCTTCTCCAGTCTCTCACGAGACTATTGAAGCTCCAGACAGCGCACTAGATGCGCACAAATGAGCGGATCGCCGCCGTCTTCGTTTCTCTTTCCACTCCTTGGTCGCCGTTAGGCGGTCGAGGCGATCGCGAGCCCTGGAGCGGGCCTGGCCTGAGGGTCGGGTTTGATCTGAGCGGCCTATGGGCCCGTAGCTCAGTTGGTTAGAGCGCACGCTTGATAAGCGTGAGGTCATAAGTTCAAGTCTTATCGGGCCTACCACTCTTCCATCCTACGGAACCGCAACCGACCAGCTCCCGCTGGGCAAGCAACTCACACCGAGTGTGAGGGGCCATAGCTCAGTTGGTAGAGCGCCTGCTTTGCAAGCAGGATGTCGTCGGTTCGAATCCGTCTGGCTCCACCATCTCTCCTGTCATCGGACAGTCGAAGAGATCGCGATCGAGGAATGATCAAGTTTGCACTGGCTTTCGAGCCAGCTGCGAAATGACATTGTGAAGGCAGGGTTCCTCCGCCAACCGTAGCTCACCCCTGGGATACGGACCTGGTTTAAGGATGGACTTAAGAAGACATCATTGTCTGACTAAAGGTAGAGCTCATGCTCGATCCCTTCCCGCGAGATGCGGCTAGGGTCGATTATGCATGGGTTTTGCTGAGAACGATCAAGCGCATAAGGGCTTCTGACGGATGCCTTGGCATTGAGAGGCGATGAAGGACGTGGCACGCTGCGATAAGAGCCGGGGAGGCGCGAGCACCCTTTGATCCGGCTATCTCCGAATGGGGAAACCCACCTTTATGGTCACCCGACTTTGCTTCAGCTTCGGCTGGAGCGGCGATCGGTTGATCAGAAAAGGTATAATGACCTGAATACATAGGGTTCATTAAGCAAACCCGGGGAACTGAAACATCTCAGTACCCGGAGGAAAGGACATCAACCGAGACTCCCGTAGTAGTGGCGAGCGAACCGGGACCAGGCCAGTGCTGTCGTGACATAAAGCTGAATGTGTTGGGAAACACAGCCATAGTGGGTGATAGCCCCGTAAGCGTCAAATAGCGACAGACTCGAGTAGGGCGGGACACGTGAAATCCTGTCTGAACATGGGGGGACCACCCTCCAAGCCTAAGTACTCCTCAATGACCGATAGCGAACAAGTACCGTGAGGGAAAGGTGAAAAGCACCCCGACAAGGGGAGTGAAACAGAACCTGAAATCGGAAGCCTACAAGCAGTCGGAGCCACCGCGCGTGGTGACGGCGTACCTTTTGTATAATGGGTCAGCGACTTCATGTGCCGTGCAAGCTTAAGCCGTTAGGTGTAGGCGCAGCGAAAGCGAGTCTGAATAGGGCGAATAAGTACGTCGCATGACGACCCGAAACCAGGTGATCTATCCATGAGCAGGTTGAAGGTAAGGTAACACTTACTGGAGGACCGAACCGGTGAATGTTGAAAAATTCTCGGATGACTTGTGGATAGGGGTGAAAGGCCAATCAAACCTGGACATAGCTGGTTCTCCGCGAAAACTATTTAGGTAGTGCCTCGGACGTATTCCTTGGGGGGTAGAGCACTGAATGGATGCGGGCGGCGCGAGCTGTACCAATTCTAATCAAACTCCGAATACCCAAGAGAACTATCCGGGAGACACACGGCGGGTGCTAACGTCCGTCGTGAAAAGGGAAACAACCCTAACCATCATCTAAGGCCCCCAAGTACTGGCTAAGTGGGAAACGATGTGGGTTTGCTTTGACAACCAGGATGTTGGCTTAGAAGCAGCCATCATTTAAAGAAAGCGTAACAGCTCACTGGTCAAGCGAACCTGCGCGGAAAATGTAACGGGGCTCAAGCCAGTCGCCGAAGGTATGGGTGTGCACTCTGTGTACGCGGTAGCGGAGCGTTCCGTAAGCCGATGAAGGTGAGGCGTGAGCCTTGCTGGAGGTATCGGAAGTGAGAATGCTGACATGAGTAGCGATAAAGAGGGTGAGAGACCCTCTCGCCGAAAGCCCAAGGGTTCCTGCGTAAAGCTAATCTGCGCAGGGTTAGTCGGCCCCTAAGGCGAGGCCGAAAGGCGTAGTCGATGGGAATCAGGTGAATATTCCTGAACCAGTTGGAAGTGACGGATCTGGTAAATTGTCGGGGCTTATTGGATTGCTCCCGGCAGTGAACAGGTCCCTGGAAATAACTCCAACGGAGACCGTACCCGAAACCGACACAGGTGGGCAGGTAGAGTATACCAAGGCGCTTGAGAGAACTATGCTGAAGGAACTCGGCAAATTGCACGCGTAACTTCGGGATAAGCGTGACTCTCTTTTGGGCAACCAGATGAGAGTGGCACAAGCCAGGGGGTAGCGACTGTTTATCAAAAACACAGGGCTCTGCGAAGCCGCAAGGCGACGTATAGGGTCTGACGCCTGCCCGGTGCCTGAAGGTTAAAAGGAGGGGTGCAAGCTCTGAATTGAAGCCCAGGTAAACGGCGGCCGTAACTATAACGGTCCTAAGGTAGCGAAATTCCTTGTCGGGTAAGTTCCGACCTGCACGAATGGCGTAACGACTTCCCCACTGTCTCCAGCATAGGCTCAGCGAAATTGAATTCCCCGTGAAGATGCGGGGTTCCCGCGGTCAGACGGAAAGACCCTATGAACCTTTACTGCAGCTTCGCCTTGGCGTTAGCAGCAACATGTGTAGGATAGGTGGGAGGCTATGAAACCGGGGCGCCAGTTCCGGTGGAGCCATCCTTGAAATACCACCCTTATTGTTGCTGACGTCTAACCGCGGCCCGTTATCCGGGTCCGGGACATGGCGTGGCGGGCAGTTTGACTGGGGCGGTCGCCTCCCAAAGTGTAACGGAGGCGCGCGATGGTGGGCTCAGACCGGTCGGAAATCGGTCGTCGAGTGCAATGGCATAAGCCCGCCTGACTGCGAGACTGACAAGTCGAGCAGAGACGAAAGTCGGCCATAGTGATCCGGTGGTCCTGCGTGGAAGGGCCATCGCTCAACGAATAAAAGGTACTCTAGGGATAACAGGCTGATTTTGCCCAAGAGTCCATATCGACGGCAAAGTTTGGCACCTCGATGTCGGCTCATCACATCCTGGGGCTGGAGCAGGTCCCAAGGGTTCGGCTGTTCGCCGATTAAAGTGGTACGTGAGCTGGGTTCAGAACGTCGTGAGACAGTTTGGTCCCTATCTGCCGTGGGTGTACGAGACTTGAGAGGATCTGTCCCTAGTACGAGAGGACCGGGATGGACACACCTCTGGTGGACCTGTCATGGCGCCAGCTGTGCAGCAGGGTAGCTAAGTGTGGAATAGATAACCGCTGAAAGCATCTAAGCGGGAAACTAACCTCAAAACAAGGTCTCGCTGAGAGCCGTGGAAGACCACCACGTTGATAGGCCGGGTGTGGAAGTGCGGCGACGCATGGAGCTTACCGGTACTAATAGCTCGATAGGCTTGATCGTTCTTCAGTCAAACCCATGCAAACGCATGGCTCTACTTCAGACACTGATGTCTTCTTCACAATCTTCGCTCTCGCAAGAGAGCGACTGATATCCTTTTCGCTGACCTGGTGGCTTTGCCGGGGGTTCCCCACCCGATCCCATTCCGAACTCGGTCGTTAAGTCCCCCTGGGCCAATGGTACTTCGTCTCAAGGCGCGGGAGAGTAGGTCGCCGCCAGGTCCGCCAAAAGGATATCTCCGATTAAGTCCAAGCCCTGCCATCACAATCAAACACCCTGACGCGGGGTGGAGCAGCCCGGTAGCTCGTCAGGCTCATAACCTGAAGGTCACAGGTTCAAATCCTGTCCCCGCACCCAAGGGTCTTCCAAGCAATAGCCGCCTTCGGGCGGCTTTTTGCGTTTCTGGTCTCATCTTCCAGCCTCACCAGAACGGCTTGGCGTCGAGCAGGTCGTCCAGCGCCCGGCGAGCCCGGTCGAGGAGCTCCGTCTCGTCGTCGGCCAGGGCGATCCGGGCGGCGTCGCGGGCAGTCGTCGCGTCGCCGTGGCTGACGGTCTCAATCAGGGTCTGGCGGACGCTGCGGTCGTTCAGAGCGCCCAGGATGTCCTGCACGGCGCGCGAAGCGGCGATGAAGCGTTCGGCGCGTTTGGGATGCTCCGGAAACAACCCCGCCAGGTCCTCGGCCGCGTAGCGCAGGGTCTTGCCCTTCAGGCGCAGCCTGTGGCGGGCCTGGGCGTCGAGGTCGGAGAACGCCTTGGCGCGCTTCCTCACCTGCTTGAGGCGGTGTTCCAGCACCTTGGCGGCGTGAGCCGCGGCCGGGCCGTCGCGGACCTCGGCGAGCCCCGGATCTGTCGTCCAGGCGCCGGCTTCCAGCCAGGCGGCGGCCTCAAGCAGCACGTCGCGGGCGCGCGGGCTTTCCAGCGCCGCCTCCATGCGGAGATAGGCGTTGGCGCGGGCGGCCTCGAGACCGCGCTCGAAGGCGTCGCGACCGGCGAAGGCCGCGCCGGCGGCGCTGGCGTTCCAGACCTCGCCGACGAAGACGTCGAGGTCGCGGGCGGCGTCGAACTCGCCGGCCAGCCAGGCCAGTTCCGCGTCGAGCCGCCGGGCGGCCTCGTCCCGGGCCAGCGGCTTGAAGATCTTCAGCAGCGCCCGCAGCCGCCGGGTGGCGACCCGCGCCTGGTGGACGCTGTCCGGCTCGGGCCGTTCGCGCAGGGCCTCGAGGCCGGCGCAGAGGTGGGCCAGATCGGCCTGGCCGAGCGCCTGCAGCGCCTCGCCGACGCTGGCGGCCGGGTCCAGGGCGGCGGCCTGCCGGCGCGGAGCCGGGGCGTCGACGCCGGCCGCGAGGCCGTAGCCCCGCTCGGCCTTGCTGATCAGCGACAGCCGCAGCGGCGTGCGCTTGGCCAGCTCGCGGGCCAGGTCGAACAGCGCCCCCGGCTGGCCGGCCTTCAGCTCCAGCTCCAGTTCGCAGACCGGCGCGCGACGGCCGTCGGCGCTGAGCTCGCCCCGGTCGAGCGCCGCCTCGATGATGGCGTCGCCGACATGGACGATGCGAACGACGCGCTCGACCCGAGTGGTGAAGACCGGGGTCAGGGTCTCGCCGTCCAGCATGGCGGCCGCCGGCGTGCGGGCCAGGGCGTCGCGGTCCGGATCGGGCCCGGCGATCGCCGTCTCCCATTCGCCGCGCGAGAAGACGCCGCCGGCCGAGGCCGACTTCAGGGTCTGCTTGCGGCCGCCCTCGCCGTCGCGGACGCGCAGGCCGAAGCCGGCCTTGCGCAGGGCGTGGTCTGGGGTGTCGAAATAGGTGGCGTCCAGCTGGCGCACCGCGCCCTCGCCGTGCAGCTGGGCCAGGGCCAGCGCCGCCGATTCCGGCGGGATCAGGAATTTCAGCTCGATCTCGCGATCCATGACCTGATCAACTCCAGAGCGCTCGCCTGGCTCCGACAGCGCTATGACCTGTCTCCGCCGTCTTGCCAAGGGTCTTGCCCGAGGCGCGGGCCCAAGCGTCTTGCCAAGTCTTTGACACGGGTCCAAACGTGCGCGCCATGAGCCAAATCAACGCCGCCCCCCGCCACGACTGGACGCTTCCCGAGGTGGAGGCCCTGTTCGACCTGCCGTTCATGGAGCTGGTGTTCCAGGCCGCGAGCGTGCACCGGGCGGGGTTCGATCCGTCGGAGGTGCAGCTGTCGCAGCTGCTGTCGGTCAAGACCGGCGGCTGCGCCGAGAACTGCGGCTATTGCAGCCAGAGCGCCCATTTCAAGACCGGCCTCAAGGCCGAGAAGCTGATGGCCGCCGCCGACGTGGTGGCCAAGGCCCGCGCCGCCCGCGACGGCGGGGCCCAGCGCTTCTGCATGGGCGCGGCCTGGCGCGAGCTGAAGGACCGCGACCTGCCCAAGCTGACCGAAATGATCGGCGAGGTGAAGGCGCTCGGCCTGGAGACCTGCGCCACCCTGGGCATGCTGACCGCCGACCAGGCCAAGGCCCTGAAGGCCGCCGGCCTCGACTACTACAACCACAACCTCGACACCGGCCCGGACTACTACAAGGACGTGGTCACCACCCGCACCTATCAGGAGCGGCTGGACACCCTGGCCCATGTCCGCGACGCGGGCATGAGCACTTGCTGCGGCGGCATCGTCGGCATGGGCGAGCAGCGCCGCGACCGCGCCGGCCTGCTGCACCAACTGGCCACTCTGCCGGCCCATCCCGACAGCCTGCCGATCAACGGCCTGGTCCCGGTCAGCGGCACCCCGTTGGGCGACAGGATCCTGGCCGACGGCGACAAGCAGATCGACGCCATCGAGTTCGTCCGCACCATCGCCGTGGCCCGCATCGTCTGCCCCCGGTCCATGGTCCGCCTGTCGGCCGGCCGCGAGGGCATGAGCCGCGAACTGCAGGCCCTGTGCTTCATGGCCGGCGCCAACTCCATCTTCGTCGGCGGCAAGCTCCTGACCACCCCGCTGCCCGGCATGGACGAGGACAGCAAGCTGTTCCACGACCTCGACCTGCGGCCCATGGGCGGCAAGGTCCATGTCGAGGCGCACGACCACGCGCACGAGGTCGTCGCGGCGGAGTAGGACCGTACGATCAGGCGCGCGGGTTCAGCAGGATCTCGCGCCGCCCGTCCTCGAACTCACGTCGCGTCTCGGCGGCGCCCGCCAGATATTCCGCCAGCACTTGCGGCGGGTATTCGCGAGTCAGGATGCGCATGTCGTGCTCGGCCTCGTCCAGGAGCGTGGTCACATGGCGGCAGCCTCCAAGAGATCTAAGGCTGCACCGACCCGGGAGGCCGCTTACGGCCCGTTGCGGACATCGGCGTTTAACCCAACCTAGCGCTTCAGCCACGCGGCATGCCAGCCGGCGGTGCGAGCCACATCTTTCCAGCTTTGGCATCGAGCACAATGAAAAGCTGATCCAGCAGATCCATGCCGATCGCGCCTTCAGTGTCGTCACCAGACCAAGGGAAGATCTTGGTCCTAACGTTCGTGTAGCGATTGGCGCCAAGGCTCACGACGGGCAGGACGCCGAAATCCGCAGCCCGCTTGAGCCCGTCCACGCCAACGGTTTCCCCTCGCTGGACGCTGGCATTGGCTGGTCCGACCCGCCGCCAGGCGTTCGGCTCAAGCGTAAGGGCGCCGGCGGCGCCCAGGTCAACTTCGATGACGACGGGTTTGCCGTCGACGTCTATCTCAATCCGGTAGCCGTCCTTGAGGGGCAGGAACGGAAAGCCTGCGGGAGGCCGCAACACGCCCGATGGGTAGAGGTCGAGGGTTCGCTTTGCCGGGTCCAGCTTGACCGCGAGCTGGGACAGATGGTCGCCCCCCAGGATGAATTCGATCTTGCGGCCCATCGCCGCCGATAGCGCGGCCATGTCAAAACCGGCCACGGCGGGGCTCTGAATCTCAAGTTGATCAGGAATCCTGATCTGGACATCAGACACCCGCCGCTTCGGGATCGAAGACCCGGTGGATGTTCGGACCATCCCCTGCGGCGCGCCGATTTGGAGACCGGCGTCGGCCGCCAGTGTCGTGTCGATCAGGCTGCGCTCCGCCCCGGTATCCAGCAGAGCCCAAACGTCGCGCCCCGCCACTACGGCCCTGAAGGTCACGTGGCCACGAACCAGTTCATACGCCGCGGGCTTGTGGGCAGCTTGGGGCGCGAAACGCACCTTAACTTGAATCTCGGAGCTCGTCGCAGGCGGAGAAGGCGATGGGTTCGGTGGTGAGACGCTTTGCCCCGCCAGCAAGCCACTGAAGATCAGAGCCAAAACCGACACGCCAACCTCCACGATCGCCACCTCTCTTTGAGGCTAATCCGCCAGCATTTAACGTCAAGGTTGAGGGCGCCTGAGGTCCAATCTCCACCCTTCTCGGACGTTCGCTGGGTCCGCTTCCCGGCGCCGACGACCGACCTTTGGCGCCGCTGGTCCATCCCCCTCATTTCAGGGCCGGTGTTCACCGAGACCGGCAATGACTCGCCGTCGCGATCTGAAGGTCTCCGTCGTCGAACGGCTTCTCGACCGCGCGCGGTGCCGACGAGAATATCCTGCCAACCTACGCGCGATCATCCCTTGAAATACGGCCGCCAGACCGCAAGACTTTCGCGCCGGCCTATGGAAACCTAGATGAGTCCTTCTGGAACGATGTTCGCGCGGCGGGCTTTGCTGATTGGATCCGCAGCACTGACCGTCAGCGGCGGGTCGACGTCTGCCCACGCCCGTCCGCGAGCCCGATGCCCGGACGGCGGCGCCTGGATTCCGTCGGAAGATCTGGTTCAGGAGCTTCCACGTTTCATGCGGATTGCCGGGGTGCCCGGCGTCGCCATTGCAGTCATAGACCGGGGAAAGCTCACCTGGAGCGGCAGCTTCGGAGTGAAAAACGTTCTCACCCGCGACCCTGTGCGGGAGGACACGTTGTTTGAAGCGGCATCGATGACCAAGCCGGTCTTCGCCTATGTCGTGATGCGGCTGGTCGATGAAAAGCGCCTGGACCTCGACACGCCGCTCGTCGCGTACCGCCGGCCTGCGAATCTGGGTGATGACCCGAATCTGGAACGGATCACGGCCCGGCATGTGCTGGCGCATTCGACCGGCTTGCCCAACTGGGCTTCCGCGCCGCTCGTCACAAGTCAAATGCCTGGATCGCGTTACACCTATTCGGGCGAAGCCTTCATCTGGCTCCAGTTGGTCGTCGAAACGATTATGGAAATGGGCCTTGGCAGTGTGATGCAGGCGAAGCTGTTCGGTCCGGCTGGAATGTCTCACAGCAGTTTCGGCTGGGACGAACAGATCGCCAAGTCAGCGGTCTTTGGCCATTCCGAGCCTCCAGAAGGCGAGCGGGCGCTTCCTCCCCAGCCCACGCGCGAGCTGGGCGACCGGCTGCTTCGGGTCGCTTCGCAGTGGCGCAAGCCGATCGCGTCATGGACCTACGAAGATTCGATCTCGGCGATGCGCGAGACCGATCCGAAGACGACGCCGTCGACGCACGACCTGCTGGTCAATTCGGCGGGCGGGCTCCTGACGACGGCGTCCGACTATGCGAGGTACATGCTGCTGATGATGGACCGGCCGGGGCGGGCGGGCTGGGAGATCAGCGATGCGGCCCGGCGGGCGATGCTCACCCCTCAGCTCGACGTGCGCGGGCGCGACATTGCGCGCGGACTGGGTTGGGAACTCGAACAATCTTCAGCGGGCCCGCTGTTCCAACACAGCGGCAGCAATTACGGGATCTTCAAAACGCTGGGCGTCGGCGACGCCCGCCGCGGGCGAGCGATCGTCGTCTTCACCAATGCCGCGAACGGAAATGCGCTTGCATCCCTGATCGTTCGGCAGGCAACCGGGATCGACCGGCTGAAGTCCTTGGTCTAATCGGCGCTCATGGCGCCAGATGGGGCAGCCTCACTCGGCGGAACACAACAGAGCTATCGGCTGATCAGAGAGAACGGTTCGCTTATCTCAAACGGAGACGGACGCCCTGCGGCCGCCGCGTTCTCCGTCTTCCAAGCGCCGAGCCAACATCTGAAATCGACCGAATGCCGATTCTGCTCCCCTCTTGGGGGCGTTGTCGCGGAGCGACTGAGGGGGCATGCGGCTTCTCCCTCCGGCCCTCTGGGCCACCTCCCCCAGAGGGGGAGGAGAGATCGGAGATCCACCCTCCCCAGACCCGCGCCGCCCCCTTTATCTCACGCGAACCGCTTGGCGCCGGCGACGCAGAGGACGATCACGGCGGCGGCGGCGATCATGGCCGGGGCTATCGGCTCGTGCAGCAGGAGGCCGGCCAGGGCCAGGCCGAAGAACGGCTGCAGCAGCTGCAGCTGGCCGACCTTGGCGATGCCGCCCAGGGCCAGGCCGCGATACCAGAACACGAAGCCGACCAGCATGCTGAACACCGAGACATAGGCCAGGCCCAGCCAGGCCGGGGTCCCGACACCGCGCCAGCTGGCGGGCAGGGTGACGAGAGCAACCAGGGCCATGACCGGCAGGGCCAGGACCAGCGCCCAGCAGATCACCTGCCAGCCGCCCAGACGCCGCGACAGCACCGCGCCCTCGGCGTAGCCCAGGCCGCAGGCGACGATCGCCGCCACCATCAGCAGGTCCCCGATCAGCGATCCCGCGCCGCCGCGCGAGACGGCGAAGCCGGCGACCGACAGGCTGCCGACGATCGAGAAGATCCAGAAGGCGGGCCGGGGTCGCTCGCCGCCGCGCAGCACGGCGAAGATGGCCGTCGCCAGGGGCAGCAGGCCGACGAAGACGATGGAGTGGGCCGCCGAGACGTGGCGCAGGGCCAGGGCCGTCAGCAGCGGAAAGCCGACCACCACGCCCAGGGCGACGACCGCCAGGGCGCGCAGGTCGGACCGGGCTGGCGGCTTCTGCTTCAGGGCCAGCAGCAGGACCGCGCCCAGCAGGGCGGCGATCACGGCGCGGGCCGAGGTCAGGAACACCGGCGAGAACCCTTCCACCGCGACGCGCGTGGCCGGCAGCGAGCCGCTGAAGATGATCACGCCCAGGAGGCCGCTGCCCCAGCCCTTGGCCGATTCCTGCGATGCCTGTTCCATCCGTCGTCCCCCGCGAGAAGCGTCGAGGCATAGGCGAGAAGGCGGCGCGCGGCCCAGGAACGATCCGTACAATCTAGACCGAACTGTATGCTATCAAGAGCCACACAGTTGAGGCGATGTCATGAGCCAGACCACGAGCCGGACAGGCGAGGTGATGGCGGCGATCCGCGGCCGGATCGCCAGCCGGTCGCTGTCGCACGGCGACCGCCTGCCCTCGATCCGCGCCCTGGCCGCGACCCTGAAGGCGTCGCCCTCGACCGTCGTCGAGGCCTATGACCGCCTGGTCTCGGAGGGCGTCGTGCTCTCGCGGCCGGGGTCGGGCTTCTATGTCTCGGCCGGGGCCGTCACGCCGGCCGTCAACGATCTCGAGACCCGCGCCGATCGCGCCATCGATCCGCTGTGGGTGTCGCGCCAGTCGCTGGACGCGACGGCGGCGGCGCTGAAGCCCGGCTGCGGCTGGCTGCCGCCGGACTGGATGCCCAACGCGATCCTGCGACGCGCCATGCGCGGCCTGGCCCGCGCCGATGACGCCCTGCTGGCCGACTACGGGCCGTCGCGCGGGCTGCCGGAGCTGCGCCGCCTGCTGGCCCGGCGCGGCGCGGCCGACGGCCTGGACATCGGGCCCGACCAGGTGCTGCTGACCACGTCCGGCACCCAGGCGATCGACCTGATCTGCCGGTTCCTGCTCAAGCCCGGCGACGCGGTGCTGGTCGACGATCCCTGCTACTTCAACTTCCAGGCCCTGCTGCGGGCCCACAAGGCGCGGATTGTCAGCGCGCCCTATACGCCGACGGGCCCCGACGTGGCGCGCTTCGCGCAAGTGCTGGCCGAGGAAAGGCCGCGCCTCTACATCACCAATTCGGCGATCCACAATCCGACCGGCGCGACGATGTCGGCACAGACCGCTCACCGGCTGCTGACGGTCGCCTCGGCCCACGGCCTGGTCATCGTCGAGGACGACATCTTCGCGGAGTTCGAGCCCGATCCCTCGCCGCGCCTGGCGGCCTTCGACGGCCTGGTCAACGTCATCCGCATCGGCAGCTTCTCCAAGACCCTGTCGGCCTCGACGCGCTGCGGCTACATCGCCGCGCGGCCCGACTGGATCGAGGCGATGGTCGACCTGCAGGTCGCCACCCATTTCGGCGGGGCCAGTCCGGTGGCCGCCCGACTGGTCTTCGACAGCCTGATGGACAGCGGCTATCGCCGACACGTCGAGGCGCTGCGGCGACGGCTGTCGGGGGCGCGGCGTGAGGCGACGGCGCGGCTGGCGGACCTCGGGGTACGCGCCTGGGTGACGCCGCGCGGCGGGTTCTATCTGTGGGGACGGCTGCCGGACGGCCGGGACGCGTCCAACGTCGCCCGCCTGGCCCTGGACGAGGACGTGATCCTGGCGCCGGGAAACGTGTTCAGCGCGGCCCAGACCGCGCCGGACTTCATGCGGTTCAATGTCGGGCAGATGCGCGACCCGCGCGTCTTTCAGGTGCTGAAGGCGGCGCTGGCGCGCGGCTGAGGCGGCCTACCGCTCCTCGTCGAACCGGTTCTCGACCAGTTCGCACAGGGCCTCGACGGCGGCCTGGGCCTCGGGGCCCTCGGCGGTGATGTCGATGGTCGAGCCGATGCCGGCGGCCAGCATCATCAGGCCCATGATCGAGCGGGCGTCGACCGATGACCCTTCGCGGCTGACGGTCACCTCGGCGTCGAAGCCGGACGCCGTCTTCACGAACTTGGCCGAGGCGCGGGCGTGCAGGCCGCGCTCGTTGATGATCTCGACCGTCCTTGACGTCATGCCCGTCACTTTTCCCCGGCGAGCACGTAGGAGGCCACGGAGATGTACTTGCGTCCAGCCTCCTGGGCGTGGGCGACGCAGGCCTGCAGGCTCTCGCGCTGGCGCACGCTGGCCAGCTTGATCAGCATCGGCAGGTTGAGGCCGGCGATGACCTCGGCCTTGGTCTGCTCCATCACCGAGATGGCCAGGTTGCTGGGCGTGCCGCCGAACATGTCGGTCAGCAGGATGACGCCCTCGCTGTCGACATCGACGGCGGCGCAGGCCTTCAGGATATCCGAGCGGCGACGTTCCATGTCGTCTTCCGGGCCGATGCAGATCGCCTTCACGGCGGCCTGCGGCCCCACCACATGCTCCATGGCGGAAACGAATTCCTCCGCCAGACGCCCGTGCGTCACGATCACGAGCCCGATCATGCCTTGTATCTCAAACGGGATCCCCATTCCCGGCGCGACCGGGAGAGCGTCGCGCGGGCGGCCTTGATACGCCCGTTAGGATTGGACTCCAAGAGACTGCATCATGCGTCGGATTTTCGCGGGGGCGGCGGGTTCTCGCGGCCACAGGTCGAAGACGGGGACGGCAATGCCCAGCATGGCCTCGGAACGCGGGTCGGGCAGGCGTTCGACGGCCTCGGGACGCTCGACGCAGCGGACCAGCAGGGCGATCTCGCAGAAGGGCAGGGCCGGTTCGGCGACCACGCCCAGGCCGCGGACTTCGATCAGGCCGGCCAGAGTCTCGGGAGCTTTGCCATAGAGGCGGCCGCCGGCGGTGAAGACGATCACGCGGTCGTCGGCCGCCAGGCGAAAGCCGGCCTCGAGGGCGCGCAGGGCCAGGTCGCTCTTGCCGACGCCCGAGGGACCCTCGATCAGCGCGCCGCGCCACAGGCCGTCCTGGCGCAGGGCGATCAGGCCGGCGTGGCGGATATCCGAGTCGCTCATTCGTGGACGCTCGGCAGCTCGACCACGAAGCGGGCGCCGGCGATCCCGCCGGCGATGTCCATGCGGTTCTCGGCGCGAATCGTCCCGCCGTGGGCCTCGACGATCTGGCGGGCGATCGACAGGCCCAGGCCCGAATTGCCGCCGAAGGCCCGGCCCTTGGGGCGCGAAGTGTAGAAACGCTCGAAGATGGTCTCGAGGTTGTCGGGCGGTATGCCCGGACCGTCGTCCTCGACCATGACCAGGAGATGGCCACGGGTGCGGGCCAGCTGGATGCGCACCTCGCCGTCGGCGGGGCTGAACGAGCGGGCGTTGTCGACCAGGTTGCGGAACACCTGCCCGATCGGCGTCTCGCGGCCCAGGATCGTGGAAGGCGGCGAGGGATCGGCGATGCGCAGGCCGACCCGCACGCTGCCGGGAGCCTCGCCGGGCCGCAACTGGGCCTCGTAGAGCCCGGCGATCTCGGTCAGCAGGCGCGAGAGGTCCACCACCTTGGGATGCTCGCGCGACAGCTCGGCGTCCAGGCGCGAGGCGTTGGAGATGTCGGTGACCAGGCGGTCCAGGCGGTTGACGTCGTTCTGCAGGATGGCCAGCAGCCGGGCCCGGGCGGCCGGGTCGCTGACCAGGTCCAGGGTCTCGATGGCCGAGCGGATCGAGGTCAGCGGGTTCTTGATCTCGTGGGCCACGTCGGCGGCGAAGCGCTCGATGGCGTCCATGCGCTCGGACAGCGAGTGGGTCATGTCCTCCAGCGAGCGCGACAGGTCGCCGACCTCGTCGCGGCGCTCGGAGAGGTCGGGCAGCGAGATGGCGCGTGCGCCCTGCAGGCGGACATGGTCGGCGGCGCGGGCCAGGCGCAGCACCGGCACGGCGATCAGGCGGTGCAGCAGAACGCTGGAGATGACGATCGCGATCATCGCCACGACGATGAACGGCAGCAGGGCCTTGCGCTCGGCCGAGATGATCTCGTCGACGCCGCCGGCCTCCAGGGTCAGGACGCCCAGCACCGCCTGGACCCGCTGGATCGGAATCGAGACCGACACCACCCGCTCACCGTCCTCGGAGACGCGCATGCCGGTGACGGCGCGGCCGCTCCGCACGGCCTGGGCGACCTCGTCGACGAGCGCCGCGCGCGCTTTCTCGGCCTTGGCCGCCTCACGCGGGGCCAGACGGCCGCCGTCGTTGTTCTGGCCAGGCTTGCGGGCGGGGGGCAGCACCTTCCAGTCGACGCGGTCGGCGACCACGAAGGAATCCGCCAGGACCTTGCCCTGGGCGTCGAACAGCCGGGCGCGCTGCGAGTGCTGGATGAACAGCACCTGCAGGATCTGGCTGGCGGCGGCGGCGTCGAGGGTGGGCTCGGGGTCGCCCTGTGTGGCCAGTTCGTTGATCACCTTGGCGATCAGCTGGCCCTGGGTGGTCAGGCTGTCGATCCGGGCGTTGATCAGGCCCGAGCGCAGCTCGTTCAGCACCAAGGCCCCGACGATCACGATCGCCAGGGCCAGGACGTTCAGGGTGATGATCAGCCGACCGAGCCGCGACCCGCGCGGCCAGGCGAAGCGCCGCCTGGGTTCAGCCGCGCCCGCGGCGTTCGGCTCAGGCTTCGCGGTAACGATAGCCAACGCCGTACAGGGTCTCGATGGAGTCGAATTCCGGGTCGACCTGACGGAACTTCTTGCGCATGCGCTTGATGTGGCTGTCGATCGTGCGGTCGTCGACATAGACCTGATCGTCGTAGGCGGCGTCCATCAGGTTGTCGCGGCTCTTCACGAAGCCCGGGCGCTGGGCCAGGGCCTGCAGCAGCAGGAACTCGGTGACGGTCAGGCGCACGGGGCGGCCGTCCCACAGGCTGTCGTGGCGGGCCGGGTCGAGGGTCAGCTTGCCGCGCTTCATGACCTTGGAGCCGGCGGCTCCGGCCGCGGCCGCGCCGCCGACCTCTTCCTCGTCCGGACGGGCGCGGCGCAGCACGGCCTTCACCCGCTCGAGCAGCAGGCGCTGGCTGAACGGCTTGTGCATGTAGTCGTCGGCGCCGAGGTTGAAGCCGAGGATCTCGTCGATCTCGTCGTCCTTGGACGTCAGCATGATCACCGGAATCTCGGAGGTCTGGCGCAGGCGCCGCAGCACCTCCATCCCGTCCATGCGAGGCATCTTCACGTCCAGGATCACCAGGTCCGGCGGGCTGGCCTCGACGGCCTCGAGCCCCGCGACCCCGTCGTAATAGGCCTTCACCGCGTGGCCGTGGCTTTCCAGCGCCAGCGAGACCGAGGCGACGATGTTCTCGTCGTCGTCAATGAGGGTGATGGCGGCCATTTCGTCGTTCTTGTCCTATACCTTCCGTCGTCCGGCGATCTTATCGATCGACCGACGCAGCTTCAACGCGTGGCGCGGTAAAGCTTTCCCAAGGCTTCTGGCCGGGCTTTGCGGCCCCACGAAGGCGTGATTGGGGCCTATCCGCCCGCTCTGTATCGGAAAACCGGCGCCTCAACCTCACCTTAAGGTCTTGAGACCCATAGTGAGGGTTCCTGGACCATTAAGGTTTCCTGGGGCGAGTGGGGCATGAGCCAAGTCCATTACGAGCTTTTTGTCCGGCGGAAAGTCGGCGCGCAGTGGACGCTCGAGATCGCCTCGGAGAACCGCGCGCACGCGCTGCAGGTCGCCGAAGACGTTCTGGAGCAGGGCCGCGCCGTCGCCGTTCGCGTCAGCAAGGAAACCCTCGACCCGTCGACGGGCGAGTACAAGTCCATCGCCATCTTCACCAAGGGCATGGTCGACGGCGGCAAGCCCAAGAAGGAGGTCGAAGAGCGCGACCCCCTCTGCGTGCAGCCCGCCGACCTCTATACCGCCCACGCCCGTGACCGTATCGGCCGCCTGCTGGAAGGCTGGCTGAACCGGCACAAGGCCACCCCGTTCGAACTGCTGCACCGTCCCGATCTGGTCGAGCAGCTAGAGGCCTCCGGCACCGACCTGCAGCACGCGCTGCAGAAGATCGCCATTCCGGAAGCCGAGGCGCGCGGCCAGACCGTGCACGAGGTCATCCGCCACTTCCAGGGCCTGGTCGAGCGCACCGTCGCCAACCTGATGAAGTCCTTCAAGAAGGGCGACCTGCCGGACCTCGACAAGGAAGGCTTCGCCAAGGCGGCCGAGCGCCTGGTCGCGGACCCGGATCGCGCCTTCCTGCTGGGCGCCGGCGTCGCGGCCTCGATCGCTCCCGCCGCCAACTGGTCGGAGAAGATCGCCCGCCTGCTGGACCTGGCCGACGCCGCGCCGACCGAGCCCCGCGCCCGCGCCGCCGCCCTGGGCGCCATCGAGCAGCCGCTGGCCGAGATCATCGGCTCGCGCGCCGGCATGGCCGACCTTCTGGACACCAAGGACGACCTGGGTTCGACCCTGGCGGCCATGACCCGCATGACCGGCGGCGCCGCCGTCGAGGCCCTGATCCGCATCGAGGCCAGCGTTCGGGGCTGCATGCCCGAGCTGTCGGGCACGGCCCGTCGTCTCAGCGAATGGCTGGCCGGCGACGATTTCCCCAGTGTCCGCAAGGCCATCGCCGAACGCGTCCTGACCGAGCTGAACGGCGTCCGTCGCCTGAAGCCGAGCGACGCCGAGGCCGAGATCGAGTTCCTGCGCGCCCTGGCCATGAGCCTGACGGCCGCGGCCGGCCGCATCCTGCAGGCCGAGGACATCCAGGGCGCCTTCACCACGCGCTCCAAGACCCTGCTGAACGGCGACTTCATCGAGTCGCTTCTGGGCCGTGACCGCTCGGCCCACGAAGAGATCAAGATGCTGATCCGCCTGGCCGAGAACGTCATGGGCGCGGTCAACAAGCGCAACGCCTCCCGCTGGCTGAACGCCAACATCAGCGCCATGCGCTTCGAGAAGGAGCTGCGCCAGGGGCCGGACTCGCCGGTCGCCAAGCTCAGCCACCTGGCCGTCCTCCAGCGCTCGCTGACCCGGTCGGGCCTGGTGCGCGAGGATTACGAACCCCTCTGCGCCAAGCTGGGCGACATCGGGGCCCTGATCGAGGCGGACTCGCGGCTGCTGACCATGCTGGTCCGCGCACCCGCGCCGCTGCCCCACCGCCTGACCCTGCTGGCCAAGCTGGCCATGGGCGAGGCCGGCCCGACCGGCCCCGTCGCCGACCGAGCCCGTGTCGAGGCGCTGAAACTGGCCCGGGATCCGGGGTCTCGCGAGCAGCTTCAGGACTCACCGCAGACGATGGACCTGATCAAGACGCTGGTCGGCCAGGCCGCCTGAACCGGCGCCGCATCGCCGTGGTCGAGTCTCACGGTCAAGTTTCCGTGGCCGGCCTCGACATTCGCGGGCGACTCGATTCTTTTTCGCTTGTCAGTTGAATCGGTCCGGCAGGGGCGGACACGACGTCCCACAACTCAAATCGGGAGAACTCCATGGCGAACAAGAAAAGCGTGGGCGACCTGATCGCCATCGCGCGCGCGGGCGGCGGCTTCGAGCTGAGCGCCAATGACTACACGCCCGATGAACTGGCGGCGGTGGCCAACAAGCTGGTGAACGGCGCCAGGCTGACCCTCCGCGACGCCGGCGCCCTGGAGATCACGGAACTGACCGCGATCGCCCAGTCCGGTCCTCCCGGCTCGGTCTTCATGGTCTTCTGAACCGACCCTTTGACTCTTCCCCGACGGCGCCCGGTAGGCTGAGCCCGGGCGGCCGTTGGGGTCGCCATCGCTCCGCCTCCTGGAGATCGCCATGGCTGTGTTCACCGTCCTCTATCCCGCCCGCGACGGCGCGAAGTTCGACCACGACTACTACCGGGACATCCATATCCCGCTGGCGAGGGAAGCCTTCGCGCCGACGGGTCTGACGGACGTTCAGGTGCTCAGAGGGCTGTCGAGCGGCGATGGCGGGCCCGCGCCGTTCGTGACGATCGCCCACCTCTTCTTCCGCGACGCCGAAGCGATGCAGGCCTCCCTGACCAGCGCCCGCGCGCCGGAGGTGATGGCCGACGTCGCGAACTTCACCGACATCCAGCCAATCGCCCAGATCAGCGTGGCGGCGGACTAGCCCAGCACTTCCGCCAGCGCGTCGACCACCCGTTCGACATCGCCGTCGGTCATGGCTGGATACAGCGGCAGGGTCAGGCAGCGGGCGTACCAGGCGTCCGCGCCGGGCAGGTCGGCGAGGCCCTGGCGGTTCACGTAGTAGGGCTGACGGTGGACCGGGATGTAGTGGACCTGAGTCCCGACGCCCTTGGCCTTCAGCGCCTCGACCACGGCGCGTCGGGTCAGGCCCAGGCCTTCGAAGTCGATCAGCACGGTCAAGAGGTGCAAGGCCGGGTTCGAATGCGCCGGGCTCGCGGCAAGCCGCGCCTTGGGCGCGCGCTCGGGCAGTCGGCGGGCGTAGAGCGCGGTCAGGTCGCGGCGGCGGGCGACGAAGCGGTCCAGCTTGTTCAGCTGCGACAGGCCCAGGGCGCACAGCACGTCGGGGATGCGATAGTTGAAGCCCAGCTCGGGCATCTCGTACCACCACGGATCGCCGCCGGGCTGGCGGACCATGCCGTGCGAGCGCAGCAGGCGGGCCTTGGCCGCCAGGTCGGCGTCGTTGGTGGTCAGCATGCCGCCCTCGCCAGTGGCCAGGGTCTTGACCGGATGGAACGAGAAGCTGGCGAAGCTGGAATAGGCGCCGTCGCCGACGGGATGCGCGACGCCGCCGAAGGTCCCGATCGAGCCCAGGGCGTGGGGCGCGTCCTCGACCAGCGCCGCGCCCGCCGCGTCGGCTAGGGCCTTTAGCGCCGGCAGGTCGCAGACGTCGCCGCGCAGATGGACGGGCAGCACTGCCTTCACCCGCTTGTCGCGGGCGCGATCCAGGGCCCCGGCCAGGGTGTCGGGGGTCATCAGACTACTGTCGGGATCGACGTCGGCGAACACCACCTCGGCCCCGACGTAGCGGGCGCAGTTGGCGGTGGCCAGGAAGGTGACCGAGGGGGCGACGCAGACATCGCCCTCACCGACCCCGAGGGCCATCATGGCCAGGTGCAAGGTGGCCGTGCCGTTCGAGACGGCGATGGCGTGCCGGGCTCCGACCTTGGCGGCGAAGGCGGTCTCGAACGCCTCGACCGTCGGGCCGGTGGTCAGGAAGTCGCCGCGCAGGGCCTCGGCGACGGCGGCGATGTCGTCATCCTCGATCGTCTGGCGGCCGTAGGGAAGAAAGCCGCTCATCGCGCGGCCTTCTCCTCCAGCATGGCCAGCAGGCCCTCGGGCGAGAGCCAGTCGTGGTTGTTGTCGCTGCTGTACGAGAAGTCCTCGGCCACGGGCTTGGCGCCGTCCGCCGCGCCATAGGGCGTGCGGCCGAACTCGGCGAAGTTGGGCTCGATGGCGAAACGATCCTCGAACTCGACGGTCGAGCGCGAGTCGTCGGCGCTGATCATGATCTCGTGCAGCTTCTCGCCCGGGCGGATGCCGATCACCTTCATGCCGGCGTCCGGCGACATAGCCTTGACCAGGTCGGGCATGGCCATGGAAGGGATCTTGGGCACGAAGATCTCGCCGCCGCGCATCATGGTCAGCGACGACAGCACGAAGTCGACGCCCTCGTTCAGGGTGATCCAGAAGCGGGTCATGCGCGGATCGGTGACCGGCAGCTCGGTCGCGCCGTTGGCCAGCAGGCGACGATACAGCGGCACGACGCTGCCGCGCGAGCCCACCACGTTGCCATAGCGGACGACAGCGAAGCGCGTGCCGATGTCGCCCGACAGGTTGTTGGCCGCCACGAAGGTCTTGTCCGAGGCCAGCTTGGTCGCGCCATAAAGGTTGGTCGGGTTGCAGGCCTTATCGGTCGACAGGGCCACCACCTGCTTCACGTGGTTGGTCAGGCTGGCCCAGACCACGTTCTCGGCGCCCAGCACGTTGGTGTGGATGCACTCCGAGGGATTGTATTCGGCCGCCGGCACCTGCTTCAGGGCGGCGGCGTGGATGACGATATCGACGCCGCGCAGGGCCAGGGTCAGGCGCTCGCGGTCGCGGACGTCGCCCAGGAAGAAGCGCGTCTTGGCGACGGTCTTGTCGTCGAACTGCTCGCGCAGTTCGATCTGCATGTCGCTCTGCTTCAATTCGTCGCGGGAATAGACGATGACCTTCCGCGGGTCATAGCGGCGCAGCACGGTCTCGATGAATCTCCGGCCAAACGAGCCGGTGCCGCCGGTGACCAGGATCACCTTGCCGTCCAGATCGAGGGATTTGGGGGAAAAACGGCCCAAGTTCAGCCTCCTGCGACGTCCGCCAGCCTCCAGGCCCAAGACGGGGCTCGGCGACGAATCGTGGTTAACGCCCCTTGATGCGCGCAGAGGCGTAAAGAGGACGTCAACCGCCTCGCGGTAGCAAGGCGTCATGCGCCGCCATCGCCTCCTCCCGATCGCCCTGGCCGCCGCCCTCGCTGGCGGTCCTCTGGTCATGCCCGCCAACGCCTTCGCTTCCGCGCATGGCAAGGAAGAGAAGAAGGCGCCGCCGACCTATTTCCAGCTGGATCCGATCAACGCGGTGGTCCTGCGCCGCGACGGCCGCCGGGGGGTGATGACGGTCGACACCGGCATCGAGGCCAAGGATCCGGTGCTGATGGCGCGGGCCCAGGCCTCGACGCCGCGCCTGCGGGCGGCCTTCGCCCAGGTGCTGATGGTCTACGCGGCCGGCCTGCGCGGCGGGATCGCCCCGGACATGGACTATGTTGGCCGCGAGCTGCAGAAGGCCTGCGACCAGGTGCTGGGCAAGCCCGGCGCCAAGGTCCTGATGGGCTCGGCGATGCTCAGCTGAGCTTGGTCTTCCTGCGTGCGCGGAAGAAGCCCCGCAGCAATTCGGCGCTCTCCTCGGCCAGCACCCCGCCGGTGACCTCCGGCCGCCAGTGGCAGGTGGGCTGGGCGAAGAATTTCGGGCCGTGGACGACCGCGCCGCCCTTCGGATCCTCGGCCCCGAACACCACCCGGCCGATCCGCGCGTGACTGATCGCCCCGGCGCACATGGCGCAGGGCTCCAGGGTCACGACCAGGGTCAGGTCGGTCAGCCGGTAGTTTTCCAGCCTGGCCGCCGCCGCCCGCATCGCCGCGATCTCGGCGTGGGCGGTGGGGTCGTGGGCGGCGATCGGGCCGTTGCCGGCTGTGGCGATCACCTCGCCGGTCCTAGGGTCCAGGATCACCGCGCCGACCGGGGTTTCCCCGGCCTCGGCGGCCGCGCGGGCGGCGTCGAGCGCCAGGCGCATCATCCGCCGATCCTGCTCCAAGCCTTGATCCTGGTCCTGATCGGTGTGCATTAGATTTTTTCAAGCCCATCGAGAGATGCGCCCAGCCCCAGAAGGACGCCGAGCATGACCAAACCCCATGACCCCCTGTACGAGCCTGAACTCGAGGGTCAAGACGGCGAGCTCGACGGCGGTCCCGGCGAGCGGGTCGCCAAGGCGCTGGCGCGGTCCGGCGTGGCCTCGCGGCGCGAGGTCGAACGGCTGATCGAGGCCGGTCGCGTGGCGATCAACGGCAAGGTGCTGACCACCCCGGCGGTCAAGGTCGCGCCGGGCGATTTCCTCACCGTCGACGGCCAGCTGGTGGCCGAGCGCGAGCCGACGCGGATCTTCCGCTACCACAAGCCCACGGGGCTGATGACCACCCACAACGACCCCAAGGGCCGACCGACGGTGTTCGGATCGCTGCCCAAGGAGCTGCCGCGCCTGATCTCGGTCGGGCGTCTGGATCTGAACTCCGAGGGTCTGCTGCTGCTGACCAACGACGGCGAGCTGTCTCGGGCGCTGGAGACCCCCAGCAACGCCTGGGTCCGCCGCTATCGCGCCCGGGCCTTCGGCGACACCACCCAGGCCAAGCTGGACACGCTGAAGGACGGCGTCACCGTCGAGGGCGTCAAGTACGGCGCGATCGAAGCCAAGCTGGACAAGGCCCATGAAAAGGCCGGCGGCGGCAAGAACATCTGGATCACGGTCTCGCTCTCGGAAGGCAAGAACCGCGAGGTCCGCAAGGTGCTGGAAGCGATCGGCCTGAAGGTCAATCGCCTGATCCGCCTGTCCTACGGGCCTTTTGCCTTGGGGACCCTGGCTGCTGGCCAGATCGAAGAAGTCGGCCCCCGGGTCATCCGCGAGCTGCTGGAGGGCGTCGTCCCCGAAGAGAACATGCCGACGGGCGACCGTCCGAAGTTCGGCGGGATCGCCAACGCCGTGAAGGCGCCCGGCACGGCCGGCGGCGGCGACCTGCAGCGCCGGGGCGTTCCGCGCGCCGACCGCGACCTCAAGCCCGACACGCCCGAACGGCCCGAGAAGCCGGTCTACAAGGCCGGCTGGGCCAAGCCGAAGAAGAAGGTCTCGCCGCACGCCCCGGCCAAGGGCGCGGCCAAGCCCAAGCGTGCGCCCAAGTCGATCGAGACCAAGTTCATCGACGACCGCAAGCCCGTCGCACGCGGCAAGCCGGCGGCGCGTCCCGCCCCCAAGGCGGACGCGAGGCCCGCTGAAGGCGCGGCCCGTCGGGTGTCGGAGAAGCCGGGGCGGCCGGCGGGGCGTCCGGGGCCGAAGCCCTCGCGCGGCCCGGCCGCGCGTGGTCCCAAGCGCTAGGCGGCGGCCGGGGTCGAGGCGCCGGTCCAGCGGCGCAGGGCCGGCCAGCGCACCGACAGCTCGGCCACGCCGATGAAGCCGGCCAGCACCACCAGGGCGCTGGCGATCAGCCCGGCCTTGAACTCGTGCGGCGCATCGGGGCGGGTGGTCATCGGCCGGATCAGCAGCAGGATCACGGCGTTGTTGGCCGCGTGGGCCCCGATGCCCAGCTCGATGCCGCCCAGTCGCAGCGCCATCCAGGTCAGGCCCGCGCCCATGGCCGCGCGGACCACGAAGGCGTCGATGTTGGGGTCCAGGTGGATGGCGGCGAACAGCAGGCCGTTCAGGGTCATCAGCACGACCGGATCGCGGACATAGGCGGCGCTCTGCTTGAGCAGCCAGCCCCGGAACACCAGCTCCTCGGCGGCGGCGGCCAGGACCAGCAGGCCCACGGCCATGGCGGCGTAGAGCGCGCGGCCGGCCAGGTTAGGCGAGACCTTCCACAGCGGCGGATCCAGCGCCTCGCCCGTCAGGGCCGCGACGGCGGTCACGGCGATCATCACCACGCCGACCAGCACGAGGCCGCCGACCAGCAGGCGCCAGCGCACGGGCTGGCCGCGATTGACGTAGTCGGTGATCTTGCGGTGGTGGATGGCGCCGGCCGCGAACACGAAGCCGACCGCCGCGCCCAGGTTCACCCCGGCCAGCACCGCCAGGATGAACAGCGACTGGCGACCCGACGGTTCGGCCAGGTTCGGGTCGGAAAAGACGGCGAACAGGTGGCCCGTGGCCGGCGCGCCGTCCAGGCCGCTGACCACCAGCACCGCGACCAGGATGGCGAAGACCCCGCCCAACAGGGCCGCGACAGCGGCCGCCAGCATGCCGATCGGCACGGCGAACACGGTCCGCCACGGATCGCGATCATAGGGCGACAGGTCGGCCAGGAAGCGCGACCGCCTCACCGCCTCCATCAGCTCGCCCATGCGCATCGCCCGATCGCCTTTCACCTTTGGCGTCCATCGCCATTGGCGCGACTAAGAAGGCCCGGCCACGATCTTGTAAAGCGCCGGCTTGCCGCAGCGCGCGCGGGACGGCACACATCCGGTTACCAGTTGTAAGGGCCAAGATAGGAAATGGGCATGAGCGACACGAATTCGGGCGATTCCAGTCCAGGGCACCTGCACCGGCTGGTGCTGTTTTCGGACGCCGTCTTCGCGATCGCCATCACCCTGCTGGCCATCGAGATCCATCCGCCGCACCACTGGCATGGCGTGGCCGACCTGTTCGCCCAGATGGGCGCGAAGCTCCTGGCCTACGCCGTGTCGTTCGCGGTAGTCGGGGTCTGCTGGTTCAGCCACCGCCGGGTGTTCGCCCGCCTAGTCCGGGCCAATGGCTGGCTGGACGCCTTCAACCTGGTGGTCCTGGGCCTGATCGCCCTGCTGCCGCTGATCACCGAGCTCCTGTGGGAGAGCCGGGGCGGCGAGGCCGTGCTGGTCTATATCGGCCACGTGGCGCTGATCGGCCTGGCCATGGGCCTGGTCTGGGCCTACGCCGCCTTCGTGGGCAAGCTGACTGAGCCGATGCCGACGGGCGAGGCGGTGTTCGTGCTGCTGCGCGTGGCGCTGTTGCCGGGCCTGATGTGCGGGCTGACGATCTTCAGCCTGGTCAAACCTTGGGGCTGGGCGCTGCTGGCCGCGCTGGTGGTCGGCCTCAACCTGATCGGCCGTCGCCTCACGCCGAAAGCCGCCTGATGCGCATCGTCTCGGGCCAGTATCGCGGCAAGGCCATCGTCGCCCCGCCGGGCGGGGCCACCCGCCCCACCTCCGACCGCGCCCGCCAGGCCGTGTTCAACATCCTGGAGCACGCCGCCTGGGCGCCGGAGCTGCATGGGGCGCGGGTGATCGACGTCTTCGCCGGCTCGGGCGCGCTGGGCCTGGAAGCCCTGTCACGCGGCGCCGGCTTCTGCCTGTTCGTCGAGACCGATGACGCCGCGCGCGGGGCGATCCGCGAGAACATCGACGCCATGCACCTGTTCGGCGTCACCCGCGTGCATCGCCGCGACGCCACCGACCTGGGCCCGCGCCCGGCCAGCGCCGGCGCGCCGTTCGACATCGCCTTCCTGGACCCGCCCTACGCCAAGGGCCTGGGCGAGAAGGCCGTGGCCGAGCTGAAGGCCCACGACTGGCTGGCGCCCGGCGCGATCCTGATGTTCGAGCGCGGTCGCGACGAGACCGACCCCGTGCTGGAGGGTTTCGAACAGATCGACGCGCGCGACTACGGCGCCGCGCGCGTCCTCTTCTACAAGCTGGTCTGATACTGGGCGCGTGGCGGGCCGCCACCGGCCGCACGCCGCCTAGCTACCAGGCCTTCGCGCCCACCCGGTTGTCGAGCTGGGCGCGCAGGTTGGAGAGGCCCAGCCGGGTGATCCGGTAGGGGCCGCCGTCCTGGCTGGCGATCAGCCGTTTGCGCTTCAGCGACTGGAAGACCCCGACCGTGCAGTCGGTCAGGGTCCAGCCGTCGCGGGTCAGGCAGTCGGCCGTGACGATGCGGCCCTTCTCGTCGCGTTCGAGTTCGATGCGGCCGCCCTGGGCCAGGGCGTGCAGGGTCCGCTGCTGCGGTTTGGAGATGTTCAAGGGATTGTCCGAGAGATCGAGGCGCGTGATCACGCGTCCACCCGCGGGTGACGCGCGGCGGAAACGGGCCTGATCGACTTTCGAACCGGGGTTCGGAGCCTGTTAGGCCCGGACCTCGCGCACAATCTCGGACATGAACCACACAAGAGAGGTTGGTGACGGGCAAGATGGGGCAGGACGCGGCGAAGCTCAAGCCGCGACCTTCCCGGGTGGCGGCGGCCGGTATAGGGTCGCCGGGTCGAAAAGGACCTGGATCGGCAGACGGTAAGCCCGATCCCCCGCCATGCTGGCGGAGCTCCGTTCCCGCCCCACGCGGTGAACCCACGGCAGGCTTTGGCGCGCCCCGCGCCGGCGACCTGCGCGTGGCGAACAGTCAATCCCACGACCGCGCGCGGGCTCACGAATGGAGCAATGCTCGTGCCTCTGATCCGCGCCGAGACCGGCGTCATCACCCAGATCAACGTCTTCACCGTTCCGCCGGGCGGCCAGCAGGCGCTGATCGACCACCTGGCCAAGGCGGCCGCCTATGCGCGTGACGAGCCCGGCTGGCTGTCGGCCAGCCTGCATCGCAGCCTGGATGGGACCCGCGTGGTCAACTACGCCCAGACCGAAAGCCTCGACGCCGCCCGGGCGGTGATCGAGCGCCTGACGAAGGGCGGCTTCATCGATCGCAATCGGCGCTTCGGCGAGGCCCATCCGGGTCTTTACGAGGTCGCCATGACCTTCGAGCGCTGACAGAAAAGCGGGCGCTGGCATGGAGGGGCGAGCGATGAAGTCCGAACGTTCGGCGCTGGTCTTCTTCCTCTGGGTGCTGGCGCTCGCGGTTCCGCTTTGGCTGGCGAGCGGGCGCCTGGGGGTGATCGGCCCGCTGCGCATACCGGTCTCGGACCTGGCCCTGGGGTTCACGCCCATGGCCGTCGCGCTGGGCCTCCGCGTCTGGAGCGGCGGCTGGCGCGCGGCGGCGGGGCTCGTCGCCCGCGCCTTCGACGTCGCCGCTCTGCGAGATCCGCGCTGGATCGCCGCCGTGATCCTGATTCCGCCGGTCCTCTACCTGTCCAGCTGGGGCGCGCCGCGGCTGTTCGGCTTCGACGATCCGCTCCTGACGCCCAGCCTGGCGCGGCTGGCGGCGCTGTTCGTCCTGTTCCTGGCGCTGGCCGCCGGCGAGGAGATCGGCTGGATGGGCTACGCCTTCGCGCCGCTGCGGCGGCGCTGGGGCGCCCTGGGCGGCAGCCTCGTGCTGGCGCTGGCCTGGTGGGCGGGCCACCTGCCGTCGATGGCGGCGGTCGGCGCGTCGTGGGCGGACATGGCCTGGTGGCTGCTGGGCGCGATCGCCCTGCGGATCATCATGACCTGGCTCTACGCGGCGACCGGCGCCAGCCTGTTCGCCATGGTGCTGTTCCACGCCCTGCTCAACCTCAGCCGCATCGCCGTGTTTCCGGCGACGGGGGCGCACTATGTTAGCGCCTACCAGGTCGCCAGCCACGTCATGGCGGCGGTCTTCGCGCTGGGCGTGCTGGGAATGACGCGGGAGCGGCTAGGCGAAGCGCGCTCTACTTCTTGACCTTCGCCGGCGTCGTCTGCGCCACCTTGACCGGCGCGCCGGACTGGCGGGCCTCGCTGACCAGGCCGGCGCAGTCGGCGTCCTTGGCTTCACCGGTGGTGACGAAGGGCAGCAGGGCGGCCAGCGGGTTGATCAGCGAGCCCAGGGCCGCGGCGACGCCGCCCTGGCCGACGGCCTTGCCGGGCTCCAGTCCGATCTTCGGAGCCAGGAACGGACCCTTGATGGTGATCGGGATGAACAGGCGCACCAGGCGCGGCTTCTTGCTGTCGCCCTCGATGCGGAAATCCATCCGCTCGGTCTCCAGATTGATCGTGCCCCGCCCCTTGGCCAGCACCACGCCGGTGTCGGCCACCAGGTGGTTGGTGGTCATGACGCCGTTCTTGACGTCGAAGTCGGCGACGGCGCAGCGGACCGGGGTTTCCTTGTCGCTCTTGGACAGCAGCAGGATCAGGCCCTTCGAGGCGTTGACGCCCAGAAGTTCGGCGAACGCCTGGCGGATCTGGCCGCGTGGGGCCACCAGGGTGACCGAGCCATTGGCGCTGGACGCGGCGCGATGGACGCTGTTTCCCGTCCCAGACAGCTTGGCGCGGGCCATGACCGGGCCCTCGATGGCGCGCTTGCCGTCGCTCATGATCGGGATGAAGTCCTCGAGGCGGGCGTTGGTAAGGCGCACGTCGACGTCAGTCTTTGGCACGGCCGGACGGGCGTCGAGCCGCACCGTGCCCTTCAGATCGCCGCGCGAGAAGGTGAAGGCGACCGGGTCCATGGTCAGCATGCCCTGGTCCAGGGTGAGCTCCAGGCTGACCTTGCGCAGCGGTAGGTTGGGGGCGTTCACCGTGTCGGCGCGATAGCTGACCTTGGCGTCCATGGCGCGGACGCGGTCGACCTGCAGGGTGGCGTCGGGCAGCAGGCGCTGGGTCGCGTCGCGCTGAGCGGCCTCGACCTTCTGGCCGGCCGAGGCGGTTTCGCCGCGGCCGGTGGCCGGAGCGGCGCCGAACAGGCTGCCCAGGTCGTCGAAGTCGAGGCGGCGCGAGCGCAGGTTGGCCTCCAGATAGGGCCGCTCGCGCCCGGTCAGCACGAAGAGGTCGCCACGGATGTCGCTGTCGCCGATCCGCCCCGACAGCGTCTCGAAGTCGTAGCGGTCGCCCTTACGCACCAGATGGCCCGAGACCTTGTAGGGCGGGGTATTGGGCAGGGTCAGGCCGGTAAGATCGTGCAGGCGGTTCAGATCGGCGCCGGCGATGCTGAGCTGGGTCTCGAACCGGCCCAGGTCGAACGGCCTGGTCACCTGGCCCTTGGCCAGGATGTGGGTCGAGCCGGCGCGCACCTCGGCGTCGAACGGATAGGGCTTGCTGGGCGTGATGTTCAGCAGGGGACCGCCGGTGACCTGGGCCAGGAAGCCGGCCTTGTTCAGGCTGCCCTTGCCCTCAAGCACGAAGCGGCCGCCCCGCTGGCCGGCCTGCTCCTGGGCGTTGACCGTGCCGACGAACAGCGCGCCGCGCTGGCGGTCGTCGACGCGCAAGCGACCCTCGTTGATGACGAAGCGCTGGATGGCCGGCAGCTTCAGCGGCTTGTCGCTTCGGGCCGCTCCGAAGGTCCAGTTAGCCTTGCCGTCCTTGTCGCGCAGCAGGCGCACATCGGGCTTGTCGACGGCCAAGAACGGCAGGATGACGTCGCCGCGTAGCAGCGGCAAGATCTTGACCTGCACGGCGATACGCTGGATCCGGGCCATCTGGCCGGCCTCGGGGTCGACGCTCTTGGCCCAGGCCGGCTGGCCGATGCGGACGCCGTAGACCTCGGCCTTGGGCTGGAACGACCAGGGATGGACGCGCAGGTCGCCGGTGATCGCCACCTCGCGCTGCATCTGGGCCGAGGCGTAGCGGCTGACGGGTCCACGCAGCCAGTTCCAGTCGAAGATCACCAGGAAGATGATGATCGCCGCGACCAAAGCGAGGGCCGCGCCGATGCCGATCCGGGCGCGCCGCGACAGGCCCCGGAACGGATTCCGGGGCGGCTTCGGGGGCAGGATGGCGTCGGCGGTCGACAGGATCGTGGCTCCGGTTGATCCTTCACAACGCGCGAGGACCACGGTCGCGTTCCCGACCGGCCGGGCTTCCCCTCTCCGCCCGGCGGCGATAGCCTGGGTCAAACAGTTGTTTCAGGGGGGCGGCCGATGGCCATCGAGGCGGTGATCTGGGATTTCGGCGGCGTGTTCACGACCTCGCCGTTCGAGGCCTTCCGCCGCTACGAGGTCGAGCGCGGCCTGCCCTCGGACTTCATCCGCACGGTGAACGCGACCAATGGCGACGTGAACGCCTGGGCCCGGTTCGAGCGGGCCGAGATCGACGCCGCCGCCTTCGACGGCCTGTTCCTGGAGGAGGCGACGCGGCTGGGCCATCCCGTGCGCGGGGCCGAGGTTCTGCCGTTGCTCTATGGCGACCTGCGACCTCGGGTGATGGAGGCGCTGAAGGTCTGCAAGGCGCGGTTCAAGGTCGGCTGCATCACCAACAACGTGCCCACCGGCCACGGCCCCGGCATGGCCCAGAGCGCCGAGAAAGCCCTGGCGGTGGGCGAGATCATGGCCCTGTTCGACGCGGTGATCGAAAGCTCCAAGGCCGGGGTCCGAAAGCCCGATCCGCGCATCTACCAGATGATGTGCGAGCTGCTGGGCGTCGCGCCCGAGGCCTGCGTCTATCTCGACGACCTGGGGATCAACTGCAAGCCGGCGGCGGTCCTGGGCATGAAGGCCATCAAGGTCTCGACCGAGGACCAGCTGCTGAACGACCTTGCCGAAGCGACTGGATTGGCGTTCTGAGGGGGCGAAGCTTTCTCGGAGGAGTCTCCATGTCCCGCCCCCGCATCGGCGCCGCCGCGGCGATCGCTCAGCTCGACGGCTGGAGCGCCGCCAAGGACCACCAGGACGCCATCGCCAAGACGTTCAAGTTCGGCGACTTCAACGAAGCGTTCGGCTTCATGACCCGCGTGGCCCTGATGGCCGACAAGCTCGACCATCACCCCGAATGGTTCAACGTCTACAACCGCGTCGAGGTGCTGCTGACCACCCACGACGCCGACGGGGTGACCGAACTGGACGTCCAGCTCGCGAAGTTCATGGACAGCGCCGCAGCATAACCTCCTCCCCATTAGGGGGAGGTGGATCGATGCGGAACGCATCGAGACGGAGGGGTCCGCGAAGCGGTGCTGAACAGGCCTCGCCCCCAAGCCCCCTCCACCGCCGTTCGGCGGTCCCTCTCCCCCAGAGAGGGAGGAGAGATGGGGCTTCCCTCATGCTGTGTCCCGGTTCAAACTCCCGTTTGAATTATAATTGGGAGGACGCCGCATGGCGCAGAGCATGGGCCGGGTCGCCGGCAAGAAGGCCTTCATCACCGGCGGAGCCCAGGGGCTGGGCGCGGCGGCCGCGCGTCGCCTGGCCGAGGAAGGCGCCAAGGTCACGCTGGCCGACATCAATCTGGCCGGCGCCGAGGCGGTGGCGGCCGAGCTCAACGCCAAGCATGGCGCGGGGACGGCCTTCGCCCTACATCTGGACGTCACCCAGGAAGACCAGTGGATCGAGGCGCTGGAAAAGGCCAACAGCCTGATGGGCGGGATCTCGGTGCTGCTGAACAACGCCGGCGTCGCGGGCGACAAGCCGCTGGAGGCCATGGAGTTCGACCTCTGGAAGCGGATCATGGCGATCAATGTCGACAGCGTCTTCCTGGGGGCCAAGCACGCTCTGACCTACATGCGGGCCAACCAGCCCGGCTCGATCGTCAACATCAGCTCGATCGCCGGCCTGATCGCCAACCACAATTCGCCGGCCTACAACGCCTCGAAGGCGGCGGTCTGGCTGCTCAGCAAGAACATCGCCCTCTACTGCGCCAAGCAGGGGCTCGACATCCGCTCGAACTCGATCCACCCGACCTTCATCGACACCCCGATCCTGGACCCGCTGAGCCAGCGCCTGGGCAAGGAGGAGGCCCACGCCAAGCTGGGCCGCCAGATCCCACTGGGCCACATCGGCGAGCCGAGCGACATCGCCAATGCGGTGCTCTACCTCGCCAGCGACGAGAGCAAGTTCATGACCGGAGCCGAGATGCGCCTGGACGGCGGGATCTCGGCGATGTGACGGGATAGGCCCTCCCTCGCGACGCGGGGGAGGGCTCTCGACCTAACGCGGCGCGCGCTTGGCCAGGATCCGCTGCAGCGTCCGGCGGTGCATGTTCAGCCGGCGGGCGGTTTCCGAGACGTTGTGGCCGCACATCTCGTAGACGCGCTGGATGTGCTCCCAGCGGACGCGGTCGGCGCTCATCGGGTTTTCCGGCGGCGTCGGGGCGGCGTCCTTGGCGGCCAGCAGGGCCCGGGCCACGTCGTCGGCGTCGGCGGGCTTGGAGAGGTAGTCGACCACCCCCGCCTTCACCGCCGCCACGGCCGTGGCGATGTTGCCGTAGCCGGTCAGCATGATGACCTTGGCGTCGGGCCGGGCGTCGCGCACCGCCTCGACCACCTTCAGGCCCGAGCCGTCCTCCAGCCGCATGTCGAGCACGGCGTGGGCCGGCGCGGCGCCGCGCAGGATGGTCAGCGCCTCGGCCACGGAGGCGGCCAGCGTGACCTCGAAGCCGCGCTGCTCCAGGGCCCGTCCCAGCCGGGTCCGCAGAGGTCCGTCGTCGTCCAACAGAAGAAGCGACTTGTCCGGCAGCGCCGAAACCAGCTCTCCGATATCCGCCATAGAAGTCAGCCCCTCCCCGGGCCAATACTCAACAGGCCAAATAACGACCCATACTTTCCCTTATCCGCGTCGTACATCAAGCCCCCGTATATCCGGGAGCTTCAAGCGCGGGTCTCGGCCAGCGGGCCGAGACCACGGCGCCGCCGCGGCGTCCATTGCGAAAATCCACCGTGGCGCCGGTTCGCTCCAGCAAGGTCTTGGCGATGAAGAAGCCCAGGCCCATGCCGATATGGCCCGTCCGCGACCCTTCCGCGCCGGGGCGGGTCGTAACGTACGGCTCGCCCAGCTTGGCCAGCACCTCGGGCGAGAAGCCGGCGCCGTCGTCGCGGGCTTCGATGACGATGTAGCGCGCGTCGAAGCGGGCGATGACGATCACCTCGCTGCGCGCGAAGTCGACCGCGTTCTCGACGATCGAGGTCATGGCGTGGATGATCTCGGGTCGCCGCCAGATGTCGGGCGCGGCCTCGCCGGCCGGACCGTTGACCACGGCCTCGACGCGGATGCCGTGCACCAGGTGCGGCTCGATCACGTCCTGGACAAGCTGGACCAGGCTCATCCGCTCGTGCACGGCGTCCTTGGCCTCGGGCATCTCGGTCAGGCGCTGCAGAATCTCGCGGCAGCGAGCGGCCTGGCCGATCAGTAGCTCGGCGTCCTCGCGGATCTCCTCGCTGGCGGCGTTGCGGGCCATCTCGCGGGAGACGACCGAGATGGTGGCCAGCGGCGTGCCCAGCTCGTGGGCGGCGGCGGCGGCCAGGGCCCCCAGGGCTGACAGGCGCTGCTCGCGCGCCAGCACGGTCTCGGTGACGTTCAGGGCCAGCTCCATCCGCGCGGACTCGCTGGCCGCCTGCCAGGCGTAGGCGGCGGTGATGACGATGCCGAAGATCCGCGCCGTGACGATCGACCACAGCATCAGCGGGCTAGGATCGAGGACGGGCGCGTGGCCAGCCACGGTCGGCAGCGGCATGTGGAACAGCGCCAGGGCCACCGACGAGGCGATGGCCAGCAGGCCCAGGCCCATGGCGTAACGCGCCGGCAGGGTGGCCGCCGCCAGGGTCACGGGCGCGATCAGCAGCAGCGAGAACGGGTTCAGCGCCCCGCCGGTCAGGTACAGCAGGCCCGACAGCTGCAGGATGTCGAAGGCGATCTGGGCGGTGGCTTCGCCGTCGCGCGCCAGGCGCTGACCGCTGGACGCCAGGCCCAGCAGGACATTCAGCCACGCCGACAGGGCGATCAGGGTGAAGCACAGCGCCCACGGCACCTGCAGCTTGAGCGCAAGGCCGGCGACCAGCAACACGGCGGTCTGGCCCACCACCGACAGCCAGCGCTGCGCCAGAAGGGTTCGGACCCTTAAGCGTCCACGGCGAAGCCCGGGCGCGGTCCAGGACCAGGCGTCGTCTTGCGCCGGTTCTTCGCCCGGCTTATCGAGCCCCTTATGACGTTGATCGTCGGGCGCTCTCGCGAACGAAACGTCGGTCATGACCGCAAGATTGACCATAATCTCCCGCCTGGCGAGAGTGAAAAGATCGGGCGGCCGCAAAAGGATGAAACGCACATGCCTCGTCACCGCCTCGTTCTGATCCTGGCCTGCGTCCTGGGCCTTGCGGTGACCGCGGGCCTGGCGTGGAATGCGGGAGTCTTCAAGTCGGAACCGGTCGCCGCGGTCGGCGGGCCGTTCCAGCTGGTCGACCAGAACAACACCCCGGCGACCGAAAAGGTGCTGAAGGGCAAGTGGAGCGCGGTGTTCTTCGGCTTCACCTATTGCCCGGACGTCTGCCCCGGCACGCTGCAGGCCCTGTCGGCGGCGACGGAGCAACTGGGTCCCAAGGCCGACAAATTGCAGATCGTCTTCATCTCGATCGACCCGGCGCGCGACACGCCCCAGCAGATGAAGACCTATCTGTCGGCCGACTACATCCCCAAATCGACGATCGGCCTGACCGGTACGGAAGAGCAGGTCAAGGCCGCGGCCAAGGCCTATAAGGTCTACTACGCCAAGGTCGGCGACGGTCCCGGCTACACCATGGACCACTCGACGGCGATCTACCTGATGGACCCCAAGGGCCGCTTCAAGACGGTGATCCCCTACAACCTGCCGCCCGAGGACATCGCTCGCCGAATCTCGGACGCGATGCGCGAGGGGTAGAGCTTCTCCCTTCTTCCCCTCGCCCGAAGAGCGAGCGCGCGAGCGACGCCATGACGCGACGCAAAAAGTCTCGAAAAGGTAGACTCTGTTAGGCGTGAGCGTGTTATGTTGCGCTGCAACATCGCGGATGCGCCATGCTTTACGCCCTACACGAGGCGGCTTACTACGCCTCCACTCCGATGCGCCTCGCGGCGCGGGCGGCCCGGGACTTCTGGGGATCGCCGCTGAATCCGGCTGCGGACACGGCCCTGGGCCGGCGCATGCACGCCGGCGCGGATCTTTTCGCCAACGTCACCCGGCGCTATGGCAAGCCGAAGTGGAACATCGACACGGTCAAGGTCGGCCAGGTCGACGTGCGCGTCCGTCCCACCGTGGTCTGGGAGAGCCCCTGGGCGCGCCTCATCCAGTTCGACCGCGACATGGCCGACATGCGCCGGGCCGGCAAGTTCAGCCTCGACCCCGCCGTGCTGATCGTCGCTCCCCTTTCAGGTCACTACGCGACCTTGTTGCGCGGCACGGTCGAGGCCTTCCTGCCCGACCACGCGGTGTTCATCGTCGACTGGGTCAACGCCCGCGAGGTCTCGGTCCTGGAGGGCCGCTTCGACTTCCACGACTATATCGACCACATCGTCCAGATGCTGGCCGTGCTGGGGCCGCGCCCTAATGTCGTGGCCGTCTGCCAGCCCGGTCCGCCGGTCCTGGCCGCCGCCGCCCTGATGGCCGAGCAGAACCATCCCTCGCGCCCGGCCAGCATGACCTTCATGGGCTCGCCGATCGACGCGCGCTTGTCGCCGACCGTGACCAACCAGCTGGCCGAGGAAAAGCCGTTCACCTGGTTCCAGTCGAACATGATCTACACGGTGCCGCCGCCCTATGCGGGCGCGGGCCGGCGCGTCTATCCGGGGTTCGTCCAGCTGGCCAGCTTCATGAGCATGAATGCTGAGCGCCACCAGGAGGCCCACAAGCGCTATTTCGACGACCTGGTGAAAGGCGACGGCGACAGCGCCGACAAGCACCTGGAGTTCTACGACGAGTACCTGTCGGTCCTGGACCTGACCGAGGAGTTCTATCTCCAGACCATCGACATCGTCTTCCAGCAGTACCTGCTGCCCAAGGGCGAGCTGATGCATCGCGGCGCGCGGGTGAAGCCTGAGGCCATCACCGACATCGGCCTGATGACGGTCGAGGGCGAGAACGACGACATCTCCGGCATCGGCCAGACCCAGGCCGCCCACGGCCTGTGCCCGAACATCCCTGAGGACCTGAAGCTGGACTATGTCCAGCCCGGCGTCGGCCACTACGGCGTGTTCAACGGCCGCCGGTTCCGCGAGGAGATCTATCCGCGCGTGCGATCGTTCATCCTCAAGTGCGATCCGAATTTCGGGGGCGGGGCCTGATCCGCCGCCTTGCGGCGAACCTCGACGCACACGATCTTAGCGACTGATGTTCGCGCGCTCGGCCCAACGCTTTTCCGACGGTGATCGACTGGAGATCGGCGGCTGGCCCGTTCGCCTGCGGGTGGACGGCCGGGCGCGACGCGTCTCGCTGCGCGTCGACCGCGCCAAGTCCGAGATCGTCGCCCTGGCCCCCAGCCCTCGCCGCCTGAACGAGGCCGTGGCCTTCGCTCAGGAGAAGTCCGGCTGGATCGCCAAGCAGCTGGCCGCCCTGCCCGAGCGGATGAGCCTGGCGCCGGGCGGGATCCTGCGCCTGAACGACCGGCCCTATCGCCTGGAGGTCGGCCCCGGCCGCGCCCGTCTCGAGGAGGGGCGCATCGTCGCGCCCGACGACGCCAACTGGGGGATGAAGGTCATCCGGCTGGCCAAGCGCGAGGCGCTGGCCGTGCTGACCGAACGCACCGCCGTCCACGCTTCGGCCCTGGGCCGCCCGATGCCTTCGGTGGCCGTCGCCGACCCGAAGGCCCGCTGGGGCTCGTGCCGGCCCGCGACGCCGAGGGCGCCCGCGGCGATCCGCTATAGCTGGCGACTGATCCTGGCGCCGGCGGCGGTGGCCGACTATGTCGCCGCCCACGAATGCGCCCACCTGATCGAGGCCAACCACGGCCCGAGGTTCTGGGCGCTGTGCGAGCAGCTGGCGGGTAATCCCGCGCCGCACCGCGCGTGGCTCCGGGCCCACGCGGCGGAGCTTCACGCGATCGGGGCCTAGTGTCTGAAAATCCTCCCGCTTTGGGGGATCCTGGATCTCAGTAAGGCAGCTGGTCCGCTGGCGGCGGAGCGCCGCCGGGGGTTTCGGCCGCCGGGCCTTCGGGCGTGGTCGACGGGTCGATCAGGTCGCCGATCGGGTCCGTCGAGGGCGGAGGCTCGACCATGCCGCCCGGGATGGGGGTGGCCTTCAGGCGGGGCAGGGTGGCGGTCATGAACGTGCGCCAGATCTCGGCCGGGGCGCCGCCGCCGGTGACCCGCTTCATCGCGGTGTTGTCGTCCTTGCCGGTCCAGACGGCGGTGACGAAGCCGCCGGTGTAGCCGACGAACCAGGCGTCCTTGTAGTCGCTGGTCGTGCCGGTCTTGCCGGCGATGTCGTAGCCGCCGACCTTGGCGCGGGCGCCCGTGCCCGAGGCGACGACCTCGCGCATCATCTGGTTCATGTACTGCAGGGCCGGCGAGCCGATCACCGCCGAGCGCTCGGCCTTCTCGACGCCGTGGTCGTAGAGCACCTTGCCGCTGGCGGTGCGGATGCGCTCGATGCCGTAGCCCTTGGCCAGGAAGCCGCCGTTCGAGAACGGGGCGTAGGCCTGGGCCATTTCCATGGGGCTGACCTCGACCGCGCCCAGGGCCATCGACGGGTCCAGTTGGATCTTGCTGGTGATGCCCAGGCGACGGGCCGTGGCGGCGACGTTGCTGGTGCCGACCTCGTTGGCCAGGCGCGCGGCGACCGTGTTGATCGACTGGGCCAGGGCCGTCTGCAGGGTCATGGGACCCAGGTACTTGCCGGTGTAGTTGCGGGGCTCCCAGTTGCCGATCTTGATCGGCTCGTCGACGACCATGACGGCGGGCGTGCGGCCCTGCTCCATGGCGGTCAGGTAGACGAACGGCTTGAAGGCCGAGCCGGCCTGGCGGCGGGCCGTGGTGGCGCGGTCGAACTGGCTGTCGGCGTAGTCGGCGCCGCCGACATAGGCGCGGATGCGGCCTTCCCCGTCGATGGCGACCAGGGCCGCCTGCTGCACGCCTTGGGCGCCATGACCCTCGACGCCCAGCTTCACGGCGCGCTCGGCCGAGACCTGGATCGGCAGGTCCAGGGTGGTCTCGACGACGAGGTCCTCGGTCGGTTCGCCAACCAGCGAGCGGACCTGGGCGTCGATATAGTCGGTGAAGTACTGGGCGCGCTGGTTGGCCAGGGTGGCCGAGACCTGCACCGGGGTGCTGAAGGCCTGGTCGCGCTGCTCGGGCGTGATGGCCTTGATGCGCACCATCTCGTCCAGGACGATGGTGGCGCGGCGGGCGGCGCGCTCCTTGGCCGAGACCGGCGAATAGCGGGCCGGGCCCTTCATCATGCCGGCCAGCAGGGCCGCTTCGCCGATCGACAGGTCCTTGGCGGGCTTGTTGAAATAGCGCTGCGAGGCGGCCTCGATCCCGTAGGCGCCAGCCCCGAAATAGACCCGGTTCATATAGAGGGCCAGGATCTGCTTCTTGGAGAACTTCATCTCCAGCCACACGGCCAGGATCAGCTCCTGGGCCTTGCGGCGATAGTTCTGGGCCGGGCTGAGGAACAGGTTCCGCGCCAGCTGCTGGGTGATGGTCGAGCCGCCGCGCTGGGGGCCGCCGTCATGGGTGGCGTTCCACACCAGCGAGCGGGCGATGCCCCAGGGGTTGAAGCCGAAGTGGTGGTAGAACTGGCGGTCCTCGATGGCCACGAAGGCGGCCGGCACGTACTTGGGCAGGGCGTCGATGTCGACCGGCGGCGCGTACTGGCTGCCGCGCACGGCCAGCAGGGCGCCCGAGCGATCCAGATAGTTGATCGAGGGCTGGCGCTTGACGTCGTAGAGCTTGGACGTGTCGGGCAGGTCGCTGGCGAACACGGCGAAGAAGGCGACGACGAAGATCAGGCCCCAGACGCCCAGGACAGTCCCCCAGTAGACAAGGGCCTGAAGCGGGGTCCGTTGCGGCCTGGCCGCCTTGTTCCCGCCGAAGGGTCCGTTCGCCATGGTCGTCCTGTATCCTGCGCGCGCGAGGTCTCGAGCGCGTTCCGTTTAGCCGATGCCCACACAACGCGCGACAAGATTGACGAGACGTGAACGATCCTTAAGGCGTGCTTGTGGCGAAGGTTCGCTCGGGCCATATTGCTACCTGAAATTGAGTCCATGGAGCGGCGACCGACCATGACGCCCTCGGCCCTCCAACACTTGGCCAAGCCGTCCGAGGCTGCCAAAAGAGCGGCCGTGTACGTTCCTCCCGATTCTCCAGAGCTCGACCACGCTCGCGACGTCCTGCGGCGCACGTTCGGCCACGCCGATTTCCGGGGGATGCAGGCCGGGGTGATCAACGAGATCCTGGCCGGCCACAGCGCCATGGCCGTGCTGCCGACCGGCGGCGGCAAGAGCCTGTGCTACCAGATACCGTCGCTGATCCGGCCGGGGGTGGGCCTGGTGATCTCGCCGCTGATCGCCCTGATGGCCGACCAGGTCCAGGGCCTGCGCCAGGCGGGTGTGGCGGCCGAGCGGCTGGACAGCAACATCTCGCTGGACGAGCGCAGCGACATCTGGCGGCGCATCGACGCCGGCGAGGTCGATATGCTGTACCTGTCGCCCGAGGGCCTGATGCAGCCGTGGATGCTGGATCGCCTGGGCCGCACGCCGCTGGCCCTGATCGCCGTCGACGAGGCCCACTGCGTCAGCCAGTGGGGCCACGACTTCCGGCCCGAATACCGGATGCTGGGGCGGCTGGCCGAGCTGTTCCCCGACGTGCCGCGCCTGGCCGTCACCGCCACCGCCGACGCCCGGACCCGCGACGACATCCGCGCCGAACTGCGCCTGCAGGGCGCGGCCGAGTTTGTCGACAGCTTCGCCCGCCCCGAGCTGGCGCTCAGCGCCGAGCGCAAGCGCGGCAAGGGGCACGACCGGGTGGTCGAGCTCGTGCTGGAGCGCCCCGGCCGGGCCGGCGTCGTCTATGCCGGCAGCCGCGACAGCACCGAAAAGCTGGCCGAGAAGCTGAACGCCGAGGGCGTGCCGGCCCTGGCCTACCACGCCGGCCTGGACAAGGCCGTCCGCGCTCGCCGGCTGGAGGACTTTCTCGAAGCCGACGCCGCGGTGATGGTGGCGACGATCGCCTTCGGCATGGGCGTCGACAAGCCCGACGTCCGCTTCGTGATCCACGCTGACCCGCCGGCCGCCATCGAGGCCTATTGGCAGGAGGTCGGCCGCGCCGGCCGCGACGGCCAGCCGGCCGAGGGCATCACCCTGTACGGCTCGGCCGACATGGCCTGGGCGGGCCGCCGCATCGAGACGCGCGAGGCCCCCGACGAGGTCAAGCAGGTCCAATCGCGCAAGCTGCGCCAGTTCTACTCGATGCTGGAGGGCGTCACCTGCCGCGCCGCCGCCGTCCGCCGCTATTTCGGCGAGGAGGGCGTGGCCCGCTGCGGGGTCTGCGACGTCTGCGTCGCGCCGCCGACCGGGATCGACGCCACCGAGGCGGCCCAGAAGGCCCTGTCGGCCGTCCACCGCATGGGCGGCCGGTTCGGGCGCGGGCGGCTGATCGACCATCTCTTGGGCAAGACCAAGGACGTCACGCCGCAGGAGGCCCAGCTGCCGACCTTCGGCATCGGCCGCGAGTTCAGCCAGCCAGTCTGGCGCGACCTGTTCGACACCCTGATCTTCGAGGGCCTGCTGCGCGAGGATCCCAATGAAGGCCGGCCGCTGATCGGCCTGGGCGACGTCGAGGGCGTGCGCCAGGTCTATCGCGGCGAGCGCCGCGTGGCCCTGCGCCAGATGGCCGAGGTCCCCGAGACCGGCCGCGCCAGCAGCGCCCGCAAGCGCCGCGAGGGCAAGGCCCTGACCATCCCCGCCGAGAACCAGGTGCTGTTCGAGGCCCTGCGGTCGTGGCGCAAGGAGCAGGCGCAGCTGCAGCACGTGCCGCCCTATGTCATCTTCCACGACGCCACCCTGGCCGAGATCGCCGCCGCCCGGCCCGGCAGCCTGGCGGCCCTCGGCAAGGCCGGCGGGGTGGGTCAGGGCAAGCTGGATCGCTACGGCGAAGCGGTTTTGAAGGTGGTGCGGGAGAACTAAACGGCTCCGGATGAGTTGGTACGGGGTCAAGCCGAGGAGCCTCCCCCCATGACCGACATCAGCAGCTTCACTCCCGACACCTCATCCGCCGCCGCCGCGCTGGACGGCGCGAAGAAGACGACCGCCGAAAAGACCAAGCAGGCAAAGGAAGCGGTCAGCAAAGCCGTGAAGTCGGCGCGCGAGACCGCCACTGAGGTGGCCCAGCAGACCCGCACCTTCGCGACCGAGAAGGCCAAGGTCGGCGCGGCCTGGACCCGCGACAAGGCCCAGGTGGCCCACCATGTCGCCGAGGACCATCCGATGGGCGTGGCCCTGGGCGCCTTCGCCATCGGCCTGGGCGTCGGCTTCCTGATCGCCCGGAACCTGGACTAGCTACAGCGTCAGCCGTTCGGCGTTCACGCCCGCGGCCCGCAAGGCCGCGAGGCGGGCGAAGGCCAGCGTCAGCGCCTTGCGACGCGCCGGCGCCAGGGGGGTGACCGGCGCCTCGCGCACGACCGCGCCGCCGAAGCTGTCGGCGACGACCAGCCCCGGCTCGTCCGGCAGGATCCCTTCGGGAAAGTGCGGCGCCACGGCGAAATAGAAGGCGTCGCAATAAGGCGCGTACTCACCCCACTTCCGATCGACCCGGAAGTCCTCCAGCCCTGACTTCACCTCGACGATCAGCACATCGCCTTTCGGACCCAGCGCCATCAGGTCGGCCCGCCGCCCGTTGGGCAGGGTCACCTCGGCCAGTGGCGCGTAGCCCAGGTCGACCAGCAGCCGCGCGGCGCCCCGCGTCACGGCCAGGGTGGTCTCCGGGCGTGTGGTCTCTGGGCGGCTCTGAAATTCGATGATTACGTCCACGACGTCATCATGTTCCAGCTTTGTTCGCGGATCAAGCCGGAGGGACATGTGTGTCTTTCGGGCGGTCTTTTACGGAGTTGCGCGCTCAGCCCCGCGGCTGTTCAACAGGGGGGGAACAGGGGAAGCACGATGCGCATCGCCGTCTTTTCGGCCAAGGCCTATGACCGCCGGTTCCTGGACGCGGCTAATGGCGCGTTCGGGCACGAGATCGACTATTTCGACGCCCGCCTCGATGCGACGACCGCGCGGCTGGCCGGCGGCTATCCGGCGGTCTGCGTCTTCGTCAACGACCGGCTGGACGCCGCCGCGCTGGAGGCCCTCGCCGCCGTCGGGGTCCGGACGGTCGCCCTGCGTTGCGCCGGTTACAACAATGTCGATCTCGACGCCGCCGAGGCCCTGGGCGTCACGGTGGTGCGCGTGCCGGCCTATTCGCCCGAGGCGGTGGCCGAGTTCACCCTGGGCCTGATCCTGGCCGTCGATCGCAACATCCCCCGGGCCTGGAGCCGGGTTCGCGAGAACAATTTCGCGCTGGACGGCCTGATCGGCCGCAACCTGTCGGGCCGCGTCGCCGGGGTGGTCGGAACCGGCCGCATCGGCGCCCTGGTCGCGCGGATGCTGCGGATCGGCTTCGGCTGCGAGGTCCTGGCCAGCGACGTCCATCAGGATCCCGAACTGGTCGCGGCCGGCGTCCGCTACGTCCCGGTCGAGACGCTGCTGCGCGAGGCCGACCTGATCTCGCTGCATTGTCCCCTGACGCCCGCGACCCGCCACCTGATCGACGCCCGGGTGATCGCCGACGCCCGGCCCGGGGTCCTGATCGTCAACACCAGCCGCGGCGCCCTGATCGACACCAACGCGCTGATCGAGGGGCTGAAATCGCGCAAGGTCGGCGGCGTGGCCCTGGACGTCTACGAGCAGGAAGCCGACCTGTTCTTCGAGGATCTCTCCAACGAGATCATTCAGGACGACGTGTTCCAGCGTCTGCTGACCTTCCCGAACGTGCTGATCACCGGCCACCAGGCCTTCCTCACCGAGGAGGCCCTGGGCGCGATCGCCAGCACGACCCTGGCCAGCCTCGCCGAGATCGAGGCCGGGCGCGAGCCCGTCAACCGGGTGGTGGCGGCGGTGGTGAAGGGCGCCTAGCCTTTCGGCTGCTTGGTCTGCCGCAGCATCGCCGTGTCATAGCCCAGCGCCTTGGCGCGCGCGGTCAGGGCCGCGCGGTCGGCCTCGGTCGGGAGCTCGCGCGACAGCAGCCACAGATAGCGGCCCGAGCCCTCGCCGACGATCGACCAGCTGTAGTCGTCGGCGTGGTCCAGGACCCAGTAGTCGCCCCAGAATGGACCGAAGAAGCTGACTTTCAGCTTGGCGTTGGTGGCGGTGTCCACGACCTTGGCCTTGCCCTCGCTGGCCTTGATCGGGCCGTCGACCGCGCCCTGGCGACAGGTGTTCACGACGCGGATCAGGCCGTCGGGGCGTTTAGAATAGTCGGCGGTGACGCCCTCGCAGCCCTTCTCGAACCGCATGTCGTAGCGGGCGACCTCGTACCACCGGCCCAGGTAGCGATCGAGCTCGACGCTCTTGGCCGGCTGCGGCGGCTTGGGATTGCCGCTCGGACCCGAGACGCAGGCGCCGAGCGCGAGGAAGAGGGGCAGAGCGAGCAGGGCGGTGCGCATGGAACCTCCGGAAGCGGTTGGCGGAGAGGATACGGCCGCGGACGTTCATCGGATGGGCGCGGGACGCCAGAAACGACGACCGCCCCGCCGGGGTTCCGGCGGGGCGGTGCGCGCCTAGGCAGGCGGTGGGATTCCTATTCGGCCGCGATGTTGATCGCGGCCAGCCTTCTCTTCTACTCGGCCGCGATATTGATCGCGGCCGTGGGACGGTTCTTGAAGTTGATGGCCTGCAGGTGGCGGATGCCTTCCTCGGCGATGTCGTCGCCGACCATCCGCTCGCCCTCGCTCTTCAGCTCCTCGAGGTCGACATACATGGCGTAGAACGCCTTGGTGCGGTCGGTGATGATGCCGGCGTTGAGCAGAGTCTTGACCAGCACCCGGAAGATGTTGGTCTGCTCCTTCATGTTCTCCCGACGCAGGTCGTCGGTCATGATCTTTCCGTACTCCTCGACCACCTTGTCCGGATCCAGGCCGAATTCGGCGTAGAGATCCAGCTGCTGGTGCGGTGAGACCAGATTGAACAGCAGGGTCTGGAAGCAGTGCGCCGCCCAGTCCTCGATGATGGCGTGCTCCTCGGCCGAGAGCTTCGGCACCGTACGGTCGGCCCAGATCTTCCCGAACTTGTGGTGGAAGGCCTCGTCGGTCATCACCAGCTGCAGCAGCTTCTTGCCCACCGGATCATGGATCTGGTTGAAGAAGGTGGCGAAGGCGCCCATGGCCAGGCCCTCGACCAGCATCTGCATGCCGATGATCTTCTTGTAGACCTCGGGCGCGCCGATGATCTCGACCAGCAGGGTCTTCAGCGCCGGGCCGCATTCGACCGGCTTGCCCCAGCGGGCCTTGATGTACTTGGCGAAGGCCGTGACGTGGCGGGCTTCCTCGCGCGTCTGGTTGGCGGCGTATTCCTGCGCGCCCTGGTCCTTGAGCACGTGGCACAGGCTGGCCGACAGGTTCAGCGCGCCCTGCTCGCCATGCAGGATCGACGAGAAGCTGCGCAGCACCGACTGGTTGATGAAGCGGATGCGCTGCTTGGGGTCGGAAAGGTGGTCGGAGACGTAGTCTGTCGACAGGGCGATCACGAGATCCTCGGGAACCAGGGCCTGGTTCTCCATGTCGAACGGCTCGTCGAAGTCGATATAGGCTTTGTCCAGCGGATCCCAGAAGTGGTCGTGGGTGGCCGAGATGATCTTGTCGAAGGCGCTGGAGCGGTTGCCGTAGCGGTCGAGTTCGAGCATCGACTCGAAGTCGTCCGGCGCGACCGCGTCGTACATGGCGTCCTTGGTGATGTTCTTGTCGGTCATGTCGGCGCTCCCTATGGCCGTGCGACGTCCGTCGTGCCGAGCCCGTCTTGCGCGGGTCTTCGGCTATCTGAACACTGTCAACTCAACTCTTGACGTTGGTCAAATTAAAAATGACGGAGGCGTCAGGTTTGCGACGAAACTTAAGTTGGTGAACGGAATGAAGATCTTCGTGCTGACCGGGGCCGGGATTTCGGCCGAGAGCGGCCTGGGCACCTTCCGCGACAAGGACGGGGTGTGGACCCGGTACGACCTCTCGGAGGTCGCCACGCCGGAGGGGTTCGCCCGGGATCCGGCCAAGGTCCGCGCCTTCTACAACGCCCGCCGCGCCAACCTGGCCGAGGCCTCGCCGAATGCCGCCCACGTCGCTCTGGCGCGGCTGGAGGCCGCCCTGGCGGCGCGCGGCGGCGACCTGTGGCTCTGCACCCAGAATGTCGACGACCTGCACGAGAAGGCGGGCTCCCGGCGCGTGGTCCACATGCACGGCGAACTGGCCGTGACCCGCTGCGCCCACTGCCAGGCCCTGCGCCCCGATCCGGGCCCGCTGACCGCCGAGGCCGTGTGCGAGGCCTGCGGTCGCGACGGCGGGGCGCGGCCCCACGTGGTCTGGTTCGGCGAAATGCCGCTCCACATGGACGCCATCGAGGACGCCCTGGCCGAGGCCGACCTCTTCGTCTCGATCGGCACCTCGGGTTCGGTCTACCCGGCCGCCGGCTTCGTCACCGAGGCGCGGGCGATGGGCGTCGCGACCTGCGAGATCAATCTGGAGCCCTCGGCCAACGCCTATGTCTTCGGCGAGAAGCACTATGGGCCGGCCAGCGAGGTCGTGCCGGCCTGGGTGGAGCGGGTGCTGAACGGCCTCTAGGCGGGCCGGGCCACGCCCTGCTCGCACCAGCCCATCGGGCGGGGGACCTTGTCCAGGTAGAAGCGCCGGGTCTCGCCCAGCGCGAAGCCTGCCGTTTCGATCGCCGCCGAGACCGGTCGGGTCAGGTGGCAGCCGCCGGCCAGGCGGGTCCAGATCGGCTCCAGGCGCCTCTGCCAGCGGACCACGCCATCGTCGGGCGACAGGCCGTGCTCGCAGAACAGGAACCGGCCGTCTGGCCGCAACACCCGCCGTGTCTCGGACAGCACGGCGGCCGTCGAGCGGACCGAGCACAGGGTGAAGGTGCAGACCACGGTGTCGAAACTGGCGTCGGCGAACGGCAGGCGCTCGGCCTCGCCGGCGGCGATCTCGACGGCCAGGCCCTGGGGTCGCGGCGCGGCCTCGGCGATCGCGCGCAGCTCGGGCGAGGGATCGACGCCGGTCACGCTGGTCGCGGCGGCGGGATCGTAGAAGGCCAGGTTCAGGCCGCCGCCGATCCCCAGCTCCAGCACCCGGCCCCTGGCCTGGGGCACGATCCGGACCCGTTGCTCGCGGATAGACGGCGCGCCGCACGCGCAGCACAGCAGTCTCGGCAGGATGTGACGGTCGTACCAGGCAGCCATTCGGCGTTCCTCCCCGCCGACAGCAGGCCGCTCGCCGCGCGCCCGGTCAAGCCGGCCTCCTGACAGATCTGGCAGCAATGGGGTTTATTCGGACGCACGCGTTCCGGAGCCGCCCATGCCCAAGACCCTCAAGCCACCCGCCGAGGAAGCCGAAGGCGCCTGCGCGTGCGGCGCTGTCCGCCTGGCCATCGGCGTCCCGGCGCGGTGGGCGTTCCACGACCATTCGGCCGCCAGCCGCCGCGCCCAGGGCTGCGCCTATGTCACCTATGTCGGAAGCTATCGCAGCCGCTTCCACTGGCTGGAGGGCGAGGACCTGGTGACTCGCCACGAACACGAGGGGACGACCCGGGGGTTCTGCGGGCGCTGCGGGACGCCGCTCTTCATGGAGCGCAAGCGCGCCCCGACCATGGTCAACCTGCCCCGGGCGCTCTTCGACACGCGCACGGGCCGCGAGCCGCGCTATCACACGGCCCTCGACCAGGCGCCGGATTGGGCCTACGGCGGCGGCAAGCTGGTCCCGCTGAAGGGCTATCCCGGCGTGATGTGGGAGCGGCCCAAGCCGAAGGCCAAGCGACGGGCGGCCGTCGACGACTTCCTCTAGCGGCCTTCCAGCGCCGCCAGCACGGCCGGCTGCAACCGCGCAAGTTCGGCCAGGCGCTCGATCAGGGCGTCCTTGCTGTCGAGGGCGAGACCGTCGCGGAGCTGGGCCATGCGGTCGCGAACCTTGGAAAGGTCGGCCGCGTTGGCGGCGGTGACCACGGCCGCCTGGTGCTTGCAGGCGCCGAACTTCTCGAAGCCGGGGCAGGTGCAGGTCCCTTCGCCGGCGGGCGCCCACAGCTGCACGACATAGAGGTCGCCGACGCTGCCGATGACGTGGGCGGTGACCTTCTCGTCCTCGATCGAGACGAGGTCGACGTCGCCCTTCTCGGCCATGGCCACGCCGGTGTCGAACCAGCGCTCGTCCATGCGCTCGCGCCAGGCCTCGGTGTCGAAGAGCGGGGTGTCGGGCTGGCTCATTCCTCGTCCTCGATGCGGTGGATGTCGTCGTCCGACAGGCCGAAATGGTGGCCGATCTCGTGGACCAGCACGTGGGTGATCAGGTCGCCGAGCGAGACGTCGCCGCGCTCGGCCCACTCGTCCAGGATCGGGCGGCGGTACAGGAACACCCGCGACGGCTCGGTCCCGTAGTCCAGCACCGAGCGGCGGCCCAGGTCCACGCCCTGGTAGAGGCCGGTCAGCTCGAAGGCGTCCTCGATGCCGAGCGAGTCCAGCACGTCCTCGGACGGAAAGTCGTCGACCCGGATCACCACGTCGCCGGACAGCTTGCGAAAGCCGTCGGGCAGGGCGTCGAAGGCCTGCTGGGCCAGGACGGCGAAGTCGTCGAGCGAGGGGGCGAGGCGGGCGGACCAGGTCATGAGCCTCCAAATAGAGCGATTGGAGCGGGACGCCAGCGCCCGATGTGGTTAAATCGCGACGGACCGCCACACCCGTCCTTGATCGCGCTCTGGTCATGGCCCGACTAATCTGGGATTCTGATTCGACGATCCGCTGGGGACCCGCTGGGGTAAGCGACGCGCCTGATGACTTCGTACGACCTGATCCTCGCGGCGGCGGCCGGCGCGGTTTGCTTGGCCATTTGCGTCACCTTGTGGTCGCTGGGCCAGCGCCGGAGCTTCGAGGCGCGCATCGCGGCGCTGAAGGCGCGGCTGGTCCAGCAGGGCGGCGGCGCGGACGACGCGCCCGCCTGGGTCGAGGCGTTCGACGCCGCCGTGCTGGCCGTCGAGGACGGCCATCCGCGGCTGGCCGCCGGCCCCGAGGGCCTGGCCGCCTGCGCCCGGGTGCTGGGCGTCGCGGCCGAGCCCCAGGCGGTGGTCGCCGCCCTGGCCGCCACCGATCCCGAGAACACCCACAAGCTGACCGCCCTGTTCGAGCGCGGCGAGGCCTGCGCCTTCGAGGCGCGGGGGACGGGCGGCTGGATCTCGATCGAGGGCCGTTCGGCGGGCGCCCTGGCCTGGCTGCGCCTGGCGCCCGCCAGCGGCGGCGACGCCGGCCTGCCGTCCGCGCCGCGCTTCGCCGCCTTCGTCGACAGCGTGGCCGAGCCCGCCTGGATCGCCGCCGCCGACGGCCAGCCGACCTGGGGCAACGACGCCTTCATCCGCGCGGTCGGGGCGACCTCGGTCTCGGCCCAGGCCCTGGCCGGCCGTAGCTTTGACCGCGCCGCCGACGCCCTGGCCATCGAGGCCGCCGAGAAGGGCGAGCGCCGCGAGGCCCTGCGCTGGATCACCCTGGACGGCCGACGCCGGGCGTTCCGCGTGTCGGCCCAGCCGCTGGAAGGCGGCGGGGTGGGCGTGTTCTGCGTCGACGTCACCGAGATCGAGGACGTCCGCGACGCCTTCAAGAAGCATGTCGAGGCCCACGACGAGACCCTCAACCACATCGCCGAGGCCGTGGCCATCTTCAGCCAGACGCGGCGGCTGTCATATCACAACACCGCCTTCGCCGAGCTGTGGGGCCTGGAGCGGGCGTGGCTGGACGAGCGTCCGACCCATGGCGAGGTGCTGGACCGCCTGCGTCAGCGCCGCCGCCTGCCCGAGACCATCGACTACGCCAGCTGGAAGGCCGCCGAGCTGACCCGCTATGAGGACCTGGGCCCCCAGGCCGACGACCTGTGGCACCTTCCCGACGGCCGCACCCTGAAGGTCGTGCGCCAGCCGCACCCGCTGGGCGGCATGCTGCTGATCTATTCCGACATCACCGGCGAACTGCGCCTGAAGGCCCAGTACAACGCCCTGATCCAGGTGCAGCAGGCCACGCTGGACAAGCTGAACGACGCCGTCGCCGTGTTCGGCTCGGACGGGCGCCTGCGCCTGCACAACGAGGCCTTCGAAACCTTCTGGAACGTCAGCGCCTTCGCCCTGGAGGCGGCCGGCGACTTCGAGGGCGTGGTCGAGCTGTGCGTGCCGCGCCTGCACGACCTGGCGTTCTGGCGCGAGCTGAAGGGCCGGGTGGCCGATCCGGATCCGCAGATGCGCGCCCCGACCTCGGGCGAGGTGCGGACCTCGGACGACCGCATCGTCGTCTACCAGAGCCGGCCGCTGCCGGACGGCGCGACCCTGATCGCCTTCGCCGACGTCACCGACACCCGCGACCTGCAGAGCGCCCTGGCCGACCGGTCCGCCGCCCTGGCCGAGGCCGAGCGGCTGAAGCGCGACTTCGTCGGCAACGTTTCGTACGAGCTGCGTACGCCGCTGACGACGATCATCGGCTATTCCGAGCTGCTGGAGCGCGCCGAGGGTATCTCCGAACGTGGCCGCAACCACGTGGCCGCCGTCCGCGCCGCCGCCACCCAGCTGGCCCGCTCGATCGACGACGTGCTGGACATGGCCCAGATCGACGCCGGCGAGATGGCCCTGGAGATCGAGGACATCCGCGTCGCCGACCTGCTGCTGAACGCCCAGGAGCGCGCCCTGAAGGACGCCCAGCTGGGCGCGGTGACCCTGGCGGTCGAGTGCGAGGAGGACGTGGGTCTGATCCGCGGCGACGCCAAGCGCCTGGCCCAGACCCTGGCCCATCTGGTCGACAACGCCCTGCGCCAGACCCCGCCCGGCGGCCGCGTCACCCTGCAGGCCCGTCGCGCCCTGGGCGAGGTGCGGCTGGACGTCTCCGACACCGGCCGAGGCGTGCCGTTCCACGTCCAGGCCCACATCTTCGACCGCTTCGTCGGCCGCGATCGCGGCGGTCCCGGCCTGGGCCTGGCCCTGGTCAAGGCGCTGGTCGAGCTGCACGGCGGCTGGGTGGCCCTGGAGAGCGAGCCGGGCGCCGGCTCGACCTTCACCTGCCACCTGCCCGAGACCCAGCAGCCCGGCGCCATGCAGCCGGAGCTGGGCTTCTAGCCTAGAGGCCCAGCTTGGGCGGCTTGCGCCAGTCGGCCAGCACCTGGCCGTCGCGGATCACCTCGACCCGGTCGATGCGGGCGGTGATGAAGCACTGCTTATCCTGGATCATCATCGGCGTGTCGCCGGTGATCTCGTGCGACGAGACCTGGCCGTGATAGGCGCCACAGAATACCCCGGTCTTGGTCAGGTCGGTGATCTCGCCCTCGTAGACCACGATCATGGCGGCCGCCCAGCGCGAGGCCTGGGCGCTGGTGCCGCGCGTCTGACCGATCACCAGGGGCGAGAAGCCCTCGGGCAGGGCCGAGGGGCCGCCATCCTTGAAGGGGATGGCCAGGCCGAAGCTGGCGGCGCGGGTCGAGGAGCCGACGTCCAGATTGTAGCCGTCGCGGGTCTCGGTCCGGAACTTGGTGGGCGCGCTGCGAGCGTCGACGTCGAAGTACAGCGACTGCAGCGGCGGCAGCGCCTCCAGCCCGGCGGCCTTGTAGCCGTCGAAGTTCTGGTCGGTGATCTGGCCCAGGCCGATCGTCGTGACCATGGCCCGCTTGTCGCGGTCGTAGCTCCACCGCGCCGACTGCTTGAAGGCCTTGTACTTCACCACCTTCTGGTCGGCGAAGGGCCTCACGATGCGGAACTTGCGCCCAGTCAGCGACGAAGCGTCGCGGGTCTGGGCGGCCGTTTCCATGGCCTGCCTCAGGCCGGCCGCGTCCAGCACGCCGGACTCGGCCGGAGCGAGAAGCGAAAACAGAAGCACGCCAAGCATCGAGGACCTCCTACGGACGCCGAGATCAGGCGGCGCGAACCGCGCGGCTGTCAAGCTGACGGAGCCGGTCCGGCGTTGCGGATATAAAGATATCTTTATGCGTTAATTGCTCGGAAGGGCCTGGCGCGCTATAAGCGCTCCAAGACTTCACCCCCAACACCCATTCGGGCAGGAGCCGCACGTGGCCGACTACATCGTCAAGGACATCTCGCTCGCCGACTACGGCCGCAAGGAAATCGCCATCGCCGAGACCGAGATGCCGGGCCTGATGGCCACGCGCGCCGAGTACGGCCCCAAGCAGATCCTCAAGGGCGCCCGCATCGCCGGCAGCCTGCACATGACCATCCAGACCGCCGTGCTGATCGAGACCCTGGTGGCTCTCGGCGCGGAAGTCCGCTGGGCCTCGTGCAACATCTTCTCGACCCAGGATCACGCCGCGGCCGCCATCGCCGCCGCCAACATCCCGGTCTTCGCCTTCAAGGGCGAGAACCTGGTCGAGTACTGGGAATACGCCCACAAGATCTTCGAGTGGGGCGACGGCGGCTATCCGAACCTGATCCTCGACGACGGCGGCGACGCCACCCTGCTCTGCGTGCTGGGCCCCAAGGCCGAGAAGGATCCGTCGATCCTCGACAATCCGCAGAACGAGGAAGAAGAAGCCCTCTACGCCGTGATGAAGAAGTACCTGGCCGAGAAGCCGGGCTTCTACTCGGCCATCCGGTCGGCCATCGGCGGCGTTTCGGAAGAGACCACCACGGGCGTCCACCGCCTGTACCAGATGGCCCAGAAGGGCGAGCTGCCGTTCCCGGCCATCAACGTCAACGACAGCGTCACCAAGAGCAAGTTCGACAACCTGTACGGCTGCCGTGAATCGCTGGTCGACGCGATCCGTCGCGGCACCGACGTCATGCTGTCGGGCAAGGTCGCGGTGGTCTGCGGCTATGGCGACGTGGGCAAGGGCTCGGCCGCCTCGCTGCGCCAAGGCGGCGCCCGCGTGATCGTCACCGAAGTCGACCCGATCTGCGCCCTGCAGGCCGCCATGGAAGGCTACGAGGTCCAGACCCTGGCCGACGTCGCCGACAAGGCCGACATCTTCGTCACGGCGACCGGCAACAAGGACGTCATCACGGTCGAAGACATGCGGCGGATGAAGAACAACGCCATCGTCTGCAACATCGGCCACTTCGACTCGGAAATTCAGATCGCCGGCCTGCGCAACTTCAAGTGGGACGAGATCAAGCCGCAGGTCCACCACGTGGAATTCCCGGACGGCAAGAAGCTGATCGTGCTGTCGGAAGGCCGCCTGGTGAACCTGGGCAACGCCACGGGCCACCCTTCGTTCGTGATGTCGGCCTCGTTCACCAACCAGACCCTGGCCCAGATCGAACTGTGGACCAACAAGGCCAAGTACGAGAACCAAGTCTACACCCTGCCCAAGCACCTGGACGAGAAGGTCGCCTTCCTGCACCTGGAGAAGCTGGGCGCCAAGCTGACCCAGCTGCGCAAGGACCAGGCCGACTATATCGGCGTGCCGGAAGCCGGTCCGTTCAAGCCGGACCACTACCGCTACTAGATCCCGCCTCGTCAGGATCCTCGGAGGGCCCGTCGCGCACCGCGGCGGGCCTTTCGTTTTTCCGGCCCGCCTTGCTGTTCAAGGTCGCGGGGTTCGGCTAATCGCTTGGTCATGCCGCTAGCCTTGATCCTCTCCAGCCACGTCGCCGGCAGCCAGGTCGGCGCGAGCGCCCAGGCCGCCGCCTTGGCCCCGTTCGGGATCGACGCCATGGTCGTGCCGACCGTGCTGTTCGGCCGCCACCCCGGCTGGGGCGCGCCCGGCGGCGCGGCGACGCCGATCGAGACCTTCGAGGGCATGCTGGAGGGCATCCAGGCCAACGGCCTGTTCGGCCTGGTCGACGTCGTGATCACCGGCTACTTCGCCACCGCCGCCCAGGTCCAGGGCGCGGCCCGGGCGATCGACGCCGTCCGCGCCGCGCCGCGCGGACGCGCCTTCGCCCCCGCTCCGACCATCGTCGTCGATCCTACCATGGGCGACGAGGGCAAGGGCCTCTACGTGCCTGTCGAGACCGCCGAGGCGATCATCGGCGAGCTGGCGCCGCGCGCCGACGTCGTCGCCTGCAACGCCTGGGAGCTGCACAGGCTGACGGGCGTCGACGCCCGCGAGCCCATGGCGGCCGCGACCGCCGCGCGGGCGCTGGGCAAGCCCACCCTGGTCTCGTCCGTCCGGCGCGGCGACGAGATCGGCGCGGTCCTGGCTGGCGACGGCGAGGCCTGGCTGGCCCTGCACGCCGAAGCCGACCGCGCGCCCAACGGGACCGGCGACCTCTTGACCGCCCTCTACGCCGCCGCGCTGATCGAGGGGCAGACCGCCTCGCACGGCCTGGCCCGCGCCGTCGGCGGCGTGGCCGAGACCGTCGCCGCCGCCAATCTCTGGAACGCGCCCGAGCTGCCGATCGTGGCCATGGGCGCGCGGATCAAGCAGACCTCTCCCTCCGTCCGCATCGAGCGCCTGGCCTAGCCCATGACCATCGACATCACCGGGCTGTGCCCCGACCGTTTCGCCCGCGTCCGCGACGCCTTCGCGGCCAATTTCGAGAATAATGGCGAGCTGGGCGCGCGCTTCGCCTTCGCCATCGACGGTGAGATCGTCGTCGACCTGATGGGCGGCCATGCCGACCGCAAGCGCGAGGTCGCCTTCGGTCCCGACACCCTGACGGCCCTGTTCTCGACGACCAAGGCCGTGGCGGCCCTGCTGGTCGCGCGGCTGGTCGACGAGGGCCGCCTGGCCTACGACCAACCCGTCGCCGACGTGTGGCCCGAGTTCGCGCAAGCCGGCAAGCAGGACGTCACCATCGAGCAGGCGATGTCGCACCAGGCGGGGCTGTCGGGCTTTCCCGACGAGACCGATCCCTCGATCTGGTTCGACTGGGACGCCACCTGCGCCAAGCTGGCGGCCATGGCCCCGCTGTTCCCGATCGGCTCGGCCAGCGGCTATCATCCGGTGACCTTCGGCTACATCGCCGGCGAGATCTTCCGCCGAGTCGACGGCCGCACGATGGGGACCGCGCTGCGCGAGGACATCGCCGGGCCGCTGGGCCTGGACCTCTGGATCGGCCTGCCCGACAGCGAGCACGGCCGCGTCGCCGAGCTGATGCGTCCGACGGCCCTGCCGCAGTTCGGCGAGATCAACGCCGCCGTGACCGCCGCCTTCCTCAAGCCCTGGTCCTCGCCGGGCGGCAAGGGTGCGGCCGAGTGGCGGCGGGTCGAGATCCCCTCGGCCAACGGCCACGCCACCGCCCCCGCCCTGGCCCGTCTGATGGGCGCCCTGGCCAGCGGCGGAAGCCTGGACGGCCGCTCGATCCTGACCCCAGCCGGGATCAAGGCCGCCAGCGCCCAGCGCATCCGCGGCCGGGACCTGGTGCTGCCCTACGAGATCAGCTGGGGCGCGGGCTTCATGCGCAACGAGCCCAACCTGTTCTATGGCCCCACGCTCGACGCGTTCGGCCACTCCGGCTGGGGCGGCTCGTGCGCGTTCGCCGACCCCACGCGCGGTGTCTCGGGGGCCTATGTGATGAACAAGCAGGGCAATGCCCTGATCGGTGACCCACGCGCCGTGCGCCTGATCGAGGCGGCCTACGCCAGCCTGTAGAGGGCCTCGCTTTAGAGACCGTTGAAGCCTAGCCTGTAGCGTCGCGTCCGAAGGAGAGACGCATGGTTTCGATCCGTATCGCCGCGCTGGCGCTGGCCGCCCTGGCCCTCGCGGGAAGCGTTCACGCCGAAGAGCGCGACTTCTGTCCCGACCGTCCGGGCAAGGGCTCGCCGCCGTGCGTGCTGGACAAGGGCCGTTTCCAGGTCGAGGTCAGCGGCGTCGACGCGACCCTGGACAAGAGCGACGGAGTCTCGACCCACGACATCGCCTATGGCGGGCTGGAGCTGCGGCTGGGCCTGGCCTCGACGGTCGAGGGACAGCTGAGTTGGACGCCCTATGAGCGCGTGCGGACCAAGGACCAGGGCGTCGTCGGGGCCGTGTCCGGCGCTGGCGACCTGAGCCTGGCCCTGCGGTGGTCGCTGAGGAACCCGGCGGGCGATGGCCTGTCGGTCGCCGTCCAGCCGTTCGTCGTCGCGCCCACCGGGGCGGACGGGATCGGCGGCGACGCCTGGCAGGGCGGGGTGATCGTCCCCGTCTCGATCCCCTTGAACGACGACTGGTCGCTGAGCCTGTCGCCCGAGCTCGACGCCCGGCCCGACGCCGACGGCTCGGGCCGCCACGCCGGCTACGTTCTGGCCAGCGGCGTGGGCCGCATGGTCGGGCCGGTGAACCTGGGCGCGGAGCTGTGGGTCGATGTCGACGACGACTCGGCCGGCCGGGTCACCCAGACCAGCTTCGACCTGACCGCCGCCTGGACCCCGGCGAGCCTGAAGGACGTCCAGTTCGACGCCTCGGCCTATGTCGGCCTCAACCGTCGGACCCCGGACCTGCAGCTGGTGGTGGGCGTGGCGCATCGGTTCTAGGGCTCGGGGTTCTGATGGTCGCCAGGCCCACGAGGCCGGCCGCGATCGCCGCCGCGGCGCTGATGCCCATCACCCACGGATAGCCCCCGCCGCCGGGCGCGAAATAGACGAGCCCCAGCACTGCCACGGCCAGCAGGCCAGCGACACGGGCTACGGCGTTGTTGATCCCCGAGGCGACGCCGGAATGGCTGGACGGGACCGCCGCCATCACCGTGCTGGTGAGGGGCGCGACGCTGATCGTCATGCCCAGGGCCAGCACCAGCAGGCCGGGCAGCACGCCGGTCCAGAAGCCGCTGGCGATCCACGGCGCGCCCAGCAGGGCGAAGCCGATCCCGGCCGTGATCGGGCCGACCGTCAGCATGGCGCGGGCGCCGACCTTGTTGGCGACGCGACCCGAGACGCCCGACAGCGTCCCCATCACCGCCGACAGCGGCAGCAGAGTCGCCCCGGCCTCGGCCGCCTTGTAGCCGTGCTTGGCGATCAGTTCGTAGGGCAGGAAGAACAAGGCTCCGGTCAGGCCGAAATAGAGCGCCAGGGTCAGGAGGTTGGCGCCGCTGAAGGTCGGCGAGCGATAGAGCGACAGCGGCATCATCGGATGCGTCTCGCGCGCTTGGGCCAAAACGAAGCCGGCCAGGATCGCGACGCCGGCGACCAGGGCGCTCCAGACCGCCGGGCTATGCCAGCCACGCTCGCCCGCCGCCGTCAGGCCCCAGGTCAGGACGCCCAGGCCGGCGGCCGCCAGGATCGCGCCGCGCCAGTCCAGGTGGTCGACGTCGGGGTCGCGGCTCTCGGGCACGGCCTTCAGCGCCAGCCAGACGGTGGCGGCGGCGATCGGCAGGTTGATCAGGAAGATGGCGCGCCACGACACCGCGTCGACCAGCCAGCCGCCCAGCACCGGGCCGACGGCGGCGGTCACCGCCGCGAAGCCGGCCCAGGCGCCGATCATCGGGCCGCGCGCCTTTTCGTCGAACGACGCGCCCAGGATGGCCAGGCTGGCCGGCACGACGAAGGCGGCCGCCAGGCCCTGGACGGCGCGGACGGCGATCAGCAGCTGGACGTTCGGAGCCAGGGCGCAGGCCAGGGAGGCCAGGGCGAACAGGACGACGCCGGCCATGAACATCCGCCGCCGGCCCCAGCGGTCGCCGGCCGAGCCGCCGATCAGGACCAGCGAGCCCAGCAGCAGGAGGTAGGCGTTGACGATCCACTGGATCTCGGCCGGGTCGGCCTTCAGCGCCTGGCGGATGGCGGGCAGGGCGACATTGACCACCGAGCCGTCGATGAAGGCCAGGCTGGAGCCCAGCACCGTGGCGGCCAGGATCAGCCGGCCGCGACCCTTGGAGATCGTCTCGTCCCTGTTCGAGTTCGGCCTGTTCGAACTTGCCATGCCGCGACCATGGCCTGGTCTTCAGGCCGGCGCCAGCACCCGCGTCCGCTTCCAGGCCCCATAGGCGAACACGGCCACGCCCAGCCAGATGAACGCGAACGACAGGGCCCGCAGCGGCGTGAATGGCTCGCCGAACGCGACGCCCAGCAGGAACTGCAGCGTGGGCGCGATGAACTGCAGGAAGCCCAGGGCGCTGAGGGGCAGGCGGCGGGCCGACCAGGCGAACAGGGCCAGCGGGATCACCGTGGCGGGGCCGGCCAGGGCCAGCAGGGCGGTGACGCCGGCGCCGAAGTGGCCCTGGCCGCTGGCCTGCAGGTGCAGCACGTAGAACAGGCCGGGCAGGGCCAGGTAGGCGCACTCGACGAAGAGGCCGGTCTGAGCGTCGGCCTTCACCTGCTTCCTCAGGATGCCATAGGCGCAGAAGGTCAGGGCCAGGCCCAGCGACACGATCGGCAGGTGGCCCAGGGCCAGGGTCTGGATGCCGACGCCGACGACCGCGAAGCCGATCGCGACCTTGCCCTCGACGGTCATGCGCTCGCGAAACAGCAGGGCCCCGGCGGCCATGTTCATCAGCGGATTGATATAGTAGCCGAGGCTGGCCTCGATCACATGGCCGGCGTTCACCGCGAAGACGTAGATCGTCCAGTTGCTGAAGATGGCCAGGGTCGACAGCGCCAGGACCCCCAGGGTCTTGGGCTGGCGCAGCACCTGGGCGACCTGGCCGCCCTGCCTGGCGATCAGGACGAGGCCCGCCGCCCACAGCACCGACCACAGCGAGCGGTGGGCGATCATCTCCCAGGGCGGTACGCCCAGGTTCGACAGCAGGTGGAAGTACAGGGGCAGGAAGCCCCAAAGCACGTAGCAGCCGACGCCGGCGACGTAGGCCGACCGTGTCTCGGCCTGGGTCTGGTTCACGCTCGCCGACATGGCGTCGTCCTTATCGTCAGGAAAGAAAAAGGCTCCCGGGACATCTGCCCCGGGAGCCCTGATTTCCACCCGCTTGTTGCGGATAGGGGTCCTAGGCCGGGGTCTTCTGCTTGATCAGGCCCTTGTCGTGCAGCAGCTGGGCGATCTGCACGGCGTTCAGGGCCGCGCCCTTGCGCAGGTTGTCGGCCACGCACCACAGCGCGATGCCGTTCTCGACGGTCGGGTCGGTGCGGATGCGCGAGACATAGACCGGGAATTCGCCGGCGCTTTCCTTCGGCGTCATGTAGCCGCCGTCCTCGCGCTTATCGATGACTTCCACGCCGTCGGCGTCGCGCAGGATCTCGCGGACGTCTTCCTCGTCCAGCGGGGTCTCGAATTCGATGTTCACCGACTCGGCGTGGCCGACCATGACCGGCACGCGCACGGCGGTGGCGGTCAGCTTGATCGACGGATCCAGGATCTTCTTGGTCTCCGCCATCATCTTCCACTCTTCCTTCGTGTAGCCGTCCTCCATGAACACATCGATGTGCGGGATGACGTTGAAGGCGATCTGCTTGGTGAACTTCTTGGGCGGCGGGGCGCCCAGGACGAACACGCCCTTGGTCTGCTCCCACAGCTCGTCCATGCCTTCCTTGCCCGCGCCCGACACCGACTGGTAGGTCGAGACGACCACCCGCTTGATCTTGGCTTCAGCGTGCAGGGGGGCCAGCACTACCACCAGCTGCGCGGTCGAGCAGTTGGGGTTGGCGATGATGTTCTTGGGCAGCTTGTCGACGGCGTTCGGGTTCACTTCCGGCACCACCAGCGGCACGTCTGGGTCCATCCGGAAGTGGCTGGAATTGTCGATGACGATCGGGCCGGCCGCGCCGATCTTCTCGCCCCAGGCCTTGGAGATGGCGCCGCCGGCGCTCATCAGCACGATGTCGACGGTCGAGAAGTCGAACGTCTCCAGGTCCTCGCACCGCAGGATCTGGCTACCGAAGGAGACTTCGACGCCGATGGATTTGCGGCTGGCGATGGCGTGCATCTTGTCCACGGGGAATTTCACTTCCTCGAGGATGTTGAACATCTCGCGGCCCACATTGCCCGTGGCGCCGACCACGGCGACCCGGTAACCCATCGCGCTCTCCTGAAATACTGTCGTCCGCGAAAGGGTGCGGAGCGCGGTTCCGTACGCCTCATGCCCGGCGGGCGCAAGGCGGGGTTTCGCCAGCGGACGCGGGTTCATCCCCGATCGGCGGCCAAAGCCGGCAAGGCGCACCGCCATGGCCAGGCTTCGCGCGGTGTTCGAGGATGATTCTTGCGCCGCGCGGCTATGGGCCCGGCTTGGCCGCGCCCGCCGCGGCGGGCTCGTCGTTCTCGAGGGTGAAGGTGATCGGCAGGGTGATGACCAGGCCGTCGACGCTGTCGCCCTCCTTGGTCCACGGGTTCATGCGCATGATCCCGGCCGCCTTGATCGCCGCCGCGCCGAAGTCGAGGCCGGCCGGCGTCTCGCGGGCGGCCTGGCAGCTGGTCAGCTCGCCGGTGGCGGTGACGGTGCAGGTCGCCGCGCCCTGTCCAGTGCGGACCCCGGCCTTGACCGCCGCCTCGGGATAGACCGACGCCATGCCCTCGGGCGACAGGGTGCGGATCCAGCGGGGCTTGGTCAGCTTGCGCGTATCGGGCGTGGCGGGGTCGCGGAAGCGGAACGGCACATCGATCTTGAAGGTCCTGGCGGTCTTTGCGTCCTCGGGCGCGAAGGTGACGCCGAACGACTTCGACAGCGACAGGGCCGCCTTGCCGAAGCCCTTGCCGCGCGGGCTCTCCGAAATCACGTCGCAGCCGCGCAGGCGGCCGGAGCGGTCGAGGCCGCAGCGCAGGGCCGCCTGGCCCGAGGCCAACCCCGCCGCCTCCTTGGGCCAGGCCGCGTTGACCTCGGCCTGGGTGGGGACGATGGTCCACGGCGGGTCGAGGACGACCGTGGTGCTGGTCATCATCGAGGAGGGCGAGGGCGCCTCCCAGTTGATCGGGATGGCCACCGTGCCGCCGGGCACGGCCTTGCCGCCGCGCATCTTGGGGGTCATGCGCAGCTGCGGCGTTAGTTGCAGGCCGGCCGCGCCGAAATTGTAGTCCTTCGGCGACTCGTACAGCACCTTGCAGTTCTGCAGGAAACCCTCGGTCGTCACCTGGCAGCCGATCGTCGCCTTGCCGCCGACGCCGTCCTCGATGGCCTTCTTGGGAAAGACGTTGGCGATCTCCTGGCCGGTCGGCTTGCGCAGCCAGTTGGGATTGGCGTCGCCGGGGCCGAGGAATTCGAAGAAGGTCCGCACCGGTCGTCCCGTCGTCGCGGCGCCGGCGTCGTCCGTGGCCTTGATCCGCTCGTATCCCACCACCGACAACGCCGCCTGGCCGAAGCCCTGGCCGGCGGGGTTCTCCTGGGCGACCTTGCAGTCGACCAGCTTGCCGCCGTCGGCCGCCGTGCAGTCCAGGGCGGCCTTGCCGGTGACGGTCGCGCCCTTGGGGTAGGCGGCCTTCATCTTGTCGCGCGGGACCTTGACCGTGAAGTGCGGCCTCCAGCCGCCGCCGGCCCCAACGTGGGCTAGGTCGTCCTCGTCCTCGGCCCGGGCCTGGTGGGCGAACGCGACCGAAAGGCCAGCCATGAGCGAGACCAGCAGAAGCTTACGCGACAGCACGATGGAACCCCGAGCGAAGGGCGGCGCGCGACCCCTTCGGCGCTCGACCTTAGGTCGAGGATAAGTCAGCTATTCGCCGGCCGCCAGAGGGTTTCCGACGCGCGCCGAGGTCCCTATGTTGCCGCCATGACCGACGTCGCCGCGCCCCCGCTTCCGAACGCTTCCGAACTGACCCAGGACGGCCCCGCCGTCCGGCTCTTCCTCGTCGACGGCTCGGCCTATCTGTTCCGCGCCTACCACGCCCTGCCGCCGCTGACCCGCAAGAGCGACGGCCTGCCGGTGGGCGCCGTCCAGGGCTTCTGCAACATGCTGTGGAAGCTGATGCGCGACATGCAGGGCGACACGCCCACGCACCTGGCGGTCATCTGGGACCACTCTGAGAAGACGTTCCGAAACAATCTGTACGACCAGTACAAGGCCCACCGTCCGCCGCCGCCCGAGGACCTGATCCCGCAGTTCCCCCTGGTGCGCGAGGCGACGCTGGCGTTCGGCGTGCCGGCCATCGAGCTGCCCGGCTACGAGGCCGACGACCTAATCGCCGCCTATGCCTGCAAGGCCAGGGCAGTGGGCGGCGAGGCGGTCATCGTCTCGTCCGACAAGGACCTGATGCAGCTGGTCGGCGACGGCGTCTCGATGTTCGATCCGATGAAGGGCGTGCGCATCGAGCGCGAGCAGGTGTTCGAGAAGTTCGGCGTCTATCCTGAGAAGGTCGTCGACGTGCAGGCCCTGTGCGGCGACAGCGTCGACAACGTGCCGGGCGCCCCGGGCATCGGGATCAAGACCGCCGCCCAGTTGATCAACGAATATGGCGACCTCGACACGCTGCTGGCCCGCGCTGGCGAGATCAAGCAGCCCAAGCGCCGCGAGACCCTGATCGAGTTCGCCGACCAGATCCGCCTGTCGCGGGCCCTGGTGAAGCTGGACTGCGACACGCCGCTGCCCCAGCCGCTGGACGAGCTGACCGTGCGCGAGCCGGACAAGGAAGTCCTGGCGGCCTTCCTCGAGCAGATGGAGTTCCGCACCCTGGCCCGCCGGGTCGGCGACGGCTCGGCCGCGGCGACGCCGGGGACGCTGGACCGGCCGGCCGGTCTGGGCGCGGGCGCCCAGCCCAAGGCGCCCGTCAGCACCATCTCGTACATGGGCGCGGCGGCCCGCGCCGCCGCCAGCCCGGTGGCCGAGCCGATCACCGTCGACCACGCCGCCTATGCCTGCGTCCGCGACATCGAGACCCTGAAGGCCTGGGTCGCCAAGGCGACGGCCAAGGGTGTCGTCGCCTTCGACACCGAGACCGACGCCCTGTCCTCGGCGACCGCCGGCCTGTGCGGCGTGTCGCTGGCCATCGCCCCGGGCGAGGCCTGCTACATCCCGATCAGCCACTGCGAGAAGGCCGACGGCCTGGCCTTCGAGGCGCCGGCCGATATCGAGCAGATCCCCCTGGCCGACGTGATCGCCACCCTGAAGCCGCTGCTGGAGGATCCGGCGGTGCTGAAGGTGGCCCAGAACGCCAAGTACGACATCGCCGTCCTCTCGCGGCACGGGATCGAGGTCTCGCCCATCGAGGACACCATGCTGATCAGCTACGTGCTGGAAGCGGGGCTGCACGGCCACGGCATGGACGAGCTGTCGGAGCTGTGGCTGGGCCATAAGCCGATCCCGTTCAAGCAGGTGTGCGGTACGGGCAAGGGCCAGATCAGCTTCAAGCACGTGACCCTGCCCGAGGCGACGGCCTACGCCGCCGAGGACGCCGACGTCACCCTGCGTCTCTACGAGACCCTGAAGCCGCGCCTGGCGCGCGAGGGCCTCCTGACCGTCTACGAGACCCTGGAGCGGCCGCTGCCGGCGGTGCTGGCGCGGATGGAGAACAACGGGGTGCGCGTCGACCCCGAGGCCCTGCGCCTGCTGTCCAACGAGTTCTCGCTGCGCATGGCCCAGTTCGAGGCCCGCGCCCAGGAGCTGGTGGGGCGTCCGTTCAACCTGGGCAGCCCCAAGCAGATCGGCGACGTGCTGTTCGGCGAGATGGCCCTGAAGGGCGGCAAGAAGACCGCCACCGGCCAGTGGTCGACAGACAGCGACGTGCTGGAGAGCCTGGCCCTGGAGCACGAGTTGCCCCGGGTCCTGCTGGACTGGCGCCAGCTGTCGAAGCTGAAGGGCACCTATACCGAGAACCTGATCGCGGCGATCGCGCCGTCGACTGGCCGGGTCCACACCTCGTACGCCCTGGCCGCGACGACGACGGGGCGGCTGTCGTCATCCGATCCCAACCTGCAGAACATTCCCGTCCGCACCGAGGAAGGCCGCAAGATCCGCAAGGCGTTCATCGCCGAGCCGGGCAAGGTGCTGATCAGCGCCGACTACAGCCAGATCGAGCTGCGTCTCCTGGCCCACATCGGCGACATCCCGCAGCTGAAGAAGGCCTTCCAGGAGGGCCTGGACATCCACGCCATGACGGCCTCGGAGATGTTCGACACGCCGATCGAGGGCATGGACCCGATGATCCGTCGCCGGGCCAAGGCCATCAACTTCGGCATCGTCTACGGCATCAGCGCGTTCGGCCTGGCCAACCAGCTGGGCATCGGCCAGGGCGAGGCCGGGGCCTATATCAAGACCTATTTCGAGCGCTTCCCCGGCATCCAGGCCTATATGGACGCGACCAAGGCCTTCGTGCGCGAGCACGGCTATGTCAGCACGATCTTCGGGCGGAAGATCACCATCCCCGAGATCCAGTCCAAGTCGGTCGGCCAGCGCCAGTTCGCCGAGCGGGCGGCGATCAACGCCCCGATCCAGGGCGCCGCGTCCGACGTCATGCGCCGGGCGATGATCCGCATGCCCGCCGCCCTTCGGGCCGCGGGACTGGACGCGAAGATGCTGCTGCAGGTGCACGACGAACTGGTCTTCGAGGCCCCGGAGGGCGAGGCCGACCGCGCCTGCGACGTGATCCGGGCCGTCATGGAGAAGGCCGCCGAGCCGGCCGTGGCGCTGTCCGTGCCGCTCACGGTCGAGGCCCGCGCCGCGCTCAACTGGGACGAGGCGCACTAAATGTAAAATTTCGCGGAATTGTCAAAACTGCGACATCGCGCCGCATCAGGGTTAATGCCCCGGCAACGGTTGTAGGCCCACTGCTTGGGTGACGCCCGCGAACCCTAGTGCAGTTCAAAGAGTAGTGTTATCCGAGGTTTAGCGGTCGTCGTCCCCGAGACGAGGAGCCCGCCCGTGTCCATTGGCGACCTAAAGATCCCCCACAAGCTGATGGCGGTTTTCGCTGTCATGCTTACCACGATCATGCTGATGGGCGTGGTTCTCTACGCCAACAAGGTGAGCCTCGGGCACTCCGTCGAACGCACCGAGCGCGCCTATGAGATGCTGCGCCAGGCGGATACGGCGTCCTTCCGTCTGACCCGCCAGGAGAACTCGCTGCGCGGCTTCCTGCTGTCGGGCGACAGCTACTACGTCAAGCGCCTGGAAGAGGCGCACAAGCCCAAGTTCCTGAAGGCGCTGGACGAACTGCGCACCCTGGCCGACGGCGACCAGGAAGACCTGGCGCGCATCGCCGCGGTCGACGCCGCCTACGCCGACTATCGCAAGCAGGCCATCGAGCCCAGCGAGACTCTGGGCGCCGATCCGGCCACCCGTCCGCAGGCGGTCGAGCTGGTCAAGCACGACGGCGTCGCCGACAAGGCCGTGGAGCCGGTCGAGAACGCCATCGAGGCCATCACCAAGAACGCCGAGGCCGAACTGGCGACGGAAGCCGCCGCCCAGAAGAAGGCTTCGATGGAATCGACCCTGGCCCTGGCCGTCGGCATCCTGATCACCGCCGGCATCGCCATCGGCGGCGGGCTGCTGCTGACGGGCGCCATCGCCAAGCCGGTCGCGGCCATGACCAACGCCATGCGCCGCCTGGCCGCCGGTGACAACACCGTGGCCGTGCCCGCCCAGGGCCGCAAGGACGAGATCGGCGACATGGCCGCCGCCGTCGCCTTCTTCAAGGACGCCGCGATCGAGAAGATCCGTGTCGAGCGGGCCGCCGCCGAACATCGCGAGGCCGCCGACGGCGAGCGCGCCGCCAACGAGGCCGAAAAGGCCGAGGCCGCGCGCGAGGACGGGCTCGCCATCACGGCCCTGAACGAAGCCCTCGACCGCCTTGCCGGCGGTGACCTGACGCACCGCATCGACACGCCGTTCGCGCCGAAGACCGAGAGCCTGCGGACCAACTTCAACGCCGCCGCCGACCGCATGCAACAGGCGATCCAGGCGATCGGCGCGGCCACCGGCGGGGTCAACAGCGGCACAGACGAGATCGCCGACGCCTCCGACAACCTCTCGCGCCGCACCGAGCAGCAGGCCGCCAGCCTGGAAGAGACCGCCGCCGCCCTGGACGAGATCACCGCCACGGTCCGCAAGACCGCCGCCGGCGCCAAGGAGGCCTCGCAGGTCGTGGCCACCGCGCGTTCGGACGCCGAACGCTCGGGCCACATCGTCAGCCAGGCCGTCTCGGCCATGACCGAGATCGAGACCTCGTCGAACCAGGTCAGCCAGATCATCGGCGTGATCGACGAGATCGCCTTCCAGACCAACCTGCTGGCCCTGAACGCCGGCGTCGAGGCGGCGCGCGCCGGCGAAGCCGGCCGTGGCTTCGCGGTCGTCGCCCAGGAAGTCCGGGCCCTGGCCCAGCGCTCGGCCGACGCCGCCAAGGAGATCAAGACCCTGATCTCGACCTCGACCGCCCAGGTCGAGACCGGCGTGGACCTGGTCGGTCAGACCGGCGAGGCCCTGAGCCGCATTGTCGAGCAGGTCGCCTCGATCGACGCCCTGATGCAGGAGATCTCGGCCTCGACCACCGAACAGGCCACGGGCCTGAACGAGGTCAACAGCGCCGTGAACCAGATGGACCAGGTCGTCCAGCAGAACGCCGCCATGGTGGAAGAGGCCACGGCCGCCACCCACTCGCTGAAGAACGAGGCCAAGTCGCTGTCGGAGATGGTCGCGCGCTTCCGCGTGAACCGGGCCCAGGCCGTGGCCGCTTCCGCGCCGGCTCCCGTGATGTCGGCGCCCGCCGCCCGTCCGCCCGCGCCGGTCTCCAAGGCCAGGCCGGCCTCGCGCCCGTCCGCGCCGATCTCGCGCGGCAACACCGCCGTGGCCGTCAACGAGGACTGGGAAGAATTCTGATCGTCAGTCGCTCTTCCGAACGACCCATGAGATAGCGAGGGCTCTCCGGGAAACCGGGGAGCCCTTTCCGCGTCAGCCCTTGTTCAGCGCGATGGTCTCGAACGACGACTTGGTCGGCTGCGGCGGGTGGCTCGCGCCAGGGGTCGGCAACGCCAGGCCGATGGCGGCGGCGATGAGGAGGGCGACGGCGAAGAAGGCCTTGCTGGCCATGGTCCTGTCTCGGGTCTGCGTCGTGAAGCGACAATCGCGGACGCTGACGAAGGCCTAGATGGCCCCGCCAACGCCGGGTTCAAGAGTTTCGCCGAACAAGGTTTTGGAAGGTCCGGCGGCGTCCTGATCCAACAAGAAAGGCCGGAAACCGCCTTGACGGTTCCCGGGCTTATTTGACGCGCTCGAGGGAACTTTCCGAACGAACCTAGAAGATCTCGAACAGGCCGGCGGCGCCCCACTGAGATCGCCAGAGCGATCTCAGCCACTTTCGTTGATGGGCGCCGTCCTCCGTCCTGATCGAAATCAGAAGATTTCGAACAGGCCGGCGGCGCCCATCCCGCCGCCGATGCACATGGTCACCACGCCCAGCTTGGCCTTGCGGCGCTTGCCTTCCAGCAGCAGGTGGCCGGCGCAGCGGGCCCCGGTCATGCCGAACGGGTGGCCGATGGCGATCGAGCCGCCGTTGACGTTGTACTTCTCGGGATCGATGCCCAGGCGGTCGCGGCTGTAGAGGCACTGCGACGCGAAGGCCTCGTTCAGCTCCCAGAGGTCGATGTCGTCGACCTTCAGGCCGTGGCGTTCCAGCAGGCGCGGCACGGCGAAGACCGGGCCGATGCCCATCTCGTCGGGCTCGCAGCCGGCGATGGCGAAGCCCTTGAACAGGCCCAGCGGCTCGAGGTTGCGCTTGGCGGCCTCCTTGGCCTCCATCACCACGACGGCGGCCGCGCCGTCCGACAGCTGGCTGGCGTTGCCGGCGGTGATGAAGTTGCCCGGACCCTTGACGGGTTCCAGCTTGGCGAGGCCCTCGAGGGTGGTCTCCGGACGATTGCACTCGTCCTTGGTGACGACGTAGTCGACCAGGCTCTCTTCCTTGGTCTCCTTGTTGACCACCTTCATCTTGGTGGCCATCGGCACGATCTCGTTATCGAACAGGCCGGCGGCTTGGGCGGCGGCGATGCGCTGCTGGCTGCGCAGCGAATATTCGTCCTGGTACTCGCGGCTGACGCCGTAGCGCTTGGCGACGATGTCGGCGGTGTCGATCATCGCCATCCACAGGGCCGGCTTTTCTTTCATCAGCTTGTCTTCGGTGATGTGGAAGCGGTTCATGTGGCCGCCGCCCTGCACCAGCGAGATCGACTCCACGCCGCCGCCGATGGCGACCGGCGCGCCGTCGTTGCGGACGTAGTTGGCCGCCGTGGCGATCGCCTGCAGGCCCGACGAGCAGAAGCGATTGACGGTCTGGCCCGAGGTGGTCACCGGCAGGCCCGCCCAGATGGCGGCGTTGCGGGCGACGTTCATGCCCGTGGCCCCTTCCGGACCGCCGCAGCCCAGCACGACGTCCTCGACTTCCGGCCCGTCCAGGCCGGCGCGCTTCACCGCGTGCTGGATCGCGTGGCCAGCCATGGCCGCGCCATGGGTGTTGTTGAAGCCGCCGCGGTTGGACTTGGCCAGGCCCGTGCGGGCGTAAGAGACGATGACCGCTTCGCGCATAGAGGCGCACTCCCCGTTAAAACATTAGTTTGAATTGCCGCCACCCTAGACCGGCTTTTCGCGGTGCGAAAGATCACGTGCGCGTAAAGGGAAAGCGCGGTCAGCTTCCGTACGGCGTTTTCGAAACGGCGCGACACCGGTGTCTAAAACGCTGATTTTCCTGATCTTCGTTTCGCGTTGACTTTCCCTGATTCCGGGATGAACGCTGAGATTGTGTCGCGGGCTCGACCTCGCGGCCGGAAAAACGACGTTCGGGAGGTTATCATGACCATCGCTACACCGCGCCGCCAGGCGCGTCGCGCGCTGCTGGGCGCCAGCGCGCTCGCCGCTGTTCTCGCCATCCCCGCCCTGGCCCTGGCCCAGCAGGCGGACCAGACCTCGGTCGATGAGATCATCGTCACCGCCACCAAGCGCGACGCGACGATCCAGGACATCCCCTTCTCGATCAACGCCCAGACGGAGAAGGACATCCAGCGTTCGGGCGCGGTCACCCTGGAGGACCTGTCGCGCAACGTGGCGGGCCTGACGATCCAGAACCTCGGTCCCGGCCAGAGCCAGGTGTCGGTGCGCGGCGTCTCCGCCGGCCAGGTGGTCCGCGACCAGCCCGGCGTGAAGGAGCAGGTTGGGGTCTATCTCGACGAGTCGGTGATCTCGCTGTCGCTGTTCACGCCCGACATAGACCTCTTCGACCTGAACCGGGTCGAGACCCTGCGCGGCCCGCAAGGCACGCTGTTCGGTTCGGGCTCGGTCGGTGGCACGATCCGCTACATCACCAACCAGCCCAAGCTGGGCGTCAACGAGGGCGTGTTCGAGGCCAACGCCAATCTGGTCGGCGGCGACGACTTCGGCGGCCACGTGAAGGGGGCGGTTAACATCCCGATGTCCGACAAGGTCGCCATGCGCGCGGTCGGCTACCTGACCCGCTACGGCGGCTTCATCGACGCCCGCAAGGAAGGCGGCAAGGTCGAGAAGAACGTCAACGACGGCACGCGGCGCGGCGGGCGGATCGCCTTCCTGATCCAGCCGTCCGAGACCTTCAGCCTGACCCCCCGCGTGGTCTACCAGGAGATCCGCGCCCACGGCTTCAACCGCCAGGAGGTGTTCAACCTCTTCGCCAACAACAACACCACCACCCGGCCCAAGATCCAGCTGGACGAGCGCGAGCAGTACCTGCTGCTGGACGAGAGCTTCGCCGACGACACCCTGCTGGCCGACCTGACCGCCAACCTCGACCTGGGCGGCGCGGCCCTGACCTCGGTGACCAGCTACATCAACCGCGACATCACGGTGAACCGCGACGCCAGCGCCTTGACCGGCAGCGTGTCGGTCGATCTTGGCTTTCCCGCCGCGGCGGTGCTGCTGCCGTCCAAGCTGGTCGACACCACCGACCTGGAGCAGTTCACCCAAGAACTGCGCCTAGCCTCGACCGGCGACGGGCCGTTCCAGTGGGTGGTCGGCGGCTTCTATTCGAAGGTCGACCGCGTCTACAACCAGCGCCTGCCGACCCCCGGCTACGACGCCTATACCAACGCCGTGCTGGGCGCGGGCACTTCCACCGCGGTCGCGAACGGCTTCCCGTCGGACTCGCCCTACAACGCCTACCTGCCCTACGACATCAAGCAGAAGGCCGTGTTCGGGGAGGTGAACTACACGCTCGGCAAGCTGACCGCGACGGCTGGCGGCCGCTACTACGACTTCAGCGAGACGCGGCAGTTCAAGTCCGGCGGCCTGTTCGCCAACGGCGACAACCGCACCGACAAGACCTCGTCGGACGGCTTCACCCCGCGCTTCCTGCTGAGCTACGAGGCGGCCGACAACGTCACCTTCAACGCCCAGGCCTCGAAGGGCTTCCGCCTGGGCGGGGTCAACGATCCGCTGAACCTGCCGCTGTGCTCGGCGCAGGACGCGGCGATCTTCGGCGGCTACCAGTCCTATGACGACGAGACGCTGTGGAACTACGAGGGCGGGGTGAAGTCGCGCTTCGGCGGCGTCCGCTTCAACGGCGCGGTGTTCTACACCGACATCAAGAACCTGCAGACCACCCTGGACGCCGGCTCGTGCAGCTCGCGCGTGGTGTTCAACGTGGCCAAGGCCCACACCAAGGGCGTCGAGGCCGAGGTTTCGGCCCGCCTGGCCTCCGGCCTCGACATCGGCCTGTCGGGCAGCCTGCTGGAGGCCGAGTTCGACTCGACCGTCAAGGACGGGACGGGTGCGGTGATCGGCGGCATCCGCGAGGGCAACCGCCTGCCGTCGGTGCCCAAGTTCCAGGTCTCGTTCGACGTCACCTACAGCCGCGAGGTCTGGGACGGCGCCAACGGCTATTTGAAGGCCTCGGTCCAGCACGTCGGCAGCCGCTTCACCCAGGCCAGCGACCAGGAGAACAACCCGCGCGCGTTCGTCTCGAACCTGGCGTTCGGCGGGGCGACGGGGCTGGTTCCCACGGTCGTGAACCTGAAGCTGCCCAGCTACGAGATCGTCAATCTCAGCGCTGGGGTCGAGATGAAGGACGGGGTCGACATCACCCTCTACGTCAACAACCTGTTCGACGAGAACGCCCTGCTGTCCTTCGATCGCGAACGCGGCGGCCGGGCGCGCCTGGGCTATTCCGTCGGCCAGCCGCGCACGGCGGGCGTGACGGTGCGCAAGGCGTTCTAGGGACTAAAGGGCGGTCGCCCCGGCGACCGCCCCCTTCCGCCGGGGTAAGCTTGACGCCCTCTCGGCGCGGACGGACGCTCATCCCAACCATAAGGGAGGACGCGGGCATGGCTGCCAAGGCTGCGGAGTATGCCTACGATCTGGTTCTGCGAGGCGGGACGGTGTTCGACGGCTCGGGCGCGCCGGGCGTGATCGCCGATGTCGGGGTCAGGGACGGCCGCATCGCCGCCATCGGCTTGGACCTGGCGGCGGCCGCAGAGGAGATTGACGCCCGAGGACGGATCGTCACCCCGGGCTTCGTCGACATCCACACCCACTATGACGGCCAGGCGACCTGGAGCGGGCGGCTGGATCCCAGCTCCGGCCATGGCGTCACCACGGTGGTCATGGGCAATTGCGGCGTCGGCTTCGCGCCATGCCGGCCGCAGGACCACGACCGGCTGATCCGGCTGATGGAGGGCGTCGAAGACATCCCGTTTCCGGTGTTGACCGAGGGGCTGCCCTGGGCCTGGGAGAGCTTTCCCGACTATCTCGACTTCCTGGCCGGCCGCGCCTTCGACGTGGATGTCGGCGCCCAGCTGCCGCACGCGGCCCTGCGCGTCTATGTGATGGGCCAGCGCGGCGCCGATCGCGAGCCGGCGACGGAGGCCGACATCGCCGCCATGGCCGCCCTCGCCAAGCGCGCGGTCGAGGCCGGGGCCCTGGGCTTTTCGACCTCGCGCACCCTGAACCACCGGACCAGCGACGGCCAGCCGACCCCGACCTTGACCGCGGGCGAGGACGAGCTGACCGGTATCGCCAAAGGTTTGGCCGCCGCCGGCAAGGGCGTGCTGCAGCTGGTGTCGGACTTCTTTCCCGACGGCGCGGCCGAGCTGGCCATGGTCCGTCGCATCGTCGAGCGTTCGGGCAGGCCGCTGTCGTTCTCGCTGGTCCAGAGCCCCAAGTCGCCCGGCGGTTGGAAGGCGATGCTGGCGGCCCTGTCGGCCGCCGTCGACGCCGGCCTGCCGATGAAGGCCCAGGTCTGCGGCCGCCCCGTGGGCGTGCTGTTCGGCCTGGAGCTGACGCTCAACCCGTTCAGCCAGACGCGGACCTATGGCGAGATCGCCGGCCTGTCCCTGGCCGAGCGTGTCGCGGCCCTGCGCGATCCGGCCTTCCGCGCCCGCCTGCTGGCCGAGGAGTCCGATCCGCAAGGGCCCTTCGCCGGCCGGGCGCTGCGAGCCTGGGACATCATGTATCCGATGGGCGCGGATCCGGACTACGAACCGACCGCCGACAAGAGCGTCGCGGCCTTGGCCGAGGCCGCCGGCCGGGCCCCGGCCGAGGTCGCTCTCGACGCCATGCTGGAGCGCGACGGGCGCGGCATGCTCTACCACCCGTTCCTGAACTACGCCGACGGCTCGCTGGAGCCCAGTTTCCGGATGCTGACCCATCGCGACACCGTGCCGGGCCTGTCGGACGGCGGGGCCCATGTCGGCATGATCTGCGACGGCAGCTTCCCGACCAGCAACCTGATCCACTGGACCCGCGACCGCGCGCGAGGGCCTCGCATCCCGCTGGAGACCATGATCGCCCGCCAGACCCGCGACACGGCCCAGGCGGTGGGACTGCTGGACCGGGGCCTGATCGCGCCGGGCTACCGCGCCGACCTCAATGTCATCGACTACGAAGGACTCCGCCTGGACGCGCCGCGCGTCGCCCACGACCTGCCGGCTGGCGGGCGACGCCTGGTCCAGAAAGCCCACGGCTATGTCGCCACGATCGTCGCCGGCGTCGTCACCCAGCGCGACGGCGAGCCCACTGGCGCGCTGCCGGGGCGGCTGGTGCGCGGGGGCCAGGCCGCGCCGCTGGCCCTGGCGGCGGAGTAGCTCAGTCCGCCGTCGCCTCGGCCAGCGGATCGGCGTGGCGGTGGATCAGCTTCCAGGCGCCGTCCTCGTGCCGGAACAGTTCGGTGATCCGCAGGTGCATCTCGACCGGTTCGTCCTGGCCGTTGAGCCGAACCCTGGCGTGCTGCAACCCGGTCCAGTAGGCGAGGTCGCCGACCGAGTCGCTGTGCAGGATCTCCAGCGTCGTCTCGCCGCCCTCGACGAAGGAGATGGCGTCGCGCGCATAGACGTCCGCCACCCTATCCGCGCCCTCCTCGCGTCCGCCGTGCGGGGGAAAGAAGCTGGCGGGGCAGGCGGTGGCGGCCAGCCGGTCCAACGGTCCGACCTTGCCGTTCACATAGGCCTGGGCGGCTTGGCGACGGATGTCGAGGAAGGTGTCGAAATCGGACATGGCGGCTCTCCTGCTGGTCATCAGGAAAGCGCGCGAACCGGCTTAGGTTTCCCGAACCTTCAGCGCTTCGGCAGGATGGTCAGACCGTCGGGCAGTTCGTTGCGGTCGTCGCCGCGTGGCGGGACGTGCTCGGCCAGGATCGTCCCCGCGCGGCCCACGGCGGCGACGAAGCCGTCGGCGACGCGGCCGGCCTTGAGGCCGCCGACCAGGTCGGCCACGACGTCGTCCCACACCGCGTTCGGCGCGGCCTTGTAGATGCCCTCGTCGGCGATGACCTCGACGCGATGCTCGGCCAGGGCCGCGAAGATCAGGACGCCGGTGCGGTCGCGGGTGATGTGCAGGCCGTGGCTGAGGAACTGCTCCATGGCCGCGCGCTTGACCCGGGCGGCCTTCAGCGAGGCGGGCGTCAGGGCGCGGCGCACGGACGGGATCGAGACGACCAGGGCCGCGACCACGAATACCGCCAGCTGCAGGGCGATATAGGTGGAGAGCGCCGACAGGATCGCGCCGTCCAGCGCCGAGGCGTGGCCGACGCTCCAGCCGCCGAACAGCCGGGTCAGCATCTCGGGCCGGAAGCCGGCGAACAGGGCCGCGGCCGGCAGCACGAGGGCGGTCGCCGCCGCCCAGACGAGCGGGGTCTCGCGATAGTCCGACACCTCGGGGGCCAGGACGCAGAAGATCTCGCCGGCGGTGGTCTTCTCGGCCTCGGCGACCGCGCCGGCGATGCGGTCGAGGTCCTGCGGGGTCATGCGTGTCGCCATCTCACCAGCTCCCCGAACTGCCGCCGCCGCCGAACGATCCGCCGCCGCCGGAGAAGCCGCCCCCGCCGCCGCCCCCGCCGCCGCTCCAGCCTCCGCCGCCTCGGCCGCTGTTGTTCAGCGCGCCCAGGATGATCCACGGCAGGGCCGAGGAGAGGCCGCCTCGGCGACGGCCCCGGAACAGGCTGGAAAATACGAAGATGACGAACAGGAAGATCAGGAATCCGACGATCGGCGAGCCCTTGGCCTTGTGTTGCTCGGGCTGGCTGGCCTGCTCGATGCGGGCCTTGGCCTGGTCGGCGGGCAGGCTGAGCTGCTCGACCAGGGCGTTGGTCCCCGCGACGATGCCGCCTTCCATGTCGCCGTCGCGGAACTTCGGCAGGATGGCGCTCTGGATGATGACGCTGGACAGGGCGTCGGTCAGGACGGGCTCCAGGCCATAGCCGACCTCGATCCGCACCTTCCGCTCGTTGGGCGCGACCAGCAGGATCGCGCCCGTGTCCTTGTCCTTCTCGCCGATGCCCCAGGTCCGGCCCAGCTGGTAGCCGTAGTCCTCGATCGGATAGTCCTGCAGGCTGGGCACCGTGGCCACGACCAACTGGCGGCCGGTCGTGGTCTCAAGGTTTTCCAGCTTGGTGGTCAGGTCGCGCTCGACGTCCGGCGACAGGATCTGGGCGTCGTCGACCACCCGGCCGGTCAGCGGCGGGAACTTGGGCGCGGCGAAGGCGGGCAGGGCCATCGCCATGGCCACCACCAGCGCCACCAAAAATCCGCTCATTCCCGCGAAAGCGGGAACCCAAGCGGACTTGGCCACGGAGACGCCGCGCGAAACCGTCAGGCTCGGCTTGGATCCCCGCTTTCGCGGGGATGAGCGGAGGAGAGGCAAGTTACTGGACCTTCGGCGGCGTCGCCGTCGGCGGGCTCGAGAAATCCACGGTCGGGGCGCTCTGCGCCGCGGCGGTGGCTTGGAACAGTTGGGCCGGCTTCTGGCCGCTGTAGACGGTCTTGGCCCACAGGATGCTGGGGAAGGTGCGCAGGGTGGTGTTGTACTTCTGGGCGGCCTCGTTGTAGTCGCGCCGCGCGATGGCGATGCGGTTCTCGGTGCCTTCCAGCTGGCTCTGGAGGCTCAGGAAGTTCTGGTTCGACTTCAGGTCCGGATACTGCTCCTGGATAACCATCAGACGGCCCAGCACGCCGGACAGCTGGTCCTGGGCGGCGGCGAACTTCTGGAACTGGGCGGGGTCGGTGATGGTCGAGGCGTCGACCTTGACCTGGGTGGCGCTGGCGCGGGCCTGGGTGACGGCGGTCAGCACGTCCTTTTCCTGGGCCGCGTAGCCCTTCACCGTGGCGACCAGGTTCGGCACCAGGTCGGCGCGGCGCTGGTACTGGTTCTGCACCTCGGCCCAGGCGGCCTTGGTGGCCTCGTCCTGGGTGGGAATGGTGTTGATGCCGCAGCCGGCCAGCGTCGCGGGAATGGCGACGATCAGGGCGACGCGCGAAGCATTACGGACGAGACGGTTCATGGAGCCTCCTGCGCGAACATGTATGCCCGCGTACCGCTGTTAGATAGCGCGCCCATTGATACACGTCAGGTCGCGACGGATTAAACCTTATCCATGTCGGGCCGTTCCTGGGCGAAGGCCTGTTTTCGCGGACCGATGTAGCCGAACAGCCAGGCGGCCACCTTGCGCATCTGGATCTCCTCGCTGCCCTCGGTGATCCGGTAGCGGCGGTGGTGGCGATAGATGTGCTCGAACGGCTTGTGGCGGGAATAGCCGATACCGCCATGGATCTGCATGGCCCGGTCGGCGGCCTCGCAGCACAGGCGGTTGGCCCAGTAGTTACACATCGAGACCTTGTCCGAGAGCCGCTTCTCGACCTCGACCTTGGTCATCTGGTCCATCTCCCAGGCGGTCTTGCGGATCAGCAGGCGCAGCATCTCGGCCTGGGTCGACAGCTCGACGATCGGGAACTGGATGGCCTGGTTCTCGGCCAGGGCCTTGCCGAACGGCTTGCGCGCGCGCGCGTACTTGATGCTTTCTTCTATGCAGAAGACCGCCGCGCCCAGGCTGGAGGCCGCCTGGCGGATGCGGTTCTCGTGCACGAAGTGCTGGGCCAGCGCGAGACCCCCGCCCTCCGGCCCGAACATCGCGCTCTCCGGGACCCAGACATTGGTGAAGCTGACCCGGGGGTGATCGGTCGGCATGTTGAAGGTCCAGAGGTACTCCTCGATCTTCACGCCGGGCGCGTGGGCCGGGACCAGGAAGGCGGTGATCCCCCGGGCGTCGCCGTCTTCGCCCGAGGTGCGGACGAACAGGCAGCAGTGGGTGGCCGCGTGCATGCCCGTGGTCCACATCTTCTCGCCGTTGATCCGCCACCCGGCCTCGCCGTGATAGTCTTCGCGGACCGCCCGGGTCTCCATGAAGGTGGCGTCCGAGCCGTGGTCGGGTTCGGTCAGGCCGAAGGTCGGGCGGAAGGCGCCCTTGTCCAGCATGTCGGTGATCAGGTGCTGCTGGTCGGGTCGGCCGAAGTCGCGGATCATCAGCACGAACGGATTGTTGCCGACGATCGAGTGCTCGTTCTGCAGGTCGTTGAACAAACCGAGGCCCTTGCTGGCCAGGTGCTCGCGGATCACCGCCATCCACAGGTTGGAGCCGTCCTTGCCGCCGTAGGCTGATGGCAGGGCGAAGCGGTAGTGGCCCGCCTGGTCGGCCAGCTTGCGGGCCTTGGCCAGCAGTTCCTCCCACTCGTGGCGGGGCAGGCCGCCCATGTCCCAGTCAGTCCGGGCCCATTCGCGGCGGTGGTCGAAGAAGCGGTCGTTGTCGTCGCGCGCCTGCAGAGGCGCGATCTCTTTCTCGATGAAGGCGTCGAGCTCGGCCAGATAGGCGGTCAGCTCCGGTGGCAGTTGGAAGTCCATGGGCAAGCCTCCCTCGCGCGCGTCTTGTGATTATGCAGAGACTAAAGCGCGACGCGCGATCGCGGCCAACCGTGCCCCTTGGGAACTGGCGCGACGGGAGGCGGTCGAGTGGCGCTCGCCGTTTCCGCGCGCGCCTCGCCGCGTTCGGCCGGAAACTTCCGTTTTCTGAAAAATCGATGCGCATGCGAAATTGAGCTTGCGCAATTTCTGATCACTGATATCTAAGCGATGCTTAGTTCGGATCCGAAGCACCGGTGGGGATACCGGTGCGGCCAGGCCTAGACAGGGTGGCGAGGTCCGGGCGGCCAGTACCGCTTATCACCGATCAACGATCTGACCGCAACTTCCCCAACACCGGAGGGCTTTCTGATGAAGCTCCGTTCCCTGGCGGCCGTCGCCGCTCTTTCCGTCTCCATGTTCGCCGGTTCGGCCTTCGCCGACGGCCGCATTGCCGCCGCCCTGGATGCGCCGGTCGCCGCCAAGACCAAGGTCGTCGCCGGCGGCGCCGTCTTCGTCTGCGAGGGCGCCGAATGCGTCTCGACCCAAGCTCCCTCGCGGGCTCTCACCGCGGTCGCCTGCAAGGCGCTCGCCAAGGAAGTGGGCCGCGTCGCGGCTTTCGGCGGCGAAACCAAGTCGCTGGACGCCGACGACCTGACCCGCTGCAACGCCTCGGCCAAGGGCGGTTCGGCCCTGGCCTCGGCTAAGTAAGAACACGTATTCGCTTTACCTCTAGTACCAGACGCTTTGGGGCTGTCGTTTCTCCGGCCCCGTCTGGCTGTTTCCTCGAGCATTCGCCTGTACGGGGCGGCGGGATCCTTCCGCCGCCTCTTTTCTTTTTCGGACGGCGTACTAGGTGTTGGGCATGGACACGAGCTTGGCCGCACAGCTGGAAACCGTTCTGCGCAAGGCCGCGGGCGAGGGAACGGCCTTGGCCTCGATGACCGTGGACTACGCCTCCGACGCCGGGGCGGACGGCCTGGAGCCGAAGGGCTGGATCGAGCGGGCGACCCGCAGCCTGGTCTTCGCCCAGGGCGAACTGCGTCGCCCGGACGGCGCGCTGGCGGCTTCGGCCTCGGCCGTGTTCCGTCGCGCCGGGGACTGATCGCCGGGGCTTGCCCGCCAACAGGCGCGCCGCTTGGTTGCGACCGCGAAAGGCCCGTGTTATCAGGCGCGCGGCTTCGGACGGGGCGGCGTTTACGCGCCGGCCGTCCATGCGCTTTTTTCAAGCGCGCTCAAGCCTTTAAGCCGCGATAAGGGTTAACCTTCTTGTTCGCGGCCATTTGCAACGCACCGGGCGGATACCAAGTGGCGGACGAAACCAAGGCGACGGATGCGGGTCAGCGCTATGCGCAGTCCCTCTTCGAACTGACGATCGAGAACGGCTCCCTGCAAAAGGTCGAGGCCGATCTGAAGAGCCTGAAGGCGATGGTCGCCGACAGCGCCGACCTGCGCCGCCTGATCGACTCGCCCGCCTTTTCGGCCGAGGACAAGGGCAAGGGCCTCGTGGCCGTGGCCGTGAAGGCCCGCTTCGACCTGCTGACCACGAAGTTCCTGGGCCTGGTGGCCACCAACGGCCGCACCGGCGACCTGCTGGGCGCGATCTCGGCCTTCATCGATCTGTCGGCCAAGCACCGCGGCGTCGTCACCGCCGAGGTCGTCTCGGCGACCGCCCTCTCGCCCGCCCAGCTGAAGGGCGTGCAGACCGCCCTGGCCTCGGCCCTGGGCAAGACCCCCGAAGTTTCCACGCGCGTCGACCCGTCCCTGCTGGGCGGGCTGAAGGTGCGCGTCGGTTCGCGTCTCTTCGACGCTTCGCTCCGTTCGAAGCTCGATTCCCTGAAATTCGCCCTGAAGCGCGCCTGAGCGTATAAGCGCGCCTTAAAAAATTAGATCGCAGAGAGCCCAGAAGACCATGGACATCCGCGCCGCCGAAATCTCGGCCATCCTCAAGTCGCAGATCGCCAACTTCGGCGAAGAAGCCGCCGTTTCGGACGTCGGCCAAGTGCTGTCCGTCGGTGACGGCATCGCCCGCATCTACGGCCTGGACAACGTCCAGGCCGGTGAAATGCTGGAATTCCCGAAGGCCGGCGTGAAGGGCATGGCCCTGAACCTCGAGCGCGACAATGTCGGCGCCGTGATCTTCGGCCAGGACCAGGCCATCAAGGAAGGCGACGAAGTCCGCCGCCTCGGCGAAATCGTCGACGTGCCGGTCGGCCGTGGCCTGCTGGGCCGCGTCGTCAACCCGCTGGGCGAGCCGATCGACGGCAAGGGCCCGATCCAGTACACCGAGCGTCGCCGCGTCGACGTAAAGGCTCCGGGCATCATCCCGCGCAAGTCGGTGCACGAGCCCGTGCAGACCGGCCTGAAGTCGATCGACACCCTGATCCCGGTCGGCCGCGGCCAGCGCGAGCTGATCATCGGTGACCGTCAGACCGGCAAGACCGCCGTCGCCATCGACACCATCCTGAACCAGAAGGCCGTCAACGCCGGCAAGGACGAGAGCGCCAAGCTCTACTGCGTCTACGTCGCCATCGGCCAGAAGCGCTCGACCGTCGCCCAGATCGTCAAGACGCTCGAAGAGCACGGCGCTCTGGAATACACGATCGTCGTCGTCGCCTCGGCCTCGGAGCCGGCCCCGCTGCAGTACCTGGCGCCGTTCTCGGGCTGCGCCATGGGCGAGTGGTTCCGCGACAACGGCCTGCACGGCCTGATCATCTATGACGATCTGTCCAAGCAAGCCGTCGCCTACCGCCAGATGTCGCTGCTGCTGCGCCGCCCGCCGGGCCGCGAAGCCTATCCGGGCGACGTGTTCTATCTGCACTCGCGCCTGCTGGAACGCGCCGCGAAGCTGAACGAGGACAACGGTTCGGGCTCGCTGACGGCCCTGCCGATCATCGAAACCCAGGCCAACGACGTGTCGGCCTACATCCCGACCAACGTGATCTCGATCACCGACGGCCAGATCTTCCTGGAAACCGACCTGTTCTACCAGGGCATCCGCCCGGCCGTGAACGTCGGCATCTCGGTGTCGCGCGTCGGTTCGTCGGCCCAGATCAAGGCGATGAAGCAAGTCGCCGGTCCGATTAAGGGCGAACTGGCCCAGTATCGTGAAATGGCCGCCTTCGCGAAGTTCGGCTCGGACCTGGACGCCTCGACCCAGAAGATGCTGGCCCGCGGCGAACGCCTGACCGAGCTGCTGAAGCAGCCGCAGTACGCCCCGCAGTCGGTCGAAGAGCAGGTCTGCGTGATCTACGCCGGCACGCGCGGCTATCTGGACAAGATCCCGACCTCGTCGGTTCGCCGGTTCGAGACCGAGTTCCTGGCCCGTCTGCACAGCCAGCACAAGGATTTGCTGGACGGCATCCGCACCAAGAAGGCCCTCGACAAGGATCTGGAGAACACGCTGAAGAGCGCGCTCGACAGCTTCTCGGCGACCTTCGCCTAAGCCCCCTCGGAACGCTCGGAGAGAGTAGCGCCGAATGGCCAGCTTGAAGGAAATGCGCAATCGGATCTCGAGCGTCAAGGCGACGCAGAAGATCACGAAAGCGATGCAGATGGTGGCGGCGGCCAAGCTGCGCCGGAGCCAGGAGGCGGCCGAGGCCGCTCGTCCCTATGCTCGGCGCCTGGCTTCGGTCATCGCCAATCTCGCGGCCGGCGTGTCCGGCGACGGGGCTCCGGCCCTGCTGACCGGCACGGGTCGCGATGATCGTCACCTGATCATCGTCGCGGCCGCCGATCGCGGCCTCGCCGGCGGCTTCACGTCGTCGATCGTGCGGGCCGCGCGCCAGCAGATCGACAGCCTGATCGCCCAGGGCAAGGACGTGAAGATCGTCTGCGTCGGCAAGAAGGTCAGCGCCCAGCTGAAGCGCCCCTACGGCGCCAAGGTGGTCGAGAACTTCGACCTGTCCGCCTATCGCCAGTTCACCCTGTCGGTGGCCCAGCCGATCGCCGACGTCGTCACGCGCCTCTACGAGGCCGGCGACATCGACGTGGTCACGCTGTTCTACAGCCGCTTCAAGTCGGTGGTCATCCAGACCCCGACGGCGCTGCAGCTGATCCCGGCGGTGGTTGAAGGCGGCGTGGCTCCCGCGATGGGCGCCAGCGCGGTCTACGAGTACGAGCCCTCGGAAGAGGCCATTCTCGAAACCCTGCTGCCGCGCAACCTGACGGTTCAGATCCTGTCGGCCCTGCTGGACAACATGGCCGGCTTCTACGCCAGCCAGATGACCGCCATGGACAACGCCACGCGCAACGCCGGCGACATGATCAAGCGCTACACCCTCGAGTACAATCGTTCCCGCCAGGCCCAGATCACCAAGGAGCTGATCGAGATCATCTCCGGCGCCGAAGCCGTCTGATCCAAGCCTAACGACACAAGCACGCAGAGACCGAAAGACCGCACGCCATGGCCAAGACCCCCGCTGCAAAGCCGGCGACCGCCGCCGCCAAGAAGCCCGCCGCCCCCAAGGCCGCGGCTGCTCCGAAGGCCGCCGCCACGAAGGCTCCGGCCGCCGCTAAGGCTCCCGCCGCCAAGAAGCCGGCCGCCTCGAAGGCTCCGGCCAACACCGCCGTCAACCTGAACGGCGCCACCGGCCGCCTCGTCCAGATCATCGGCGCCGTCGTCGACATCGAGTTCGACGGCCCGCTGCCGGCGATCCTGAACGCCGTCGAGACGACCAACACCGCCACCGGCCAGCGCCTGGTGTTCGAAGTCGCCCAGCACCTGGGTCAGAACACCGTCCGCGCCATCGCCATGGACGCCACCGAAGGCCTCGTTCGCGGCCAGCCGGTGCGCGACACCGGCGAGTCGATCCGCGTTCCGGTCGGTCCGGGCACGCTGGGCCGCATCATGAACGTCATCGGCGAGCCGATCGACGAGCAGGGCCCGATCCAGTCGACCCTGTCGCGCCCGATCCACCGCGACGCCCCGACCTTCGCCGAGCAGACCAACACCGCTGAAGTGCTGGTCACGGGCATCAAGGTCATTGACCTGATGTGCCCCTACACCAAGGGCGGCAAGATCGGCCTGTTCGGCGGCGCCGGCGTCGGCAAGACCGTGACGATGCAGGAACTGATCAACAACATCGCCAAGGCTTACGGCGGTTACTCGGTTCTGGCCGGCGTGGGCGAACGCACCCGCGAAGGCAACGACCTCTATCACGAGATGATCGAGTCGAACGTCAACGTCGACCCCAAGGCCAACAACGGCTCGACCGAAGGCTCGCGCTGCGCGCTGGTCTACGGCCAGATGAACGAACCCCCGGGCGCCCGCGCCCGCGTCGCCCTGACCGGCCTGTCGATCGCGGAATACTTCCGTGACGAGGAAGGCAAGGACGTGCTGCTGTTCGTCGACAACATCTTCCGCTTCACCCAAGCCGGCGCCGAAGTGTCGGCTCTGCTGGGCCGCATCCCCTCGGCCGTGGGCTACCAGCCCACCCTGGCCACCGAGATGGGCAACCTGCAGGAGCGCATCACCTCGACGAACAAGGGCTCGATCACCTCGGTCCAGGCCATCTACGTCCCCGCCGACGACCTGACCGACCCGGCGCCCGCCGCCTCGTTCGCCCACTTGGACGCCACCACCGTTCTGTCGCGCGACATCGCCGCCCAGGCCATCTTCCCGGCCGTCGATCCGCTGGACTCGACCTCGCGGATCATGGACCCGCTGGTCATCGGCGAAGAGCACTACAACGTCGCCCGCTCGGTCCAGGAAGTCCTGCAGCAGTACAAGGCCCTGAAGGACATCATCGCCATCCTGGGCATGGACGAGCTGTCGGAAGAGGACAAGCTGGTCGTCTCGCGCGCCCGCAAAATCTCGCGCTTCCTCAGCCAGCCCTTCCACGTCGCCGAGCAGTTCACCAACACGCCGGGCGCCTTCGTCCAGCTGAAGGACACGATCCGCTCGTTCAAGGGCATCGTCGAAGGCGAGTACGACCACCTGCCGGAAGGCGCCTTCTACATGGTCGGCCCGATCGAGGAAGCCGTGGCCAAGGCCGAAAAGATGGCGGCCGAAGCCTGATGACCGAAGACGCCGATCTGGGCCAATTCTGCTGCGAGGAGCTGGCGGAAGCCGTGTCCCCGGACACGACCGCCAGCCTCATCGAGCACGATAGCGGCCTGATCCTGCTGAATCTCGGCGAACGCGAGGAAGAGGGCGAGACGGGCCTGGTGCTGGCCACCATCCGCTTCTGCCCCTTCTGCGGCACCGAGATTCAGACCGACGAAGACATCGAAGCCGCCCTGGGCGGCGTCGAGGAGACCTTCAACTGATGGCCAAGCTGCACTTTTCCCTAGTGGCCCCCGAACGGGAACTCTTCTCCGGCGACGTGGACCTGGTCCAGGCTCCGGGTTCGGAAGGCGACTTCGGCGTCCTGGCCGGCCACGCCCCGTTCATGACCACCCTGCGCGAAGGCAAGGTGACCGTGAAGGACGGCGCGACGACCAAGGTGTTCGACATCCAAGGTGGGTTCGCGGATGTCGGCCCGGACGGCCTGACGATCCTGGCCGAGCACGCCGTCGAAGCGGCCTGATTCCGGGTTCGCTGATAGGTTTCAAAGCGCCCTCGTTCCTTGCGGACGGGGGCGTTTTCGTGTCTCGCCTGTGCTGGGCGAGAAAAAATTACACTTGTGACCCAATCTCCGCCTCAATCGGTAGCCATAAGGGTTGCGAGGGACCGCCTGTCGGTTTTAATGCCGACCTCTCGTCTTGTTGGGGATATCCAGCCTATGCGCCTTGCGCTCGTCAGCCTGATCGCACCCGTTATCGCGCTTGGGGGCGCGGTCTCGACCACCGCCGTTGCTCAGGAAACCACCGCTCCGGCGCCCGCCGCCGCTCCCGCTCCGGCTCCGGCCGCTGCTCCGGCCCCGGCCGATCAAGCCGCTCCCGCTGCGGCGCCGACTGACCAGGCCGCTCCGCCCGTCGCCGCGCCGGCCGCCGGCGCCCCGGCCGAGACCTACACCGCGCCGGTCCGTGGTCCGAAGACCACCGATCCCGTGACCCTGAAGCTGCTCGACGTGCTGGACAAGGTCTGCAAGCCGCAGGTCGCCGGCGGCGACTTCGCCCAGCTGACCAAGGACTACGGCTTCAAGAAGAAGAAGGAGCAGCAGGTCCTCGATCTCGGCAAGCCGTACAACATCACGCTCGACAACCCGGGCTCGAACAAGAACGTCTGCACGGTCACCATCGACTACGCCCAGACCCCGGAACAGGCTCAGGAACTGGCCAACGGCCTGCACGACTGGGCGACCTGGGAAAACAGCCCGCAGCTGCGCCTGATCCGCAACGACCAGACGGTCGGCAGCGACTTCCGTCGCTTCACCGTGTCGTGGGACGACGCCTGGGCCGGCGGCCACGCGGGCCTGGTCTACATGCGCCTGAAGAAGCTGGACGAAAGCTCGGTCGGCAAGAACTTCGAGCGCGCCCAGATCCTGTACAGCACCAGCAGCCGCTAAGGCTGCGCCTTGCCCCTGGCGGGCATGGCTTCTATCTAGGCGAGGCGCGGGGGACGACCCCCGCGCCTTTCGCTTTTCGCGAAGGCCGTTTTCGGGGACGACCCCACCTTGTGGAAAGGGGCTCGTCGTGGCCTGGATCATCCTCCTCATCGCCGGTGTCTTCGAAGTGGGCTGGGCCGTGGGCCTGAAGTTCACGGAAGGCTTCACCAAGCCGATCCCGATCGCCTTCACCGCCGTCAGCCTGGTGCTGTCGATGGCCCTGCTGGGCTGGGCGGTGAAGACCCTGCCGCTGGGCACGGCCTACGCCGTCTGGACCGGCGTCGGCGCGGTCGGCACGGCCATCGTCGGCATCTTGCTGTTCAAGGAGCCGGCGACCGCCGCCCGGCTGGTGTGCCTGGGCCTGATCGTGGCCGGGATCCTGGGCTTGAAGATCTTCAGCCCCGGCTCCGCCGCCTAGGCCGCCGCGCGGCCTTCCAGGGCGATGAAGTCGAGGCAGCGCTGGGCGACCGCTTCCCAGCCCGGTTCCCCAGGCAGCCAGTGGCTCATCTCGGGGAACACCTCGACGCGCCCGCCCAGGCGCGCGGCCGTCTGGCGGACCGTGGCGGGCGGGTGGATGACGTCCTGGCCGCCGGCGATGGCCAGCACCGGGCAGCCGGGCGCCGAGACCGAGGTGGTCATGAACGGGTCCAGCCACCAGTTCAGCGTCTCCCACAGCGCCCGGCCGCTCTCGGCCGTCATGCGGGCGAAGATCGCTTTGCGCTCGGGGCGGGCCAGCTTGTCGACGCTGTAGCGCCGCACGACGCCGTAGTCGGGCGCGATGGCCTGCAGCCAGTAGGGACCGAAGGTGTAGAGGCTGACGGCCGAGACGGCCTCCTCCAGGCTGGCGCCGGCGACGCCCCAGGGGGCGGACGGGGCCAGCAGGATCAGCTTGGAAATCTTGGCGCGCGAGGCGGCCATCTGGGCGACCAGGCCGCCCATCGAGTGGCCGATCAGGATCGGCGGCGTCTCGCAGGCCTCGGCCAGGCGCGCGATCTGGCGAGCGTAGTCGGCCATCGAGGCGCCGGCGGCGCTGCTCGCGCCGTCGTGGCCGATCAGGTCGGGCGTCAGCACGTCATGCCCCGCCGCCTCGAACGGCGCGCGGAAGGCGTCGAAGGTCCAGCCGCCGCAGAAAGCGCCGTGGACCATGATCACGGGTGTGCGCATGAACGCCCTAAAAATCAGGCCGAAGAAACCCCGCCGACGAAGCAGCCGGCGGGGTTCAGCCTACACTTACTTCGCCGACTTGGGCGAGGTTTTGGCGGCGCCTTTGTCGCAGGCTTCTTGGCGGCCGGGGCCTTGGCGGCGGCGGCTTTCGGCGCGGCGGCGGCCTTCGGCTTGGCCGGAGCCGCGGTCTTGGCGGCCGGAGCCTTGGGCGCGGCGGTCTTCGGGGCGGCGGCCTTGGCCGGAGCCTTGGTCGCCGGAGCCTTGGCGGCCGGAGCCTTGGCGGCCGGAGCCTTGGCGGCCGGAGCGGCCTTCGCCTTGGCCGGAGCGGGCGTCGACGCGGCCTTGGGGGCGGCCTTGGCGGGGGCGGCCTTCGGCGCGGGCGCCGCCTTCGGCTTGGCGGCGGCCTTGGGAGCCGCGGCCTTCGGGGCCACGGTCTTCGGCGCGGCGACGGCCTTGGCGGCGGGCTTCGGCGCGGCCGGGGCCTTGGCCGGAGCCTTGGCGGCGGGCGCAGCCTTCTTCGGCGCGGCGGCCTTGGGCGCGGCCTTGGCGGCCGGCGCTGGGGCCGGTTTTGCGGCCGGCTTGGCCTTCGCCGGGGCCTTGGCGGGAGCCTTCGCGGCCGCCTTCGGCTTGGCCTCGGCCTTCGGCTTGGCCGGAGCCTTAGCCGGAGCCTTGGCCGCCGGAGCGGGCGCCGGCTTCGGCGCGGGGGCCGGTGCGGGCGTCGGCGCCGTGGCGACGGGGGCGGGAGCCGGGGTCGGTTCCGCCGCCTTCACCGGCGCGGGCGCTGGCGTGGGCTCGGGGGGCTTGGCCGCGGCGGGAGCCGGCGCGGGGGTGGGGGCCGTCGTCGGCTTCTTGCCGCTCAGCCAGGCGATCAGGTCGTCGAGGATCTTCATCGTGTTGGGCTCATCTATGAGATAATGGGCGTTGTTCGGGTATTCCTTGTAGTCGGCGGTCGCGTATTTCTTGCCGACTAGGCGGACGTCTTCGACCGGCGTCGTGCGGTCCAGCGCGCCCGCGAGCACCAGCACGGGCACGGTGACTTTGCTGGCGTCTACATAGGCGGTCTTGTTGGGATCCTTGTGCGGCCAGGCCAGGTCGGCCAGCACTTGGCCGCTGTCATGGACCATCTTGGCGTAGAGCTCGTCGTGCCGCGCGGACGGCACGGCGTTGACCACGCCGAATTTGAAGCCCGCCTTCCACATCTTGCCAGCCTTGGTCTCCGGCTTGGAGGACAGGGCCAGGTTCAGGAAGGTGAAGACCGGCGTGAGCTTGGGCTTGCCGCGCGCGTCGGGGGGCGAGGCGGGGGCGAACAGGACGAGCGCCGCGGCGTGGCCGGCCTCGGCGACCTTCTGGGCGATCAGCCCGCCCATCGAGTGACCGAACACCAGCGGCTTCTTGCCCGTCTCCTTCGCCAGGGTCTGGGCGAGGGCGCTCATCTCCGCGACGTAGTCGGCCAGGGTCAGCCCGGCCAGGCCCGCGCGCGGACCCTCGACCGTGCGCACCGCCGACCGGATGGTCGGGGCCTCGACCCGGTAGCCCTCGGCGCGCAGCCGCGCGGCGACAGGACCCCAGACGTCCCCTCCGCAGCCGTAGCCGTGAATCAGCAGAACCGTGTCCGCCATTCCGTTCTCCCCACCGCGACGGACGCCCGTTTCAGGCGCCCCGCGCGAACCCCGCGAACGCGGTGACCACCGCTTCGTAGACCCCGCGCTTGAAAGGTACGATCAGTTCGGGCGTTTCGTCGAGCCTACCCCATTTCCAGGCGTCGAACTCGATGTGCTCGTCCGCCTCCAGATCGATCTCCGACTCCTCGCCGATGAAGCGATAGGCGAACCAGACCTGCTTCTGCCCCCGCCAGCCGCGCGAGCGCTTCTCGTTGGTCAGGATCTCGGGCGGGAAATCATAGGTGAGCCACCCCTCGGTGCGGCCCAGCGGCGCGACGGAGGTGACGCCGGTCTCTTCGGCCAGCTCGCGGCGGGCGGCGGCCTCCAGGTCCTCGCCCTCGTCGACGCCCCCCTGCGGGAACTGCCAGTTGTACGGCGGCGCCTGCTTGTGGCGCCGGCCCAGCCAGACGCGGCCATCCTGGTGGAACAGGACGACGCCGACGTTCGGGCGATGCTGGGGGTAGTCGAGCTCGGTCATCCCGAGCCTTGTTCCACGAGTTCAGGTGGCGCGCTAGCTTAACGGTGCGCTAGGGCTGACGCTGGGGCAAGCTGCAGGCCGCGCGCCTGCAGGCCGGCGGACCAGATGCGCACCTGGGTGATGGTCACCGGATAGGCGAAGCCCGAGCCCAGCGACTGGCCGCGACCGGCCGCGCCGTTCTCCAGCGCCCGCAGCTGGGCGTCGATGGCGCCCGCCGAGAGTTCGTCGTCGATCACCCGGTCGGCCGAGGCGCGCGGGATCGGGCCGCCGCGGCGCGAGGCCAGGCCGTCGTCGACGAAGGCCAGGCCCCGGGCCTTCAGCACGGCGTTGAAGGTCGACATCGCCGTGTCGCTCTCGACGAAGCGGGCGCCCAGATAGTTCGACAGGCCGAAATAGCCGCTGGCGCGCGACATCAGCCATTCCAGCTTGCGCACAGTGTCTTCCGGCCGGTTGGCGGCGATCAGGGTGTAGGGGCCCGGATCGTTGGCCGGATAGTCGGCCGGCTCCATCGGGGTCTCCAGCAGCACCTCGTGGCCGTGGGCGCGGGCCAGGTCGATCCAGCCCTGCAGGCCCTCGGCATAGGGCGCGAACGACAGGGTGATCTCGCCCGGCAAGGTCTCGATCGCCGCGCGGGTGGTCTGGGCGTTGAGGCCCAGGCCGCCGATGACCACCGACACCTTGGGACGGCCGTTGGACGTGAACGGGCGGGCATAGGCCTCCGCCGCGGTGCGACCATCCGCGGCGATGATCGGCAGCGGGCCGCCGCCGGGACCGGGCGCGGTCAGGCCGGCGATCGGGGCCTGGGCCAGGCCCGGGCCCTGCTGGATGGGCGGCAGGTTCTGAAGGTCTTCGATCGGCGTCTCGCCGCCGGCCTCGGCGGCGACGGGCGCGAAGGGGCTGCGCGACAGGCCCAACTGGCCGGGAACGAAGTCGGCTTCATGGGCCGGATCGCCGCTCAGCGCCTCGCGCCAGCCCTCCGGCGCGTTCTTGGTCGCGCCGATCTTGGTCAGCTCCAGGCGAATCACCGGCGCGCCGGCGTGGGGGTCGCTGGTGATCAGAACCAGGGTCGCCAGCGAGGTCAGGAACAGGCAGGCCGCGCCGCTGGCGCCGATATAGGGATTGCTCAGGGCCGCCATCAGCTTGGCGCGCAGATCGCCGGATCCGCCCTCGGCGGGCGCGGCGGCGGCATAGGCGGGCTTGCGCGAGAACGTGACGGCCATGACCGGGACACGCTAGCGGGGAAGCTTCGAACATATGGTTAACGAGATCCTGCGATCAGCCGGCGGCGGCGCGGCGCGACGTCGCGGGCATGGGCGCGGGCGAACGAAAAACGCCGCCCCGGTTTCCCGGAGCGGCGCTGATCTGGGTAAGGCCGGAGGCCCTACTTGTTCTGGGTGACCGGGGCCTTGCCGGCCGCGGCGGCCGCCTTGGCGGTGACCTCGGCGACCTTGGCCGCCGGCTTGGGCAGCTTGGGCGTGGCGGCGACCGAGCCGGCGTTCAGCACGGCGATGGCGCGCTGCAACTGGAAGTCGCCCTTCTTGTCGTCGAAGCCCGTCGGCGGGGCCTCGGCCGGGGTGTGGACGCCCTGGCGGCTCTTGCCCTCGTCGGCGTTCAGCGCGTTCTTGAAGCTGGCCTCGCTGAACCAGACGCGGTTGGCGATGTCCTGGGCCTGGTCGCGGGTCTGGGCGACCTCGAGGTCCGGGGCGATGCCGGTCTTCTGGATCGAGCGGCCCGACGGCGTGAAGTACTTGGCTGTGGTCAGCTTCAGGGCGCCGTCGGCTCCGCCGCGCAGCGGGATCACCGTCTGCACCGAGCCCTTGCCGAAGCTGGTGAGGCCGACCAGTTCGGCGCGGTGGCGGTCCTGCAGGGCGCCGGCGACGATCTCAGCCGCCGAGGCCGAGCCCTGGTTGATCAGCACAACCATCTTCATGCCGTTCAGCAGGTCGCCGGGACGGGCGTTGTAGCGCTGGATGTTGCGCGGATCGCGGCCGCGCTGGCTGACCACCTCGCCACCGTCCAGGAACACGTCGGCCACGCCGACCGCCTGGTCCAGCAGGCCGCCGGGGTTGTTGCGCAGGTCCAGGATCAGGCCCTTCATCTGCGGGTTCTTGGCCTTCAGGTCGTTGATCGAGGCGACCACCGCGTCGGTGGCCTTCTCGTTGAAGCCAGGCAGGCGGACATAGCCGTAGTCGCCTTCCATCTTGGCGATGGCGGCCTTGGGCTTGATCACTTCGCGGACCAGCTTGACGTCGAACGGATCGGTCTTGTCGCGGGCGATGGTCAGGGTGACCGCCTCGCCGGCCGTGCCGCGCATCTGCTTGACGGCCTCGGTGACCGTCAGGCCCAGAACGCTCTGGCCGTTGACGGCGGTGATGTAGTCACCGGCCTGGATGCCCGCGCGCGAGGCCGGGGTGCCGTCCATCGGCGAGATGACCTTCACGACGCCGTCCTCGCTGGTGACCTCGATGCCGAGGCCGCCGTACTCGCCGCGCGTGGTGTCCTGCATGTCCTCGTAGCTGTCGGGCGACAGGTAGCCCGAGTGCGGGTCCAGGCTGGTCAGCATGCCGTCCAGCGCCGCCTCGATCAGCTTCTTGTCGTCGACCTCGGTGACGTACTGGTCCTCGACCGTGCCCAGCACGTCGCCGAAGAGCTCCAGCATCTTGTAGGTCTTGGTCTTCGGCGCGTTGTTCGCCTGGGCGATGGGGCTGATATAGGCCATGGTCCCCGCGCCGAGGACGAAGGCGGAAACGCCGATGAGCAGATACTTGCGCATTAAGGCCCAGAAGGCTCCCTGGCGACGCGTGGCGCCGCTTTCCGTGTTTAGCCCCAACCAACCACTGACAGTGGCCGTAGGTGTAATTACGGCCACAATTACCGAAAAAGCCGACTATCGCGACTCTTGTTTGAGCCAACGTTCCGGGTCCGCCGGTTCGCCGTTCTCCCGGACCTCCATATAGAGTTCCGGATCGGAGGATACATGATCCGGCATCTTCCCGATGGGGGCGCCGGCCGCGACAGATTGTCCGGGTGACGCCGTTATCTGGTCCAGTCCCGCCAGCACCAGGTGATAGGCGCCCTGTGACCTCAGGATCAGCACCGCGCCCCAGCCGTTCAGCGCGCCGGAGTATTCGACGGTTCCGGCGGCGGGCGCGGTGACGGTCAGGCCCTTGTCGACGCGGAGGGTCAGGCCGGGCGACTTGCCGCCGGCCGGCATCTCCTGGCCGAAGCGGCGGACGATGGCCCCTGCGGCGGGGGCGCGCAGGTGCAGCGGACCGGTCGCCTCGACCCGACCCAGGCCGTCCGTGAGGGCGCCCAGGGTGCGCAACTCGCTTTCCTCGGCCAGGGCCTCGTGGGCGAAGGCGCGCTCCAGCTGGGTCTTCTCGATGATCAGCCGCTCGATCTCGCCCTTGCGGTCGGCGACCACGCTCTCGGCGGTGAACAGCTCGGCCGAGGCGGCGGCGGCCTCGCGGCGCAGGGTCCCGACGGCCGTGGCCTGGCGGGCGTAGGCGTCGGCGCGGCGCTGCAGTTCCGGGGTCATGGCTCGGATCAGGATCGCGGCCCGCACGGCGTCGCGGGCGTTGTCAGGCGAGACCAGCAGGGCCGGCGGCGGATCGCGGCGGAACAGCTGCAGGGCCGACAACAGCAGCGACAGCCGCTGCCGGTTGACGCCCAGGTCGGCCAGGATCGAGCGCTCGCGGGCGTTCAGGGCCTCCAGCCGGGCGCGCTTGGCGTCGACGTCGGCCCCGGCGGCGAGGCGGGCGTGGTCTAGGCGATCGAGTTCGGCCCGCAGGTCCTGGATCTCGCGGCGGGTGTCGGCCGCCTGCTGGCGGTCCTTGGCGCGCTGGGCCTCGATGGCCTGGTCGGCGCGCTGCCAGCCGACCACGGCCGTGGGGACGGCGACGAGGGCGGCGGCGAAGGCGATGACCGGAAGCGAGGGGCGGCGAAGCATCCCGTCCTTACTGCCTCAATCGCGATGATAGGGCGAGCCCGACAGGATGGTGGCGGCGCGATAGATCTGCTCGGCCAGCATCGCCCGGGCCAGGGCGTGCGGCCAAGTCTGCGGCCCGAAGGCCATGGTCTCCTGGGCGGTGGACAGGATCGATGGATCCAGGCCGTCGGCGCCGCCGATCAGGAACACCACCCGCCGGGTCCCGTCGTCGCGCAGCCTGGCCAGGTGGGTCGCGAAGTCGCGGCTCTTGCGCACCTTGCCGTGCTCGTCGCAGGCGATGACGTGGGCGCCCTCCAGGTGCGGGCGCAGCACCTCGGCCTCGGCGGCCTTGCCGGGCTTGCGGGCCTCGACCTCGACGATCTCGACCGGACCCAGGGCCAGGGCGCGGCCGGACGCCGTGGCGCGGGACGCATAGTCCACGGCCAGCTGCGCCTCGACCATGCGGCCGAGCTTTCCGACGGTGAGGATGGTGATCTTCATCGGGACAGCTCTAGCGGATCGACATCCAATCCTGTCGAACCCCTCATTCGCTCATCCCCGCGAAAGCGGGGACCCAAGCCGAATTTCGGGCTGTGGCGCGGCCGATGATCAATCCGCGAGCGCCGCTTGGGTCCCCGCTTTCGCGGGGATGAGCGGCTTTAAGGCTCGCGCAAAGATCAGTTCGCGGCCGTGCGGTGCGGGGCGTCGACCGCCCAGATCTTCTCGATGTTGTAGAAGCTGCGCACTTCGGGGCGGAACAGGTGGATGACGACGTCGCCGGCGTCGATCAGCACCCAGTCGCAGTGCGGCAGGCCTTCGACCCGCGCCTTGCCGAAGCCGTTTTCCTTCAGCGCCCGCAGGATGTGATCGGCCAGAGCGCCGACGTGACGGTGCGAACGGCCGGACGCCACGATCAGGCTGTCGGCGACCGAGCTCTTGTCCGTCAGGTCGATGTGGACGATGTCCTGGGCCTTGTCGTCGTCCAGGCGGGTGAGGATCAGGCGCTCCAGCGCCTTCACGTCGAGGGGCAGACTCAGGCCCGGGGATTCAGTCGAGGACTCGGCGCCGGCCGAGCCTTCGTGCGCACTTTGCGCGGGGTCGCTACGCAGCGGATTGCTCCTTATGGGGTCGCTGTGGATATCCCCCATAGCACGGAATTGGGGAAAACGTGAGGGATTGATGGCCGAACGCCGTTTCGTCGCTCGACGTGAAGCCTTCGTGTCGCGCTGGAAAGCTTGGCCTTCAGCCTTTCTGACGGGAGCGCATCGCCGTCGACTCCCCCTTCTGCCGGGCCCGCATGGCGGTCGAAGAGGCGAAGTTCAGCGGGCCGGTCAGATAGACCCAGGCCGGGGCGGTGGCGTCTGGCAGGCGGGCGGCGGCGCTGGCCGGCCAACGGGCGAAGGCGAAGCGGCGGGCGGCCGGGGCGGTGCGGGCCTTCAGCGCGATCCAGGGCCGCGAGATCACCGCGACGGGGACCTCGCGCATGATCTGGGTCCAGCCGCGCCAGCGGTGGAAGGTGGCCAGGCTGTCGGCCCCCATCACCCAGACGAACTTCACCCCCGGATAGCGCGCCCGCAGCACGCGCAGGGTGTCGATCGTGTATTGCGAGCCCAGCCGCGTCTCGGCGTCGGAGACGACCATGCCCGAGCCGCGCGCCCAGCGGCGGGCCTCGGCCAGCCGTTCGGCCAGGGGCCGCGTCTCGTGCGAGGCCTTCAGCGGGTTCTGCGGCGAGACCAGCCAGATGACGCGGTCCAGCTCCAGACGGCGCATGGCCGTCTCGGCGACGTGGGCGTGGCCCTCGTGCGCCGGGTTGAAGCTGCCGCCGAACAGGCCGACGCGCATCCCGGGCTCCAGGTGGAACCCGAGGCGCTGGGCTTTGGGCCGACCGGCCTCAGGGACGAGTCTGGCCGGTCCCGCGAACCACATACTTGAACGTCGTCAGTTGCTCGGCCCCGACCGGACCGCGGGCGTGAAGCTTGTCGGTGGCGATGCCGATCTCGGCCCCGAAGCCGAACTCGCCGCCATCGGCGAACTGGGTCGAGGCGTTGACCAGCACGATGGCGCTGTCGACCTCGTCCACGAAGGCGTCGGCGGCCGAAGCGTCCTCGGTGACGATGGCGTCGGTGTGGCCCGAACCGTAGGCGGCGATGTGGGCGGCCGCGCCGGCCACGCCGTCGACCACGGCCACGGCCAGGATCGGGGCCAGGTATTCGGTGGTCCAGTCTTCCTGGGTCGCCGCCTTCATGGCCGGTTCGATCGCGCGGGCGGCGGCGTCGCCGCGCAGCTCGCAGCCCGCCTCGACCAGGGCGCGGGCGATCGGCGGGAGCAGGACGTCGGCGGCGGCCTTGTCGACCAGCAGAGTCTCGGCCGAGCCGCAGACCGACACCCGGCGCAGCTTGGCGTTGACGACGATGTCGACGGCCTTGTTCACGTCGGCGGCGGCGTGGACGAAGACGTGGTTGAGGCCTTCCAGGTGGCCCAGCACCGGGGCGCGGGCTTCGGCCTGGACGCGGGCGACCAGGCTCTTGCCGCCACGCGGGATGATCAGGTCGATGGCCTTGTCCAGGCCCGACAGGATGGCGCCGACGGCGGCGCGGTCGGGGGTCTTGACGATCTGGACGGCGGCGGCGGGAAGGCCAGCGGCCTTCAAACCGCGTTCAATCGAAGCGTGGATGGCGAGGTTGGAGTCGATGCACTCCGAGCCGCCGCGCAGGATCACCGCGTTGCCCGAGCGCACGCACAGCGCCGCGGCGTCGGCGGTGACGTTCGGGCGGCTTTCGTAGATCATGGCGATCACGCCGATAGGGGTGCGCACGCGGCTGATGTCCAGGCCGTTGGGCCGGGTCCACCGCGAGGTCGCCACGCCGACGGGATCGGGGATCGCGGCCACGGCCTCGACGCCGGCGGCCACGCCTTCCAGACGCTTTTCGTCCAGCAAAAGGCGCTCCTGCATCGGTGCGGTCAGGCCGTTGGCGGCGGCGCGGGCCAGGTCCCTGGCGTTGGCGGCCAGGATGGCGGCGGCGTCCTCGCGAATCGCGGCGGCCATGGCGCGGATGGCGGCGGTGCGCTGCTCTGGCGTGGCGAGACGAAGCGCGCGCGCGCCCTCGCGGGCCGTCCGGCCCATCCCCGCCATCGTCGCCTGCAAGCTGGCGCCCGCGTCGTCCATCGTCCCTGTCCTAATCCTCGTGAGCCTGGAAAGTTATGCTCAGGTTGAGGCTTACCTAGGCGCTTTCAGGGCCGGATGAAACCGGCTTCGTCTGAAAACGGATGGAGTTTGTCTGACGTGATCAGCGGCGGCAGGTGAACAGCGCATTGTATTCGGCCAGGGAGGCCATCCCGACTTCGGCCCGCAGCTGATCGACCTTGGCGGGATCCTCGAGCGGAAACGTGTAGCGCTGGCCATCCCGGCAGCCGCCCTGGGTGCCATAGCGTTGCGGGCGACCGGTGTTGATCGCGACCCGATCGTAGAGATAGGCGTAGCTCTTCGGATCGGTCTCGCCCCGGGCGCGCAGCTTGTCCAGTCGGGCTAGGACCTCGGTCTGGAAAGGGATGTCGTCATCGGCGTGCTGGGCCAGCATCCAGGCGTCCTTTTCCGCCTCCCGCCCATAGCGCGAGATCTCGAACCAGCCGTGGTCGCGCACCTCGCGCTTGATCCAGGCCACGTTGTCGGCGTCGATCCGGCAGACGCGGTTCCACAGCCGCCAGTTGGCCTGGCCGTGGGCTGAGGGGGTGAGGGGGCCGAGCAGGGCCTCGTTCTCGAAGCCCCGGCGGATGGCCTGGTCTCGAGCGGCGCGCAGCGCCAACTCGCGACCCCGTGCGGTCCTGGCGGCCCTGGCGCGGGCGACATAGGGGCGGATGAAGCCGTCCAGCGTCGCCTCGCCGCTGGAGTCGCCGTTCATCAGCGCGGCGATCGCCTGGTCGAAGCGTCGGACAGCCCCGGCGGCGGCGTCGCGGTCCTCGCGCCACTGGCGGGCGGACGCGGCGGTCTGTACGCCCTTCAGGCCCACATGGATCTCGATCTCGGCGTCGCTGAAGCAGCGTTCGGGCTCTTCGATGTTCCGCAGCTTCATGGCCGCGTAGACCGATGCGCGGACGGGTTCGATCGCCTCGGGCGGACGGCCTTCGCGCAGGCGCCAGTAGTCGAAGACCCGGGCCGCCGCCGGATCCTTCAGCAGGGCGTCCAGCGGAAGCTCGGCAGGCATGGTGAGGGGCGCCATCGCCAAGGCCGCGACCAGCGCCCCCACCTTCAGCATCGCCATCCGCCCGCTCCGAGTCCCGTCAATCGAAGATTGTGGAGCGGGCGAGCGAGGGTGGCAAGTTGAGCGCTATTCGGAGTCCCAGGCGTAGGCCTTGTCCAGCCAGTTCCCTAGCCGCCCGTCCGGACGGGCCAGGCCGTGGATGCGGGTCATCTCGTCATCCGACAGGGTGAAGTCGAGAATGTCGAAGTTCTCCTCGACGCGCTTGGGATTGCTGGTGCGCGGGATGGCGATGACGCCCTGCTGGATGATCCAGCGCAGGGTGACCTGGCCGGGGGTCTTGCCGTGGGCGCGGCCGATCTCGACCAGGGTCGGGTCCGTGGCCACCTTGCCCTGGGCTAGGGGCGACCAGGCGGTGATCGAGGTCCCCAGGGCGTGGGCCTTAGCGATCAGGGTCCTCTGCGACAGGTAGGGGTGGTACTCGACCTGGTCGGTGGCGATCGGGGCCTCCGACAGTTTCGTGGCCTCCTCCAGCAGGGCCGAGGGGAAGTTCGACAGGCCGATGGCGCGGGTCCAGCCACGCGAGCGGACCTCGTTCAGCGCCTTCAGGGTTTCAGCCAACGGCACCTCGGGCTTCGGCCAGTGCAGCAGCAGGAGGTCGACATGGTCGACGCCCAGGCGCTCCAGGCTCTTCTCGGCGGAACGCTGCAGGTCGCCGTCGGCGAACTTGTCGATCCAGACCTTGGTGGTCAGGAAGATCTCGTCGCGCTTGATCCCGCTGTTCTTGACGCCCGCGCCGACGTCGCGCTCGTTGCCGTAGATCTGGGCGGTGTCGATGTGGCGATAGCCGACCTCCAGCGCCTTCTCGACCAGCGGCACGGCCGCGCCATTCTCCAGCTGCCAGGTGCCGAAGCCCAAGGCGGGGATCAGGACGTCGCCCGAGCGGACGGCGGGAACGAGCTTGGACATGGACAACTCCGAAAGGGCGGTCAGGCGGATATAGGGGCGGGTTCGCCCGACGTCTTGGTTCGAACGCGCAGGAAAGCGATGAAGACCAGGGCGATAGCGGCGAAGGCCAGGCTCATCTCGGCCATGGTCAGCACCACGGCGGGATAGCCGCGCCTGGCCACATTCATGAACGGGTACGGATAGAAGCCAGACAGCGCCCCGTGGACAAGGGTCCAGGCTCCGAACAGGACCGGGAAGGCCATGGCCTTCGCCGCCGCGATCCACCGCGCCTCGCCCCGGCCGCCGCGCAGGGCTAGGTCGATCAGATAGGCCAGCGGCGTGACCGTGTGCAGGATGGCGTTGGAGACGAAGCGCAGGCCCTGCGGGCTCCACTGGCTGGCCAGCAGGGTGTGATAGACCACCGCCGTGATGGTCAGGTAGGTGGCGATCGCCGCGCGCGGGCCGCTCTGTTCGGCCCAGGTCGCGAAGCGGCCGGACGGCGCGACCAGCGGCGCGATCAGGGCCGCGGCGGCCAGCATGTTGGACAGGATGGTGAAGTAGCTGAAGAACTCGACCGACTTCACGGCGGCCGAGGCCAGGGTCTCGTCATAGACCATCAGGCCATACTGCAGGGCTGGGCCGAGGACGGCGACGATCGCGATCAGGATGCGCCAGGCCTTCATGGAGCCTCCATCGGATGGGCTTCGTCCCAGGCCTTCAGCAGCTTTTTCGGCGCGGTGGCGCGCCACTGCCGGGTGACCAGGCGCTCGACCGTCCCCGGATGGGCTTGGGCCAGGCGCACCAGGACGTAGGGGTAGTTCTTGAAGTGGTCGGTAAAGTGGAAGACGTCCGGCTCGGCCTCGACCAGCATCTCGCGCTCGTCGAACGGCACGGCGGGACAGACCAGGCTCTCGCCGTCCTCGAACAGGCGGGTCAGGAACTTGCCGTGCGCCTTCAGGCAAGGCCGACCGTAGGACGTTCCGTCCTCGACGCCGGGCAGTTTGAACGCGAAGGCTCTCACGTCTTCGTAGGTCATGGGCTCCCTCCGCCAACCATGACTATATCTAGCGAATGGACACCGAGAACACCCTGAAGACGCCGGTGCTGGTGCTGGGCGCGACCAGCCTGATCGGCGGCCACCTGCTGGAGCGGCTCAAGGCCGAGGACCTCGACCCGGTCGCCTTCAGCCGCCGACCGCCGTCGGAGGACGCCTGCTGGGTCGGCGGCGACCTCAGGGACGCGGACCTGGCCGAGCACCTGCCCGTGGCGGCGACGGTGTTCTCGCTGTCGCCGATCTGGCTGCTGCCGGGCGTGCTGCCGCTGCTGAAAGCGCGGGGCATGGCGCGGCTGATCGCCTTCTCCTCGACCAGCCGCTTCACCAAGACCGGCTCGCCGGACGCGGGCGAGCGGGGCGTGGCGCTGGAACTGGCCGGGGCCGAGGCGGCGGTCGAGACCTGGTGCGCCGAACACGGTGTGGCGTGGACCATCCTGCGTCCGACCCTGATCTACGACGAAGGCCATGACGAGAACGTCAGCCGCATCGCCCGCCTGGTGAAGCGCTTCCACGTCATGCCGCTGTCGGGCGCGGGCGAGGGCCTGCGCCAGCCGGTGCACGCGGCGGACCTGGCGGCCGGCGCGCTGGCGGCGGCCCATGCGCCGGCGACGCGGAACCGGGCCTACAACCTGGTCGGCGGCGAGACGGTGACCTACCGGGTGATGGTTGACCGGGTGTTCGAGGGTCTGGGCAAGACGCCGCGCAGCCTGCCGATGCCGACCTGGCTGTTCGCCCTGGTCATGCGCCTGGCCAAGCCGTTCTATCCGGGCGCGACCACGGCCATGGGGACGCGGATGGGCCAGGACCTGACCTTCGACTCCGGCGAGGCCGTCCGGGATTTCGGGTGGAGCCCGAGGGCGTTCCACCCGCGCTTCTAGTCGGCGTCAGCCAGCACCATGGCGAAGGGGGTTAGGCCGCCGTCGCGCTCGACATAGCCGCTGACCAGCTTGCGGTCGGGCGGCAGGACGCCCAGGTCGATCTCCTCGCTGGGGAACACCACGATGCGGCGGTCGCCGACGCAGACCACCAGCTCGTAGCCGTCGAAGGCCCGGCGCGACATGGCCTTGATATACGAATAGTACGGCTCGCGCCGCCACGCGGCCGGCTTGCCGGGGTCGACGACGACGTTCAGCCGCTTGCCGTCGCGGTCGGAGTACATGACGAAGCCGGCCTTGTCGGGCCGCCATTCGTCGCCGAGCTTGTCGGAGGTCAGCCACAGGCAGTGGAAGCCGCGGCAGGCCGCCGGCCGCAGCGCGTAGTTGCCGCAGCCGCCGCCCTTCTTGAAGTGCGAGCACCAGACGCCGTCGGCCTTGTCCAGGGCCTCGATCGCCAGGACCTTGCAGCACAGGCCGCATGACCCGCAGGTCTTGTTCAGCGCGGGCGTCGGTATGGTCATCGCCTCGGTCATGCCGCGAAGCTCCGCACGAGCCCCAGGTCGATGTCGCGATCGGGCCGGATCTCGAAGCCGCGCTGGCCGACCAGCACGTTGAGGGTCAGGCCGTCGGCGGCGCCGCGCGCGGCCCAGGCGCGCAGGGTGGCGTGGTAGGGCGCCTTGCGCCAGGCCTCGGGGCTGGCCGGATCGACCTCGACCACCATGCGGCGGCCCTGGTCCTCGCGGTGCAGGATGAAGCGCGCCCGATCCGGCCGCCATTCCTCGCCCAGGCCTTCGCTCTTCAGCCAGTAGCAGGCGAAGTCGGCGCAGGCGGTCGGGCGATCGGCATAGATCGCGCAGCCCGCGCCCTTTCGGAAATGGCCGCACCAGGCGTGGGGCGGCTTGGCCAGCGCCGTCACGCCCATCAGCTTGCAGCACATGCCGCAACCGCCGCAGCTCTTCTCGCCCATCGTCCCCCGCCCAAGCTGGGCCAATCGTCAGGAGGCGGACATTAGCGGCGGTGTGTGACGGTTTGATGCGGGCGAGCGCCTAGCCGAGCGGCGCCGGGCAGGCCGAGCGGGCCAGCTCGTAGCGGGCGAACGCATTTTCCTTCCCGCCCATCTTGGCGACGATGGTCCAGGTCAGGGTGTCGCCCTCTCGCCGCCAGCGGTTGACAAAGCTGGCGTCCGGATAGGCGTAGGCGATGTCGAAGCCGCCCGGCTGGGCCGCGCCCTGGCCGACGGCGGTGAAATCGCCGCCGAAGCTGTCAGACCAGAAGCCGGAGACGCCGATGGCCGCCCCGTCCTTCGGTGGCGCGCCGCGACCGCCGAAGATCAGGTGCGCGGCGTAGCGGTCCTTGGCGTCGGCCTTGGCCCGGCTGTCGGCGTCCACCGTCAGCATCGTTCCCAGGGCGACGGGCCTGGCCGAGAGGACGATCTCGACCGGCTTGCCCATGACGTCGCCGGCGCCGCGCCAGCAGCCCTCCAGCGCCCGCACCTCGGCCGGGACGGGCGCTGGCGGCGGATCCTCCGCCCACGCCGCTCCGCTCATCGCCAGCCACAAAACGCCCACGCTCGATACGCGCATGCTCACCCCCTCGAACTCGGTCGCCGATCCGCGCATGAGTCGGCCTCGGCGCCTACTCGACGCCGGTCGCGCTCCACACGCCCAGCTCGTTGCCGGACGGGTCGGTGAAGTGGAAGCGGCGGCCGCCCGGGAAGCTGAAGATCGGGGCGGTGATCACGCCGCCGGCCTTAGTCACCTTATCCAGCATCGCTTCCAGGTCGTGGGCGTAGAGGATGACCAGCGGGCGGTCGGTCGCGCCCTCCTGCGGTTTGGTGAAGCCGCCGTCGGCACCCTGGCCCTCGAAGGCGACATAGTCGGGACCGTAGTCGACGAAGCTCCAGCCGAACGCGGCCGAATAGAAGCTCTTGGTCGCGGGCAGATCGCCGCCGGGCCACTCGATGTAGTCGATCTTGCCGTCTTCGCGCATGGACGCTCCTCAAACAATGTTCCGCAAATGTTCTAGTTCGCCGTCACGGCAGAGTCCAGACGCTGGTCCGCTTCACGGCGAAGTCCTCGAGCTCGCGGGTGGTCTCGACCTGGTACTCGGCCAGTTTCACCAGATCGTCCTTGCGGAAATAGGTGCGGCCCGGGTCGCCGATCAGCACGCCGGCCCCGGCGGCCCGACCCTGGCGCAACCAATCCATCACCGCCTCGGCCATGGGCTTCTCGTAGCAGATGTCGCCGGCCAGAAGCACGTCGGCTTCCGGTGGCGGCGCGTCCAGCAGATTGACATCGGTGAAGCCGACCGCGACCCCGTTGGCCTCGGCGTTCAGGCTCACGGCCGCCTCGCAGAAGACGTCGATGTCGGCGGCCAGGACGCTCGCCGCGCCCGCCTTCATCGCGGCGATGGCGACGATGCCCGAGCCGGTCGCGAAGTCGATGACCCGCTTGCCGGCGACGATTTCGGGGTTGTCCAGAATGTAGCGCGCCAGGGCCTGGCCGCCGGCCCAGGCGAAGGCCCAGAAGGGCGGCGGCAGGCCGATCTCCTCCAGCGCCTCCTCGGTCAGCTTCCAGATCGGCGTGATCTCGTCGGCCAGGTGCAGCGACAGCTCCGGCGCATGCGGCGTCGGCTGGAAGCGCGTGTTGTCGCGAATGAAGGCGCGGCGGCCTTCCAGGGTCTGGACGATCATGAGGCGCTTAGAGCCTGTCTGGTCCGGATGTGGAACAGCCGAACCAGAAAAACAGCCTCGCCAACAAAAGAGAGCACGCCCGAGACTAGGCGGCGGCCGGCTTGCTCGACGCGGCCTTCAGCACGGTCAGGTAGCCCGGCGCCGTCAGCATGCCGGACGTCAGCCCCTTCTTCTCCAGCAGCCGGTGGGCCAGCGGCAGGTTCCAGCACGGGGTGTGCATGAACAGGTGGTGCTCGGCGTGGAAGTTGACGTGGTAGGGCGCGATCAGGGCGCGCTCGAGCCAGTTGGCGTGGGTGGTGCGGGCGTGGCGGAACGGATCGGGCTCGTCCTTGGCCACCAGGGCGTGCTCGGCGATGTTGCGCAGGCGGGTGACCAGCGGGAACCAGGTGGCCATCGGCACGATCCAGAGGGCCAGCCACGCCCACCACAGGCCCATCGCCGACAGCACGACCAGGATGCCGAGGTTCCACAGCAGGAACGGCCTTTGCCGCGCCACTTCGCCGGCGAAGATCGCGCCCTTGGGCTGGTCGCCGGAGGAGCCTCGGAGCTTGCCGAGCAGCGGCCCGAACCGCTGCTTGAAGAAGGTCTGGCCGGTCAGGTCGCGGACGATCTTCCGCCGTAGCGACGCCCGCGTGGTCGGGAACGGCGCGGACAGGACCAGGTCCGGGTCCTCGGCCTGCTGGGCGAACTTGTGGTGGGTCAGGTGGTAGGGCCGGTAGCTGGCCAGGGACGCGCCGGTCGGGGCGGCGCACAGCCACTCGCCCAGCCAGTCGTTGACCTTGAGGTTCGGATGCAGGCCGCCGTGCGCGGCCTCGTGCATCAGGATGGCCAGGCCCAGCTGCCGCGCGCCGATCAGCATCACGGCCAGGACGTAGGTCAGCGGGTTGGGGAACAGGACGAACAGCGCGCCGGCGGCGACGATCACGGCCCAGGCGTGGGCGACCATCAGGACGCCGCGCCAGGACGAGCGCGCCGAGATCTTCGTCCATTCCTCGGGCGTGAACAGGTCCTGGGGTTTGACGCGCGCTGCGACGGCCATGGAACGATCATCGCACATTCAGGTTGGTCCCGACAGCATGACCCGACGTCACATTCCGGAGCCGCCGATGCGCCGACTGATCCCCGTCCTCGTCCTGGCCGCGACCTGCGCCGCCACGGCCCTGCCCGCCGCCGCCGCCAGTTTCGACTGCCGCAAGGCCCGCGCGGCCGACGAGAAGGCGATCTGCGCCCATCGCGACCTCAACGACCAGGACGTGCGGATGGACCAGCTGTACGGCATCACCCGCCACCTCGTGCCGATGGGCGGGCGCGGCGCGATCATGGACGACCAGCGCGTCTGGCTGAAGGCGCGGGCGCGCTGCGGCGCCAACCAGGCCTGCCTGCGACGCAGCTACGACGACCGCATCCGCCAGCTGAACACGGTCATGGACCGCGTCTACCGGCAGGGACCGTTCTAGGCGGCTAGAAGCTCACGCCCGGCTTCCACAGTCCCGCCACCAGGCCGGCGAACACGATCAGGCCGGCGATCGCGTTAGACTTGAAGAGCTTCAGCGCGCCGGGGCCATCGTCGACGCGGACGGCGGCGGCCTGGCGCGACAGGTGCAGGGCGAACAGGGCCGCCAGCGGCAGGAACAGCGGGCCGATATTCCCCACCCAGCCGGCCGCGACCACGAAGCAGAACGAGGCCAGATAGAAGCCGGCCACGCCGATCTGAACGCGCGATCCCAGCCGCCGGGTCGACGACTTGATGCCGGCCAGGGCGTCGTCCTCGATGTCCTGGATGGCGTAGATCGTGTCGTAGCCGAGGGTCCAGAAGATCCCCGAGGCGTAGAGCAGGGCGGCCGACCAGGACAGATGCCCGACGGCGGCGGCGTAGCCCAGGAGGGCGCCCCAGTTGAAGGTCAGGCCCAGCCAGGCCTGAGGCCACCAGGTGATCCGCTTCATGAAGGGATAGGCCGCGACCAGGCCCAGCGACAGAACCCCCAGCCCGATCGCCACCCAGCCCAGGCACAGCAGGATTAGCAGGCTGACCAGGCTGCAGCCGACCAGGAACAGCCAGGCCTGCTTGACGGTGATCAGGCCGGCGGGGATCGGGCGCATGGCGGTGCGGGCCACCTGGGCGTCGAAGTCGCGGTCGACGATGTCGTTGAACGCGCAGCCGGCCGCCCGCATCAGGGCCGCGCCGACGAACACCGCCAGCAGCAGCAGCGGATTGGGCCAGCGGCCCTGCTCGGCGGCGGCCAGGGCGATGCCCTGCCAGCCGGGCAGCATCAGGAGCCAGATCCCCGCCGGTCGATCGAACCGACCCAGCTTCAGCCAGGGCCTCAAGCCCGGCGGCGCGTGGCGGTCGACCCAGTTGGTCGCGACGGCGTCGGGCAGGATGGCGGTGGGCGCGGTGCTCATGCCGTGAGGCTTAACCCGCAATCGCGGCGCGGGGAAAGACCGGCCGAGCGGGTATCATAGGCAAAACCAATCTCGCCGACAGGAACGATCAATTGGATTTATCGAACGCCATGGACGAAGGTCTTTTTGCAAGTCGATCGCAGGAGCCCGCCATGACCACCGCCGCCATTCGCCTGTCCGGCTGGAGCCTGCTTGTTGCGGGCGCTGGGGCCGGGATCGTCCTGCCGCACCCGGTGACGACCGCGCTCTGGACCGCCGCCGCCGAGCTGTTCGATCGGGCCGGCGATCGCCGCATGGTCGCCCGCCTGACCGCCGCGACCAAGTTCGGCCCGAGGATCCGTCGTGGCATGGACGGCCGCCCGGCCCGCCGGGGGGGCGGGGTGGCCGAGGCGTTCTGAGACTTTGCGACCACGGCGCCAAAGCGTTAGCGTCTGAGAATGAGTCTCAAACCCCGTCGCAAGCCGCGTCGCCCCCTGACCCGCACGGAGCGGTGGGCGCTGGATGGCGTCGGCGGGGCGTTGCTGGCCACGGGGGCCGTGGGGGCGTTCGTGCCGGGGATGCCGACCACGGTGTTCTGGATCGGCGCGGTGCTGTGCTTCCTGAAGACCCGCCCCCACGCCGTGCGGCCGATGCTGCGCGTGCCGGTCGTCGGCCCGGCGATCGTCTGGTTCCTGCGCTGGCGGCCGTTCGGCGGCGGGCGCAAGCAGCGCCGCTGACGGGTCGCGAAAGACGGCGAAAACGCTTATCTACGCCTCGCCATGACCGACGATATCGAGGACGAAACCGAAATCGGCGCCCGCAAGCGCGCCCTGTCGAACCGCCAGGTGCTGGCCTTCGTGGCCCGCTTCTGGAAGCGGCGGCCGGTGCTGTTCGGCCTGGGCGTGACCCTGACCCTGGTGGCGATCGCCTTCGACCTGGCCCTGCCCTACGCCTCGGGCCACCTGGTCGACACCGTCACAAGCAAGCCGCGCGGCGATGTGGGCGCCTGGCAGGCCCTGGGCGTGTTCGTCGGCGTCTATCTGGCCTTCGCGGTGGTGCGCAACATCGCCCACCGGTTCTGGATCCCGCTGGCGGCCCGGAACATGGAGGAGATGACCAACGAGGGCTTCGCCAAGGTCCAGGCCTTCTCGTCCGACTGGCACGCCGACAGCTTCGCCGGCGCGACGGTGCGCAAGCTGACCCGCGCCATGTGGGGCTATGACAGCGTCACCGACGCGGTGACCATCTGGCTGGGCCCCGGGATCATCGTGCTGGTCGGCCTGTCGATCGGCATGCTGCTGCGCCAGCCCATGGCGGGCGCCGTCTCGCTGGTGGTCGTGGTGGCCTATCTGTCGGTGAACCTGTGGATCACCGAGCGCTACGTGCGGCCCAGCAACCTGCGCTCCAACGCCCTGGACTCGCAGATCGGCGGGGCCCTGGCCGACGCCGTCACCTCGAACCCGACCGTGAAGAGCTTCGGCGCCGAGCAGCGCGAAGCCGCGCGTCTGGCCGAGGTCACCGCCGCCTGGCGTGACGCGGTGATGGTCACCTGGAGCCGCTTCACCGACGTATGGCTGGGCCAGAACCTGCTGCTGGTGGTGCTGCAGGCCGGCCTGACCGGCTCGATGGTCTGGGCCTGGGCCAAGGGGACGGCCACGCCCGGCGACGTCGCCTTCGCCATCACCGCCTTCATGCTGATGAGCGGCTACCTGCGGAACCTGGGCGAGAACATCCGCATGCTGCAGAAGGGCATCGACGACACCGAGGATGTCGCGGCCTGGACGCGCCTGTCGCCCCAGGTCGCGGACGCGCCCGGGGCCCCGGACTTCAAGCCCGGCGCCGGCGCGATCGAATTCCGCGACGTGACCTTCCGCTACAAGGCGGCCGGCGCGCCGCTGTACGACCACTTCAGCCTGAGGATCGCGCCGGGCGAGCGGGTGGCGCTGGTTGGCCCGACCGGCTCGGGCAAGTCGACCTTCGTCAAGCTGGTCCAGCGCCTGCACGACCTGCAGGACGGGGCGATCGTCATCGACGGCCAGGACGTCTCGAAGGTCACCCAGACCAGCTTGCGCCGCGCCATCGCGGTGGTGCCGCAGGACCCGGCCCTGTTCCACCGGTCGCTCTACGAGAACATCGCCTACGCCAAGCCGGACGCCACGCGCGAGGAGGTCGAGGCCGCCGCGAAGAAGGCCCGCGCCCACGACTTCATCCTGCGCCTGCCGCAGGGCTACGACACGCTGGTCGGCGAGCGCGGCGTCAAGCTGTCGGGCGGCGAGCGCCAGCGCGTGGCCATCGCCCGCGCCTTCCTGGCCGACGCGCCGATCCTGGTCCTGGACGAGGCGACCTCCTCCCTGGACGTCGAGACCGAGGGCCAGGTCCAGGCCGCCGCCGAGGCGCTGATGGAGGGCCGCACCACGATCGTCATCGCCCACCGCCTGTCGACCGTGCGCGGCGCCGACCGGATCCTGGTCTTCCAGAACGGCCGCGTCGTCGAGGAAGGCCGCCATGCCGAACTGACGGCGGCGGGCGGGGTCTATGCCCGGCTGAACGCGATCAGCGCGGGGGTGGCTTAGCTACTTTCTGTCCAGGGTGACGAGGGCGTCCTTCAGTGGCGGCGTGTTGACCGCACAGCCCTTCTCCGCCGGGCGCAGCACCAGGCGCTGGTCGCCGAACAGCAGGTCGCGGCGCGCGGTCGGCTCGCCCATGCGGACCGTCCCGGCCTTCAGGGCGGCGTCGATGTCGATCCCGTCGCAGGAAGAGAACGCCTCGGCCACCTTGCGCCACTGGCCATCGGCCAGGGCCATCACGTCCAGCGAGGCGCCGTTGGTCAGCAGCACCTCGTCGACGCCGTCGCCATCAACGTCGAGCACCAGGGCCGAGCAGCGCATGCCGGTGATGGCGCACATCGATCCGGAGTCATCCTTGCTCCAGTCCTGGGCCCGGAAGCTCTCGGGCAGGGTCTTGCCGACGGGATAGACCGCCATCACGCCAAGGTCCGGGCCCGTGGACGACGGGGTCGTCCTGGCGGTCCGCGTTGACACCTCGCCAGCGCGCTTGGCGATCTCTGCGCCGCTGTTGGTCTTCAGCCTCTCCAGCGCGTCGCGCCCATACCGACCGCTGTCGAACCGCAGTAACTGGAAGTCGAACTTGTCGGCCGGGACCCGGCCGCTTTCCAGACGCTTCACCTGGCTGGCCACCGACAGCCGCGCCGGGTCGGCGATCGGGGTGAATAGGGCGATCAGCAGCAGCACCGAGACGACGGCCATGATCAGGTTGGCCCGCTCCAGCGGCCGCATCCACGGGCCGGGCTTCAGGGCCGCGATCGCGTAGCCAAGGGTGAAGCCGATCGCCACGACCAGATAGGCGCCGGCGAACACCCGGTCCGGCGTCAGGCCGTACTGATGGACGCGCAGCCACAGGGCGTAGGCGGCCAGGACGACGATCGGGATCAGCAGCAGGCTGGCGGCGCGGGCGGCCCAGCGCAGGATCGCGTGCGGCGCCTCGGCCCCGTCCTGGTAGGCGGCGTTGATCAGGACGATCAGGGCGGCGGCCGCGGCCAGCAGCAGGGCGGTGGCGGCCTTGGTGCCCCACAGCGGGGCCAGGCCGGTGAACGGCAGGGTCGCCAGGAAGCCGCCCGCGATCACCACCATCAGCGGCAGCAGCCAGGCCAGCAGGACGAGGCCCACGGTCCGCACGCCGCGCACTAGTCCGGCCCGCGCCTCGGTCAGCTGCACGGCCATGTGGACGGCGGCGGCGAACATCAGGCCGGTGGCCGGGAAGGCGAAGGCGGTCTCGCCGATCAGCTTCTGGATCGCCTCGACCCCGATCAGCTTGAACAGGGCGGCGGCCAGGAACAGCAGCAGCCAGAAGGCCCCGGTGAAGGCCAGGGACAGGAACAGCCGCACGGCGTTGGTCCCGGCCAGGTCGAAATAGTCGGCATAGGGCGCCACGGGGCGGCGCACGGCCTCGGCCGGCTGGACCAGGTGGTGGGCGATGAACAGCAGGGCGGCCACGGCGATGAATAGCGGCGGCGACAGCGGGCCGGCGCCGATCCGGTCGGGGGCCGCGCCGGTCCAGGCGGCGTGGACCGCCAGGATCGCGGCCACGGCGGCGGCGATCAGGCTCCAGCCGATCAGGAAGGTCCGCCGCATGGCCGACAGCGCCGCCAGCGGGATCAGCGGGACCATCAGGGCGCAGACCAGCAGCGGCGCGTAGAGCAGCGGCTGGGTGGCGGGCCAGGACTTGGATTCGTCGGCCTTCTGCAGGAGGAACAGCGCGATGCCCTGCGCCAGGCCGATGGCCAGCCGGGTCAGGGCGGTGGTCCGGGCCGTCCTGGCCTCCGTCGCGTCCGTCATGCCTCGGCGTCTCCCTTGCTGGCGTCACAGCACCACGCCCTCGCGCGGTTGTGAAGCTGGACCGGCTTCCTTTCGCCGGGCTGTCGGCGCGAGGTCTTCCCGTCCGTCCTTGTTTCGTGGCCCGATGGCCGCGTTCCGGAGATCCGACCGATGATGAAGCCGCCCGCCGCCTCGATCGACGACTACCTGGCCAAGCTGCCGCCCGACCAGCGCGAGGCGCTGGAGACCCTGCGCGGCCAGATCCGCGCCCTGGCGCCCGAGGCCGTGGAGGCGATCAGCTACGGCCTGCCGACCTTCAAGCTGAACGGCAATCTCGTCCACTTCGGCGCGGCCGCGAAGCATTGCGCCTTCTATCCGGGCGCGGTGATCGACCAGTTCGCCGATCGGCTCGCCGGCTTCGAGACCGCCAAGGGCACGATCCGCTTCCAGCCCGACAGCCCCCTGCCGCCGGAGCTGATCGCCGACATCGTCCAGCGCCGCATCGTCCAGAACCTGGAGATCGTCGCCGAGCGCGCGGCGCGGAAGGCGCGGCGCTAGCGCGCCAGCCGCCCATCCTTCAGCGCCGCCGGCTCGAACGAGAAGATCACGCTGGGGTCGGGCTTGGCCACGCCCTTGACCAGCTTCTTGTCGCCGGCCGCGTGCAGCAGCCAGCGGATGACGTTGAGCCTCGCGGCCTTCTTGTGGTCGGCGCGCACGCAGATCCACGGCGCGATGTCACTGTGGGTGCGCATCAGCATCTCGTCGCGGGCGGCGGTGTAGTCGTCCCACTTCTCCTCGGCGACCTTGTCCAGGTCGCTGGTCTTGAAGGCCTTCAGCGGATCCTCGCGGCGGGCCTTCAGGCGCTGGGCCTGCTCCTCGCGGCCGATATCCAGCCAGAACTTGACGTAGCGCAGGCCGTTCTCGACCAGCATCCGCTCGAAGGCCGGCACGTCCTTGAGGAACTGTTCCTGCTGCTCGGGCGTGGAGAAGCCCATCACCCGCTCGACCCCGGCGCGGTTGTACCAAGAGCGGTTGAAGATCACCGCCTCGCCGCAGGCCGGCAGGTAGTCGACATAGCGCTGGAAGTACCACTCGCTGCGCTCGCGCTCGTTCGGCTTGGGCAGGGCGACGACGGTGGTGGCGCGCTTGGACAGGTGCTCGGTCACCCGGGCGATCGTGCCGTCCTTGCCGGCCGAGTCGCGGCCCTCGAAGATGACCAGGATCTTCCAGCTGTCCTTGATGGCCTTCTTCTGCATCTCGATCAGGGCGAGCTGCAGCTGGCGAAGTTCGTTGTCGTAGTCGTCTGACTTGCTCATGCGCCGAGCCTACCCCCGGAAATCAGAGTTGCGCTAGAAGAGCCGCATGATCCGTCTTTTCGTTCCCAACGATCTCTCCGCCGGCGCCGGCGTCGTCCCCAGCGTCGACCAGTCGCGCTACCTGACCTCGGTGATGCGTCTGGCCGTGGGCGCCGAGCTTCTGCTGTTCAACGGCCGCGACGGCGAGTGGCGGGCGACCATCGTCGAGTCGACCAAGCGCGGCTGCCTGCTGAAGGTCGAGGACCAGACCCGGCCGATGGAGATCGGGCCGGACCTCGACCTGATCGTCGCCATGGTCAAGCGCGGCCGGGTCGAGACCATCGTCGAGAAGGCCGCAGAGCTGGGCGCGCGCAGGGTCAGGCTGACCGTCACCCGGCGGACGAACGTCGACTTCGTCAAGCTGGGGCGCCTGGACGCCATCGCCATGGAGGCCGCCGAGCAGACCGGCCGCCTGGACGTGCCCGAGGTGCTGGATCCGGAGAAGCTGGACAAGATCCTCGACGGCTGGGATCCCGCGCGACGCCTGGTATTCTGCGACGAGGGCGGCGACGCCAGGCCGGCGATCGAAGCGCTGGCGGGAACGGGCGCGCCAGCCGCGATCCTGATCGGCCCGGAAGGCGGCTTCGCCCCCGAGGAACGCGAGCGGCTGCGGGGGCTTTCCTTCGTCACGCCGGTGTCCCTGGGGCCGCGAATCCTGCGGGCCGATACGGCGGCGATCTCGGCGATGACGCTGTGGCAGGCGGCCGCCGGGGACTGGCGCTAGAAAAATATATGCTCAAGGTGACCCCTTGAGGTTCGCAAAGAAAACGCCCAACTGGGCGTGACCGATTAGTATCGCCGTCGGCGGAGAGCATGGGCCCTCTCTTCCCTCTGCATCGCAACCCCTGGGGAGGGACGGCTTGCATGGCCGACACCGCTAGCGTCCAAGAGCGTCCGCTGACGCTCGCCGATCTGACCGACTATTTCGCCCGGGGCAGCAAGCCCAAGGAAGCCTTCCGCGTGGGCGCCGAGCACGAGAAGTTCGGCTTCTATCTGGGCTCGCACGCGCCGGTTCCCTACGAGGGCGACAAGGGCGTCCACGCCCTGCTGACCGGCCTGCAGCGCTTCGGCTGGAAGCCGGTGATGGAAGGCCCGACGATCATCGGCCTGGAGCGCAACGGCGCGAACATCAGCCTGGAGCCGGGCGGCCAGTTCGAGCTCTCCGGCGCGCCCCTGGCGACCATGCACGACATCTGCGAGGAGACCGGCCAGCACCTGGACGAGGTCAAGGCCGTCGCCGACGAGCTGGGCCTGGGCTTCGTGGGCCTGGGTTTCTCGCCGCTGTGGACGCGCGAGGCGGTGCCGATCATGCCCAAGGGCCGGTACGTGATCATGCGCAACTACATGCCCAAGGTCGGCAACCTCGGCCTCGACATGATGCTGCGCACCTGCACGGTGCAGGCCAATCTCGACTTCTCCAGCGAAGCCGACATGGTCGCCAAGTTCCGCATGAGCCTGGCCCTGCAGCCGATCGCCACGGCCCTGTTCGCCAATTCTCCGTTCACGGAAGGCAAGCCGAATGGCTTCCTCTCGGCCCGGGCCAATGTCTGGACCGACACCGATCCGAACCGCACAGGCCTCCTGGACTTCGTGTTCGAGGACGGCTTCGACTTCGAGCGCTACGCCCGCTACGCCCTCGACGTGCCGATGTATTTCGTCAAGCGCGGCGACAAGTACATCGACGTCGCCGGCCGCAGCTTCCGTGACTTCATCGAGGGCAAGCTGCCCGAGCTGCCGGGCGAGATCGCCACGATCAAGGACTGGGCCGACCATACGACCACGGCCTTCCCGGAAGTGCGTCTGAAGACCTATCTGGAGATGCGCGGCGCCGACGCCGGGCCCTGGAGCCGTCTCTGCGCCCTGCCGGCCCTGTGGACCGGCGTGTTCTACGACGACGCGGCCCTGGCGGGGGCCTGGGACCTCTGCAAGGGCTGGACGCTCGAGGACCGCGAGGGCCTGCGCCGTGACGTGCCGAAGCTGGGCCTGAAGGCCAAGGTCGCCGGCCGCACCGCCCAGGACGTGGCCAGGGACTTCGTGGCCATCGCCAAGTCGGGCTTGAAGAACCGCGCCCAGCTGAACGGCGGCTTCCTGGACGAGACCATCTATCTGGGTGAGCTGGAACAGATCGCCGACAGCGGGATCACGCCCGCCGAGCGCCTGCTGTCCCTCTACGAGGGCGCCTGGAAGGGCGACATCGGCCGGGTGTTCACCGACTGCGCCTACTAAATCCTGGCCGAACAGGCCGTCGCCTCGTTATGTAGCTAAAATACATAACGAGGGTTTCATGTCGCTTCGTCCGATCCTGCTCGCCGCTGCCCTCGTCCTGGGCGCGACGCCCGTTCTGGCGCAGGAGCTCGCCCTGGTCAGCGTCGACGGCCGAACGACGACGCTGACCGCCGCCGACATCGCGGCCCTGCCGCGCGTGACGGTGAGGTTTGCCGGTCATGGCGAAAGCCATGACTACGAGGGACCGCTGCTGATCGACGTGCTGGCCAAGGTCGGCGCGCCGACCGGCGAGGCGCTGCAAGGACCCGCCCTGGCCGATGTCGTGCTGGTCGAGGCGAAGGACGGCTATCGCGTCGCCTTCGGCCTGGCCGAGGCCGATCCGCGCACGCGGCCGAACCGCATGATCCTGGCCGACCGCGCCGACGGCGCGCCGCTATCAGCCAAGGACGGACCGTTCAAGGTGATTGTCGAGGGCGATCTGCGCCCCGCGCGGTCGGCGCGCATGGTCGCGCGGATCACGCTCGCGCGGTTCGGCGAGGCCGGTTCGACGCCCGGGGCGCCGAGTCACGCGCACTGAAATCGGCGCTACAGGATCACTCGCGCCACCGCGATGATTCCCGTCCATAGGCTGATGGTCGCCGCCAGCGCCAGCAGGCGGCCCCAGGCAAGCTTGCGTTGGGGCGTGGTCGTCGCGTGAACAGCAGACGTCCGATCATACGAGACGTAGGCCATGGTCTTCCTCCGCGCCCCTCTGACGGGAGCTGGACCTCATGGTCACGCTCCCAATGGTTAAAAGGGGCTTAAGCCTGGCGGGACCTATAGCGCGCCGACGCCCTTGTAGGGTTGATCCAGGTCACGCTCGATCCGGTCGGGATCGGGCATGTCGACATTGGGCTTCCAGTGCTCGGCCTGGCTGGTTCCCGCGCCGCTGTCGGTGTGGCGGACCGCTTCGTCGACATCGAGCGCCTCCGTCTCGGCCGCGGTGCGCGCGCCCAGCTGGAACTCGACGTGCTCGGGATAGAAGGCCACGCGGCCGCCGATCTGGCCGACGGCGGGGAACGGGTCCTCGTAGGACCACACCGCGTTCTCGATCACCTGGGCGTCGCGATAGATAGTGAAATAGCTGGCGTCGCCCTTGTAGGGGCAGTGGGTGACCTTGTCGGTCCGGCGCAGGAACACCATCCGCACGTCGTCGCGCGGGAAGTAGTAGACCGGCGGATAGCTGGCTTCCTTCAGGACCAGCACGTCGTCGCTGTCGGCGATCTCGTGTCCCTCGAACAGCACGCGCACCGTCGTCGGCGCGCGGGTCAGGGTGATCGGATGGCTTTCGTCGGGGATCTTCATCGGGGCCTCCCGCGTGAATATGGGGTCTTTCCGCAAACGCGCGAGCCCGCCGCAAAGCTTCAAGTCGAACACGGAATGCGAGAACCGCCCGGCAAGGCGTTGCTTGTGAAACCGCCTGACGCGTGATCTTCTCCCCGCCAAATTGGGGCCGGCGGGGTGATTTGACCATGGGGGGTCGGGTCCGCGCCCCTCGCACGTTTCAAGGCTAGCGTATGAACATCGTTATCGCCGCGGGCATCCTGGTCACGCTCGTGACCGGCGTACCCGTTCTGGTCCAACTGCTGAAGGGCCATCCGCGCGGCCTGATCATCTGCTTCCTGGCCGAGATGTGGGAGCGCTTCTCCTACTACGGCATGCGCGGCCTGCTGATCTTCTACCTGACCCAGCACTTCCTGTTCGACCCGAAGGTCGCCAGCGGCCACTACGGCTCCTACACCTCGCTGGTCTACATCGTGCCGCTGCTGGGCGGCTTCCTGGCCGACCGCTATCTGGGCACCCGCAAGGCCGTGGCGTTCGGGGCCATCCTGCTGGTCGCCGGCCACCTGGCCATGGCGGTCGAGGGCAAGCCGGCCGTCCAGACCCTGACCTACGCCGGCCAGACCTACGAGTTCCAGGCCGCCGGCCGCGGCGAGGAGCGGGTGGCCAAGATGATCGTGGCGGGCAAGCCCTACGACGTCACCGCCACCGAGAAGGGCGACTTCGCGATCAAGGACCTGCCGGCCGACGCCGGCCTGCCCGCCGTACTGCCCAAGGGCCAGTACAAGCTGGATGTCACCGGCCGCGACCCGACGTACCTGAACATCTTCTGGCTGGCCCTGTCGCTGATCATCGTCGGCGTGGGTTTCATGAAGTCGAACGTCGCGGCCCTGGTCGGCCAGCTCTATCCGCAGGGCGATCCGCGCCGGGACCCCGGCTTCACCCTCTACTATTTCGGCATCAACCTGGGCTCGTTCTGGGCCTCGATCCTGTGCGGCATCCTGGGGGTCAATGTCGGCTGGTGGGCCGGCTTCGGCGCGGCCGGCCTGGGCATGCTGGCCGGCTTCGTGATCTTCGTGCTGGGCAAGCCCTGGCTGCTGGGCAAGGGCGAGCCGCCGGAAGGCGCGAACCTGAAGGAGAAGGTCGCCGGCCCGATCACCCGCGAACTGGTCATCTACGGGGTCTCGATCCTGGCGGTGATCGCGGTGTTCCTGGTCGTGCAGCGCACGCCGGTGGTCAACGTCACCCTGCTGGCCGGCATGTTCGGCTCGCTGGGCTACATCCTGTGGTTCGCCTTCGCCAAGTGCCAGAAGGTCGAGCGCGAGCGCCTGCTGCTGGCCACGGTGCTGGTGCTGGGCGCGGTGGTGTTCTGGACCCTGTTCGAACAGGCCGGTTCGTCGCTGAACCTGTTCGCGGCCACCAATGTCGACCTCAAGCTGCTGTCCAAGCCGGTGGAATGGTTCGGCGGCGCGGTGGTGCTGGGGGCGCCTTCCCAGCTCGCCGCGGCCGGGATCTCGACGGTCGGCAAGTTCTGGATCAACACCGACTTCAACGCCGCCCAGACCCAGGCGATCAACGCCGGCTGGATCCTGATCTTCGCCCCGGTCTTCGCCGCCCTGTGGACGCTGCTGACCGCGCGCGGGATCAATCCCAATCCGATGATCAAGTTCGGCCTGTCGCTGATCCAGGTCGGGGCCGGTTTCCTGATCCTGCTGGTCGGGGCCCATTTCGCCGATGGCGCCTTCCGCATGCCGCTGGTCTTCCTGGTGCTGATGTACATGCTGCACACGGGCGGCGAGATGTGCATGTCGCCGGTCGGCCTGTCGCAGATGACCAAGCTGTCGCCGCTGCACATGGTCTCGTTCGTGATGGCCGTCTGGTACATGGCGCTGGCCATGGCCAATCTGTTCGGCAGCTGGATCGCCGCCATCGCCTCGACCGAGACCATCGGCGGCCAGGTGCTGGATCCGGGCGCGGCCATGGTCCAGTCGCTGCTGGTCTTCAAGGTGATCGGCCTGGCCGCCATCGGCCTGGGCGTGCTGTTCCTGATCCTGTCGCCGATCCTCAAGACATGGTCGCACGGCGCCGACGAGACGATCGCGGATCCGACAGAGGCCTAGAGCCCGGGCGCAAAGAAGGGCCCCGGCGACGATCCGGGGCCCTTCACGGAGGCGTGGAGGGGCCACGCCTCACTCCGGGTAGGGACGGTCCTGACGGAGGCTCAGACCGCCAGGACCGTTTCCGCTCCCTACCCGAAACTCTTGCGCACCTTGACGAACAGGTACGGCTCGAACGGCAGTTCGCGCTGCTCGACCTGGGTGACGATCCCCGAGGCCCGGCTGCCGGCGTACATCACGCGCGTGCGGGTCTTGTGGCGGCTGGTCCAGTTGGCCAGCTCGGTGCGGATGGTCAGGTCCTTGCGCGGCCGCCATTCGACGAAGCCTTCCAGCCACTGCTCGAACTTGAAGGTGCGCACCTCGCCGATCCGGTAATAGCGCTCCTCGTTCTGGCAGTTGGTGATGACGCCCCAGCTCCACCGGCCGCCCGGCATGTCACGCGTGAAGCTGACGTTGCAGGTGAACGGCGTCTGGCCCGAGATCCGCCGCTTGGCGTGGGTGACCGGGTCGCGGACCTCGCTTTGCGCCCACGAGAAGCGCGCCTTCAGCTGGCCGCCGCTGACGCCCAGCTTGTCGGTCGGCAGGGTCAGGTTGGCCTGGTAGACGTCGCTCCTGCCGTCGCCGATATTGCCCGGCGCCTCGAAGACCGTGTTGATCGGGATGACGTCGACCACGTCCTGCAGCTCGGCGTGGCGCCAGCTGACCACCAGGGCGCCGCCGCCCCAGAAGCGCTTTTCCCAGGCCGTCTCCATGACCCACTTGCGCTCGGGCACCAGGTCCGGATTGCCGGCGTCGACCGTGCCGGTCTCGGTCCCGGCCGACGAGACGAAGTCGCCGAAGTCCAGTTGGCCGACCTCGCGCTCGAAGCGGACGCGCAGCTGGTCGGTGGTGGTCGGCGACCAGGTCGCCAGCACCCGGGGCTTGGGATAGAAGAACGACTTGGCCAGGTCCGTGTCGCCGCTCTGGCTGATGCGCGAGACCTCCAGCCGCGCCCCCGCCTCGATGTTCAGCTTGGGGCTGGCCCGCCAGATGGTCTTGCCCGACAGCTCGCCGCGCAGCTCCTCGACCTTGACCTGGGCGGCCGGCAGCGGGATGGCGACGCCGTTCTCGGCATAGCGCGTGTCGCCGTCCAGGACGTTGTAGGCGCCTTCCAGCCCGGCCTCGAACGACAGGCTGTCGCTGCGGCGGTGCTTGAGCTCGGAGCGCAGGATGCTCTCGCCGGTGTCGGTCCTGGAGGTGTAGTCGACGAACAGGCCGGGGGTCTCGAAGGTCGAGCCGTAGGTCTCGCGTTCCAGGTTCTGCAGCAGGACCAGCTGCAGGTCGGTGCGCGGCGAGAGGCGCGCGTCGTAGCGGGCTCCGAACTCGCCGGCCCAGTCCTCCACGGTCTCGCCGTTCAGCTCGCGGCCCGGCGCCGGGAACACGCGGGTGGCGGTCACGTCGCGATCGAAGGTGAAGTACTCGATCTTGGCGTTCACCCGCGTCTTGCCGCCCAGCATCGGCCGCTGCACCGCGCCGCGCACGATGTAGTTCTCGAAGACGTCGTAGCCCTTCAGGGCGTCCTTGGTGACCGGGACGCCGGCCCCGTTGGTCCGCAGGCGTGTGGCGCCGTCGAAGGTGTTGTCGGTGCGGTCGCGGGTGGCCTTCAGCGAGCCTTCCAGGGCGTTGTCGCCCTCGCGGCGCGAGCCCTCCAGCTCCAGGACCGGGCCCAGGAAGCCGTCCGGATAGACGTAGGTCTGCAGGTTGGCCACCTTCTGGACCTGCACCGTGCGCTTGAGCACGATATTGGCCATCACCGTGCGGCCCTGCATGTCGATCCCCGGCGCGCCGCCCCGGATCAGGTCGATGCGCTCGACCGTCGGGGCCGCGATCCGCCGCAGCATGTCCTCCAGCGACTCGCTCTTGGTGGTCGGACGCTCGCCGTTGATCAGCACGTTGCCGGCGGTCCCGGCGAAGCCGCGCGCGCTGTCGCCCTGGTCCAGGGTGAAGCCGGGCAGGCGGGTGATCATGTCCAGCGCCGTGCTGGGCTGGGCGGCGGCGAAGAACGCGGGGGCGTAGGGGATGACGCCGCGCTGGGCGGGATCGACGTCCTCGACGTCAGCCAATGCGGGGGACGAGGTGTTGGGGGAGGCGGGGGTGGTCGAGGTCGCGGCCGCGCCGACGGCCCGGTCGTCGTCGAGGGGCGTGACACTCGCCAGGGCGATCAGCAGCGCGGTCGCGAGCATCGGCGTTCGGTCCCCTGAAGGGCCCTCCCCGGGCCCGCCTCTCCGTCGTGAGGGACGGTGGCGCTGGCCGCCGCGCGAAGAAAGTTACAAGCGTGAAATGTGGATTAAATCGCCGACATGTTGTCGGTGATCACCCGCGCCTGGCCGCTTGCGGTGGGGCTTGGCGCGGCCTAGGGACTGGCGTCCGAAGAGGGGGGCGAATGGCCGACACCGTGACACCGCTGACGACGAGGGACTTCACCGGCGCGGACGGCGAGGCGCTTCTGGCGCTGAACAACGCCCACGCGGTGGCGCTGTCGTGGCTGGAGCCCGAGCGGCTGGCGCATCTGGTGGCCGAGGCCTTCGTGGCCCGCCGCGTGGGCGTGGCCGACGCCCTGCTGCTGACCTTCGACCAGGCCGCCGACTATGACAGCGTCAACTTCCTGTGGTTCCGCGAGCGCTACCGACCTTTGTCTATGTCGACCGGGTGGTGGTGGCTGACAGTGCGCGGGGCCGGGGCCTGGCGCGGCGGCTCTATGACGACCTGTTCGCGGCGGCCAGGGCGGCCGGCCACGAGCGCATTGTCTGCGAGGTCAATGCCGACCCGCCCAATCCGGCGTCCGACGCCTTCCACGCGGCGCTGGGGTTCGTGACCGTGGGGACGGCCGCGATCCATGGCGGGAAGAAGGTCGTCACCTACTTGGAGCGGCGGCTCTAGACCGCCGTCCCGCCCACGGTCAGGCCGGTGATCTTCAGGCTGGGCTGGCCCACGCCCACGGGCACGCCCTGGCCGGACTTGCCGCAGACGCCGATGCCGGGGTCGAAGCCGAAGTCGTTGCCGATCATCGTGACCCGCGTCAGGGCGCTGGGACCGTCGCCGATCAGGGTCGCGCCCTTGACCGGGGCGGTGATCTTGCCGTCCTCGACCAGATAGGCCTCGGTGCACTGGAAGACGAACTTGCCGTTGGTGATGTCGACCTGGCCGCCGCCGAAATTGGCGCAGTAGAGACCGCGCTTCAGCGAGGCGATCATTTCCTGCGGGTCGTCGTTGCCGGCCAGCATGCCGGTGTTGGTCATCCGCGGCATCGGCATGTGGGCGTAGGATTGCCGGCGGCCGTTGCCGGTGGCCTTCATGCCCATCAGGCGCGCGCTCATGCGGTCGTGCATGTAACCCACCAGGATGCCGTCCTCGATCAGGATGGTGCGCTCGGTCGGGGTGCCCTCGTCGTCGACGGTCAGCGAGCCGCGACGGCCGGGGATGGAGCCGTCGTCGAACACGGTGACGCCCTTGGCGGCCACGCGCTCGCCGATGCGTCCCGAGAAGGCGCTGATGCCCTTGCGGTTGAAGTCGCCTTCCAGGCCGTGGCCGACGGCCTCGTGCAGCAGCACGCCGTTCCAGCCCGGACCCAGGACCACGTCCATCTCGCCGGCCGGGCAGGCGACGGCGTCGAGGTTCACCAGCGCCATGCGCAGGGCCTCGTCGACCTGGCCCTGCCACTTGTCTGGAGAGATCCAGGCCGAGAAACCGGCGCGGCCGCCGGCGCCGGACGAACCGCTCTCGCGGCGGCCGTCCTTCTCGACGGTGACCTGGACATTGACCCGCACCAGCGGGCGCACGTCCCGGATCAGCTTGCCGTCGGCGCGCAGGATCTCGACCACGCGGCGCTCGCCGGCCATCGAGGCCATGACCTGAACGACGCGCGGGTCGCGGGCGCGGGCGAAGGCGTCGATCTCCTGCAGCAGGCTGACCTTGTCGGAGAAGTCGGGCGAGGAGACCGGATTGTCCTCGCCATAGAGCTTTTCGTTGGTGGCGCGAGGGCCCTCGGCGACGACGCCGGCGTGGCCGCGCTTGGCCAGGCTGGCCGAATCGGCGGCGCGGCGGATGGCGGCTTCGCTGATCTCGGCGGCGTGGGCGTAGCCGGCGGTCTCGCCGGCCACCACGCGCAGGCCGAAGCCTTCGCCGCTGTCGTAGGAGGCGCTCTTGAGGCGCCCGTCGTCAAAGACGAAGGCCTCGCTCTCGGAGCGCTCGAGGAACAGTTCGCCGTCATCGGCGCCGGCCAGGGCCTCGCCCAGGATCGCCCGGGCGTTGTCGGGATCGACGCCGGCGGCGTCCAGCAGCGAAAGGGAGGAGGCGGGGATCGGAGCGTTCATGGCCTTACAGGTAGGCTTTCCGAACGCGTCCGTCACCCCGCCCCTTTTGTCACATGTGGCGGGATCAGTACTCGCGGCGGACGTTGCCGGAGCCGGTGATCTCGCTGCTGACCGACTTGGGCTCGGTGCGCAGCTCGACGTCGCCGCTGCCGGAGATGTCGATCTTGGCCTTGTTGGTGGCGAAGATCGCGCCGCCGCCGCTGCCCGAGACGTCGACGACCGCGTCCTTGGCTTTCAGGTCGGCCAGGTTGACGTAGCCCGAGCCCGAATTGTCGATCGCGATCGCCTCGACCCGGCCGGCGGCCTCGACGTCGCCGCTGCCGCTGACGGTCAAGGCGAGGGCCGGATGCTCGTACCGGCGGATGTCGAGATCGCCCGAGCCGCGCACGTCGAACTTGGTGACGTCGGGGGCGATGACGGTGATCTTCACCCGCTCGGAGTCGCTTTGCACATGCACGCCGAAGACGTTGATCGTGACGCTGTCGTGGTCGCCGTCATCGCCGTCGGCCAGGCGGATGTGGCCGCCGTCGACGCGCAGGCGGTCGATATAGGACTTCGGCCCCGAGGCGACGATCCGGGCCTCGGCGCCCTGGACGAACACAACGTCGACCGGCAGGTCGATCTGCAGCGCGTCCTTGCCGGTCCAGGCGAAGGTGCGGTCGATGCTGGGCTCGGTCGGACCGCCCCGCAGGGCGGCGCGGCGGCCCGCGTGGATCACCTTGCCGTTGTCGCGGACGACGACGATGTCGCCATCGTTGTCGAATGGCAGCGTCCAGCCGTTCTTCATGATCTCCGGGCCGGCGATGGCCGCCACCCCGGCGAAGCAGCCGACGGCGAGCGCGAAGCTGGCCCCGGCGACGATGAGCGTATTGCGGATCAACATGGTCCCCTCCTGTTCCGCTCAGACTTGTTCGATGGCCGGCTTCAGCAGCCGGTAGTGCAGGCGGGCGTACCAGACGACCGCGTTGAAGACCCCGACGGTGACCAGGGTCAGCAGGGCGCCGAGGCAGGTGGCCAGGCCCATCAGGCCCAGGCCCGCCAGGAAGGCGGTGATCGGACCGCCGGGCGGGGCGGTCAGCGGTCCCACCGCGAAGACGAAGCCGCCGGAGACGAAGATCGCCACCACGGCCACCAGGATTCCGAACAGCGCGCCCAGCACGCCCATCAGGACGGGCAGCAGGATCATGACGTCCAGGGCCCCCAGGCCCAGCAGGGCGATGACGGCGGCCAGGGCGTTGGAAGGGTTCTTCCGCTCTTCCCACTGCTTGAGGCCGTTCTCGGCGCGCAGCTCGCGGGCCAGGCGGTCGGGATCGCCGAGCGCGGCGGCCGTCTCGGCCTCGCTGCGGCCGGCGGCCTGGGCGTCGGCGAAGTGGGCCTCGTGGTCGGCGACGATGTCGGCGATCATGGTCACCGGCAGGCCGGCCAGGCCCCGACGCAGGCGGGTGATGAACTCGGCGCGGGTCATGCGGCGGCTCCCACGATGTCGTTGACCGCCTGCGCGAAGGCGCTCCATTCGGCCTTCTGCTGCGTCAGGCTTTGGCGCCCGGCGGCGGTCAGGCGGTAGTATTTGCGCGGCGGACCGCTCTGGCTTTCCACCAGATAGGTCTCGACCAGCCCATCCGACTGCATGCGGCGCATCAGCGGATAGATCGTCCCTTCCCCCATATCGATGTCCTTCGTGAGCCTGCTGGCGATCTCGTAGGCGTAGCTGTCGGCGTGCGAGAGCAGGGCCAGCACGCACAGCGCCAGCACGCCTTTCTTCAATTGAATTTCAATGGCTTCGGGCACGATGTCCTCGCCTCCTTGGATGCTCCCTTGTATCGAGTGGTACTGGGCATCGCAAGGTACCTGGCCATGAACAATACGTAATGATGCGGAACGCCGTTCTCGGCTTTGTTGAGAGGGGTTCTTAACTGGGGCGGCCCATGTCGGGGAGGACCGCGCAATCCCATGGCGCGCGCGTGGTCTCTGGTGCTTGGCAACCGCTGGCGATGCGCGTATGCAGCCTCGGACCGACCATCGGGCGGACTGGGCGTCGACGCGCGACTCACCTTTGAGCGACGTCGATTGCAGGGGGTCGTATCGAGGGTCGTAATACGCAGACTCGGCGCGGCGTGGCTTTGATCGAGGTCAATCGATCGGGGACAAATCGCCGCCGAAACGGGCCGTGAGGGATATGAAGGCGCAATTTTCGGGGATTCGGCGGATCATGTCGGGCGCGTCCGCGCTCGCCGCCTCAATGGTGTTTTCGGTGATGTTCGCGGGGAACGCCCTCGCCGAGGATCTGCTGGGCCAGCCGACGCCGGGGGCGATCGACCTTCAGCCGGCCGCTTCCGAGCTGAAGCACCACGCGATCCAGTTCCACAACCTGGTCCTGATGCCGATCATCACGGCCATCACCCTGCTGGTGCTGGGCCTGCTGATCTGGATCGTGGTCCGCTACAACAAGAAGGCGAACCCGGTCCCGGCCAAGTTCAGCCACAACACCACGGTCGAGATCATCTGGACGGTCGTTCCGGTCCTGATCCTGATGGTCATCGCCATCTTCTCGTTCCGCCTGCTGTTCCACTACAACAACATGCCCAAGCCCTACATGACCGTGAAGGCCACGGGCTATCAGTGGTACTGGGGCTACGAGTATCCCGACCAGAAGATCAGCGAGATCGTGTCGCTGCCGCTCACCAAGGAGCAGGCCGACGCCAAGAAGGTCCCGTACCTGCTGGCCGCCGACAAGGCGATGGTCGTGCCGGTGGGCCAGGTCGTCCGCGTCCAGGTCACCGGCGCCGACGTGATCCACGCCTTCGCCCTGCCGGCGTTCGGCCTGAAGATCGACGCCATCCCGGGCCGCCTGAACGAAACCTGGTTCAAGGCCGAGAAGACCGGCGTCTACTACGGCCAGTGCTCGGAACTCTGCGGCGTCGATCACTCGAACATGCCGATCGAGATCCAGGTCGTGACCCAGGCCCAGTTCGACGCGTGGGTTAAGGAAAAGGTCGCTCCGCCGGCCCCGGCCGCCGCGCCGGCCGCTCCGGCTGAAGCCGCCGCGACCCCCGCCTCGGCTCCGGCCGCCGCCCCCGCTTCCGCTCCGGCCGCGGCTCCCGCCGCGCCGGCGGCCTAAGACTACGTAGGATAGAAGTCCGATGGCTCACGCCGCAGACACTCATGGCCACGGCGGTCACGACGACGCCGACCACAAGCCGCCCTTCTTCGCCCGCTGGTTCTTCTCGACGAACCACAAGGACATCGGCACGCTGTACATCCTGTTCGCCATCATGGCGGGCATCGTCGGCGGCGCCCTGTCGGGCCTGATCCGCTGGGAGCTGATGCACCCGGGCATCCAGGTGTTCACCGATAACGGCCTGCTGGCCCAGCTCGGCCTGTTCAAGGGCAAGCACGGCTTCAACGCCGTGGTCACCGCCCACGCCCTGATCATGATCTTCTTCATGGTCATGCCCGCCATGATCGGCGGCTACGGCAACTGGTTCGTGCCGATCATGATCGGCGCGCCGGACATGGCCTTCCCGCGGATGAACAACATCTCGTTCTGGCTGCTGGTCGCCGCCTGGATCCTGCTGGTCACCTCGATGTTCGTCGACGGCGGCCCGGGCCACGGCTTCGGCGGCGGCTGGACGATCTATCCGCCGCTGTCGACCATCGGTCACAAGGGTCCGGCCATGGACCTGGCGATCCTGTCGCTCCACCTGGCCGGCGCTTCGTCGATCCTGGGCGCGATCAACTTCATCACCACGATCTTCAACATGCGCGCGCCGGGCATGACCCTGCACCGCATGCCGCTGTTCGCCTGGTCGGTGCTGATCACCGCCTTCCTACTGCTGCTGTCGCTGCCCGTCCTGGCCGGCGCCATCACCATGCTGCTGACCGACCGTAACTTCGGCACCCACTTCTTCGACCCGGCCGCCGGCGGCGACCCCGTCATGTTCCAGCACCTGTTCTGGTTCTTCGGCCACCCGGAAGTGTACATCCTGATCCTGCCGGGCTTCGGCATCATCAGCCATATCGTCTCGACCTTCTCCAAGAAGCCGGTCTTCGGCTACCTGGCGATGGCCTACGCGATGGTCGCCATCGGCTTCGTCGGCTTCGTCGTGTGGGCGCACCACATGTACACCGTCGGCATGAGCATCAACCTGCGCGCCTACTTCGTGGCCGCCACGATGATCATCGCCGTCCCGACGGGCGTGAAGATCTTCAGCTGGATCGCCACGATGTGGGGCGGTTCGATCAGCTTCAAGACGCCCATGCTGTGGGCGATGGGCTTCATCTTCCTGTTCACGGTCGGCGGCGTCACCGGCGTCGTCCTGTCGAACGCCGGCATCGACTACAGCCTGCACGACACCTACTACGTGGTGGCCCACTTCCACTACGTGCTGTCGCTGGGCGCCGTCTTCGCCATCTTCGCGGGCTTCTACTACTGGTTCGAGAAGATGTGGGGCGTGAAGTACAACGAGTTCCTCGGCGCGGCCCACTTCTGGGTGATGTTCGTCGGCGTGAACCTGGTGTTCTTCCCGCAGCACTTCCTGGGCCTGCAAGGCATGCCCCGTCGCTATGTCGACTATCCGGAAGCCTTCGCGAAGTGGAACTACTGGTCGTCGGTCGGCTACATGATCACGGTCGCCGCCGTCGGCATCTTCCTGGTCGTGCTGCTGGAAGCCGCGATCCGTCGCCGCAAGGCCGAGGCCAACCCGTGGGGCGAAGGCGCCACCACGCTGGAATGGACCCTGTCCTCGCCGCCGCCGTTCCACCAGTTCAGCGAACCGCCGGTGATCAAGGAAGACAGCCACCATTAGGTCGCCGTCGTCCGAACACTGGACCGAAAAGAGGGGCGCGGTCGGGATCCTTAAGGGTCTGGGCCGCGCCCTTCGCCCATTGAAGACCGTTTACAGTCACATCCGATGTCGAAGACCGCCGCCATGACTCCGGACACCGTTTCGCCGGACACGCAAAAGTCTGATCTGACTCAGACCGCCCGCTGGCAGGACTACTTCCAGCTGATGAAGCCGCGCGTCATGTCGCTGGTGGTGTTCACCGGCCTGACCGGCCTGCTGGCCGCGCGCGCGCCGATCCACCCCGTGCTGGGCGCGATCGCGGTGCTGTGCATCGCCATCGGGGCCGGCGCCTCGGGCGCGCTGAACATGTGGTACGACGCCGACATCGACCGTCAGATGCGCCGCACGCGCGGCCGTCCGGTGCCCGCCGGCAAGGTCAAGGGCGAGGAAGCCGCCTCGCTGGGCGTGGTGCTCTCCTTGCTCTCGGTGATGTTCCTCGGCTTCGCCATCAACTGGTTCGCCGCCGGCCTGCTGGCCTTCACCATCGTCTTCTACGCCGTCGTCTACACGATGTGGCTCAAGCGCTGGACGGCGCAGAACATCGTCATCGGCGGCCTGGCCGGCGCCCTGCCGCCCGCCATCGGCTGGGCCGCGGCAACCGGCCACGCGCCGCTGAACGCGTGGCTGATGGTGGCGATCATCTTCTTCTGGACCCCACCTCACTTCTGGGCGCTGTCGCTGTACGTCACCACCGACTACGCCAAGGCCGGCGTGCCGATGCTGCCGGTGGTCAAGGGCGCCAAGGAGACGCGCAAGCAGATCCTGCTCTACAGCCTGCTGCTGATCCCGATCTGCCTGTCGCCGGTGCTGACCGGCCTGGGCGGCCCGATCTACCTGGCCGTGGCGGCCCTGGGCGGGGCGGTGTTCCTGGTCCTGGCTTGGCGGGTGTTCGCCAGCAAGGCCGGCGACGCGGCCGACCCGCGCGTGGCCGACCGCGCCCTCTACGACGTCACCGAGGATGAAAAGGCCGCCGGCTCGAAAGCCGCGCGCAACCTGTTCGCCTTCTCTATCCTCTATCTCTTCGCCCTGTTCGCCGCCCTGCTGGGCGAGGCCGTGGCGGGCGTGCACGCCCTGGAGCTGCTCAAGTGAATCAACCGGTCGACAACAAGGCCGCCAAGGACGCGGCTAAGAAGGCCCGCGATGGCCGCAACATCGCCCTGGCCCTGGGCCTGGCGGTGTTCGTCGTCCTGGTGTTCGTGGTCACCCTCGTGAGGCTCGGCGGCAATGTCGCGCACCCGCACTAAGAAACCGGACAGCGAACTCACCCCGCAGGAACTGGCCGCCCGCCGCAACGGCAAGGTGGCCCTGATCTGCGCGGCGGCGTTCTTCGGCATGGTCGGCGCGGCCTATGCCGCCGTGCCGCTGTACAAGCTGTTCTGCCAGGCCACGGGCTTCGACGGCACCGTCCGCAAGGCCGAGGCCAAGCCGACCAGGATCCTGGACCGCAAGGTCACGATCCGCTTCGACGCCAACATCCGCGAGCTGCCGTGGCAGTTCCAGACGATGCAGGCCAGCCAGGACATCCGCATCGGCGATACGGGCCTGGCCTTCTTCAAGGTCACCAACCCCACCGACAAGCCGCAGACCGGCCGGGCGCTGTACAACGTGGTGCCGGAATCGGCGGGGCCGTACTTCCAGAAGCTGGAGTGCTTCTGCTTCTCCAGCCAGACGATCCAGCCCCACCAGACGGTGGAGTTCCCGGTCGTCTACTTCGTGGATCCCCAATTCGCGGACGATCCCGAGACCAAGGGCAAGAACGAGATCACGCTCAGCTACACGTTCTTCCCGGCCGTCGACGACGGCAAGAACACTAAAGTGGCCGCTTCGGCGACGCCGCGCATCGTGGAACCCCTTGGCGGCGCACCGTCGAGGGGGCTATAGCGTTTCACAACGATTTCGGCGCGGGGGGAAACCACGACCGGGATCAGAGGGATATAAGGGTTAGCAGCAACATGGCCGGCGCCGTCAAACACGACTACCACATCCTTCCGCCCAGCCCCTGGCCGTTCGTCGGCTCGATGGCCGCGACCGTCATGGCGATCGGTCTGATCGGCTGGATCAAGGGCGGCGTGCTCGGCATCGAGAAGGGCAACTGGGCCATCTTCGCCGCCGGCATCGCCGGTGTGCTCTACACCATGTTCGGCTGGTGGTCGGACGTGGCCAAGGAAGCCAAGGCCGGCGACCACACCCCGGTCGTCTCGATCGGCCTGCGCTACGGCATGATCCTGTTCATCGCCTCGGAAGTGATGTTCTTCGTGGCGTGGTTCTGGATGTTCTTCGAGATGGCGCTGTTCCATCATCACCGCACCCTGTCGGCGATCGAGGAAGTCCGCACCGCCTGGGCCACCTGGCCGCCCGCCGGCGTCGAGACCGTCTCGCCCTGGCACCTGCCGCTGGTCAACACCCTGACCCTGCTGCTCTCGGGCACCACCGTCACCTGGGCGCACCACGCCCTGCAGGTCGGCGACCGCAAGGGCGCCAAGTGGGGCCTGATCCTGACTATCCTGCTGGGCGCGCTGTTCACGACCATCCAGGTCTACGAATACGCCCACATCAACCACGAGCAGCTGTTCTACTCGGAAGCCGCCGCCAACTCGGGCCTCTATGGTTCGACCTTCTTCCTGGCCACCGGCTTCCACGGCTTCCACGTGTTCGTCGGCACGGTCTTCCTGATCGTCTGCCTGATCCGGCTGCTGAACGGCGCCTTCACGCCCAAGCAGCACTTCGGCTTCGAGGCGGCCGCCTGGTACTGGCACTTCGTGGACGTGGTCTGGCTGTTCCTGTTCGCGTTCATCTACGTGATCTTCGGGGCCTCGGCCCACTAGATCGCAAGATCCCGAGGGGCCCGGAACGCAGACCAGCGTTCCGGGCCTTTTTCGTTTTAAGGCCTGGCGCTTATGACCAAGACCAATCCCTACGCCGCCGGCGCGCGCGGCCTGTGTCCCCACTGCGGCGAAGGCCATCTGTTCGACGGCTTCCTCAAGGTCGCCCCGACCTGCGAGGCCTGCGGCTTCGAGCTGGGCAAGTTCGAGACCGGCGACGGGGCGGCGACCTTCGTGATCCTGATCGCCGGGTCGATCTGCGCGTTCGGGGCGCTGTTCTCGATGTTCGCCTGGAACTGGCCGGTCTGGGCCCTGTTGATCGTCTGGCTGCCGGCGGTGCTGGTCATCACGCTTGGGCTGATGCGCCCGGCCAAGGGCCTGATGGTCGCCGCCCAGATCGCCCAGAAGGCCTCGGAAGCCGGCCGCCGCGATGTCTGAGCCTCAACCCAAGAAACCCGGCTTCCCGATCGGCCTGACGGTCGCCACGGGCGTCGCGTTCGCCATCCTCTGTAGCCTGGGCGCCTGGCAGGTCCAGCGCCTGCACTGGAAGGAAGGTGTGCTCGCGCGGATCGAGGCCCTGAAGACCGCGCCGGCCCTGCCGCTGATCCAGGTGCTCACGGCCGAGGCGCGGCCCGAGGACCTGGCCTGGACCCGGGTCAGCGTCGACTGCGGCGACGTCGCCGGTCCGCCGCTGCCGCTGGTCTACGGCATTCGCGACGGTGACGTGGTCTGGCGCGCCCAGGCCCCCTGCGCGGTCCTGGCCGGCCCCTACAACATGATCCTGGTGGACCGTGGCGTCGTTCCGGCCCTGACGGGCCAGGTCGCGCCGGCGCCGCGATCCTTCGACGCGCCGCGCCGGGTCGTCGGCGTTCTGACCCCGATCAAGCAGTTGGGCGGCGATCGCGCCGAGATTCTCAAGCGCTTCCCCGGTCGCAAGCCCGCGCCGCTGGTGCTGATGGCCGAAAGCGAAACGCCCGCGCCGGCCGGAATCACCCCCGCGCCGCTGCCGGCAGAAATTTCCAATCGGCACCTGGAATACGCCCTGACGTGGTTCGGTCTTGCCGTAACCCTGCTGTTTATCTATGCCGCCATGCTCTGGCGGAGACTGAGACCCTGATGCGCTACGTTTCGACCCGCGGCCAGTCCGCGTCCATCGGCTTCCTGGATGCGGTGCTGGCCGGCCTGGCCCCCGATGGCGGCCTGTACGTGCCCGCCGAGTGGCCCAGCTTCACGGCCAAGGACATCGCCGCCTTCGCCGGCAAGCCCTATGCCGAGGTGGCCGCCGCCGTGGTCGGCAAGTTCGTCGGCGACGACATCCCGGCCGCCGACCTGGCCCAGATGTGCGACGAGGCCTATGCCAGCTTCGCCCATACGGCCGTCACGCCGATCAAGCAGCTGACGCCCAACCGCTACCTGCTGGAGCTGTTCCACGGCCCGACGCTGGCGTTCAAGGACGTGGCGATGCAGCTGCTGGGCCGTCTCTATGACTACGTGCTCGAGCGCCAGTCGCGGAAGATGACCATCATCTGCGCCACCTCGGGCGACACCGGCGGCGCGGCCGTCGAGGCGTTCCGGGGCCGCAAGAACGCCCGCATCGTCGCCCTCTTCCCGGAAGGCCGCATCAGCGAGGTGCAGCGCCGGTTCATGACCACGGCCACCGACGCCAATGTCGCCTGCGTCTCGATCCTGGGCTCGTTCGACGACTGCCAGGCCATCGTCAAGCAGGCCTTCCAGGACGACCAGTTCCGCCACGCGGTCGACCTGTCGGGCGTCAACTCGATCAACTGGGCGCGGATCGCGGCCCAGAGCGTCTACTACTTCACCTCGGCCGTGGCCCTGGGCGCGCCCGAGCGGGAAGTGGCCTTCGTGGTGCCGACCGGCAATTTCGGCGACGCCTACGCCGCCTTTGTGGCCAAGAAGCTGGGCCTGCCGATCCACTCGGTGACCGCCGCCACCAATTCCAACGACATCCTGGCCCGCGCCATCGAGACCGGCCGCTATTCGCGCGGCGCGGTGGCCGCCACCCAGAGCCCGGCCATGGACATCCAGGTCGCCAGCAACTTCGAGCGGCTCTATTTCGAGGCCGTCCGTCGCGACGGCACCGAGACGGGGCGGGCTTTCCGCGCCTTCGCCGACACCGGCCTGCTGGACATCCCGCCGGGCGCCCACGCCTGGATGCGCGAGCTGTTCCGCGGCGCGTCGGTCAGCGAGGCCGACACCGCCAAGACCATGCTGTCGACCCTGAACGAGACCGGCGAGGTGGTCGATCCGCACACGGCCGTTGGCCTCGCCGCGGCCGTGGGCGTGGACGTCCCGGCCTCGACGCCTGTTGTCGTGCTGTCGACCGCCCACCCGGCCAAGTTCCCCGAGGCGGTCCAGGCCGCCACGGGCCTGCTGCCCAGCACGCCGCGCGCCACGCCGGACCTCTCCAAGAAGCCGGAAAAGTTCGAGCGTCTGCCCGCCGACGGCTCGTCGGTGAAGGCTTTCGTGCGGACCTTCGCGGCCAATAGCTGAGGGAAAGCTGGTATCTAGCCGCGCGAGCGCCTAGATACCGCGCCTCATGACGACGACACTCCGCACCCTCCCCAACGGCGTCCGCGTCGTCTGCGACCCGATGCCGGGCCTCGAAACCCTGGCCCTGACGGTCGTGGCGGGACGCGGGGCGGCCTATGAGGACCCGGCGCGGTCGGGCTGGTCGCATCTGCTGGAGCACATGGTGTTCAAGGGCGCGGGCGGCCGCTCGGCCCGCGACATCGTCGAGGTCATCGAGAACCAGGGCGGCTCGATCAACGCCGCCACCGGCTACGAGCGCACCAGCTTCCAGGTCCGCGCCCTGAAGGGCGGCCTGGGCCTTGGCATGGACGTCATCGCCGATCTGCTCCGCCGCCCCACGCTCGATCCGGCCGACCTGACCCGCGAGAAGCAGGTCGTCGCCCAGGAGATCGCCGAGGCCGCCGACGCGCCCGACGACTATGTCTTCGACCTGATCCAGCGCGCGAGCTGGGGCGACCACCCGGTGGGCCGTCCGATCCTGGGAAGCGACAAGACCGTCGAGGCCGCCACGGTCGAGGCCCTGTCGGACTGGCGCGCGGCCCTTTACGCCGCCGACCGCCTGGTGATCAGCGCCACGGGCGCGGTCGACGAGGCCGAGCTGATGGCCGCCGCCGAGCGCGCCTTCGGCGACCTGCCCGCCGCGCCCGGCGCCGAGATCCCCGCGCCCGCGGCCTTCGTCGGCGGGCCCCAGGCCGAGGCCCGCAAACTGGAACAGGCGCATCTGGTGTTCATGCTGCCCGCCTGCGGTTCGCGTCACGGCGACTATTTCGCCCTGCGGATCTTCGCCGAGACCCTGGGCGGGGGCATGTCCTCGCGCCTGTTCCAGGAAGCCCGCGAGAAGAGGGGTCTAGCCTACAATATCGACGCCTATGCCGACACCTACGCCGACCATGGCGGCCTGGGCATCTATGCCGGCTGCGCGGCCGGCGACGCGGTCGAGACCGCCAAGGTCTGCGCCGAAGAAGTCGCCAAGCTGGCGCAGCGCATCGACGAGGCCGAGCTGGCCCGCGCCAAGGCCCAGCTGAAGGCCCACATGTTCATGGCCCGGGAACAGCCGCTGTCGCGGGCCGAGCAGGGCGCGGGGCAGGTGCTGCTGTTCGACCGTCTCTATCCGCCGTCGGAGCTGGCGACCGAGGTTGACGCGGTCACCGCCGCCGACGTCGCGCGCCTGGGCCAGCGGCTTCTGAGCGGCCAGGCCGCCACCGCCGTCCTCGGGGCCAAGTCGGCGCTGAAGGCCGGCGAGGCGTTCTCCAAGGCGTTGTTCCAGGCGGCGTGACAGCGGAAGGTGCGGCCGTGATCGATTCAGAGCTTCGTCCGTGTCCGTCCTGCTGCCGTTCCTGAAGCCGCGTCCCCGCCTGCGCCTGGAGGGACGTGAGGTCTATCTGAGGCCTCCGCGTCCCGGCGACCATCGCGCCTGGGCGACCCTGCGCGCCAAGTCCCGCCCGTTCCTGGAGCCCTGGGAGCCGACCTGGCCCGAGCATGACCTGACCCGCGCGGCCTTCCGCGCCCGCCTGTCGGCCTATGCCCGCGAGCTGGAGCTGGGCGAGGCCTATCCGTTCTTCATCTTCCGCCGGGCCGACGACGCCCTGGTCGGCGCCGTGCGGCTTTTCCACGTGCGACGTGGCGTCGCTCAGACCGGCTCGGTCGGCTACTGGATCGGCCAGCCGTTCACGCGTCAGGGCCACATGCGCGACGCGGTCGAGGTGGTGATCCGCTTTGCTTTCAAGGGTCTGGGCCTCCACAGACTTGAAGCCGCCTGCATGCCCGAAAACCAGGCCTCGGCCGCGCTTTTGCTGAAATGCGGGTTTTTGGAGGAAGGATACGCGCCCGCTTATTTGAAAATTAACGGCGGTTGGCGAGATCATCGTCTGTTCGGCATGGTCGCGCCCGAGTAAGCGCTGGGGACTGCCGCCGACGAGTTTGGGACGGGCATGTCTTTTCGTACGGGTGAGCGACGGATCTGGGACACCACGGCCACGCTTGAAGCGCTGGGCGGGGCCGACGTCGCCCTGTGGATCTGGGAGCCCGAAGCCGACCGCCTGCGCCTGAACGGCGCGGCGCGCGCCCTGGGCCTGGGCCCGCTGGCCCCGGAGTGCTCGTCCGCCGCCTTCCGGGCCCTGGCCCTGCCGCAGGATCGCGCCCAGGCCGAGGAAGTCCTCAAGACTCGCGAGCCGGGTTCGGAAGTCATCGCCCGCTTCCGCGTGCGCGGCGGCGACATCTGCCTCTGGCGCGGCGTCTGGCTGGAGGAGGGCGTCCGCGCCGCCGGCGTTGTCGCGCCCGAAACGAAATTCACCGCGTCCGGACGTTGCGAGCTGACCGGTCTCCTGGACCGTCGCGGCTTCATCGCCCGCGCCCGCGAGCGCCTGCGTCAGAACGGCGTGCACGAACTGGTCGTGGCCGACCTGGATCGCCTGCGTCGCCTGAACGAGGCCCTGGGCCACGAGCGCGCCGACCTGGTGCTGGCCGCCCTCGGCTCGCGCCTGGCCGCCGCCTTCCCGGCCGAGGCCGTGATGGGCCGCATTGGCGAGGACGAGTTCGCCGTGCTGTGCGAGCCCAAGGGCTACGAGCCGGCCGAGGTGCTGCGCTCGGCCCTGGAGCAGCCGCTGCGCGTGGCCGGCTTCGACATCCACCCGACCCTGTCGATCGGCGCGGTTTCGGCCGAAGGCGGGCTCGACGCGCCCGACGCGGCCGAGCTGCTGCGCCGCGCCGAATTGGCCGTCGAGGCCGCGTCCGCCGCCGGTCGCGGCGGAGCCGCCGCCTATGGCCGCTCGATGGAGACCGACGGACTTTCGCGCCTGGCGCTGGAGGCCGACCTGCGCGGCGCCATCGGCCGTGGCGAGATCACTCCGTATTTCCAGCCCGTCGTGCGCCTGTCGACCGGCGCGCTGTCGGGCTTCGAGGCCCTGGCCCGCTGGATCCACCCGCGCCGGGGCATGCTGCCGCCCGACGAGTTCCTGCCGCTGATCGAAGAGATGGGGCTGATGAGCGAGCTGGGGGCGCACATGATGCACACCTCGGCCAAGCAGCTGGCCACCTGGCGCGACGCCCACCCGGCGATGGGCGCCCTGACCGTCAGCGTCAACCTATCGACCGGCGAGATCGACCGCCCTGGCCTGGTGGCCGACGTGGCCGAGACCCTGCGCGTCAACCGCCTGCCGCGCGGCGCCCTGAAGCTGGAAGTCACCGAGAGCGACATCATGCGCGACCCCGAGCGGGCCGCCGTGATCCTGCGCACCCTGCGCGAGGCCGGCGCCGGCCTGGCGCTGGACGACTTCGGCACCGGCTTCTCGTCGCTGTCGTACCTGACGCGCCTGCCGTTCGACACGCTGAAGATCGACCGCTACTTCGTCCGCACCATGGGCTCCAACGCCGGCTCGGCCAAGATCGTCCGCTCGGTCGTCAAGCTGGGCCAGGACCTGGACCTGGAAGTCGTCGCCGAGGGGGTCGAGAACGCCGAAATGGCCCGCCTCCTGCAGACCCTGGGCTGCGACTACGGCCAGGGCTTCGGCTACGCGCCGGCCCTGTCGCCGCAGGAAGCCGAGGTCTATCTGAACGAGGCCTATGTCGACGGCGCCGCGCCGGTGAAGGCGCGAGGCTAGGCCAAGGGGCTAAGCCCGCCCGGCGGTCGCCGACAGGTGATCCGCCGTGACCCCCAGCTTCGCCAGCGCCCGGGTCCACTTGTGCTCGTGATCCTCGTCGAACAGCAGACCTTCGTCGGCGTCGCAGATCAGCCAGATGTTGTCGCGCAGCTCCTGCTCCAGCTGTCCCGGGCCCCAGCCGGCGTAGCCCAGGGCCAGGACGGCCTTGCGCGGGCGCTTGAGGGGGCTGGCCATGGCGTCCAGCACGTCGCGGGTGGCGGTCAGGCCGACGCCGTCGGCCACCGGCAGGGTCGAGTCCGGCGAGTTGAAGTCGTCGGTGTGCAGGACGAAGCCCCGCTCGCGCTCGATCGGCCCGCCCAGCAGGACGAGGTCGCTGGGCGCCTGGATGTCGGATTTCACGCCCAGCCGCTCCAGGAGTTCGAACACCGTCAGGCCGTCGACCGGGCGGTTCACGGCCAGGCCCATGGCCTGCTCCTCGTCATGGGCGCAGAGATACAGCACCGTCCGCTCGAAGCGCGGGTCGTCGATGCCGGGCATGGCCACCAGCAGGCGCCCGGTCAGGAACTCGGCGTCTTCGTCGCCAGGAAGGTCGTCGTCTTCGATGGAGCTGGCCATGGGTCGAGCATTGGCTTTCGATGTGACGGTTTCAAGTCGTACAACGCATCAAAGCGTGCTTGGCGGCCGGCTCGCCGAGGGATATTCGATCAGTCGCAATTCAATCGCACACACGAGGAAACACGGCCCATGGCGATCAAGGTTGGCGACACGCTGCCCGCGGCGACTTTCATGACCAGCACGGCCGAAGGGCCGGCGCCGATCACCAGCGACGATATCTTCAAGGGCAAGACCGTCGCCCTGTTCGCCGTTCCTGGCGCCTTCACCCCCACCTGCTCGGCCAAGCACCTGCCGGGCTTCAAGGAGAAGGCCGCCGAGCTGAAGGCCAAGGGCGTCGATACGATCGCCTGTGTCTCGGTCAACGACGTCTTCGTGATGAAGGCCTGGGGCAAGGACCAGGGCATCGACGGCGAGGTCCTGCTGCTGGCCGACGGCAACGGCGACTTCACCCGCGCCATCGGCCTGGACTTCGACGGGTCGAAGTTCGGCATGGGCCCGCGCTCGCAGCGCTACTCGCTGATCGCCAAGGACGGCGTCGTGACCCAGCTGAACGTCGAGGAAGCCGGCCAGTTCAAGGTCTCGTCGGCCGAGTACCTGCTGGAGCAGCTGTAGGATCTTGATCCTCCCCCTGGCGGGGGAGGTGGTCGCGAAGTGACCGGAGGGGGAAGCGTGGCCGAGCCTGCGTCTTCCCTCTCCGTCGTCCCTTAGGACCGACACCTCTCCCGGTAGGAAGAGGATTTTCGCGGCCTCGCCGCCTACTTCCCGACGATCGATCCGCGCAGGGCCAGGATCTTCTGGTTCAGCGCCTCCAGCGCCTCGCCGTCCATGCCGGACCGGTCCAGCATCAGGTCGCCCAGGCAGGCCGAGCGCTCCAGCAGGGCGGCGCCGGCCTTGGTCATCGTCACCTCGACCTTGCGCTCGTCCTCCAGCCCGCGCCGGCGTTCCACCAGGCCGGCGGCCTCCAGGCGCTTGACCAGCGGCGTCACGGTGCTGGACTCCAGGTCCAGCCGCGCGGCGACGCCGCCGATGGTGAGACCGTCGTTCTCGCCCAGCGCGCTCAGCACCAGATACTGCGGATAGGTCAGGCCCAGCTCGTCGAGCAGGGGCTTGTAGGCGCGCGTGATCGCCATGCTGGTGGCGTACAGGGTGAAGCAGATCTGCTGATCCAAGGGGCGCATCGGCGGCGTCTCCATTCGCTACTGACTCTTTCTTACCACGAAAAAGGATATCGCGATAAATAAAATGCTGGACAGGCCCTCGGTTCGGGTTTAGCTATTTCGTTATCGCGATAACGATTATCGCGGACAAGGAAATGAGGGATGATCATGAGCCAGTCGAACCAAGCTTCTCGCCGCGGCGTGATGACCGCCGGCTTCGGTCTCGCCGCCGCCGCCTCGCTGGGCGCTTCCGCCCAGGCCGCGACCCCGAAGGCCGCCACCCCCGCCAAGGCCGCCGGCAAGGATCGCGCCGAAAGCGGCTTCGTCACCACCCAGGACGGCGTGCAGATCTTCTACAAGGACTGGGGCCCCAAGGACGCCCAGCCGATCGTGTTCCACCACGGCTGGCCGCTGAGCGCCGACGACTGGGACGCTCAGATGATGTTCTTCCGCCTGCAGGGCTTTCGCGTCATCGCCCATGACCGTCGCGGTCACGGCCGCTCGACCCAGACCGACACCGGCAACGAGATGGACACCTACGCCGCCGACGTCATCGCCCTGGCCGACCACCTGGACCTGAAGAACGCCTTCCACGTCGGCCACTCGACCGGCGGCGGCGAGGCGATCCACTACGCGGCGCGCGCCAAGCCCGGCCGCGTGGCCAAGGTCGTGCTGATCGGCGCGGTGCCGCCGATCATGGTCAAGTCCGACAAGAACCCCGGCGGCCTGCCGATCGAGGTGTTCGACGGCTTCCGCGCCTCGCTGGTCGCCAACCGCGCCCAGTTCTTCCACGACGTGGCCGCCGGTCCGTTCTACGGCTTCAACCGTCCCGGCGCGAAGGTCAGCCCCGCCGTCGTCGAGAACTGGTGGCGCCAGGGCATGCAGGGCGGGGCCAAGGCCCACTACGACTGCATCAAGGCCTTCTCCGAGACCGACTTCACCGACGACCTGAAGACCGTCGACGTCCCGGTTTTCCTGATGCACGGCGAGGACGACCAGATCGTCCCGATCGCCGACAGCGCCCTGATCGGCATCAAGCTGCTCAAGAAGGGTACGCTGAAGACCTATCCGGGCCTGCCCCACGGCATGGCCACCACCCACGCCGACATCATCAACGCCGACCTCCTGGCCTTCTTCAAGGCTTAGGACTCTAGCGATCGCGTGGCGGCGCCCGTCCCTGCGGACGGGCGCTTTCGCGTCAGGCCCCCAGCACGTCCGGCGTCATCGCCGCGAAGTCCTCGGCCCCGATCATCACCCCCGCCGCCGCGCCCGGGACCTGGGCCAGCACCGCTTCGGCGAACACCCGGGCCAGGGCCCGCTTGCTCTCGGCCCAGGCCGTATCGGTTTCGCCCGCGGCGGCCAGGGCGCCCTTGGCCAGCATCCAGCCGCCGACCACGTCGCCCAGCAGCTTCAGATAGGCCGAGGCGCCCGACAGGGCGTCGGGCATCGACTTGGTGCGACGCTCGATCAGCCACGCGGTGGCCGAGGCCGCAGCGTCCAGGGCCGCCTCCAGGCGCAGGCCAACGGCCTTGAGATCGCCGGCGACCAGCGTCTCGATCGTGTCGCGGATGTCGTCCATCAGGTCGCCGAGCGCCTGGCCTTCGCCCAGCATCAGCTTGCGGCCTACGAGATCGATGGCCTGGATGCCGTTCGTGCCCTCGTAGATCGGGGCGATACGGGCGTCGCGATAGTGCTGGGCCGCGCCGGTCTCCTCGATGAAGCCCATGCCGCCGTGAATCTGCAGCCCTTGGGAGGCCACCCAGACGCCGACGTCGGTCGACCAGGCCTTGGCGATCGGGGTCAGCAGTTCCTCGCGCAGCTTGGCGCTGGTCCGGGTCGCCTCGTCGGCGGCGGCGCGCGAGAGGTCGGCGGCGACGGCGGTCGACAGGCAGATGCCGCGCGCGGCCTCGATATGGGCCTTCATCAGAACCAGTGTGCGGCGCACGTCCGGATGGTCGAAGATCCGGGCCGGGCTGGCGCCGGTCCAGGCCGAGCGGCCCTGGACGCGCTCCTGGGCGAAGTTCAACGCCTGCTGGTAGGCGCGTTCGGCGATGGCCGTGCCCTGCGTGCCGACCTGCAGCCGGGCGGCGTTCATCATCGTGAACATGTTGGGCAGGCCCTGGCCCAGCCCGCCGACCAGCTCGGCCTTGGCGCCCTCGAACAGCATCACGCAGGTGGGCGAGCCGTGGATGCCCAGCTTGTGCTCCAGCCCGCCGACCCGCAGGGCGTTGTGCTCGCCCAGCGAGCCGTCCGCGCCCACCAGCACCTTCGGGGCCAGGAACAGCGAGATCCCCTTCACCCCGGGAGGCGCGTCGGGGGTGCGGGCGAGGACCAGGTGGACGATGTTGTCGGCCGCGTCGTGGTCGCCCCAGGTGATGAAGATCTTCTGGCCGGTGATCTTCCAGCCGCCCTGGCCATCCGGCGTGGCCACCGTGGTCAGGGCCGCCAGGTCCGAGCCGGCCTGGGGTTCGGTCAGGTTCATGGTGCCGGTCCACTCGCCCGAGACCAACTTCGGCAGATAGAGGGCCTTCTGGCGGTCGTCGCCGTGGTGCTCCAGCGCCTCGATCGCGCCCAGGCTCAGCATGGGGCAGAGGCCGAAGGCCATGTTGGCCGCCTGGACCATCTCCAGCACCGCCACCTCCAGCGTCTTGGGCAGACCCTGGCCGCCATGTTCCGGCGACGCGGCGAGACTGGCCCAGCCGCCCTCGGCGAACTGCTTGTAGGCGTCGGCGAACCCCGGAGCGCTGCGCACCACGCCGTTTTCCAGCCGGGCGCCGACCAGGTCGCCCTGGCGGTTCAGCGGGGCCAGCACGTCGGCGGCGAACGCGCCCGCCGCCTCCAGCACCGCCGCCACCGTGTCGGCGTCGGCCTCGGGGAAGGCGTCGGCCAGCCGCCCGAAATCCGCCGCATGACGCAGAGAGAAGGCGAGGTCGCGGACGGGGGCGCGGTAGGTCATGGCCGGGGAACTCCAAAAATCTCGGCCACTCTTTAGGCGGGGTGACGCGGCGTCACCAAGTCGGCCACAGCTTTATGTGCAGGATCACGGTCTCGTGATCGGCTGGCCCTTCAAAGCCGTGCTGGAGTGCCTAAGTCGGGGAACCGTAACTAGTGCTGTTCTAGTTTTAGGAGCTCTCCCCCGATGATCCGTCCCTACGCCTATGCCGCCCTCGCCGTGGCCCTCTTCACGGCCCCCGCCGCGCTGGCCGCGCCGGGCGTGACCTCGACCAAGCCGGCCGACCTGCCCGCCGGTCACTATGTGCTCGACAAGACCCACGCGGTGCTGACCGCCAAGCTCAAGCACATGGGCTTCTCGAACTACACCCTGCGCTTCACCAAGCTGGACGCCGACTTCACCTATGATCCCAAGGCTCCGGAAGCCTCGAAGATCAACGTCACGGTCGATCCGGGCTCGCTGGACACCGCCACTGGCGCCGACGCCTTCGGCCTGAAGTTCAGCAAGGAGCTGGTCGGTGACGGCTGGCTGGAAGCGGCCAAGTACCCGACCATCACCTTCGTCTCGACGGCGATCAATGTCGGCGACGGCCAGCACGGCTCGGTGACCGGCGACCTGACCTTCCATGGCGTGACCAAGCCGGTCGTCCTGGACGTCACCTTCAACGGCGTCGGCTCGGGGATGAACCCTCTGCAGACGCGCACGGGCTTCTCGGCCGTGACAACGATCAAACGCTCGGACTTCGGCGTGGGTAAGTATGTCCCGCTGATCGGCGACGACGTGACCTTGAACATCGAGGTCGAGTTCGAAAAGAAGTAAGCCAAGCTTGATCTAGGAAGTCTGGGAGATGTCCATGGCCGCGAGCCGTACGCGTTACACGACGGTGGCGATCGTCATTCACTGGCTGATCGCCGCGGCCATCATCTTCCAGATCATCCTGGGCTGGCGGATGGGGGACGGTCCCAAGGGGCCGACCACCTACGCCCTGTTCCAGCTGCACAAGTCGATCGGCATCACCATCCTGCTGCTCAGCCTTTTGCGGCTGGCCTGGCGGCTGTTCAACAAGCCGCCGGCCGCGCTCGAGGGGCAACCGAAGTGGGAGCAGGCGGCGTCCAAGCTGGTGCACATCGGCTTCTATGTGATCATGATCGGCCTGCCGCTGACGGGCTGGATCCTGGTCTCGACCAGCCGCGTGCCGATCCCGACCCTGCTGTTCGGCGCGATCCCGTGGCCGCACATCCCGGGCCTGCCCGAGTTGGCCGCCGCGCCCAAGCATGTCTGGCACGAGATCGGCGAGATCGGCCACGGCGTGCTGGTCAAGCTGACCTACCTGCTTCTGGTCCTGCACCTGGGCGCGGTGGCCAAGCACCAGATCCTCGATAAGGACGAGGTGTTCGGGAACATGGCGCCAGGCGCCAAGCCGGGGATCAAGGAGCCGCGCGCCTGGCTGGCCGCCGCCGGCCTGATCGCGGTGATCGCCGCCGGCTATCTCTACATGCCGGCCGTCAAGGCGGCCGCGCCCACCGCCCCCGCGACGCCCGAGCCCGCGCCGGTCGAGGCCCCCGCCGCCTCGCCGCCGGCCGCAACCGCCGAGACGCCGACCGCCGCCGCGCCCGCCGCCGCCGAGGCCGCTCCGGAAGCGGCCCTGAAGGATCCCGTCGCTTGGACCGTCCAGAAGGGCGCGTCCCTGGGCTTCACCGCCACCTGGTCGGGCAGCGCCATCGAGGGTCAGTTCAAGACCTGGAAGGCCGACATCCTGTTCTCGCCGCAGGCCCTGGACCGCTCCAAGGTCACGGTGACCATCGACATGGCCTCGGCCGCCACCGGCGACGCCCAGCGCGACGAAAGCCTGCCCAGCGGCGACTTCTTCGACACCGCCGCGCATCCCAAGGCCGTCTTCGCCGCGAGCAAGTTCCGCAAGACCGGTGAGAACAAGTACGTCGCCGACGGGACCCTGGACCTGCGCGGCGTGAAAAAGCCGCTCAGCCTGCCCTTCACCCTGAAGATCGACGGCGACACGGCGACCGCGCGCGGTGTAACCACCCTGGACCGGACGACGTTCGGAGTTGGACAGGGCGAATGGGCGTCGACGGACGAAATCGCGGCGAAGGTGACGGTGAGCTTCGCGCTGACCGCCAAGACGAAATAGCCAAGGCCGCCGACGCGCTGCGCGCCGGCGGGCTGGTGCTGCTGCCGACCGAGACGGTCTACGGGCTTGGGGCCGACGCCTCGAATCCGGCGGCCGTGGCGGCGATCTTCGAGGCCAAGGGCCGACCACGCTTCAACCCGCTGATCGCCCACGTCGCCGACCTGGAGACCGCCGCCCGGATCGCCGATCTCGACGATCGCGCCTACGCCCTGGCCCGCGAATTCTGGCCGGGCCCTCTGACCATCGTCGCGCCGATCAAGGATACGAGCGCGGTCTGCGACCTGGCCCGCGCGGGCCTGGACACCGTGGCCATCCGCGTGCCGGGTCATCCGATCTCGCACGCGGTGCTGGAGGCGTTCGGCGGCGCGGTCGTGGCCCCCTCGGCCAACCGCTCGGGCCGGCCCAGCCCCACCACCTTCGCCGACGCCGTGGCCGAGACCGGCGACAAGGCCGCCGCCGCGCTGGATGGCGGACCCTGCGCCGTCGGCCTGGAGTCCACGGTCGTCTCGGTGCTGGAGGGCCAGCCGCGTCTGCTGCGTCCGGGCGCCGTCACCCGCGTGCAGCTGCAGCAGATCGTCGGCCCGCTGGCCGAGGCCGACGATGACGCCAAGCGTTCGCCGGGCCGTCTGGCCCTGCACTACGCCCCCGACGCCCCGGTGCGGATCAACGCCAAGGCGCCCGAGGCGGGCGAGGCCTATCTGGCGTTCGGCGGCGGCGCCAGCGGGGAGGGGATCTTCAATCTCAGCCCGACCGGCGATCTGGCCGAGGCCGCGGCCAATCTGTTCTCGTTCCTGCGCGCCGCCGACCGCACCAAGCCCTCGGCCATCGCCGTCGCGCCCATCCCGGAAGACGGCCTGGGCGAGGCGATCAACGACCGCCTGCGCCGCGCGGCGGGCTTCATCGGCTGACTTTCCAGGGGTATGATCCCACCATGACCAAGCCCGTTCCCGCCGATGTCGTCTCCCGCTTGAAGGCCGTGCTCGGCGAGGGCGGGTGGAGTCAGGATCCCGACGTGATCGCGCCCAAGCTGGTCGAGTGGCGCGGCCGCTGGACGGGCGAGACGCCGCTGCTGGTCACCCCGCGCACGACCGCCGAGGTCGCCGCCGTGGTGGGGATCTGCGCGGCCGAGGGCGTGGCGATCACGCCGCAAGGCGGCAACACCGGCCTGGTCGCCGGCCAGATCCCGCACGGCGAGATCCTGCTGTCGACCCAGAAGCTGACGGCGATCCGCGACGTCGACCCGATCGACGACGCCATGGTGCTGGAGGCCGGCGTCACCCTGTACGAGGCCCACCAGCAGGCGGCCAAGGTCGGTCGCCGCTTCACGGTGGGCGTGGCCTCGGAAGGCTCGTGCACGATCGGCGGGCTGATCTCGACCAACGCCGGCGGCACGGCCGTCCTGCGCTACGGCATGATGCGCGAGCAGGTGCTGGGGATCGAGGCCGTCCTGCCCAACGGCGAGATCTGGAAGGGCCTCAAGCGCCTGCGCAAGGACAACACCGGCTACGACCTCAAGCAGCTGCTGATCGGGGCCGAGGGCACGCTGGGCGTCGTCACCGCCGCCTCGTTGAAGCTGCACGCGCCCCTGGCCTCGCGGGCGGTGGCGATCGTCGGCCTGGGCTCGCCGGCCGACGCCATCCAGCTGCTGGCCCGGGCCAAGGACGAGACGGGCGGCGCGGTCGAGGCTTTCGAGCTGATGGGCCGGCTGGGCTTCGCCCTGACGGTCCGCAACGTGCCGGGCCTGCGCGACCCGCTGCCGACCGAGCATCCCTGGTACGTGCTGATCGAGATCGCCAGCGGCGAGCCCGGCGCGGCCGAGGCGGCCCTCGAAAGGCTGCTGACCGGCGCCCTGGAGCGCGGCCTGATCGCCGACGCGGCCGTGGCCCAGACCGAAACCCAGATGAAGGCCTTCTGGCACATCCGCGAGGGGCACTCGGCGGGCCAGAAGCCGGAAGGCGCGGTGTGGAAGCACGACATCTCGGTGCCGGTCTCCAAGATTCCCGACTTCATCGGCCAGGCCAACGCCGCGATCGAGAAGGCTTTTCCCGGAACGCGCATCGTCGCCTTCGGCCATGTCGGCGACGGCAATGTCCACTATGACGTGCTGAGGGCTCCGGGCGCCGACGACGACGCCCACGACGCCCTGCGTGAGGCGGGCGCCAAGATCGTCCACGACATCACCGCGACCTTCTCGGGCTCGATCAGCGCCGAGCACGGCCTGGGCGCGATGAAGACGGCCGAGGCCCTGACCTACAAGGATCCGATCGAGGTCGCCGCCCTGCGGGCGATCCGCGGGGCGCTGGATCCCAAGCGGATCATGAACCCCCGGATCCTGTTCTGAGGGCTCTGGTCTAGAGGCTCGCGCGCTTGCGGGCGCGCAGCCACAGCAGGATCAGCACGGCGACGGCGCCGGCCGGGAAGGTCGCCTTGTAGAACCCTGGCTGCGAGCCTGGCCCCAGAAGGTTGATCGCCACCGGGATGAAGCCCCAACGGCCGGTCGACTGCTGCACCCACAGCGCCCCGATGCCGACGAAGCAGACCACGGCCCAGAGGATGCGGTACTTCAGCGTCCGGTCCCGCGCGACCAGGAACAGGGCCACGATCATCGGGACGGGCCAGGCGAGGGCGGCGGCGAGGCCGAGCGATTGGGTCATGCGCCGCTGATAGCCTCGCCGCGCGCCGGGGTCGAGGCTCAGCCGTCGGGTATCCCCTCGACTTCCTCGGCCAAGGCGCCAATCTGGCGGCGTGAGCACGCTGTTCAGGTTTCCCAGCGCCGTGCGGCGCGACGCCGAGGTCCAGGCCTGGTTGTCCGGGGACGACCCCCTGCGCCAGGTCGCTCGGTCCTGGTTCGAGCGCCTCCGTGAGAGCGGCCCCGACGTCCGCGAGCTGATGCACGATGGCCATCCGACCGCCTGTGTCGAGGACGTCGCCTTCGCCTATGTCGACGCCTTCAAGGCGCACGTGAGCGTCGGCTTCTACGAGGGCGCGGCGCTGGAGGATCCCGCGGGCCTGCTGGAAGGCGGCGGCAAGCGCATGCGGCACGTGAAGATCCACTGGGGGCGGCCGGTGGCCGAGGCGGCGTTGGCTGACCTGATCTTGGCCGCCCATAGGGACATGCGGCGACGTGTCGATTCCGGGGAATGACATAGCTGGCGCCGTCGCGCTTAAGCCTCTATCTCCCCGCTCATGCTGATGGTCATCTCGCCCGCCAAGTCGCTGGACTTCACCGCGCCCGCCCAGGCCCTGCCTCTGACGACGCCTGAGCTCAAGGCCCAGATCGTCGAGCTGGCCAAGGTCACGCGCAAGCTGACGGCCGCCGACCTCAAACGCCTGATGCATATCTCCGACGCCCTGGCCAAGCTGAACCGCGAGCGGTTCCAGGCCTTCGACTCCGAGCTGGAAGAGGGCCTGCAGGCCGTGATCGCCTTCAATGGCGACGTCTATGCGGGCCTCGCCGCGCGCGAGCTGGACCGTCCCGCCCTGGAGTGGACCCAGGACCACCTGCGGATCCTGTCGGGTCTGTACGGCGTGCTGCGTCCGTTCGACGCCCTGCAGCCCTATCGCCTGGAGATGGGCACGCGCCTGAAGACCAAGCGCGGCCATAATCTTTACGACTATTGGGGCGAGACGATCTCCAAGACCCTGAACGCCGCCGCCGAGGGGCATACGGATCCCACCCTGGTGAACCTGGCCAGCCAGGAATATTTCGGCGCCGTCGACGCCAAGGCGCTGAAGCTGCCGGTCGTCACCTGCCACTTCAAGGAAGAGAAGGGCAACGAACTGCGCGTGCTGGGCTTCTTCGCCAAGAAGGCTCGGGGCCGCATGGCCCGTTACGCCATCGACAACCGCGTCGACCGCGCCGAGGGGCTGAAGGGCTTCGACCTGGACGGCTACCGATTCCAGCCGTCGCTCTCGACCGAGGCCGACTGGGTTTTCGCTCGCCCACAGCCCTGAATTCATCTACTGGTGAATTTAATAAGCGCTCGCCTCTCGCAGTGGCGAGCTATATGTTGCGTCGCAACATCATTGGGGCGTCATCCAGGAGCGTTCGCATGGCCGTCGATTTCGGTTTGCAGGGGCAGGTCGCCATCGTCACCGGTTCGACCAGCGGCATCGGCCACGCGCTCGCCGACGGTCTCGCGGCCCAGGGCGTCAACATCGTCATGAACGGCCTGGGCGAGATGAACGCCATCGAGCGGGCCCGGGCCGAGATGGCCGAGCGGCACGGTGTCGAGGTGCTCTATCACGGCGCCGACATGACCAAGCCGATCGAGATCGCCGACATGGTCCGCGCCGCCAAGGCCGAGTTCGGCGAGCTGGACATCCTGGTCAACAACGCCGGCGTCCAGCACGTGGCCCCGATCGAGGATTTTCCCGACGACAAGTGGGACCTGATCATCGCCATCAACCTGTCCTCGGCCTTCCACGCCACCAAGGCGGCGGTGCCGATCATGAAGGAGCAGGGGCGCGGGCGGATCGTCAACATCGCCTCGGCCCACGCGCTGATCGCCTCGCCGTTCAAGGCGGCCTATGTCGCCGCCAAGCACGGGATCATGGGCCTGACCAAGACCGTCGCCCTCGAGGTCGCCACCCACGGCATCACCTGCAACGCCATCTGCCCGGGCTTCGTGAAGACCCCGCTGGTCGAGGCCCAGATCGTCGACCAGGCCAAGGCCCGCGGCATCTCGGAAGAGGCGGTGATGAAGGACGTCATCCTGGCCGCCCAGCCGACCAAGCAGTTCGTCACCTTCGACCAACTGACGGGCATGCTGCTCTATCTGGTCTCGGATGCGGGCGCCTCGGCCAACGGCGCGGCCTTCCAGGTCGACGGCGGCTGGGTCGCGCAATAGCGTCACCGGAGGAAGCCGCTCCAACGGAAATGCTCGGGGCAGCCCTTCGGGAGTTCGCATGCCCATTCCACCGTTCAAGAAAAAGCCGTCCGGTCCCAAGACCCTGAGCCTCGCCCTGCAGGGCGGCGGCGCCCACGGGGCGTTCGAATGGGGCATTCTCGATCGCCTGCTCGAGGAGGAAGACCTCGAGATCAAGGCCGTCACCGCCGCCTCGGCCGGGGCGATGAACGCGGTCTGCCTGGCCCAGGGCCTGATCGACGACGGCAAGGCTGGGGCCCGCAAGCGGCTCGACTCGTTCTGGCGGCAGGTCAATCGCCAGGGCGGCCGCAACGTCTTCGGCGACACCTCGATCTGGACCAGCGCGTTCAGTGGCGGGGCCGACTGGATCAAGAACACGCCCGGCTGGCGGATGGCCGAGACCTTGGCGCTGTCGTTCAGCCCCTACGAGTTCAACCCGTTCAACCTGAACCCGCTGCACGACACGCTGGAGGCCGAGATCACCTTCAGCCAGATCCGCGAGAAGAGCCCGCTGAAGCTCTATATTTCCGCCACGGCGGTGCGGACCAGCAAGGCGGCGATCTTCCGCGAGACCGAGCTGACCGCCCGCCACATCATGGCCAGCGCCTGCCTGCCGCAGGTCTTCCAGGCCGTGGAGATCGACGGCGAGCCCTATTGGGACGGCGGCTTCCTGGCCAATCCGCCGCTGTGGCCGCTGTTCTACGACGACACCCCCGACGACATCCTGATCGTCAGCCTCAACCCCTTCGTCCGCGAGGAGACGCCCAAGACGCCGGGCGAGATCATGGACCGGCTGAACGAGATCACCTTCAACGCCTCGCTGGCCTCGGAACTGCGGGCCATCGGCTTCGTGCAGAAGCTGCTGGACGAGGGCCTGCTGAAGGACAACGCCCGGGGCCGCTATCGCCGGATGCTGGTCCACGCCATCACCGCCGACAAGCCGTTGGCGGATCTGTCGCTGTCGACCAAGTTCAACACCGAATGGAGCTTCCTGAGCGACCTCAAGGAGCGCGGTCGGACGGCGGCGGAGGCCTGGCTGACCGAGTGCGGAGGCTGTATCGGTCAGCGCTCCAGCGTCGATCTGAAGGTCGGTTTCCCGTGAATCATCCCGTTCCGACCGTCGGTGTCGTCTGCCTGCGCGGCGCCGAGGTCCTGCTGATCCGGCGCGGCAAGCCGCCTAGGCTGAACCAGTGGAGCCTGCCGGGCGGCCGCCTGGAATGGGGCGAGACGCTGGAGGCCGCCGCCCTGCGCGAGCTGAAGGAAGAGACGAGCGTCGACGCGACGCTGCTGGGCCTGATCGACGTGGTCGACGGCGTCTTCCCGGCGCGGCCGGGCGGCGAGATTTCCCGGCACTACGTGATGATCGACTACGCCGCGCGCTGGACTTCGGGTGAGCCCGTGGCCGGCGACGACGCGGCCGACGCCAGGTTCGTCGGCTATGACGAGGCCATGGCGCTGGTCGAATGGGACGAGACCCGGCGAGTGATCGCCGAGACGTACGAGCGGTTTGGTTCGGCGCTTGCGCTTCCGCTCTAGCCGGCCAACATCGCGCTCATGACCGTCATCGAAGCCCGCGCGCCGCGCGCCCCGATCAGCCCCAACGCCCTGATCCTGATCGCCGCCTGCGTGGGGCTGGGCTGGGCGGTGACCGCCCAGCTGCCGCCGGCGGGCGTCTTCACCTTCGCCTTCGTCGCCGCGACCTGGGTCCTCAGCGTCGGCGTCCACGAGTTCGGCCACGCCTTCGTCGCCCACAAGGCCGGCGACACGACCATCGTCGAGAAGGGCTACCTGACCCTCGACCCGCTGAAATATTCCGACCTCGTCACCACGATCGTCTTTCCGCTGATCGCCCTGGCCCTGGGCGGCATCGGCTTTCCCGGCGGCGCGGTCTATCTGCGCGAGGACCTGATGCGGTCCCGGGGCTGGCGGTCGCTGGCCTCGCTGGCGGGACCGCTGGGAACCTTGCTGGTGCTGATCGTACTGGCGGCGGCGCTGCCGTTTGTGGTCTCGACCCCGCTGCGCAACGCCCTGGCGATGCTGGCCTTCCTGCAGGCCAGCGCCCTGGTGCTGAACCTGCTGCCGATCCCGGGCCTGGACGGCTACGGCGTCATCCGGCCGTTCCTGCCGGGCGGCGTGCGCGACCGGATGGTCAAGATCGAACGGATCGGCTTCCTGATCCTGTTCGCCCTGATCTTCTGGGTCCCCGGCGTCAGCGGCTTCATCTTCAGCCTGGCCCTGACGATCACCGATCTTCTGGGCGTCTCGCGGCCGGCGATCCGCGACGGCTGGCAGGCCTTCCACTTCTGGGGCTCTTGACCAACGTAACGTCAGCCCCTCTCCTTCGCTCAAACAAGCGTTTCGAGAAGGGGAGGTTCGCCATGGCCTACGCGCCGTTCAATCTGTCGGGCAAGGTCGCCCTGGTCACCGGCGGCAATCGCGGCATCGGCCTGGGCATGGCCAAGGCGATGGCCCAGGCCGGGGCCGACATCGTGATCTGGGGCTCGAACCCCGAGCGCAACCTCGCCGCCGAGACCGAACTGACCAACCTCGGCGTCCGGGTGAAGGCCCAGACCGTCGACGTCTCCGACGAGGCCCAGGTCCGCGAGGGCATGGAGGAGGCGGTGGCCGCCATGGGCCGGGTCGACAGCGTCTTCGCCAACGCCGGCATCGGCTATGGCTCGCCCTCGTTCGTCGAGATGAAGACCGAGACCTATCGCAAGGTGCTGTCGGTCAATCTGGACGGCGTCTTCTTCACCCTGCGCGAGGCCTGCCGCCACATGGTCGAGCGGGCCAAGGCCGGCGATCCGGGCGGCTCGCTGGTCGGCGTCGCCTCGCTGGCCGCCATCGAGGGCGCGGCCCGCAACGAGGCCTACGCCGCCACCAAGGGCGCGGTGATCTCGATGATCAAGTCGGTCGCCGTCGAGCACGCCCGCTACGGCGTGCGCGCCAACGCCATCCTGCCCGGCTGGATCGCCACCGACATGACCGCCGGGGCCCAGGCCAATTCGGCCTTCGCCGACAAGGTCATCCCCCGCGTCCCGGCCCGCCGCTGGGGCGAGCCCGAGGACTTTGGCGGCATAGCCGTCTACCTGGCCTCGGACGCCTCCAGCTACCATTCGGGCACGACCCTGGTGATCGACGGCGGATACTCGATCTTCTAGGGCTTGTGTTTCTTGGACTCTGTCGTCCAATAAAAGGCTTTTAAAAACAGCCTCTTGCGGAACCCTGCGCGCGGTGAGAAGCTTTTCCTCTGGCAGCCTGGACATCAGATCCGGGCGCCGACGAGGAAACGAGAGAGATGACGCCCCAAGACGTTGTCAGCCTGGCTCCACCGCGGGGCTTCCTGATGCTGGTCGCCCTGGTCCTGACCGCCATGGCCAGTTGCTTTTGGACCTGCGAGACCGACGTCGAGACCGAGTTGGCCAAGCACGGCTGACGCCGAGCCGACGGACCGCTGACCTCGCGGCACGCTTGCCGCGCGGGACGCGTGTCGAAATCCTCCCTGAAAATAACGGGAGGAACGGCCATGGGACTGCGCACGCCGCTCTGCGATCTTCTGGACATCGAGCATCCGATCCTGCTGGCCGGCATGGGCGGGGTCTCGTACGCGCCGCTGGCGGCGGCGGTGTCGAACGCCGGCGGCTATGGCGTGCTGGGCATGGCCGGGACCTCGCCGGACTTCATTCGCGACCAGATGCGGCAGGTCCGGACGCTGACCGACAAGCCGTTCGGCGTCGACCTGCTGGCCGCCACGCCCGACGCCCTGACCGCCAGCGTCGAGGTCATCATCGCGGAAGGCGCGTCGTCCTTCATCGCCGGCCTGGGCGTGCCGCTGCCGATCATCGAACGGCTGAAGACGGCGGGCCTCAAGGTCATGGTCGTCTGCGGGGCGGTGAAGCACGCGGTCAAGGCCGAGCAGGCCGGCTGCGACGCGGTCATCTGCCAGGGCGGCGAGGGCGGCGGCCATACGGGCCTGGTCGGGACCCTGCCGCTGGTCGCCCAGGCCGTGGAGGCGGTGAAGATCCCGGTGGTCGCCGCCGGGGGGCTGTATGACGGCCGAGGCCTGGCGGCGGCCCTGACCCTGGGCGCCCAGGGCGTCTGGATGGGCACCCGCTTCATCGCGTCGCGCGAAGCGCATGCCGGCGACCTCTACCGCCAGGCGGTGGTCGAGGCCGCCGACGAGGACACCGTCCGCACCCGCTGCTACTCGGGCAAGCCGATGCGGGTGAGGAAGAACCCCTATGTCGACGACTGGGAGGCGCGGCCGGCCGACATCCAGCCGTTCCCGCAGCAGGCCATGATCTCGATCCGGAACGGGGCGATGGGCGGCATCGGCGGCCAGATCGAAGGCCTGGATCCCGACAAGTCCTGCTTCGCCATGGGCCAGAGCGCCGGCGGGGTGCGCGAGGTGCTGCCAGCCGGCGAGATCGTCACGAGGCTGGTCCGCGAGGCGGAGGCGGCGCTGGATCGGGCCAGCGCCTTCCGCATCTAGAGGGCCTCGAACTTCGGCAGGATCCGCTTGAAGTGGGTCTCGACCGCGTCGTGGCACTCGCAGGCGCGTTTCTCGAGGCCCGGGCGGTCCAGCACCGTGACCTTGCCGCGACCGATGTCGATGATCCCGGCGTCCTGCAGCACCCGGGCGACGGCGCTGATCGTCGTGCGCTGCACGCCCAGCATCTGGGCCAGGGTCTCCTGAGTCAGGCGGATCGGCTCGTCGCCCGAGCGGTCGTGGGCGAACAGCAGCCAGCGGCACGTCCGCTGCTCGATCGGGTGCAAGGCGTTGCAGGCCGCGACCTGCATCATCTGGGCGATGAACACGTCGGCGGCGCGATCGAACAGGTCGGCCACGGCGGGTTGGCGGGTCTTGATGTCCTCCAGCCTGGCGGTGGGGATGCAGAAGGCGCGGCCCGGCACCCGGACCACGGCGCGGCCGTAGGCGGGCTTGAAGCCGGCGCTGACCACGCCGCCGATCGCGCCTTCGAAACCGATGCTGGCCGCCTCGATCTCCTGGCCGTCGGAGGTGACCACCAGCAGCGAGACCTGGGTCGGGCCGCAGGGCAGGTAGGTGTGCTCCACGTCGTCGCCGGCGTCGAACAGCACGGCGTCGAGCGGCAGGTCGACCAGCACCAGATGCGGCGACAGCTCGGTCAGGGTGTCAGGCCGCAGGGCCGCCAGTAGGCGGTTGGAGGCGTAGGGCGGCGCGGCGTCGCCTTCGACGGCGCTGCGGACGATGCGGGCGAAGGCGGTCATGCGTATCTCCCGGTGGCGCTTTCGAATGCTTAAGCGCGCGGGGCACGGCTTAGTTTCCCGGGAAAGGCGAGACTCTTCTCGACCACCCTCGGGCGGATCGTGAAAGACGCGACGGTTCGGGGCCGCTTTTAAAGCAGGGCGGTGGGACCCGGCAGGATCCAGTCTTCTTCCTGCACGTGCATCATCACCGGCAGGCCAAGGCCGGCCGGATGCTCGGCCAGGCGGTGGGCGGCGGCGCGGGCTTCGCCCAGCGTCTCGTAGGCGCCGAACCGCAGATTGTCGCCGATGATCGACCAGTGATCACCGACGCGCACGACGCCGTAATGCACCTCAGTCATGGGAAGACCTCCTTGCAGTATCCACAGGAAAGACCCGAACCGTGGCGATCGCAAGGCCTTTATCGACAAAGCTTTTTTGACACCGGGGGACATCTTGTCCCCAGCTTGGCCGATCCGTTCCAGCCCCGCTGGCGCGTCGCCGAGCATGGCCGCGTGACAGGCGCAGGGGCTTTGGCGATAACGGGGGCCATGTCGCGTCCGTTCCTCCTCGGCGTCGCCCTGGCCGCCTTCGTCGCCGCGCCCGTCCTGGCCCAGGAACGGGACGCGGACGGCCGTCAGCTGCTGCTGGACCTGGCCTATGCGCTGGGCGAGAGCCACGCCCTGCGCCAGGTCTGCCAGGGCGAGGCCGACCAGTACTGGCGGGCGCGGATGGCGCGCGTGACCGAGGTCGAGCAGGCCGACGAGGCCTTCGACGGCCAGATGCGCGACCGGTTCAACGCGGGCTTCGCCTCGCGCCGCGGCCAGTACCCGACCTGCGACCAGGACAGCCGCCAAGCCGAACAGCAGGCGGCCCACCGGGGCCAGACCCTGGCCCTGAAGCTCTCGCAGTCGATGCGCCAGGTCCGTAAGGCGCCGGATTCCGTGGCGGAGGGCGAAGCGCCGCGCTAAGCTCGACCCAAAGTTAAGTTTGGCCAGGGTTTCGTTGGCCGAGATATCGTTTGGGGAGCACTGTCTTGGGCGGCATCGTCGTTCTGATTTTCCTGGGCTTCGCCTTCGTGCTGCTGTTCGGCGCGATCAAGATCGTGCCCCAGGGGCGTGAATTCACCGTCGAGCGCTTTGGCCGCTACACGCGGACCCTCAAGCCCGGCATCTCGTTCTTGACCCCGTTCTTCGAAACCATCGGCCGCAAGGTCAACATGATGGAGCAGGTCCTGGAGGTGCCCCAGCAGGAGGTCATCACCAAGGACAACGTCTCGGTGAAGGTCGACGCCATCGTCTTCATCCAGGTGATGGACGCCGCCGCCGCCGCCTATCGGGTCGACAACCTGATCTACGCCATCACCCAGCTGGCCCAGACCAACCTGCGCACCGTCGTCGGCTCGCTGGAGCTGGACGAAGTGCTGTCCCAGCGCGACCAGATCAACACCCGCCTGCTCTCGACCATCGACCACGCCACCGGTCCCTGGGGCGTGAAGGTGGCGCGCATCGAGATCAAGGACCTGACGCCGCCGCCGGACATCACCAACGCCATGGCCCGCCAGATGAAGGCCGAGCGCGAGAAGCGCGCGGTGATCACTGAGGCCGAGGGCGAGAAGCAGTCCGCCATCACCCGCGCCGAGGGCTCCAAGCAGTCGGCGATCCTGCAGGCCGAGGGCCGCCGCGAGGCCGCCTTCCGCGACGCCGAGGCCCGCGAGCGCGAAGCCGAGGCGGAAGCCAAGGCGACCGCCTTCGTCTCGGAAGCCATCTCGAAGGGCGACGTCAACGCCATCAACTACTTCATCGCCCAGAAGTACGTGGAGGCCTTTGGCGAGCTGGCCCGCAGCCCGCAGCAGAAGACGGTCATCGTCCCCGCCGACTTCGCCGGCCTGACCGGCACGGTCGCGGGCGTCAGCGAGCTGATCAAGAGCCTGGGCGCGGACGCGCCGCGCAGCCCGCCGCCGCCTCGTCCGGCCTCCGGCGCGTCCTCTGGCGCGTCGACCGCGACGCCCACCGGCGGCAAGCGAGGAGCGTGACGCCATGGACGCCGTGGGCGGCTTCTACGCCTTGCATCCGTTCTGGGTCTGGTTGGCGGTCGCGGCCGTCTTCCTGGCCGTCGAGGTCTCGACCGGCACGGGCTGGCTGCTGTGGCCGGCCGCCAGCGCCTTCGTGGTCGGGCTGATCGCCCAGTTCGTCCATCCGGGCCTGGTGGTCGAGGTCGGCCTGTTCGCGGCCCTGACCATCGCCTCGACCCTGGCGGCCAAGCGCTATCTGCGGCCGGTGCTGGAGCCGAAGAATCCTGACCTCAACGATCCGCTGCAACGGCTGGTCGGCCAGCGCGGCCAGGTGCTGGCGGCGTTCGAACAGGGGCGCGGCCGGGTCTTCGTCGACGGCAAGGACTGGGCGGCCGAGACCGACGAGCCGGCCCCGGCGACCGGCCAGGAGGTGGTCGTCACCGGCGTCGACGGCGCGGTTCTGACGGTGCGCGCGATCCCGACCTGATCGGAGCCTGCTGACAGATCGCGGCGACTCCCCTGTTATCGGCCGTGAGCGACACCATCTGAGGCCCGCAACAGCCACCTTGCAGGGCGGGCGCGCGACGCTGCATCGTCGCGTTTAGGGGAGACGGCGTGACTTCGATCATATCGGTAAAGGGTCTGACCAAGACCTATGCGTCCGGGCATCAGGCCCTGAAGACGATCGACCTCGAGATCCGCAAGGGCGAGATCTTCGCCCTGCTGGGCCCGAACGGGGCGGGCAAGACCACCCTGATCAGCATCATCTGCGGGATCGTCAATCCCAGCCTGGGCGTGGTCTTGGCCGACGGCCACGACGTGGTGAAGGACTACCGCGCCGCGCGCAGCAAGATCGGCCTGGTGCCGCAGGAGCTGAACACCGACGCCTTCGAGACGGTATGGGCCACGGTCAGCTTCTCGCGCGGCCTGTTCGGCAAGCCGCGTAACGACGCCTTGATCGAGAAGATCCTTCGCGACCTGTCCCTGTGGGACAAGAAGGACAGCAAGATCATGGCGCTGTCGGGCGGCATGAAGCGCCGGGTGATGATCGCCAAGGCGCTGAGCCACGAGCCGACCATCCTGTTCCTGGACGAGCCCACCGCCGGCGTCGACGTCGAGCTGCGCCGCGACATGTGGGAGATGGTCCGCCAGCTGCGCGAGAGCGGCGTCACCATCATCCTGACCACCCACTACATCGAGGAGGCCGAGGAGATGGCCGACCGGATCGGGGTGATCAACAGGGGCGAGATCATCCTGGTCGAGGACAAGACCGTCCTGATGCGCAAGCTGGGCAAGAAGCAGCTGACCGTGCACCTGCGCGAGCCGCTGGCGGCCCTGCCGGCGGCCTTGGCGGACGTCTCGGTGAACTTGGCCAACGAGGGCGTCGACCTCGTCTACACCTTTGACGCCCAGGCCGAGGACACCGGCATCGCCGATCTGCTGAAGCGTCTCGCCGAGCACGGCGTCGAATTCAAGGACCTGAAGACCGACCAGAGCTCGCTGGAGGACATCTTCGTCAGCCTGGTGAGGGCCCCGCAATGAACCTCTTTGCCGTCAAGGCCATCTACCGCTTCGAGATGGCGCGGTGGTTCCGCACCCTGCTGCAGAGCATCCTGGCGCCGGTGATCTCGACTTCGCTGTATTTCGTGGTGTTCGGCTCGGCGATCGGCTCGCGCATGCAGGCCATCGACGGCGTCAGCTATGGCGCCTTCATCATTCCGGGCCTGATCATGCTGTCGCTGCTGGGCGAGAGCATCTCCAACGCCTCGTTCGGCATCTACATGCCCAAGTGGGCCGGCACGATCTACGAGCTGCTGTCGGCTCCCGTGTCATGGGTCGAGACGGTGATGGGCTATGTCGGGGCGGCGGCGACCAAGTCGATCTGCCTTGGCCTGTTGATCCTGGCCACGGCCCGGATCTTCGTGCCGTTCGAGATCGCCCACCCGTTCGTGATGCTGCTGTTCCTGGTGCTGACGGCGGTGACCTTCAGCCTGTTCGGCTTCGTGATCGGCGTCTGGGCCGACAACTTCCAGAAGCTGCAGATCGTGCCGGCGCTGATCGTCACGCCGCTGACCTTCCTGGGCGGCAGCTTCTACTCGATCAAGATGCTGCCGCCGGTCTGGCAGAAGATCACCCTGTTCAACCCGGTGGTCTATCTGATCAGCGGCTTCCGCTGGAGCTTCTACGGCCAGTCGGACGTGGGCGTCGGCGTCAGCCTGGGCATGACCGCCGTGTTCCTGGCCGTCTGCCTGACGGCGGTCTGGTGGATCTTCAAGACCGGCTACCGGCTGAAGGTCTAGTCGCTCAAAACGCCGCTCATCCCCGCGAAAGCGGGGACCCAAGCCGCGTTAGCGGGGCTTGTTCGAAGTCTCGCAAGTTCTCCGAAAGTCAGCTTGGGTCCCCGCTTTCGCGGGGATGAGCGGATGAAAGGGGCGGAGCTTTCTCAGCGGTATCCGTTGGAGTGTTTTTCAGCCCCTGCATGCCGCTGGCGGCGCCCTTGGCGACCAGGGCCGCCTCGGCGGCGCGAACCATCGGGCGCTCGCGGCTGAAGCCCGCCAGGGCCTGGCAGGTCTCGAAGAAGCCTGGGTCTGTGCGGGTGTCGATCTCGGGCTGCTGCACGATCAGGTTCAGCCCGCGCGCCTGGATCTTCAACACCGCGTCGACCAGGCCGGCCATGTCGCCGGCCAGGGCGTGGAAGCTGGGCACGGCCACCGCGCCGCCGTCGTCCAGCGCGTCCAGCGCCCGCGCCAGGCCCGGCCGCACGACGCCGGAGGCCAGGCACCGGTCGCTGAACACTTCCTCGCAGCCCAGCAGCAGCAGGCGCTCCTCCTGGGCGGGGCTGAAGAAGATCCCCTTCACGGGCGGGACGCGATAGTAGCCGACGAGCTTCATCCAGGGTGCTTGGCAAACCCCCTCGCGCTTGGCGAGGGTTTTCCGCCGCGCCCGGCCAGCCGCCCACAGCTTCGTCGCGTCCCGCCTTCGGGATCTAGCCGGCCAGGGCCGCGGCCACGGCGACCGACAGCGGGGTGGTGGGGCGGCCGATCAGGGCCGACAGCTGGCGGCCGTCGTCGAACAGGCCGCCCTCGGCCGCGCCGGTGTCGGACTGGGCCAGGATCGCCGCCAGCGGGGCCGGCAGGCCAAAGCTCTCCAGGATCCTGGCGTACTCGGCCTCGGGCAGGTCGTTGTAGGGGATGGTCTTGCCGGTCTGGCGCGAGACCTCGGCGGCCAGTTCGGCGCGGGTGAAGGCGACGTCGCCGGCCAGCTCGTAGACGCGGTTTTCGGCGTCCGGCGTCGCGATCACGGCGGCGGCGGCCTCGGCGTAGTCCTCGCGCGTCGCGGCCGAGATCCGGCCCTCGCCCGAGGCGCCGATCAGCGCGCCGGCCGCGACGGCGCCGGCCAGCGAGCCGGTGTAGTTCTCGGTGTACCAGCCGTTGCGCAGCAGGGCGTAGGTCAGGCCCGAGGCTTTGATCAGCGCCTCGGTGGCCTTGTGTTCGTCGGCCAGGACCAGCGGCGAGGCGTCGGCGCGCAGGATGCTGGTATAGGCGATCCGCTTCACGCCGGCGGCCTTGGCGGCGTCGATGACCGCGCCGTGCTGGACCAGGCGCTGGCCGATCGCGTCGCTGGAGATCAGCAGCAGGGTGTCGACGCCGGCGAGGGCGGGACCCAGGGTCTCGGGCCTGGCGTAGTCGGCGGCGCGGACGGCGACGCCCAGATCGGCCGCCTTGGCCGGGTCGCGGGCCAGGGCGATGATCTCGCCGGCCGGGACGCGGACCTTCAGCTTCTCGATGACGAGGCGGCCCAGCTGGCCGGTGGAGCCTGTGACGGCGATGGTCATGATCGTTCTCCGTGGATGACGAGACCGATCTGGGCGCCTTGCTTACTTTCCGTAAGTACCCACATAAATGTAAGCATGAAAGAAAATTGCGCCCCCACCATTCCCGCGTCACACGAGAAGCTGGCCCTGTCCGAGAAGATGGCGCGGGGCGATCTCCTGGCCACGGGCTGTCCGTCGCGGGAAGTGCTGCGGCGCGTGACCAGCAGCTGGGGGGTCTTGGTGCTGATCGCGCTGGAGACCCGCACGCGCCGCTTCTCCGAGCTGCGGCGGGCGATCGGCGGCGTCAGCGAGCGCATGCTGGCCCAGACCCTGCAACAGCTGGAGGGCGATGGCTTCGTCCGGCGGGTGGCCTACAAGGTCGTGCCGCCGCACGTGGAATACAGCCTGACGCCCCTGGGCGCGGAGGTCGCCGAGAAGGTTCGCGGCCTGGCCGACTGGATCGAGCTCAATCTCGACCGGATCCTGCCGCACTGGAAGGATGCGCCGGTCGCCTAGGCCGATCTGGCGAACCGCGCGCGATAGGCGCCGGGCGTGGTCGAGAACTGGCGGCGGAAGTGATGGCGCAAGGCCGGCGCGCCCAGGCCGACGGCCTCGGCGACCTGCTCGATCCCGGCCGGCGAGGTTTCCAGCAGGTCCCGCGCCCGGTTCAGCCGCTCGGCCAGCAGCCAGCGGGCGGGCGTGTCGCCGGTGGCGGCCTCGAACCGCCGCAGGAAGGTCCGCTCGCTCATGCCGGCCGCGCTGGCCAGGGCCTTGATGGTGTGGGCGCCGGCCAGATCGGCGCGCATGCGGTCCAGGATGGGGCCAAGGCGCGAGGCCTCGTGCGCGACCGGCACCGGCCGCTGGACGAACTGGGCCTGGCCGCCGTCGCGATGCGGCGGCACCACCAGGCGGCGGGCGACGGTGTTGGCGGCCTCGGGGCCGAAGTCGCGACGGATCAGGTGCAGGCCAAGGTCGATGCCCGCCGCGCTGCCGGCCGAGGTCAACAGGTCGCCTTCGTCGACATAGAGCACATCCGGCTGGACCTCGATCGCCGGATGGCGTTCGCGCAGGGCCTGCGCATAGCGCCAGTGGGTCGTGGCCTGCCGGCCGTCCAGCAGGCCCGTGGCGGCCAGGACGAAGACGCCCGAACAGATCGACATCAGCCGCGCGCCCCGCGCGTGAGCCGCGCGCAAGGCTTCGAGAAGCGGTTCCGGCACGGGCGCGTCCATGCCCCGCCAGCCGGGCGCGACAATGATGCTGGCCTGGTCCAGCAGCTCCAGCCCGCCGTCGCCGACGATCCGCACCCCGCCCAGGCCCTTCAGCTCGCCCGGCTCCACGGCGGCGGTGGCGAAGCGGTACCAGTCCGGCCCCATCTCGGGCCGGGGCAGGGCGAACAGCTCGACCGCCACACCGTATTCGAAGGTGCAGAGGCCGTCATAGGCCAGGGCGACGACGAGGGGAGAGGGGTTTGGCATGATCTTTACGGTCGCTGTCGATCTCGCCAGCTAACGCGAGGCGCGGGCGTGGGGCAAGTCTGCGGCGGTAGAACTGCTGGAGAGCGCCATGAGCCATGTATCCGAGATCCCCGCCGCGTCGTTCCGGGACGCCGCCGCCCACTTCGCCGCGCGGCTGTCGCTGGAGACCGACTGCGCCGACGTCGCCGCCGCGATGCGGGCCGGCGAGGTCGACTTCGTCCTGCTGCACGTGGTCGGGTCGCCGCAGGCCTACGCGCGCCGCCATGTGCCGGGCGCGATCCACCTGCGCCACGCGGACATCACCGTCGAGCGGATGGCGCAGTGGTCGGCCGAGACCCTGTTCGTCGTCTATTGCGCCGGTCCGCACTGCAACGGCGCTGACCGCGCGGCGCTGAAGCTGGCCCGGCTGGGTCGGCCAGTGAAGCTGATGATCGGCGGCGTCACCGGCTGGGCCGACGAGGGTCTGCCGTTCGCCGAGGGTTCCGAGCCGGGCGCGCTCAGAGAGTTGGAGGAGGCCGCCTAGACGAAGCGCGGATTGGCCTTGCGCAGGCCTTCGTTGGCCAGGGCGTCGGCGCGTTCGTTCAGCGGATGGCCGGCGTGACCCTTGACCCAGCGCCAGTCGACGTCGTGCCGCTCGCGCGCGGCGTCGAGCCGCTTCCACAGGTCGTCGTTCTTGACCGGGCTCTTGTCGGCTGTCTTCCAGCCGCGCGCCTTCCAGCCCCGGATCCATTCCTGGATGCCTTTCATGACGTACTGGCTGTCGGTGTGCAGCTCGACCTTGCAGGGTCGGTTCAAGAGCTCCAGCGCCTGGATGGCGGCCATCAGCTCCATGCGGTTGTTGGTCGTCCCCGGCTCGCCGCCGCAGATTTCCTTCTTCTTGTCGCCATAGAACAGGATGGCGCCCCAGCCGCCCGGGCCGGGATTACCCTTGCAGGCGCCGTCCGTGTAGATCGTGACCTTGGGCGTCATCAGAACAGCACGAGACCTTCGCGGTGGACGGCCAGCTTGCGCTCGTACTCCAGCGGATCCTTGGGCTTGACCAGGGCGCCGGCGGGCGTCGCGCCCCAGTCGGCCAGGCGGGTCAGGAAGAAGCGCATGGCCGCGCCGCGCGCCAGGATCGGCAAGGCTTCCTTTTCGGCCGGGCTCAGCGGCCGGCGGCGCTCGTAGCCGTTCAGCAGCGCCTTGGCGGCGGTGATGTTGAAGCTGCCGTCGGCCTCGAAGCACCAGGCGTTCAGGGTCACGGCCACGTCGTAGGCGTAGGCGTCGTCGCAGGCGAAGTAGAAGTCGATCGCGGCGGCGAACTTGCCGTTCGACTGGAAGAAGACGTTGTCGGGGAAGTAGTCCGCGTGGATCACGCCCGACGGCAGGTTCCGGGGCCACATCAGGGCCAGCTGGGCCAGGTCCTTGTCGATGGTGGTCGCCAGGCCGGGCTTCAGGTCGTCGGCCGCCTTGCGGTGCTTGGCGAACAGCGTGGCCCAGGCGCTCTGGCCCAGGTCGTTGGCGCGACGGCCGGGATAGCCTTCGCCGGCCAGGTGCAGCCAGGCCAGGCCCTCGCCGGCCTCGCGGCAGTGGGCGACCGTCGGGCGGCGCGCCGACAGGCCGGGCAGGAACTCGACGATCGCCGCGGCCTTGCCGCGCAGGGTCGCCAGCGTGGCGCCCTTGCGGTCCGGGATCGGCCGGGCGCTGGGAAAGCCCCTGTCGGCCAGCCAGGTCAGCATGTTCAGGAAATAGGGCAGGTCGTCGGCCTTCACCCGCCGTTCGTAGACGGTCAGGATGTAACGACCCTTCTCCGTCTCCAGCAGGAAGTTGGAGTTCTCCACGCCCTCGGCGATGCCCTTGAACGCCAGCGGCGCGCCCAGGTCATAGCCCTCCAGGAAGGCGGCGAGTTCGTCGTCGGTGATGTCGGTATAGACGGCCATGGCGCGGGGATGCGGGAGGAGGCGCTGGCGGTCAAGGGGGCGTGTTCCTGAACCACCCAATCCCGCTCATCCTCGCGAAAGCGGGGACCCAAGCTGACTCTCGGCTTGAAGCGCAGGCCGTGATTAATCCTCCAACGCCGCTTGGGTCCCCGCTTTCGCGGGGATGAGCGGTCTAGGAGGGGCGTTCCTCAAGCCGTCAGCAGCCGGGGCAGCTTGAACGTGATCGTCTCCCGCGCCTCGACCAGTTCCTCGACGGTGGTGTCGAAACGGGCCGAGATGGCGTCGATGACGCCTTGCACCAGATCCTCCGGGGCCGAGGCGCCGGCGGTCAGGCCCACGCGCGAGACGCCCTCGAACCAGGCCCAGTCGATGCCGGCGGCGTCGTCGATCAGATAGGCCTCGCGGGCCCCGGCCTTCAGGCCGACCTCCTTGAGGCGCACCGAGTTGGACGAATTCTTCGAGCCGACCACCAGCACCAGCTCGGCCTGTTCGGCCAGATGCTTGACCGCGTCCTGGCGGTTGGTGGTGGCGTAGCAGATGTCTTCCTTGTGCGGGGCGGCGATGTCGGGGAAGCGTTCGCGCAGCAGGGCGATCATGTCGGCGGTGTCGTCGACCGACAGGGTGGTCTGGGTCAGGAAGGCCACGTTGGAGACGTCCTTGGGCGTCCAGGCGGCGGCGTCCTTCAGGTCCTCGATCAGGGTGACCGCGCCCTCGGGCAGCTGGCCCATGGTGCCGATCACCTCGGGATGGCCGGCGTGGCCGATCAGCACGATCTCGCGGCCGGCGTCGTAGTGCTTCTGAGCCTCGACATGGACCTTGGAGACCAGCGGGCAGGTGGCGTCCAGATAGATCATCTGGCGCGATCGGGCCTCGGCCGGCACCGACTTGGGCACGCCGTGGGCCGAGAACACGACGGGGCGGTCGTCTGGGGCTTCCTCGAGTTCCTCGATGAACACCGCGCCCAGCGCCTTCAGGCGATCTACCACGTGGCGATTGTGCACGATCTCGTGACGCACATAGACCGGCGCGCCGAACTTCTCGACGGCGCGCTCGACGATCTGGATGGCGCGATCCACGCCGGCGCAGAAGCCGCGCGGGCTGGCCAGCACGAGCGAGATCGGACGACGAACCGGCATGGGGGCGGGCGTATGGGCGTTCATGGCGCGGAAACTAGTCTCTTGGATGGCCCGGCGCCAGGAGTCTGCGTCGTTGCGACGTCACGCATATGCCTTTATCAGGCTGCATGACGCCGATGGGGGCCATGGCCCCGCTTGGCTCTTCTTTTTTCGGAACCGGACGTTTCATGCGCCGCACCTTTTCGCTCGCCCTCAGCGCCCTGATGGCCGTCTCGATCGCCGCGACGACGGCGACGATCGCTCACGCGCAAGGCCCCGGCGGCGGTGGCGGCCAGGACGACGGCGACCAGGCCGCCAAGAAGAAGAAGCGCGACGAGGAGTGGAACCAGCCCAAGGCGCCGCTGCAGCAGCTGCGCAACGCTGGTCCCTGCCCCTATGTGAAGGTGCTGTACGACGCCAGCCGCTACGTCGAGTTCAAGGATGCCAAGGAATCGGCCAACCAGGCGGGCTTCACCGGCGAGATCCAGAGCCTGGCCTCGGGCTGCGCCTACAAGAGCGACGAGCCGATCCGCATCCGCGCCGAGGTCCTGTTCCAGCTGGGCCGCGGCCCGCAGGCTCAGGGCGACAAGCACGTCTACCGCTACTGGGTGGCCGTGACCGAGCGGAACCAGGCCGTGATCGCCAAGGAATATTTCGACCTGCCGGTGACCTTCGCCGCCGGCCAGGACCGCGCCTATGCGCGCGAGACGCTCGAGCAGATCACCATCCCGCGCGCCGACGCCAAGGTCAGCGGCGGCAATTTCGAGGTGCTGATCGGCTTCGACGTGACGCCGGAGATGGCCGCCTTCAACCGTGAGGGCAAGCGCTTCCGCGTCAACGCCGGCCAGACGGCCCAAGCCGGCCAGGCCCAAACAGGGACGACCACCAAGCAATGAACGATTTGAAGCGGTCCTTGAGCGAGGCGGCCGCGGCCGCTTTCCAGGCCGCCGGACTTCCTCCCGAGTTCGGACGCGTCACCGCCTCCGACCGACCCGACCTGGCCGATTTCCAGTGCAACGGCGCCCTCGCGGCGGCCAAGAGCGCCAAGCGCAATCCGCGCGAGATCGCCGCCCAGGTCGTCGACATTCTCAAGGGCGACCCACGCCTGGCCTCCGTGGAGATCGCCGGGGCCGGCTTCATCAACATGCGTGTCAGCGACGAGGCCCTGTCGGTCCGGGTCGGCGAGATCGCCTCCGACGACCGCGTCGGCGCCCAGCTGCTGGACGCGCCCCGCCGAGTCCTGGTCGACTATGCCGGCCCGAACGTGGCCAAGCCGATGCACGTGGGCCATCTGCGCGCCTCGATCATCGGCGAGTCGATCAAGCGCCTGTACCGCTTCCGGGGCGACGAGGTTCTGGGCGACGCCCACTTCGGCGACTGGGGCTTCCAGATGGGCCTGCTGATCAGCGCCATCCTGGACGAGGACGCCGCGATCAGGGCGCTGGTCGAGGCCCTGCCCGAGACGGCGACCGACCCCGAGAGCGCCGCGGCCCTGAAGCTGGCGGCCGAGCTCGACGTCCGTATCACCCTGGCCGACCTCGACCGCATCTATCCGGCCGCCTCCGTCCGCCAGAAGGAAGATCCGGCGTTCAAGGAGCGCGCCCGCAAGGCCACCGCCGAGCTGCAGAACGGCCGCTTCGGCTACCGCCTGCTGTGGCGTCACTTCGTCAAGGTCAGCCGCGTGGCCCTGGAGCGCGAGTTCCACGCCCTGGGCGTCGACTTCGACCTGTGGAAGGGCGAGAGCGACGTCAACGACCTGATCGAGCCGATGGTTCGAGAACTCGAGGACAAGGGGCTGCTGGTCGAGGACCAGGGCGCCCGCATCGTCCGCGTGGCGCGCCCCGGCGAGACCAAGAAGAAGAAGCTTCCCGATGGCGGCGTGATCGAGGTCGAGAGCCCCGATCCCCTGCTGGTCGTCTCGTCGGAAGGCTCGGCCATGTACGGCACCACCGACCTGGCCACCATCCTGGACCGCCGTCAGTCGTTCGATCCGCACCTGATCCTCTACTGCGTGGACCAGCGCCAGGCCGACCATTTCGAGCAGGTCTTCCGCGCCGCCTATCTGGCCGGCTACGCCGCCGAGGGTTCGCTGGAGCACATCGGCTTCGGCACCATGAACGGCGCCGACGGCAAGCCCTTCAAGACCCGCGCCGGCGGCGTCCTGAAGCTGCACGACCTGATCGAAATGGCCCGCGAAAAGGCCCGGGAGCGCCTGCACGAAGCGGGTCTCGGCGCCGAGCTGTCGGAAGAACAGTTCGAGGACACCGCTCACAAGGTCGGCGTCGCGGCCCTGAAGTTCGCCGACCTGCAGAACTTCCGCGGCACCTCGTACGTCTTCGACCTCGACCGCTTCACCAGCTTCGAGGGCAAGACCGGCCCGTACCTGCTGTACCAGTCGGTGCGCATCAAGAGCGTGCTGCGCAAGGCCGCCGAGGCCGGCGCGAGCGCTGGCCCGATCGTGATCCACGAACAGGCCGAACGGGATCTGGCCATGCTGCTGGACGCCTTCGAGGGCGCCCTGCAGGAGGCCTATGACAAGAAGGCCCCGAACTTCGTGGCCGAGCACGCCTACAAGCTGGCCCAGACCTTCTCGAAGTTCTACGCCGCGTGCCCGATCATGAGCGCAGACACCGAGGCGCTGCGGGCCTCGCGCCTGGCCCTGGCCCAGACCACCCTGCGCCAGCTGGCGCTGACCCTGGACCTATTGGGCATCGAAGCGCCCGAGCGGATGTAATCGCTTACGGCGCCGTCCGGGAAATCGGGGCGGGGGAGGCAGGCCCAGCTTGACTCCACCCCGCCCCTCCCGCATTGAGCCGACGACCCTCGCGGGAGACGTCGGGATTCGCTCCCGAGGCCGAAGGCGCAACCGCCCCGGAAACGCTCAGGCAAAAGGACCGCGCGGGTTTTTAAAACGCTGGAAAGCAGTCTCCCGAAAGGGCGGCTCGCCGAAGGAGCAAGGCCAAACCCGAACAGCAGAGGGGGGCGGCCGGAATCTCTCAGGTCCAAGGGACAGCGGGGGCGCGACCAACCGGCGGATGCCGGTCGTCTCGCCGATCCCGTTTGGAGCCCTTCAGTGTCCGAAGACCTCAAAAAAACCCCGCTGTACGACGCCCACGTGGCGGCCGGCGCCCGCATGGTGCCGTTCGCCGGCTATTCGATGCCGGTGCAGTACAAGGACGGGGTGCTGAAAGAGCACCTCTGGACGCGCGAGCACGCCGGCCTGTTCGACGTCTCGCACATGGGCCAGGCGCGCCTGCGTGGTGACAATCCCGCCAAGAGCTTCGAAAAGGTCGTCTCGGCCGACTACCAGGGCCTGAAGCCCGGCAAGCAGCGCTACGGCGTGCTGCTGAACGCGCAGGGCGGGATCATCGACGACCTGATGACCGCGCGTCCTGACGACGACGGCCTGTTCGTGGTGGTCAACGGCGCCTGCAAGGACAACGACTACAAGATCATCGCCGAGACCCTGGCCGGCGAGGCCACGGTGACCCGCCTCGAGGACCGCGCGCTGCTGGCGCTGCAAGGTCCGGAGGCCGCCGCCGTGCTGGCCGCCCACGTACCGGAAGCCGCCGGCATGGTGTTCATGGACACCGTCGCCCTGACCGCGTTCGGCGTCGACGCCATCCTCTCGCGCTCGGGCTACACCGGCGAGGACGGCTACGAGATCTCGGTTCCGGCCGACGCCGCCGAGCGGGTGTGGAACACCCTGCTGGCCGACGAACGCGTCAAGCCGATCGGCCTGGGCGCCCGCGACAGCCTGCGCCTGGAGGCGGGTCTGCCGCTGTACGGCCACGACCTGGACGAGACCGTCTCGCCGATCGAGGCCGGCCTGAACTTCGCCGTCGGCAAGTCGCGCCGCGAGGCCGGCGACTATCTGGGCGCGGGCCGGATCGGCAAGGAGCTGGCCGGTGAGCTGTCGCGCGTCCGCGTGAACCTGAAGGTGCTGGAAGGCGCTCCGGCCCGCGAAGGCACCGAGATCGCCGACGAGACCGGCAATGTGATCGGCAAGGTGACCAGCGGCGGCTTCGCCCCCAGCCTGGGCTTCCCGATCGCCATCGGTTTCGCGCCGCCGGCTTTCGCCGCGGTAGGGACCAAGTTGAAAGTCATCGTTCGCGGGAAAGCGGCCGCCGCCGAGGTCGTGGCGACGCCGTTCGTTCCCAATCGTTACGTCCGCAAACTCTAATCAAGGGCCGACAGAGATGCGTTTCACCAAAGATCATGAATGGGTCATCGTCCAAGGCGACGTGGCCACCGTCGGCATCAGCGCCTACGCCGCCGAGCAGTTGGGCGACGTCGTGTTCGTCGAAGTCCCGGAAGCGGGCAAGGTCGTGAAGCAGGGCGAGGGCCTGGCCGTCGTCGAAAGCGTCAAGGCCGCCTCGGACGTCTACGCGCCGGTGTCCGGCGAAGTGATCGAAGGCAACGCCGAGCTCGGCGACGCTCCGGAAACCGTCAACGCCCTGCCGGAAAGCGGCGGCTGGTTCGCCAAGATCAAGCTGTCGAACCCGGCCGAGGTCGACGCCCTGATGGACCGCGACGCGTACGAAGCGTTCCTGAGCACGCTGTAAAATCCTGTCATCCCGGCCAAGCGCGCAGCGCGTGGAGCCGGGACTTCTCGCGAAAGCAGACCATGCGTTACCTCCCCCTGACCCCCGAAGACCGCGTCGAGATGCTCGGCGCGATCGGCGTGAAGTCGATCGACGACCTCTTCGTCGACGTGCCGGCCTCGGCCCGCCGCGACGGAACCGTCGACCTGCCGCTGCATGCCGGCGAACTCGAAGTCGAGCGCGAGATGGCGGGCCTGGCCCGTCGCAACCGCGCCGCAGGGGAGGGACCGTTCTTCTGCGGGGCCGGCGCCTATCGCCACCACGTGCCGGCCACGGTCGACCACATCATCCAGCGGTCGGAATTCCTGACCAGCTACACGCCCTACCAGCCGGAAATCGCCCAGGGCACGCTTCAGGTCCTGTTCGAGTTCCAGACCCAGGTCGCGGCCCTGACCGGCATGGAGGTGGCCAACGCCTCGCTGTATGACGGTTCGACCGGCGCGGCCGAGGCCGTGATGATGGCCCAGCGCGTCACCCGCCGGAACAAGGCGGTGATGTCGGGCGGCGTCCACCCGCACTATGTCGAGACCATCGAGACCCTGGCCCACGCGGCCGGCGTCACGACGGAGGCCCTGGCCCCGGCCATCGACGCCGAGGACGCGGTGATCGCCGCCATCGACGCCGACACCGCCTGCGTCGTCGTCCAGACCCCGAACGTGTTCGGTACGGTCACCGACGTCACCAAGATCGCCGAGGCGGCCCACGCCGCCGGCGCGCTGCTGATCGTCGTGACGACCGAAGCCGTCTCGTACGGCCTCTTGAAGTCGCCCGGCGAGATGGGCGCCGACATCGCCGTGGCCGAGGGCCAGTCGATCGGCAATGGCCTGAACTTCGGCGGCCCCTATGTCGGCCTCTTCGCCTGCAAGGAAAAGTTCGTCCGCCAGATGCCGGGCCGCCTGTGCGGCGAGACCGTCGACGCCGACGGCAAGCGCGGCTTCGTGCTGACCCTGTCGACCCGCGAGCAGCACATCCGCCGCGACAAGGCGACCTCGAACATCTGCACCAACAGCGGACTGTGCGCCCTGGCCTTCTCGATCCATATGAGCCTGCTGGGCGAGACGGGCCTGCGCCAGCTGGCCGCCCTGAACCATCAGAAGGCGCTCGCCCTGCGCGACGCCCTGGCGGCGGTGCCGGGCGTCGAGATTCTGACCCCGCGCTTCTTCAACGAGTTCGCCATCAAGGTTCCGGGCGACGCCGCCGACATGGTGGAAGCCCTGGCCGGCCACGGCGTCATCGCCGGCGTGCCGTTCTCGCGCCTAGACGCCGGCGCGGGCCTGGACGACGTGCTGCTGGTCGCGGCCACCGAGACCACGCTCGACATCGATATTCCCTTCTTCGCCAAGCTGCTGACCAAGGTGGTGGGCCAATGAGCATGAACAACGTCGGCCGCCCCACGCGCCCCGAAGCCGCTAATGACGCCCCCGCCGGGCACGAGACCCTGAGCGGTGGTCGCGGCCTGCTGCAGGACGAGGCCCTGATCTTCGAACTGGACGGCTGGAACAAGACCGGCGTCGACCTGCCTAAGGCCGCCGCCCCGTCGGCCGACCTGGCCGGCCTGCTGCGGTCCGAGCCGATCGGCCTGCCGGGCCTGTCAGAGCCTGAAGCCGTCCGCCACTACGTGCGCCTCAGCCAAAAGAACCACGCCATCGACCTGGCGCTGTATCCGCTGGGTTCGTGCACGATGAAGCACAACCCGCGCCTGAACGAGAAGATGGCGCGCCTGCCGGGCTTCTCGGACATCCACCCGCTGCAGCCGCAGTCGACCGTGCAGGGCGCCCTGCAGCTGATGGACCGCCTGGCCCACTGGCTGAAGACCCTGACCGGCATGCCCGCCGTCGCCCTGTCGCCCAAGGCCGGCGCCCATGGCGAGCTGTGCGGCCTGCTGGCCATCCGCGCCGCCCACGAGGCGGCCGGCAACGGCCACCGCAAGACCGTCCTGGCCCCGACCAGCGCCCACGGCACCAACCCGGCCACGGCGGCCTTCGTCGGCTACACCGTCGTCGAGATCGCCCAGACGGAAGACGGTCGCGTCGACCTGGCGGACCTGGAGTCCAAGCTCGGCGACCACGTGGCCGCCATCATGGTCACCAACCCCAACACCTGCGGCCTGTTCGAGCGCGACGTCGTCGAGATCGCCCGCCTGACCCACGCGGCCGGGGCCTACTTCTACTGCGACGGCGCCAACTTCAACGCCATCGTCGGCCGGGTGCGCCCGGGCGACCTGGGCGTCGACGCCATGCACATCAACCTGCACAAGACCTTCTCGACGCCCCACGGCGGCGGCGGTCCGGGCGCGGGTCCGGTGGTGCTCAGCGAGGCCCTGGCGGCCTTCGCCCCGACGCCCTGGCTGGTGCACGGCCACGACGGCTTCTCGATGGTCGAGCACGCCGGCGAGGAGGGGGCCAGAACCGCCTTCGGCCGCATGAGCGCCTTCCACGGCCAGATGGGCATGTACGTCCGCGCCTACGCCTACATGCTGAGCCACGGGGCCGACGGCCTGCGCCAGGTGGCCGAGGACGCCGTCCTCAACGCCAACTACGTCAAGGCCCGCCTGAAGGACGTGATGAGCCCGGCTTTCCCGGAAGGGCCGTGCATGCACGAGGCCCTGTTCGACGACAGCTGGCTGGAAGGCACCGGGGTGACCACGCTCGACTTCGCCAAGGCGATGATCGACGAGGGCTTCCACCCGATGACCATGTATTTCCCGCTGGTCGTCCACGGCGCCATGCTGATCGAGCCGACCGAAACCGAGTCCAAGCAGGAATTGGATCGCTTCATCGAAGCCCTCCGCCTGCTGGCCGGCGCGGCGAAAGCCGGCGAGACGGAGCGCTTCAAGGGCGCGCCGTTCCACGCTCCGCTGCGACGCCTTGATGAGACTCAAGCGGCCCGCAAGCCTCGGTTGAGGTGGAAACCTGTGGCCGCGGCGCCACTAGCGGCTGAATAGCATTTTCAATACCCCCCTTGCGACGGAAGGGCGCCTTTACGGCGCCCTTATCCCTCCACATATCGGGGGTGCGCGTCGGGGCTGGCTGGCTTTCCCAGGGAGCAGGCGAAGCGCAAGCCCGTTTTGTCCTCCCATGACTGCTCTCGCCCTCGCCATGCCGCGCGCCCACAGATCCGCCGATGACCTCGCCCGTGAGTTCATCGCGCGATTCCTGCGTATCGCGCTGGTGACGCTCGGCCTGCTGCTGATCGCGGCCGGGGCCTTGATCGCGCCGCTGCCCGGCCCGATGGGCCTGCCGCTGACCGTGGTCGGCCTGATGCTGGTGCTGCGCAACTCGTTCAAGGCCCGCAAGCAGTTCGTCCGCTTCCAGCACGCCCACCCCAAGCTGATCTTCCCGCTGCGTCGCCTGCTGCGCCGCGAGCCCGAGGTCGTGCTGGTGGCCTGGCAGCAAGCCCTGCGCATCGAGCGCCTGATCGTGCCGCGCAAGTGGCGGGTCGCCGTCCGCTGGCGCAAGTCGCTCAAGCGCCGCCCCGTGAAGCAAGCCGGTCGGTGAACGCGACCGTCTCCACCATCGACATCAAGCACAGGGTTCGTCGCCGCGCGCGGCTGGCCCTGCTGCTGCGCGAATCCGCGGCCCGCGCCTTTCGCTGGATCGCCATCGGCTTCGGCGCGCTGGTGATCCTGGCCGGCGCGGTGCTGACGCCGCTGCCCGGCCACGTGGGCCTGCCGCTGCTGGTCATCGGACTGATGATCGTGCTGCGCTATTCGTTCCAGGCCCGGAAGACCTTCATCCGCTGGCAGCGCCGCCACCCCAAGCTGGTCTTCCCGATCCGCCGCCTGATGCGCCGCGAGCCCGAGGTGCTGCTGGTCGTCTGGCAGCAGATGCTCCGTACCGAGAAGCTGGTCCTGCGCAAGGCCCGCTGGCGGCTGCTGAAGAAGACGCGCAAGCAGGTGAAGCGCTACGTCGCGCGGAAGATGGCCAAGCAGGGCTGACCGGCCTCCGCCCGCCAAGATCGTCCTGAACCCATCAGGCCCATGGGGATTGTAGCAGGGGCGCGCCGCGCTCCATCACCCCCCAGGACAAGCCATGCGTTTCGACGTCGAAGCCTCGTTGACCTACGACTTCGCCAACCCGTGCGAGGTGCTGCTGCTCGTCGAGGCGGCGCACGGGCCCGACCAGATCGTGGGGCTGGAGGCCCTGACCTTCTGGCCCAATGTCGACGCCGTCCGGGTCGACGATCCCGTGACGTTCGAGCGTCGGACGGTCTTCACGGCCTCGGGGCGGATCAACGCGCTCTATCGGGCTCAGGTCGACATCATGTCCCGCGCTCAGGACATGTCCCAGGCGCCGGCGATGGCGATCCGCGACCTGCCCAGCGACGTGCTGCCGTTCCTGCGGGCCAGCCGCTACAGCCCGTCCGACCGGCTGGAGCGCTTCGCCCGCCATGAATTCGGCGAGCTGCAGGGGGGGCGGCGGGTGATGGCGATCCTGGCCTGGATCGCCGAGAACGTGAACTATCGCGCCGGGGTCAGCGACGCGGGCACGACGGCGGTCGACACCCTGATCGACCGGGCCGGCGTCTGTCGCGACTTCACTCATCTGGTCATCGGCCTGTGCCGGGCCGCCGACATCCCCGCCCGAGCGGTCAGCGCCTATGCCTGGCGGCTGGAGCCGCCGGACCTGCACGCCATCGCCGAGGTCTATTTGGGCGGCCGCTGGTGGCTGGTCGACGCCACGGGCCTGGCGCCGGTCGACGGGCTGGTCCGGGTCGCCACCGGCCGCGACGCCGCCGACATCGCCTTCATGACCATCTTCGGCGAGGCGATGCTGGTCGAGCAGAGCTTCTCGATCAAGGCGGTCGCGTAGCGATTTACGATCGGCGGCGGGCGCCCCATCCTGCCGTCGCATGCAGTTGATCAGTTTGCCCGTCTCGCCCTTCGCCGCGCGCGTCCGGATCGCCATCCGGGCCAAGGACCTCGCCGTCGAGATCGTCCCGCCGCCACCGGGCTGGCCGCACGACCGGGGCTTTCGCGACATCAGCCCGACGGGGCGCGTGCCTGTCCTCATCCTCGACGACGGCGAGGTGGTGGGGGAGTCGGCGGTGATCCTGGAGTTTCTCGAGGAGATGTTTCCCGAGCGGCCGCTGCTGCCGAGCCATCCGCTCGATCGCGCCAGGGTGAGGACCCTGATCCGGCACGCCGACCTCTATCTGATGCCGCCGATGGCCGGCCTGGCTGGGCCATACGAGGATCGCGAGGGGCGCAAGCTGGTCGGACAGCTGGTCGACGCGCTGGAGGTCCTGGAGGGGCTTCTCGGCGATGAAGGCGAGGACCTGACTCTGGCCGACTGCGCCCTGGCCCCGGTGCTCTTCGCCGCCGAGGTCACCGGCCGGCGGCTGGGTCTCGATCTGGTCGGGAGCCTGCCCACCGTGGCCGCCTACCAGGCGCGGATCGGCGAGGACGAGCGCGTGGCCGCCGTACTGACCGAGATGAGCGAAGGCTTACGGACGCTGGTCCAAGCGACCTGATGGCCCAAGAAAAAGGGCGCGGACCTCGCGATCCGCGCCCTCTTTGCCTTGTGCCTGGGACCCGCCGCTATTGCAGCTTGGCGCCCAGCTGGCCGATCGCCGCGTCGGCGAGCGGGTCGCTCTTGGCGCCGGCCAGACGGGCCGTCAGGACCGTCTCGGCGGCCTGGGCGGCCAGGTCGACCGCGGCGGCCTTCACGTCGGCGGCGGCTTGCGCCTCGGCCTGGGCGATCTTGCGTTCGGCCATCTCGGCGCGGCGCTTGATCTGCTCCTCGAGCTTTTCCTTGGCTTCCTCGGCCAGACGCTTGGCGTCGGCCTTGGCGGCTTCCAGCATGCCCGTCGCCTGGCGCTCGGCTTCCTCGCGCTGGGCCTTCACGTCCGCGAGCAGGGCCTGGGCCTCTTCACGCAGTTGCTGGGCTTCGTCGAGCTCGGCCTTGATCTTGGCGGCGTAGCCGTCCAGCGCGCCGAACAGCGCGCCCGGCAGGACCTTCAGGAAGACCAGCAGGCCGAAGAAGATCACCAGGGCGACCAGAACCCAGAATTCCGGGTTCGAGAAGCTGAGCAGGGATTCGTGTTCCATCTTCAGCTCCTTAGGCGAGGGCCGACTTCAGCTCGGCGGCCGTGGCCGCCTTGCCCGTCAGCTTCTCGACGATCGCGCCGGCCGTCTCTTCGGCGACCACGCGGACCTGGCCCATGGCCTTGTCGCGGGCGACCTGGATCGAAGCCTCGGCCGCGGCCAGCTTCTCGGCCAGGACGGCCTCTTCCTTGGCCTGACGCTCGGCGGCTTCGGCCGAAGCCTTGGCCTTGGCGTCCGCCGCGGTCTTCTGGGCCTTGGCGCGAGCCTCGGCGACCTCGGCGGCGGCCGCGCGGGCCTGGGCCTCGGCCTCGTCCTTCATGCGACGGGCGTCGGCGATGTCGCCGGCGATCTTGCCGCCGCGCTCGTCGATCGCGCCGCTGACGCGGGGCAGCAGCACCTTCGACAGCACCCCGTAGAGAACGGCGAAGATGAGCAGCAACCAGACGATCTGGCCGCCCCAGTGCTCGAACTGCAGCTGCGGGAGACCGCCGCCGCCTTCGTGGCCCTGAGGGGCTTCCGTCGTCTCGGTCGTGCCGTGATGTTCCGTCGCCATGGGCGAAGGCGCCTCTCAGCTAGAGCGCTCTCAGGGGGACCAAGCCGGCCCGCGTCCCGAAAGCGCGAGAAAACAAAAGCATGGAGCGCGTCGCTTCCGATGAAGCGCCGCGCTCCAGGGATCGGATTACGAGAACAGGATCAGGAAGGCGATGACCAGGGCGAAGATGCCCAGGGCTTCCGTCAGGGCCATGCCCAGGAACAGCATCGGGCGCTCTTGAGCGGCGGCCGTCGGGTTGCGCAGGGCGCCTTGGAAGTAGTTGCCGAACATCACGCCCAGGCCAACGCCCGCGCCGATCATGCCGAGCATGGCCAGGCCAGCGCCGATGTACTTAGCTGCAGCAGCGTCCATGATTGAGACTCCTTGGAAGGGTATTTGTTGGAAAGACTAAAGGTTGATCAGTGGCTGTCGAGGTGCACGACGTCGTTGAGATAGACGCAGGTGAGCACCGCGAACACGAAGGCCTGCAGGAAGGCCACCATGAACTCGAGGGCCGTCAGGGCGACGACCGAGGTCAGGGCCAGGGCCGAACCGGCCCAGCCCAGCACGCCGAGACCGCCCAGGGCGATCACGAAGCCGGCGAAGATCTTCAGCACCACGTGGCCGCCCAGCATGTTGCCGAACAGACGAAGGCCCAGGGTGATCGGACGGATCAGGAACGACAGGATCTCGATCGGCACCAGCAGGATGTACAGCACGGGGGGCACGCCCGACGGCGCGAACAGCTTGAAGAACTTCAGGCCGTTCTTGGCGAAGCCGACGGCGACCACGGTCAGGATGACCATCAGGCCCAGCGTGAGGGTCACGGCCAGCTGCGAGGTCGAGGTGAACACCAGGAACATGCCCTGCATGTTCATGAACAGCACGAACGAGAACAGCGTGAAGATGAACGGCAGGTACTTCTTGCCGTCATGGCCGATGATCGACTCGGCGAGCCCGTCGACCAGTCCGTAGAGCATCTCGCCCACCGACTGCAGGCGGCCCGGGATCACGGCCTTGCGGGCCGCCAGGCTGTAGAACGTGATGACCAGCAGCGCGGCCAGCAGCATCGCGAACACCGAGTTCGTGATCGACAGGTCGATAGCGCCGAGGCCGGGAACGGTCACGGTGGGCAGTTCCACGATCTTCTTGATCTGGAACTGGTGCATCGGATCGGCCATCGGCCCTAGTCTCTCTTCTGCTTGGGGACGGTTGGCCCGTCTCCCGTGTCTCCGTCGGCATTCCCTTGTGGGGACGGCGCCGACGCCTGCGCGCTCAGTTTCATCGCCTTGCGGACGATGGAGAAAATCGCGAGCCCCAGGCCGATCAGCAGACCGCCGACCATGCCCCAGGGGCTCGTGTGGACGTAGCGGTCGAGCAGCCAGCCGAAGCCGAGACCCACCAGTACGCCCCCAATCAGGTCCGCCAGGAGGCGGTAGCCGTCCTGGTTGGCCCTTTCGGACTCCGCCTTGGCGGGTCTTTCCGCCGCCTTCTTCGCCTCAAATGCGTCGAGCCGAGCGTCGAGGCTTTGCAGGGCCTTGTCGTTCGGTTCGTCGGCCTTGGGCATGGGAAGCGGCAGGTCCGAAAACGCCCGCGGACGCGCCAAAACAAGGCGCTTTTCCGGCCGGCTTGATCGGCGCGGAACCTATAGACCTCGCCTCGGTGCGTCAAGGTGACCGCATCGTGCGTCAAGTGGCCGGAATACTTAAGGATTTCGCCGCCGGCTTCGCGGAAGGGCAAAACCATCCCCAATCCGGACGGATTAACGGGGCAGACGCGTCTACCGAAACGGCGGAACGGTTCCTATGTGGAGCGTGCTCTTTCGGCGTCACCCCCAATAGGCAAGGGGCGACGGACCCGATGACGCATTGATTTTTGCGCCGATCTGGGGTTTAGAGCCGCCGCCTCCAAACAACACGAAGATTCATGTCGCACCTGAAGAACACCGGATTCGCCGATCGTATTTCCGCTCAGCAAGAGGCCAAGAAGGCCATGCTGGCAAAGTTCAAGGCCAAGCCGACCGTCCAGGACCCCGATTTCGACAAGCGTGAAGAACAACGCGCCGCCGAACTCGAAGCCGTCCGCGCCGCCCGCGCCGAAGCCAAGGAAAAGGCTCGTCTCGAAGCCCTGGCTCGCGAAGAAGAGCTGATGGCCGCCAAGCGCGCCGAGCGGAAGGAGCGCAAGGCGATCGAAGCCGCCGAAATGCGCGTCCGCAAGGAAGAGAAGGCCAAGGAACGCGACGAGCTTCGCGCCCTGGGCAAGACGACCAACAGCAAGCAGTCCCGCGCCCAACAATGGGGCCACCTGCTGGGCTAAAGATCAGAAGGGGTCCTTCGGGGCCCCTTTTTGTTTGCCCGTCTTGGTTTCCTGCGCCAGCAGGCTTTGCAAGCCGGGGCGAACGGGATCATGAGCCGCTGATGGTTCATCTCGACGTCCTTGCCAGCCTGTTCGTGGTCGCCGCTCTCGCCGGCGCGCTCGACGCCATCGCCGGCGGCGGCGGCCTCGTGACCCTGCCCGCCCTGTTGCTGGCCGGCCTGTCGCCGGTCCAGGCCCTGGGCACCAACAAGCTGCAGGGGGCGATCAGCGCGATCTCCTCGACCAGCGCCTTCGCCCGGCGCGGCCTGATCGACTGGAAGACCGCCCTGCCGGTCGCCGGCGCGGCCGCGGTCGCCGGGCTGTGCGGCGCGCTCTGCGCCAGCCTGCTGTCGCCGCAGCTGCTGCGGGCGATCGTGCCCGTGCTGCTGATCGCCATCGCCCTCTACTTCGGCTTCTCGCGGGCCCTCAAGACCGAGGACGTCGCCCCGCGCATGGCGCTGGTCCCGTTCGCCTGTTTCGTCGCGCCGCTGGTCGGCTTCTACGACGGCATCTTCGGGCCGGGCGCGGGCGCCTTCTACATGGTCGCGATCGTCACCCTGCTGGGCTACGGGGTGCTGAAGGCCACCGCCCACACCAAGCTTGCCAACGCCGCCAGCAACCTGGGCAGCCTCGCCCTGTTCATCCTCAAGGGCGTGGTCGTCTGGCCGGTGGGCCTGGCCATGGCGGCCGGTGCGTTCATCGGCGCCCAGGTCGGCTCGCGCCTGGCCATGCGCTTCGGGCCCAAGCTGATCCGGCCGCTGCTGGTGGTGATCTCCTGCGCCATGGCCGTGAAGCTGCTGGCCGATCCGGCCAATCCCATCCGCCAGGCTGCCCTAGGAATATTTGGCGGGTTCTAGGCCGCGACCAGCTTCTCGGCCGTGCTCAGGTCGACGCTGACCAGCTGGCTGACGCCGCGCTCGGCCATGGTCACCCCGAACAGGCGGTCCATCCGGCTCATGGTCACCGGGTTGTGGGTGATGGCGATGAAGCGGGTCTGGGTCCGCCGGCGCATCTCGTCCAGCATGTTGCAGTAGCGGTCGACATTGGCGTCATCCAGCGGCGCGTCGACTTCGTCCAGCACGCAGATCGGGGCCGGATTGGCCAGGAAGACGCCGAAGATCAGGGCGCTGGCGGTCAGGGCCTGCTCGCCGCCGCTCATCAGGCTCATGCTGGCCATGCGCTTGCCGGGCGGGCAGGCGAAGATCTCCAGGCCCGCCTCCAGCGGATCGTCGCTCTCGATCAGCTTCAGCTCGGCTTGGCCGCCGCCGAACAGGGCCTGGAAGAGCGTCTGGAAATTGGCGTTGATCACGTCGAAGGCGGCCAGCAGGCGCTCGCGACCCTCGGCGTTCAGCTCCTCGATGCCGGCCCGCAGCTTGGTCACCGCGCCCGACAGGTCGGCGCGCTCGGTGCGCATGGTCTCCAGGCGTCCGGCATATTCCTGGGCCTCTTCCTCGGCGCGCAGGTTCACCGGGCCGATGGCGTCGCGTTCTCTTTCGAGAGCAAACAGGTGAGCTTCCACCCCGGCGGCGTCCTTCGGGACGGCCACGGCCTCGCCGGCGACGTGGCGGCCCAGTTCCTCGGGCTCCATGCGCGCCTGCTCGCGGATGGCCGAGGCCACCTCGCCGAAGCGCTGGCGGGCGCCGTCCAGGTGGGCGACCAGGGCCGCGCGCTTTTCGCGGGCCTCGCCCGCCGCCTGTTCGGCCGCGCGGGCGGCGCGGTCGGCGGTCAGGCGCGTGGTCTCGGCCGTCTCCAGGGCGTCGCTGGCCTTGGCGCGGCGCGCTTCGGCGGCGGCGAATTCGTCCAGCAGCACGACCAGCCTTTCCCGCAGGACGGCCGGCGCCTCGCGGGCGGCCTCCAGGGCGGCGGCGGCCTTCACGCGGTCGCCGTCCAGGGACTCGGTGCGCTTGCCGGCGGTCTCGGCCCGCCTGGCCCAGTCGTCGCGATCGCGCTCCAGGCTCTCCAGGCGGCGCTGGCGGCCGGCGCGTTCGCGGGTCTCGACGTCCAGGGCGGTGCGGGCGGCGCTGGCGGCTTCGCGGGCCTGGGCCGAGGCCTGGCGCGCCTCCGCGAGCTGGGGCTGAAGGTCGCCCGAGGTCTGGGCGGCGGCATGGGCTTCGCGGGCGGCGGCCAGGGCGGCGTCGGACTCGACCTTCTCGGCCTCGAAGCGGGCGATGGTGTCGTCCAGCGATTGCGCTCGCGCAGCCCTCATCGCCTGCTCGCGCTCGAACTTTGCCACCTGCTCGCGGGCGCTGCTGAGCAGACGCTCGGCGTCGGGCGGGCCTCGGCGCTTGTCGCGCAGCAGGTCCTCGACGGCGCGCATGCGGTCGGCGGCGGTCTTCAGGGCGGCGGCGGCGGCCTCGGCGCGTGGGGCCATGACGTCGATCTCGGCCTCGACCTCGGCCAGGCGGGTGCGCTGCTCCAGTCGCACGGCGGCGGGCTTGGGGGCATCGGCGCGGGCCACGAAGCCGTCCCAGCGCCAGAGGTCGCCCTCCTTGGACACCAGCCGCATGCCGGGCTTCAGCGCGGCCTGCAGCCGGTCGCCGTCGGCGCGGGCAACGACGGCCACGTGCGACAGGCGGGCGGCCAGCGCGGGCGGCGCCTTGACCAGCGGGGCCAGGGGCTGGGCGGCCTCCGGCCAGGTCGGGACGGGCGCGTCGGCGCCGCCCCAGTAGGACGGCGCCTTGGCGTCCAGCGCCGCGTCCAGGTCGTCGCCCAGCGCCGCCGCCAGGGCGGCGCCGTAGCCCTTGTCGGGCGCGACGCTGTCCAGGGCCGGGGCGTGGCCGCTCTTGCTGCGCGGTGCGGTCAGTTGCGCCAGGCCTCGGGCTTCCGTACGCAGGCGGCCCAGCTGGTCCTCGACATTGCGCGCCAGCTGGCGGGCCTGGGCCTCCTGCTCGGCGGCCTTGACGCGCTCGGCCTCGGCCTCTTCCAGCGCCGCGCGGGCGGCGGCCAGGGCGGCCTCGGCGTTGGCGAAGCGCTGGCGGGCGTCGGCGGCGGCCGGGTCGACCTCGGGACCGACGGCGGCCCGCTCGGCCTTGGCCTGGTCGAGGGCGCGGTTGGTGCGGTTGGCGCGGGCCTCGGCCTCGGACAGGCGGGTGGCGGCGGCGCGGCCTTGGGCCTCCTCGGCGGCCACGCGGGCGGCCAGCTGCTCGACCTGCGTCTCGGCGGCGGCGCGGGCGGCCTCGGCGGCCTTGGCGGCGGCTTCCAGCTCAGGACCCCGCTCCGGCGCGGCGGCGACCAGGGCGCGGACCTCCGCGAGCTCGGCGTCGATGCGGGTCAGGGCGGCGGCGGCGTCTTCCTTGGCCTGGCGCTCGCGGGCCAGGTCGGCGTCGATGCGGGCCAGGTCGTTCTTCAGCCGCTCGAACTCGGCGGCGGCCGCCTCGGCCTCGCGTTCGGCGCGGTCCTTCTGGATGGCCAGCTGGCCCAGGATGGCCTGGGCGATGGTCGCCTCCTCGCGCAGGGGCGGCATGGCGGCCTCGGCCTCGGTGATCGCCACCTGGGCCGCGGCGCTGGCGCGGGCGGTCTCCTCGACCAGGCGGGCGGCCTCGGTGGCCTCGCGCTGGGTGCGCTCCAGGGTGTCGCGGGCCTCGGTCCAGCGGGCGTAGAGCACGGCCCCCTGCACGGCGCGGATCTCGGACGACAGGCGCTTGTACTTCTCGGCCTGGCGGGCTTCGCGGCGCAGGCGGTTCAGGGCGGTTTCAAGTTCTCGGGCCACGTCTTCCAGACGGGAAAGATTGGCCTCGGCGGCGCGCAGGCGCAGCTCGGCCTCGTGGCGGCGGGTGTGCAGGCCCGAGACCCCGGCGGCCTCTTCCAGGATGCGGCGGCGGTTCTGCGGCTTGGCGCCGATCAGCTCGCTGATCTGGCCCTGACGGACCAGGGCCGGCGAGTTGGCGCCCGTCGAGGCGTCGGCGAACAACAGCTGGACGTCGCGGGCCCGCACTTCGCGGCCGTTGATCTTGTAGGTCGAGCCGGCGCCGCGATCGATGCGGCGCACGACCTCCAGCACCGGATCGTCGTTGAACTGGGCCGGCGCGGTGCGGTCGGCGTTGTCGATGGTCAGGGCGACGTCGGCGTGGTTGCGCGGCGGGCGCGCGCCGCTGCCGGCGAAGATCACGTCGTCCATGCCCCCGGCCCGCATGGCCTTGGCCGAGTTGGCCCCCATCACCCAGCGCAGGGCTTCCAGCAGGTTGGACTTTCCGCAGCCGTTCGGGCCGACGATGCCCGTCAGCCCGGGCTCGATCCGGAACTCGGTCGGTTCGACGAAGGACTTGAAGCCCGAGAGGCGGAGGCGCTGGAACTGCACGGAGGCGGTCCCCTCGGTCCTTTAGCCCTTCGCCGCGGTGGCGAAGGCCTTGGACATGGCGGCGAAGTCGATCTCGCCGGTGATCGGCGCGCCGTTGACGAAGAAGGTCGGCGTGCCCTCGACGCCGTCGTCGATCGCCTTGGCGTTGCGGTCGTTGACCGCCTTCAGGGCGGCGGCGTCGTTCATGGCCGCCTTGAACTGGTCGGCGGTCAGTCCGTACTGCTTGGCGATCGCCTCCAGCCCTTCATAGAGCTGGCCGCTGTCGTAGATCTCTTTCTGCTTCTGGAAGACCGTGGTCAGCACGTCGAAGTATTTGCCCGGCACGCGGCGCGACAGGATGAAGCCGGCCGCCGCGAACTCTTCCGGCGGGGTCAGGAACTCGCGGAAGACCAGGCGCACCTTGCCGGTGTCGACATAGGCCTTGCGGACCTGCGGCTGCACGGTCGTCCACCAGTGGGCGCAGTGCGGACAGCTGGCCGAGGCGTAGACCACCAGCTGCACCGGCGCCTTGGGCGAGCCCAGCACCATCTCGCCGGGAACCGGCGGCAGCGTCGCGGCGCGCGCAGCCGAGGCGCTGGCCGCCACAGCCAGGCCGGAAACGATCAGCGCGCGCCGGTCCAGGGTCATTACTTCGAGGCTTCCGCGATGGCGGCGTCCAGCTGGGCCAGGGTGGCTTCGCCGCCTTCTTCGCCGCCGACCTTCTTGCCGTTGACGATGAAGGTGGGCGTGCCCTGGATCTTGTCGGCCTTCATCTGCTTTTCGATGCGCTCGGCCGACTTGGCGGCGTTCTCGTCGCTGAGGCAGCTGTTGAACTGGTCCTCGCTCATGCCGGCCGACCGGGCGATGATCAGCAGTTCGCCCCGGATGTCGCCGGTCTGGAAGATGCTGGTCTGGGCCTTGTAGAGGGCGTCGGTCACCTGGAAGTACTTATCCTTGCCGGCGCAGCGGGCCAGCATGGCGCCGGCGTTGGCCAGGGTCGGCTCGCCGGTCAGGGCCTCGCGGGCGACGTAGTTGATCTTGCCGGTGTCGATGTACTTGGCCTTGAAGGCCGGGAAGACCTCGGCGTTCCACTTGGCGCAGTGCGGGCAGGCGACCGAGGCGTACTCGACCACCGTGACCTTGGCGCTGGGGTTGCCCATGCTCATGTCCTCGGCGGTGACCTTGGCCCCCTTGGGACCGCAGGCGGCGAGGCTGGCCGCGAGGGCGGCGACGAGGGTGAGGCGGGTGATCAGCGAACGCATGAATTGGCCCTTCGGCGGTCGATTGGGAAGTTAAGCCCGATTCTCGCTAGGGCGTGAAAGAGGCGCAACCGTGACGGCTCAAGAGCTTGAGCGCGCCGCGCTTGTCAACCGGCTCAGCGCTCCGACTGCAGCACCCCGCGACCCAGCTTCAGCAGCGCCTGTTTCAGCTTGCCCTCGGGCTGCTCGGCCAGGCTGTCGGCCAACTGCTTCTCGAGGGCGGCGTCCAGCGGCGGCTTGCGGCGCGAACGCTGGGCGACCGGCGCGGCGGCGGCCTTCACGGGGCCCTGGACGATGCGCAGGCGGGTGACCACGCCCTTGCCCAGCAGCATGTCCAGGCGCGCGGTGATCTGCGGGGCCTGGTGCTGGATCAGCGAGGCGACCGGGCCGTCGACGCGCAGCTCCAGCGCGCCGCCCTCGCCGTTGCGGCCCTTGATGATGCGGACGGGCTCGGTGCGGCGGGCCAGGGTGTCGCCGACGATCTCGCGCCAGCGGGCCTGCAGGACGGCCGGGCCCTTGCCGAAGCGCTCCTCGAGCTCCTTCAGCAGCGGCGCCAGGTTCTTGCCGGCGGGCGGCGGCGAGCGGAACTGGGGGCGCGTACGCTTCTTGCGCAGGATCGCGAGGGCTTCTTCCGGCGTGGGCAGGGGGCGGCGCATGGACGAAGGCTAGCACGACGCCCGGTCTTCGCGGTAGGCGAGGGACATGAAAGCCAGTTCTCCTCCTGACCGGGAAGCGGTCCGCGCGGCCCTGCTGGCCTGGTACGACCGCCAGGCCCGCGACCTGGCCTGGCGCGTCTCGCCCGCCGACCGCCGCGCCGGCGTGCGCGGCGATCCCTACCGCGTCTGGCTGTCGGAGGTGATGCTGCAGCAGACCACCGTGCCGCACGCCACGCCCTATTTCATCGGCTTCACCCAGCGGTGGCCGACGGTGTCGGACCTGGCGGCCGTCGAGGACGGCGAGCTGATGGCCGCCTGGGCCGGGCTGGGCTACTACGCCCGGGCCCGCAACCTGCTGGCCTGCGCCCGCGCGGTGGCCGGCGAGCACGGCGGGGTGTTTCCGGACACCGAGGAGGGCCTGCGGGCCCTGCCGGGCGTAGGCGCCTACACCGCCGCCGCCGTCGCGGCCATCGCCTTCGACCGCGCCGCCAATGTGGTCGATGGCAATGTCGAGCGGGTGATGGCGCGGCTGTTCGCCGTCGAGACGCCGCTGCCCGACGCCAAGCCCGAGCTGAAGGCCCTGGCTGGCGAGCTGGTCGGCGACGAACGCCCCGGCGACTGGGCCCAGGCGCTGATGGACCTGGGGGCCACGGTCTGCAAGCCCAAGGCCCCGCTGTGCGACCGCTGCCCGATCGCGGCCTGGTGCGCAGCCTACGCCACGGGCGCGCCGGAGACCTATCCGAGAAAGACCAGGAAGGCCGATCGCCCCCGCCGCCACGGCGTCGCCTATGTCCTGACGCGCGGCGACGCGGTGGCCCTGGTCCGCCGCCCGCCCAAGGGGCTCCTGGGCGGCATGCTGGGCCTGCCGACCAGCGACTGGCGGGCCGAGCCGTTCTCGGACGCCGAAGCCGTGGTCGCCGCCCCGGTCCCGGCCCCCTGGCGCGACTTCGGGGCCGTGGAGCACGTCTTCACGCACTTCTCCCTGACCCTGCGGGTGTTCGTGGCGCGGGCGGACGAGGACCGCGCCGACTTCGTCTGGACCCCGCGCGAAGGGCTCTCCGCCCTGCCCAGCGTGTTCCTGAAGGCGGCGCGGGCGGCCGAGCGGCTGATCTGATAGGCAGGACCATGCCCCGCATCCACCATGTCGCGATCATCTGCTCGGACTATGACCGGTCCCGGCGGTTCTATGTCGAGGTCCTGGGCTTCCGGGTGATCCGCGAGGTCTATCGCGAGGCGCGGGCTTCCTGGAAATGCGACCTGGACGCCGGCAACGCCCAGATCGAGCTGTTCTCGTTCCCGTCGCCGCCGCCCCGGCCCAGCTATCCGGAGGCCGCCGGCCTGCGCCACCTGGCGTTCGCCGTGCCCGACCTGGACGCTGAGGTCGCGCGGCTGACGGACCTGGGGATCGCGGTGGAGCCGGTGCGGATCGACGAATACACCGACCGCCGGTTCACCTTCTTCCAGGACCCGGACGGCTTGCCGTTGGAATTCTACGAGGACGGTCCCGAGGTCTAGTTCATCCCCGCGCGGACCTGGGCCCGCAGGACGTCGATGGGGGCCAGGCCGGCGTCGGTCTTGAAGTGCCAGTAGGTCCAGCCGTTGCAGGCCGGGGCCGATTGGACCAGGGCGCCGATCTTGTGGATCGAGCCCGACAGGTCGCCGACCGTGATCGAGCCGTCCGGACGCACCTTGGCCATGTGCGAGCCCTTGGCGCAGTAGAGGGTGTCGCCCGGCGACAGCAGGCCGGCCTCGACGATGGTGCCGAACGGCACGCGCGGCTCGGCCTTCTTCGAGCCCATGACGTCCAGGTCTTCCGGCGCGATCGGCACGACCTTGGCGATGCGTTCCTTGGCGTGGGCCAGGTACTCGGCCTCGCGCTCGATGCCGATGAACTTGCGACCCAGGCGCTTGGCGGCCGCGCCGGTGGTGCCGACGCCGAAGAACGGGTCCAAGATCACGTCGCCCGGCTTCGTGGTCGACAGGATCACGCGGTAGAGCAGGGCTTCGGGCTTCTGGGTCGGGTGCGCCTTCTGGCCGTCGGCGCCCTTGATGCGCTCCTCGCCGGTGCACAGCGGGATGGTCCAGTCCGAGCGCATCTGCACCTCGTCATTGGCCATCTTCAGGGCGTCGTAGTTGAAGGTGTAGCGCTTGGCGTTCTGGCTCTTGGAGGCCCAGATCAGGGTCTCGTGGGCGTTGGCGAAGCGGGTGCCCTTGAAATTCGGCATCGGGTTGGACTTGCGCCAGACGATGTCGTTCAGGATCCAGAAGCCCAGGTCCTGGATGGCGACGCCGACGCGGAAGATGTTGTGGTAGCTGCCGATCACCCAGATCGCGCCGTCGTCCTTCAGGACACGGCGGGCGGCCTTCAGCCACTCGCGGGTGAACTTGTCGTAGGCGGCGAAGCTCTCGAACTGGTCCCAGTGGTCGTCGACCGCGTCGACCTTGGAATTGTCGGGACGCAGCAGGTCGCCGCCCAGCTGCAGATTGTACGGCGGATCGGCGAAGATCAGGTCGACCGACTTCTCCGGCAGGGCGTTCATCTGCTCGATGCAATCGCCCAGGATGATGGTTTCCGGCCCGAACTTCATGGTCCCGATCCTCAAGAAATAGAGCGGAATCATGAGTCTTACTGGTAAACGCGGTGTGTATGGACGTGGTTACCGGCGGGTTAACTCGACCCGGGAGCGACTATTTGAGTCTGGTCGGACTCAAAACTTGTGAGCGATCAAAGATCTAGCTCTTCGTTCAGGACCAGTTCGCCCGCGAGCGCGGCCTTGACCGGGGCCCAGCCCAGGCGATGGATGGGCGAGGGGCCGAGACGCCGCAGGCCCTCGACATGGATCGGCGCGTGATAGCCCTTGTGACCGGCGAAGCCGTAGCCGGGATAGACCGCGTCCATCTCGACCATGATCCGGTCGCGGGCCTCCTTGGCCAGGATCGAGGCGGCGGCGATCGAGCACGACAGGGCGTCGCCCTTGACCACGGTCTTGACCGCGCACGGCAGCTTGAAGGCGTAGTTGCCGTCGACCAGGGCGAAGGCCGGCGTCACGTGCAGGCCCTCGACCGCCCGGCGCATGGCCAGGCCGGCGGCGTGCAGGATGTTGAGCTGCGCGATCTCCTCGATCGAGGCCATGCCGACGCACCAGGCGATGGCGACGGCCTTGATCTCCTCCTCCAGGGCCGCGCGGGCTTTGGCCGAGAGTTTCTTGGAGTCGTTCAGCCCCTTGGGCACGCGGTCGGGATCCAGGATCACCGCGCCGGCGCTGACCGGTCCGGCCCACGGGCCGCGCCCGGCCTCGTCCACCCCGCAGACAGGCCCCTGTCCGCAGGCCAGCTCCAGCATCATGTCGGGTCCGGACCGCATGGCCGCTGTTTAGGCCGCTTCGGCGAGGCGGGGAAGAATCATCAAAGTTTACGGACGTAATTATCTCCCTTGACGACGCCACGTCGCCCGGCTCACTTGATTACGGGTGTAATTCGAGGGGCGGCATGACCATCCAGTCGGACTATCGGCGCGACGTCGACGGCCTGCGAGCCGTGGCGGTGGCGGCCATCGTCATCCACCACGCCTTTCCGACCCTGCTGCCCGGCGGCTTCGTGGGCGTGGACGTGTTCTTCGTCATCTCGGGCTATCTGATCACCCGGCTGATCGCCCAGGCGCGGGACGCGGGGACGTTCTCGTGGGGCGGCTTCTACCTGCGCCGGGCGCGGCGGATCGTTCCGGCCTATGTCCTGGTGGTGCTGGCCACGGCCGCCCTGGCCGCCTGGATCGAGATGCCCAGGCTGCTGGCCCAGACCGGCGCGGCGACGGCGGCCTCGGGGCTGTTCCTGGCCAATATCCTGTTCGCCCAGACCCCCGGCTATTTCGCGCCGGGACCGCAGCAGAACCCGCTGCTGCACCTTTGGTCGCTGGGCGTCGAGGAGCAGTTCTACCTGGTCTGGCCGGCCCTGATCGCGCTGCTGTCGCTCAGGCGTTGGCGCGCCCTCCGGCCCGGCCTGGCGCTGGTCCTGCTGCTGGGATCGCTGCTGCTGGCCCAGGTCATGGTCGGGCGCGGTTCGGCGGTCTGGGCCTTCTTCGGCCTGCCGATGCGAGCCTGGGAGTTCCTGGCCGGCGGCGTCCTGGCCCTGGGTCTGGCGCGGCCGCCCGAGACCTGCGGTACGGCCAACCTGGCCGGCGTCATCGGCGGGCTGATGATCGTCGGCAGCCTGGCGCTGCTGAACGAGACCAGCGCCTTTCCCGGCCTGTCGGCGGTTCCGGCCTGCCTGGGCGCGGCGCTGCTGATCTGGAGCGGGACGGACGCGGCGCCCGGCGCGGCCCCGCTGCGTCTCGGGCCGGTCGTCGGCCTGGGGCGGATCTCCTATTCCCTGTACCTCTGGCACTGGCCGCTGCTGGTCCTGGCCGCCGACATCGCCCAGCAGCCGCTGAATGTGCCCCAGCGGCTGGGCCTCGTCGCCCTGTCCCTGGCGCTGGCGGTCCTGACCTGGCGTTTCGTCGAGCAGCCGTTCCGGCGGGGATCGGTGGAGCGCCCCTGGCGGCGCCTGGGTGTGATGCTCCTACCGCTGCTCGCGCCGATCGCCGTGGGCGCCCTGCTGTTCTTTAGTCACGGCCTGCCGGGACGGCTGTCGCCCGCCGCCAAGGCCCTGGCCGACCTGGAGGAGACCGACGTCAATCCGGCCCGCGAGGCCTGCCTGGAAGAGCACGGCCAGGGCGACGAATGCCGCTTCGGGGCCGGGCTGGCCGCGCCGGGCGAGGACGTCATGGTCTGGGGCGACTCCCACGCCGACGCCCTGACGCCGGGCGTGGTCGCCTGGGCCGAGCGGCGCGGCTGGAGCGTGCGCGAGACGGCGCGCAGCGGCTGTCCGCCGATGGTGGGGCTGAAGGTCCGGATCACCGCCCGTTTCGCTTTGGACTGCGCCCCGACCGCCGACCACGCCCTGGCCCGGATCGCCTCGGACAGGCGGCTGAAGCTGGTGATCCTGTCCGGTCGCTGGCCGCTCTATCGCGGCGCGCCGCCGTTCTACGACGTCAACTCGCCCCGCGTGAGCGTCGAGGCGGCGGGGCGGCCGGGTTACAGGCCGTCGCTGACCGCGTCGCTGAAGGCCACGCTGGACGCGATCAAGCGGCGCAATCCGCACGTCCGGGTGCTGATCGTCGGGCCGTTCCCGGAGCTGACCCTGGGCGCGCCGGAATGCCTGGCCCAGGTCCGGCAGGTGGGCGGCCGGCCCGAGGTCTGCGCCAGCGTCGCCGCCGACCTGCCGCTGTCGCGCGCCGGTCCGGCCGAGGACGAGATCCGCGCCGCCATCCAGGATCGCGAGGGCGTGGCGGCGGTGTTCCCGTCCGAGACCCTGTGCCGGAGCGGGCGCTGTGCGGCGATGCTGGACGGCCGGACGATCTATTTCGACGACGACCATCTCAGCGCCTCGGGCGCGCGGCGGCTGGCGCCGGCGTGGCTGGACGCGGGCTGGGCCGCGCTGGAGCATTCGCCGCGCTGACGCTTGGGGTTTCGGCGCCGGGCGGTCTAGATGGCCGCATGAGCTTCAAGACGATCGCCGCCGCGACCCTGTTGCTGCTGACCTCGGTCCCGGCCCATGCCCGGGACGGCTGGAAGCTGGTGTGGTCGGACGAGTTCGACGGCGACCGGCTGGACGAGACCAAATGGACCTACGCCGCCGACTGCGGCGGCGGGGGCAATGACGAGCGCCAGTGCTACGCCGTCGGTCCCGAGACCGTGTCGGTCAAGGATGGGGTGCTGCGGCTGACGGCGGTCAAGCGCAAGACCCGAGGGTTGGCCAATCCCTGGGCCGGTCCGACCGGGCCGATGAAGACGGGCGACTACGCCTCGGGCAAGATCCTGACCCAGGGCAAGGCCAGCTGGCTGTACGGTCGCGTCGAGGCCCGCGCCCGCGTCCCCGGCGGCCAGGGCGTGTGGCCGGCGATCTGGATGATGCCCGAGCTGTCGACCTATGGCGGCTGGCCCAAATCGGGCGAGATCGACATCCTCGAGACGGTGAACCTGGGCGCGCCCTGTGACGTCTGCGAGGGCGGGCGCGAGAACCGGGTGTTCGGCACGATCCACTTCGCCGGCGACGCGGCCGGGACGCACAAGCAGGTCAACGCCAGCACGCCGATGCCGGCCTCCGCGGACGGCTTCCACGTCTACGCCGTCGAGTGGACGCCCGAGGCGATCACCTGGTTCGTGGACGGACATCAGTACGCGAAGGCCAAGGCCGCCGACTGGAAGCGCGACGACTTGAAGGTCGAGAATGGGCCCGAGGGCCCGTCGCCGTTCGACCAGCCGTTCCACTTGATCCTGAACCTGGCCTTCGGCGGCCGCTGGCCCGAGGGGGCCAACGCCAAGGGGATCGACGAGGCCGCGCTGCCGGCGACCATGGAGGTCGACTGGGTGCGGGTCAGCCAGCGGCCCTAAAGGTCTGGAACCATGGCCCCGCTCGCTCTAGAGGAACGGGCCGGGGGATCGTCCATGACGCTGCTGACCAACGCCGTGCCGCTGCTGTGGCTGATCGCCTCGGCCGTGGCGTTCGTCCTCGTGTTCCGGCCCAAGGCCGATTGGCCGATCGTGGCCACGCCGATCCGGGCGCTGAGCGTCTTCGTCTTGGTGTTCATCGGCGGCGCGGTCCTGACGGCCGTGACCCGGCCAGACGACACGCCGCCGCCCAAGCCGAAACCCGCCCCGATCGTCGGCGCGACCCTGCCCGACCCGGCCCTGGTCCGCGCCGATCCGCAACGCTACCTGATCCTGGACCGGGTGAAGGCCGATCGGGGCGAGGCGGTGGGCGGCAAGCCCGGCGCCGTGCTGCTGACCGGCGGACTGATCAACACCTCGGGCCTGCCGATCGGCGACCCGCGCCTGACCTGCCGCCTGCTGCGCGGCGACGTGGTGGCGGGAAGCGTCTCGACCACCATCGACCAGGTCGTGCCGGCGGGCGGCAAGCTGATCTTCGCGGCGATCGACGCGGGCCGGGTCGAGGCCTCCTGGTCGCGCTGGGACTGCGCGGTCGTCGGCGCCGAGGTCGTTGCGACGAGCCCCTAGCGCCGGCGGTCGGTCCGGGCGGCCTTGACCACATCAAGCACCGCGTCGATCACGGCCTGGGGATTTTGCACCTGCACCAGATGACCGGCGCCGTCGGCGATCCGGCGCTCGCCGCGGCGCGACAGGGCCTTGAGCTCGAGGTGGCTGCCGACCCAGTCGGCGATGAGGGCGGCATGCTCGTCCTTGGCCGCCTCGGGCCAGAGGCCGCTGACCTTGGCGGGGTCGGCGCTGACCACGATCAGCGGCAGGTCGCCATAGTCGCGGTCGTCTCGAACGACCCTTTCGCCGTTCGGCTCGTATTCCTCGAACAGCGACGCCTGGGTCCGCAGCCGGGCGGGTTCGGCGTCGCGCCGGGCCAGTACGGCCTGGGCGTCAGGCGGGATCTCCGGGAAGTACTGGAAGCAAGGCGCGCCTGGCGTCCCCGCCTTCACCGCACCGGTCTCGATCCCTCTGGCGCAGTCGCGCAGGCGCTTCGTCTCACCGGCATAATAGGCGCGGTCAAGGGCGGCCGCCTTAGGGCCGGCGGCGGCTTCGCGGGCCATGTCATGCGGACGCACGGGATCGACGAGGACCACGCCGGCGACCAGGTCGCGGTGGCGGTCGACGAAGGTCAGGGTCTCGTGCGTGCCGGCCGAGTGCCCCACCATGACATAGGGGCCGGGAACCCCCGCCGCCTTGAGCGCTCGCTCGAGATCATCGGTGGTGCGCGACGCCGTCTGGGCGGCCGTCTCGTCCCCGTCGCTGAGACCGAACCCGGCGCGATCCCACGCGCAGGTCTGGGTGATCTTGGCCACCTGAGGCTGGACCAGGGCCCACGACCCTGACCAGGCGCCGAGACCGGCCGTGAAGATGACCGTTGGCGCGCCGGTTCCCTGGCAGCGGATATGGATACGGCGGCCAGGCGCGACCTCCACCAGGCCCGAGGGTTCGACATAAGCGCTCATGGCCGCCACAACGGGCACGTCCTGAACGACCTGGGCCCGCGCGCTCCCAGCCGCGCAGGCCGCGGCGAGGACGAGCCGCGCCAAACCTTTCCCCCTCATCACGTCGTTGCTTCCCCGCTCGACCCGCCGGTCCCCGGTCAAGCTTAATCAGGGAAGGGATGCGGACAATCGTCTTTCAGTGATGGTGACCCATCGCGCGACACTCCGCGTGGCGGAAGCAGGTGGTCAGGTGGTCGTTGACCAGGCCCGTGGCCTGCATGAAGGCGTAGACGATCACCGGGCCGCAGAACTTGAAGCCCTTGGCCTTCAGGGCCTTGGCCATGTCGACGGCCAGCGGGGTCTGGGCCGGCACCTCGCCGGCGCGCCACTGGTTCTGGATCGGCGCGCCGCCGACCATGTCCCACAGGAACGCCCCGAAGTCCTCGCCGCGCTCTCGCATGTCCAGATAGATCCGCGCGCCCGAGATGGCCGCGTCGATCTTGCCGTTCGAGCGGATGATGCCGGCGTCGGCCATCAGCCGGGCGCGGTCGGTCTCATCGAAGCGGGCGACCTTCTCGGGATCGAAGCCGGCGAAGGCGGCGCGGAAGGCCTCGCGCTTGCGCAGGATGGTGATCCACGACAGGCCGGCCTGGAACCCGTCCAGGACGAGCTTCTCCCAGAGGGCGCGGCTGTCCCACTCGGGCACCCCCCATTCGTGGTCGTGATAGGCCTCGTAGAACGGGTCGCCGTTCATGCCCTTCCAGGTGCAGCGCGTGTGCTCGGTCATGCGGTGACGCTAGCAGAACTTTTCGAGAACGAAAGTCCCCTCTGGCGCGGGGCTAGGCGAGCCATTCCGGGCGGTCGACGCGGACCGGCCGGCCGTCCACGGTCAGCTCGGCGTCCTCGATGCGGTCCAGGCGCAGCAGGGCCATGGCCCGGCCGTCGCGGCCGCTCAGCACCTCGCCGGCGCGCAAGGTCCCGGCCAGCACCTCGGCGCCGAAGGCGGGCGGCGGGCCATCGAAGGTGATCGGCAGCATGCGGTTCTTGATCACGCCGCGCCGCTTCATTCGGCTGGTCGTCTCCTGGCCGACGAAGCAGCCCTTCTTGAAGTCGATGCCGGCCGTCAGGTCGTAGTTCGCCTCGATCGGATAGTTCGCCTCGCTGCCCCAGTCGGCGGGGCCGGGCACGCCCAGGGCCAGGCGGTGCGCCTCGTAGGCGTCTTCGCCAAGGATTTCGGGGGCGTTGGCCTGGCGCTCGCCATAGGCCCGCGCGCCCAGGCCCGGCAGGCGCGGATCGACGTAGAGCCCCTCGCCCGAGACCTCGTCGCCGAACACGGCGAAGACCGGCAGGTCGCTGGCCTCCAGCGTCACCTTGGCCCGCAGCCGGTACATGGTCAGCCGCGTCAGGATCGCGGCCCGGTGCTCGGTCGCCACGTCCAGCAGCGCGCCATCCTGGGTTCCCGCCACGAACAGGTCGTAGAGCAGCTTGCCCTGCGGCGTCAGCAGGGCCGCGAAGCGCAGCTCGCCGGGCGCCAGGGTCTCGACGTCCTGGGTCAGCAGGCCTTGCAGGAAGCTCCGCCAGTCCGGACCGGACACGGCGATGATGGCGCGGGAAGTCAGATGGGCGGTGGACGGCGTACTCATGCCCGCAGATGTGGCGCCGAGGCGACGATCGCGCCAGTCCTTGAAAAGACGGAAAGCTCAACCGTTAACGTGGGATGCGCCGACTCACCGACCGGCCTATAGATGGACCGATGACACAGCGGGCCTTCCCGATTCTCTTCATCACGGCCACCCGCATCGGCGATGCGGTGCTGTCGTCCGGCCTGATCAAACTTCTCTCTGATCAAATCCCCAACGCGCGCTTCACCATCGTCGCCGGTCCCCTGGCCGCGCCGCTGTTCGCCCACGTGCCGGGCCTGGACCGCGTGATCGTGATGGAAAAGGCCAAGGGGAAGGGCAAGGGCCACTGGTTCAAGCTCTGGCGCCAGGTGCGTCACAAGAAGTGGAGCCTGGTCGTCGACCTGCGCGGCAGCGCCACGGCCCTCTTCCTGCGCCGCGAGAAGCGGGCGATCTGGAAGAAGCTGCCCGGCGACGTGACGCACAAGGTGGTCGACGCCGCCCGCACCCTGAAGCTCGAGGGCGATCCGCCCGCGCCCTATCTCTACATCACGCCCGAGGTCCAGGCCCTGGCCGACGAGCTCCTGGGCGACGGCGGGCCGATCCTGGCCATGGGCCCGGCCTCGAACTGGATCGGCAAGGTCTGGCCGATCGAGCGCTTCACCCAGACGGCGGCCCAGCTGCTGGACAAGGACGGCCCGATGGCCGGCGGCCGCCTGCTGATCCTGGGCGGACCGGAAGACACCCGCATGGTCGAGGAACTGCGCATGGCCTCGGCGCGCGGTCGCACCATCGACCTGACCGGCAAGGTCGACCTGCTGACCGCCTATGCCTGCCTGCGCCGGGCGCGGCTGTTCATCGGCAACGACTCGGGCCTGATGCACATCGCCGCCGCCGCCGGCGCGCCGACCATCGGCCTGTTCGGCCCATCCGACGAGCGGCGCTACGGCCCGTGGGGCGACAAGGCCGAGGCCGTGCGCGGCCCCCGCACCTTCGACCAGTTCATGGCCATCGATCCGGACCTGTCCCAGGCCATCCGCCACATGAGCGACCTGCCGGTGGCGACGGTGGTCAGGGCGGCCAAGGCGCTGCTGGCCCGCACGGAGCCCAGCGCCGAGATCTCGCCCGAAGCGGCGGTGGTCGAGGAGGTCCTCGCCGAGGAAGCCGCCGGGGTTGAGGAAGCGCCTCCCGCCGAGGACATCGCGATCGAGTCGGTTGTCGCGCCAGCGGAGATCTCATCCGAGGACGCCGTCGTCGAGGAGGCGCTGGCCGAGGACCGTGAACTCGAAGCCACGGCCCCCACCACCGCTCATCCCCGCGAAAGCGGGGACCCAAGCTGAGCGAGACAGGCTCGCGCGATTGATCCCGTTGGCGCCGCTTGGGTCCCCGCTTTCGCGGGGATGAGCGGATAGTTGTTGCGGTGTGTGTGCGGGGCTCCTACGACCGCGCAAACCCCCTCGCGAGGAGCCGCGCCATGACCCAGACCTTCGACCTGATCGTGCGTGGCGGCGAGGTGGTGAACCACGCGGGGCGCGGGATCACCGACATCGGCGTGCGGAACGGCAAGATCGTCGCCATCGGCGATCTCTCTCAGGCCAGCGCCGGCGAGGTGTTCGACGCCACGGGTCTGACCGTGCTGCCCGGCGTGATCGACAGTCAGGTCCACTTCCGCGAGCCGGGCCTGGAGTGGAAGGAAGATCTGGAGAGCGGTTCGCGCGGCGCGGCCCTGGGCGGCGTGGTCGCCGTCTTCGAGATGCCCAACACCGAGCCGACCACGACGGATCCGGACGCCCTGGCCGACAAGCTCTCGCGCGCCAAGAACCGCATGCACACCGACCACGCCTTCTATGTCGGCGGCACCCACGAGAACGCCACCTTCCTGGGCGAGCTGGAGCGCCTGCCGGGCTGCTGCGGCATCAAGGTGTTCATGGGCGCCTCGACTGGCAGCCTGCTGGTGCAGGACGACGAGGGCGTCGAGAACGTGCTGCGCCACGTCAACCGCCGCGCGGCCTTCCACTCCGAGGACGAGTACCGGCTGGCCGAGCGCCGCTCGCTCGCCCGTCCCGGCGACTGGACCAGCCACCCCGAGGTGCGCGACGCCCAGGCCGCCCTGCAGTCGACCCATCGCCTGGTCCGCATCGCCAAGACCCTGGGCAAGCGTATTCATGTGCTGCACGTGACCACCAAGGAAGAGATCGACTTCCTGGCCCAAAACAAGGACGTCGCCAGCGTCGAGGTCACGCCCCAACACCTGACCCTGGTCGCCCCCGAGGCCTATGAGCGCCTGAAGGGCTTCGCCCAGATGAACCCCCCGATCCGCTCGGCCGACCATGTCGCCGGCGTCTGGCGCGGGATCGAGGCCGGCATCGCCGACGTGCTGGGCAGCGACCACGCCCCCCACACCCGCGAGGAGAAGGCCCGGCCCTATCCGGCCTCGCCCTCGGGCATGCCGGGCGTCCAGACCCTGGTGCCGATCATGCTGACCCACGTGGTCGACGGAAAGCTCAGCCTGGAGCGCTTCGTCGACCTGACCAGCCATGGCGTCAACCGCGTGTTCGGCCTGGCCGACAAGGGCCGCATCGCCGAAGGCTTCGACGCCGACTTCACCATCGTCGACATGAAGGCCCGCCGGACCATCACCCACGACTGGATGGCCACCCGCTCGGGCTGGACCCCGTTCGACGGCTTCGAGGCCAAGGCCTGGCCCAAGGCCACCATCGTGCGCGGGATCGTGGTCATGCGCGACGACGAGATCGTCGCCGAAGGGCGCGGCGAGCCGGTGCGGTTCCTGGAGACGCTGGCGGGCTAGAGTTCGCTTCGCTTGCGCAGCAGCCACAGCCGCTCGGCCGGCCCCGGCGCCAGGTCGATCGCCCGGTCATAGGCCGCTCGCGCCGCGTCCCGCCGACCCAGCCGCGCCAGCAGGTCGGCGCGCACCGCGTGATAGGGCTGGAAGTCCGCCAGCTTCGCCGTGTCCAGCGCCGCGACCTCGGCCAGCGCTGCCGCCGGACCAGCGACCTCGGCCAGGGCGACGGCGCGGTTGAGGCGTACGAACGGATCCTCGCGCCAGTCTAGCAGCTGGTCGTACAGCGCCAGGATCGCCGACCACGGCGGCGGCTCGGCCCGCGAGCGGCGCAGGCTCCAGGCGGCATGCAGGGCCGCGCGCAGCTGGCGCGGGCCGGGACGGTTCAGCCGGGCCGCCCGCCGCAGCAGGGCGTCGCCGTCGCGGATCAGCGGCCGGCGCCACAACGCGGGATCCTGCTCGGAAAGGGGGATCATCGCCCCCTCGGCGTCCAGACGCGCCGGCCGGCGAGCCTCGGCGAACCGGACCAGGGCGGCGAAGGCCAGGCACTCGGGCTCCTCCGGCAGCAGGTCGGCCAGGACGGCGGTCAGGTCCAGCATTTCGCGGGCGTAGCCGGCATGGGCGCTCGCCCCGGCAGCGTCCTCGTGGGCGCGGGCATAGGCCACTTCCAGCGTGGAGAGCACGGCCTCCACGCGTTCCGGCCAGGCCTCGGGACCGGGAACCTCGAACGACACCCCGGCCTCCGCGATCTTTCTCTTGGCGCGGGTCAGGCGCTGGAACATGGCCGGCTCGCCGATCAGGAAGGCGCGGGCGATCTCCTGGACGGTGAGGCCGCAGACCAGCCGCAGGGTCAGGGCCGCGCGGGCCTCGGGCGCGACGGCGGGATGGCAGCAGACGAAGATCAGCCGCAGCCGCTCGTCGGGGATCAGCCGTGCGTCCGAGGCCAGGACCTCCTCGGTCGTGGCTTCGGGCTCGGGCGCGTCCGGCGCCAGGCGCTGGCGAACGTTCCGCTTACGGATCATGTCCAGGGCCTGGCGCCGCGCCGTGGCGTAGAGCCAAGCGGCCGGGTCCAGGGGCGGGGCCGACGGCCAGACGGCCGCCGCCCGCGCGCAGGCTTCGGCGAAGGCCTCCTCGGCCAGGTCCAGGTCGCGGAAGGTCGCGGCCAGGGCGGCGACGATGCGCCCGCCCGCCTCCCGCGCGACCCCTTCGAGAGCCCCTATGGAGCCGAGCGTCTTCAATCTTCGTCGATGACGGGACGGACCTCGACCGCGCCGTCGCCGGCCAGCGGGACGCGCCGGGCGATGGCCAGGGCCGCGTCCAGGTCCGGAACCTCGACCAGGTAGAAGCCGCCCAGCTGTTCGCGCGCCTCGGCATAGGGGCCGTCGTGCAAGGCGTGCTGGCCGCCGGTCTTGCGCACCGTGGTGGCGGTGTCGGCGGTCTTCAGACCCGAGCCGCCCTTCAGGATCCCCCTGGCCGCCAGCTCGCCGGCCAGGGCCTGGTGGGCGGCGATGATGTCGTCCAACGCCCGGCCTTCGCCCGTGCGGTAGAGGTCTTCGTTCTCGTAGATCAGCAGGGCGTATTGCATCGCTTCGTCTCCCATGAGCGCGCGGCTATCGCGACGCTTCGACCTGAGAGACGCGCCGGCTAGGGCGGATTCGACAGCGAGCGCGGAAAAATGTCGAGGGCCGCCGTCCAGCGCCGCAGGCCCCCACCTGACCGCTTCGCGGTCGTCCGCCCCCAAAGGGGGCGGAAGGTGCGCGCGCCGTCCTTCTTCCCCCTCCGGGGGAGGAGCGCGTCAGCGCGGAGGGGGCGAGTATGGGGATTGAGCGCGCTCTGTCCTCGGAATTCGCGAGATCGAAGCCCACGAAATCAACGGCTTGTCGATTTTAGACGCCGCTGAATGATCCGCGTTCAGAACCGCCCCCATACTGTTCCTCACCTGATGGCGCGGAAGGGACGTCCGGCCGGCGATCGAGACGGCTGTCAGGGGTGGTCGAGCGGGAAGCGCTCGCCGGTCTTCCTTCGGGAAGGCGTCTTCGCGACGGATCCAGCACGGGCTCCCCGAAACATCGGGACGAAAGGCTGGCGGCGAGGGCTTCGGCGACCGCGACAGGTCCGGGCTGAAATCGCCCGGGCGTTCCGGGACCGGGGTCGTCGCCCCGGCCCGCCCGTCGGGGGCCTCTCGTGAGAGCGGGTTAAGACCCCGCGCCTCGTGGGCTCACCGGATAACGCGCCACGCGGAGCGTCCTGGCTTCGTCGAAACGGTAATCACTCTCCAAACCTCCGGACGGTGTCCGGCGCTCCGCGTCCCTTTCCATCCCTTCAGCGGCCGCCGCGTGAAGCGGCGGCGGCATGCGCCGATTGAACAGTCGTATGACCCGCGACATAACTGACGTCATGGACGGATCGACCCTCAACACCGCGCCCTTCCGTGACGCTCGCTACGCGCCCCGGGCGCTGGAGGTCGAGCGGCGGGGCGACACCCTGATCCTGCGCAATCCCATGCCCTATTCGGACGCGGTTCGGACCGTGACCGAGCCGCTGGCGCGCTGGGCGGTCGAGGCGCCGGATCGGGTGTGGCTGGCGGAGCGAGACGGCGAGGGTTGGCGGACGGTGACCTACGCCCAGGCCCTCGACCGGGTGGCGGCGCTGGCTGGCGGGCTCGCGAGCCTGGGCCTGACGCGCGGCCGGCCGCTGCTGATCCTGGCCCGCAACGGCGTCGACCACGCCCTGATCGCCTATGCCGCCATGGGCCTGGGCGCGCCCGCCGCGCCGGTGTCGCCGCAGTACGGGCTGAAGGGCGCGGACCTGATGCGCCTTCAGCACGCCGTCGAGCGGCTGAAGCCCGCCGCCGTCTATGCCGACGACGCCGAGGCGTTCGGCGACGCCCTGGCCGCGCCGTTCCTGGCCGGCCTGCCGACGGTGGTCAGTCGCAACGCGCGCGCCGGCGACATCGCGTTCGCGGACCTGCTGAACAGCGATCCGGTCGACCCCGTCGCGCGGCCCGACGACGTCGCCAAGCTATTGCTGACCTCGGGCTCGACGGGGCGGCCCAAGGCGGTGGTCTGCACCCACGCCAACATCGCGCTGAACGCGGCCCAGATCCAAGCCTGCTACGCCGATCCCGAACCGCCGGTGCTGGTCAATTCCGCGCCGTGGAGCCACAGCCTGGGGGCCAACGCCATCCTGCACATGGTGCTGCACCGGGGCGGGACGCTGTACATCGACGCCGGCCAGCCGGTGGCGGGCCGCTTTTCCGAGACGGTGCGGAATCTGGCGGAGATCGCCACGACCTATCACAACATGGTCCCGGCCGGCTGGGCCATGTTCGTCGGCGAGCTGGAGCGCGACGCCGCGCTGGCGGCCAAGTTCTTCGAGAAGGTCCGGGTGCTGCAATACGGCGGCGCGTCCATGGCCCAGTCGATCCTCGACCGCGTCCAGGCCGTGGCGGCGCGCACGGTCGGCGAGCGGATCACCTTCGCGGCCGGCTATGGCGCGACCGAGACCGGGCCGACGGCCTGCAACATCCACTGGCTGAACGCCCGCTCGGGCATGGTCGGCCTGCCGACGCCGGGCACGGCGGTGAAGCTGGTTCCGGCCGGCGACGGCGGCAAGTTCGAGATCCGGGTGAAGGGGCCGCAGGTCTCGCCGGGCTATCTGGATCAGCCCGAGGCGACCGCGCAGGCCTTCGACGAGGACGGCTTCTACCGCTTGGGCGACGCGGCGCGGCTGGCCGATCCGGAGGACCCGGCGGCGGGCCTGGTCTTTGACGGGCGGCTGGTCGAGAACTTCAAGCTGGCCAGCGGGACCTTCGTCGCCGCCGGCGCCCTGCGGGTGGCGGCGGTCTCGGCGATCGGCGGCGTGGTCGCGGATGCGGTGGTCTGCGGCGAGGGACAGGACGGCGTGGGCCTGATGCTGTTCCTGGACGCCAAGGCCTGTGAGCGGCTGACGGCCGAAAGGGGCGGGGATCGGACGGCGGTCCAGGCGGCGATCGTCGAGGGCCTGTCGCGGATGAACGCCGCGTCCAAGGGCGGCGGCGGCAAGGTGGTCCGCGCCCTGATCCTGGACGGCGCGCCCGACGCGGCCAGCGGCGAGCTGACCGACAAGGGCTATATCAACCAGGCTCTGGCGCGCGATCGGCGACCGGACGCGCTGGCGCGGCTGTTCGCCGAGACGCCCGACGCCGGGGTCATGCGATTTTAGGTTCGAGCCTCTGGCCCACGCCCACGCAGATCAGCATCTGGCCGAAATAGTAGAGCCCCCATACCGCCAGGCCGGTCGCCAGGGTGTCGGGCAGCGGCCCGAGGCGGGCGAAGATCAGCAGGTCCGACAGCACGAACATCAGCGCGCCGCGGCCGACCGTGCGGAGCGAGAAGTCGCTGTTCAGGGCCGCGGCGGCCATGGCCGAGAGGAAGACGCTGTAGACGGCTATGCCCGGCGCAGCGGCGCGGTCGTGCGGCAGCATCCAGGCGATCGCCGTCACCGCCGGGATCAGGAACAACGGCCGCAGCGACGCGCGCCGCCGATGGCGCAGATACAGCGCGACGGCGACGACGTGACCCAGCAGGAAGGCAAACGCTCCCACCGTCAGGCCATGGGTCTCCAGCAGCACGTCGCCGGCCGCGCCCAGGGCCATGACGGCGACCAGCAGCCAGCCGTCCAGGCTCCTGGCCCGGATCACCGCGTGGATCGCCAGCAGGGCGACGCCGGCGCCCTTCCAAGCCGTCTCGACCATCGGCGGCAGGTCCAGGCCCCAGGTCGCGACATAGCTGACGCCGGCGATCGCCGATGCGAACAGCGTCCAGCGCGCGGCCGGGCTCATCACCTTCATGGCGCGTTTTCTCCCCGATTCTTTCGCTCAGACTGCGACGAGTGTTGCTCTGGGCGCAATCGTGTTGAGGCCAATGCCGAAATGTCGGAGACAAGAGGCAAGGATCACCTGGCGGTACGGAGAAGACCATGAACGGCGCGGACGCCCTGATCACGACCCTGGCCGACAATGGAGTGACCGCCTGCTTCGCCAATCCGGGCACCAGCGAGATGCAGTTCGTCTCGGCCCTGGACCGCGAACCGCGCATGCGCTCGGTGCTGTGCCTGTTCGAGGGCGTGGCTACCGGCGCCGCCGACGGCTATGGCCGCATGGCCGGCAAGCCCGCCTGCACCCTGCTGCATCTGGGCCCGGGCTACGCCAACGGCGCGGCCAATCTGCACAACGCCCGCAGGGCCTACACCCCCATCGTCAATGTCATCGGCGACCACGCCACCTATCACCGCGGCTTTGACGCCCCGCTGAACAGCGACATCGCCGCCCTGGCCGCGCCCAATTCGGTTTGGGTCAAGTCGGCCGAAAGCGCCGACAGCGTCGGCCCGCTGACCGCCGAGGCCATCGTCGCCAGCTACGGGACGCCCGGCGGCAACGCCTGCCTGGTCCTGCCGGCTGACGCGGCCTGGAACGAGGCCACGGTGAAGGGCCCGGTGGTGACGCCGCCGACCTTCGAAGCGCCCGACAAGGCCGCCGTCGAGGCCGTCGCCAAGGCGCTGTCCTTCGCCAGCAAGCCGGTGCTGCTGCTGGGCTCGGGCGCTTGCGGCGAGGCCGCGCTGGCGGCCGCCGGACGCCTGGCCGCCCATGGCGTGCGGGTGATCACCGACACCTTCACCGCCCGCCAGGCGCGGGGCGAGGGCCGCTTCCGGCCCGACAAGCTGCCCTATTTCGCCGAGCAGGCGCTGAAGGACCTGGAGGGCGTCGACCTGATGGCGTTGGTCGCCACCCAGCGGCCGGTCGCCTTCTTCGCCTATCCCGATCGGCCCAGCGTGCTCGTGCCCGAAGGCTGCTCGGTCGAGACCCTGTGCGGCCGCGAGGTCGATGCGGCGGCGGCCCTGAACGCCCTGGCCGACGCGGTCGGGGCGCCGGCGGCGGGGGCGGTCGAGGCCTACGCCCCGCCCGAGGCGCCGACGGGCCGCCTGGACGCCTGGGCGATCGGCGCCGCGGTGGCGCGACACATGCCGGCGGACACGGTGATCTCGGACGACGCGGTGACGGCCGGTCTGCCGATCTTCACCCAGACCCGCGCCGCCCGGGCCCACGACTGGCTGTCCCTGACCGGCGGCGCGATAGGCCAGGGGATCCCGCTGGCGATCGGCGCGGCCGTGGCCTGCCCGGACCGCAAGGTGCTGGCCCTGACCGGCGACGGGGCGGGGATGTACACGGTGCAGGGCCTGTGGACGATCGTCCGCGAGAAGCTGGACGTCACCGTCGTCGTCTTCGCCAACCACGCCTACCGCATTCTGGGCATCGAGCTTTCCCGCACCGGCGCGGGCAATCCGGGACCGGCGGCTTCGCGGCTGCTGGACCTGGGCGACCCGCGCATCGACTGGGTCTCGGTCGCGCAAGGCATGGGCATGGCCGCCGAGCGCGCCGAGACGGCCGAGGCCTTCGACGCGGCCTTCGCCCGCGCCATGGCCACGCCAGGACCGCGCCTGATCGAGGCGGCCCTGAACTAGACAGGAACTAGCGCGGCAGGGCCGCGTCCAGCGCCTCGGCGATGGCGGTCATGGCCGCCAGGTTCGGGTGATAGGGCGCGCCGCCGGGCGGGGCCGGATAGCCGTTCATCCACGGCTCGACCGCGCAGGCGTCGTGGCCTCGGCTGAACTCGGCGGCGGCGATCACGCTCGCTCCGCCGGCGGCGGCCGCCTCCCGCGTGATCGACAGCAGGCGCGCGGCCTTGGTCCGGGCGGCGTCGGCGTCCGCCTCGGTCAGCGGCGTGGCGGCGCATGCGCCCTGGGGCGGCAGGATCGCCGGATACTCGACCAGCACGATCCGGGCTTTCGGCGCCCGTTCGCGGACCGCGGCGACGACGCTGGCCATGGCGGTCTTCAGCGCGGCGTAGTCCGCCTCGGTCGGCGTGGTCGCCGGCGCGCAGCTGGCCTCGCCCCGCTGGCGGCACGACGCGCCGTAGAGGCCGCCGACCAGGCCGATGTCGTTGCCGCCGATGGTGACGGTGACCAGGGCCGTATCGGCGGTCACCGCATCGATCTGGGCCGGCAGCTCGCCCCACGGCTGGAGGATCGCCGAGGTCCGCGCCCCGCTGCAGCCGACATCGACCAGGGTTAGGCCGCGCCTGGCCGCCAGCTGGCTGGCGTAGTTGCGGGTCGATCGCGTACAGCGCGCCGGCGCCCCGTCCTGGTACGGCGGGACGCCCAGGCCGGCGGCGTATGAGCTGCCCATCGAGACATAGCGTCCGCCGGCGAGCGATTGGGCCTGGGCGGTCGAGGCGAGCAGGGCGAAGGCGAGGGTCAGCGTTCGAAGCATGGCCCGAACTTATCCAGGGGCTCGTGCAAAAAGAAAGCCCGCCCGGATCGCTCCGGGCGGGCTTCTTCAGATCGGATCAGGACTGGGATCAGCCCTTGACCTTGTTGGTCGGCAGCTTGCAGCCGCCGCCGATGCCCTTGGCCTGGACGCAGGAGAGGAACTCCTTGGCGGCCGGCTTGGCGACGCCGGTCGGATAGCCCAGCACCCAGCCCGGCAGGCCGTCCGAGCAGGCCACTTCGACGAAGCCCTCGGTGTCGGTCGCGCCGATGACGCGAGCGTCCGACACGGTGCACGAGGCCTTGTTGAAGCCGACCAGGTCCTTGGTCAGGCGAGCGTACTGGGTGTCCTTCTTGGTGAAGGAGCAGCGGAAGCCGTTCAGCTCGGCCGTCAGGCAGTCATAGACCGTGCCGCCGGTGGCGGTGAACACGGCGATGGCGCCGGCGTCGCTGTTCTTGCACTTCAGCTCGACGATTTCCTTCTTCGGGTCGTTGGTCGGCAGCATGCCGTACTTCTCGACGTCGCAGGGGAAACCGGCCTTGGCCGCCAGCTTGCTGTAGAAGCCGGCCTGTTCGGTCTGGGCCGCGACCGCGTCGGTCATGGTGCAGCCGCCGCCGACGAAGCCGGCCTGGGCGCAGGGGATGGCGCGGGCGAAGGCGCCCGTCGTCGCGGTCTGCTGGTAGACGTAGCCCTTACCGTCCTGGCACGACACTTCGTAATAGTTGTCGGCCTTGGTGCTGAGGATGTAGCGCTTGTCCTTGATGGCGCAGGTCGTGCCGGCCGAGGCCGCCGCGGTGTTCAGCGTGTCGACGATCTGCAGCTGGGTCTGACGGTTGGTCAGCTTGCAGCTGACATTGGCGCCTTCCTCGTACAGCAGGCAGCTGTTGACGGTGACTTCGCCGCTGATGTTCAGCGGCGAGACCGTCTGGACGACGTAGCCGCTGCCGCCCTTACAGGCGACTTCGAAGTACGAGTTCTTGGCGCCCGAGCCGATGGCGCGGGTGTTTTCGATATCGCAGGTCACGCCGGCCTTCTGGACGAAGGGGGCCAGGCCAGCGCCCGGGTTGGCGTTGCCGGGCAGGATACAGGCCAGACCGCCGACCTTGCCGTCGGGACCCGGCTGGCTCGATTCCAGGCAGGTGTAGACCTGCGGAGCCACGTCCTTCTTGGCGATCAGCGCGAAGCCCATGCCTTCGTTACAGGCGACTTCGAAATACTTGGCGCCAGCCTTCTTGTCCTCGCCGATGAAGCGGGCGTCCGAAACCGTGCAACCGGCGCCGCTGGCCTGGATCAGGGCCGGGGCTTCCTTCATGCCCGCCTCGCGCGCCTTGGCGTCGACAGCGGCGGGCTTGCCCTTCTCTTCCTTCGGCGCCGAAATGACGGCGGCCGGCACGAGAATGGCGACCGCGAGGGCGGCCGACAGGCCGATCGCGAAACGCTTCATGGGAAACATCTCCTGGGTGAATTCCTCGCGCGGACATAAGCGCGTGCTTGTATCAGGGGTCAAGATACCGTCCGACCTAGGCGCGATGATGACTGGCTCCGAGCGCAAAAAATGGGTTGGATCAAGGACAAGCGTCGGTTGAACGGGGCGTGAAGGGGACGGAATGCGCGACGGATTCGAAGAGGGCGAGGCGCCCGGCGAGACTCAGGAACCCCGAAAAGGGCGTCTAGTCTATCCGTTCGAGACCGCGCCGGAGCAGGGCTCGGGCGAGGCCGTCGAGGTCGCGCCCGGCGTCCTGTGGCTGCGGATGCCGCTGGGCGGATCGCTGCAGTTCATCAATGTCTGGGCCATCGCCGACGGCGAGGGCTGGGCGATCGTCGACACCGGCGTCCAGACCCGCGAGACCAGCCAGGCCTGGCGGGCGGCGTTCACGGGCGCCCTGGGCGGCAAGCCGGTCACCCGGGTAATCGTTACGCACCTGCATCCCGACCATATCGGCCTGGCGGGCTGGCTGACTCGCAAGTTCGACTGCCGGCTCTGGATGACGCGGCTGGAATACTTCCAGTGCCGCATGCTGGTGGCCGACACCGGCCGCGAGGCCCCCGAGGACGGGGTGAAGTTCTTCCACGCCGCCGGCTGGGACGAGGACGCGATCGAGAACTACAAGGCCCGCTTCGGCGGCTTCGGCAAGGCGATCTACGCCCTGCCCGACAGCTATCGGCGGCTGTCCGACGGCGAGGATTTCGAGATCGGCGGCCGGACCTGGCGGGTGGTGACGGGTCAGGGGCACTCGCCCGACCACGCCTGCCTGTGGGCGCCCGAGCTGAACGTCTTCATTTCAGGCGACCAGGTGCTGCCGCGCATCTCGTCCAACGTCTCGGTGTTCCCGACCGAACCCGACGCGGATCCCTTGAGCGACTGGCTGCGGTCGCTGGCCAAGGTCAAGGCGACCGTGCCCGACGAGGTGATCGTGCTGCCGGCCCACAACGATCCATTCGAAGGGCTGCACACACGCATCGACGGCCTGATCTCGGGGCACGAGCGGGGCCTTTCGCGCCTGGAAAAGAAGCTGGCCGAGCCCAAGCGGGTGGTCGACACGTTCGGGGCCTTGTTCGCGCGGCCGATCGGGTCCGATCTTCTGGGCATGGCCACGGGCGAGGCGCTCGCTCACCTCAACTGCCTGATCCGGCGGGGCAGAATCCGGCGCGAGCTCGATGCCGAGGGCGTGGCCTGGTACCGCGCGTTTTCCGACGGTGAGATTTCTAGTCCAGACTAGAAACGGCCGTTTGACATTTCGTATGCGAAATATAGGCTGGCTAACATGTCCGTGCCCGCCGATCGCCGACTCATCTTCCTGCTCAACGCCGGTCACCGGCGCGTTCAGCGCTGGATCGAGGGCAAGATGGCGGCCAACGGTGGTCTGACCGCCGCGCAGTCGGGCGTGCTTTTCTATCTGGGCGACCAGGACGGCGCCCTGATCGGCGAGGCGGCTGACGCCCTCGACCTGGCCCCGTCGGCCATGACCGGCCTGATCGACCGCATGACCCGCGCCGAACTGGTCGAGCGCCGCGCCGATCCCAAGGACGGCCGCGCCATGCGCCTGCACCTGACCGACAAGGGCCGCGCCGCCCGCCAGGCCGCGAAAGCGGGTCTCGATGGCGTCAACGCCCATCTGACCGAGGGCTTCACGGACGATGAGATCGGCGTGGTCGCGCGCTGGCTCTCCAGCCTGCAGACCAAGTTCCCGAAGGGAGATCAACAATGACCGACCCCACGACGAGCGAACACGTCAAGGTCGAGATCGACGCCGGCGTGATGACCCTCACCCTGGCGCGTCCGGAAAAGAAGAACGCCCTGTCCAACGCCATGTACGGCGTGCTGGCCGACAGCCTGGAGGCCGCCGAGAAGGATCCGGCCGTGCGCGTGGTGATCTTCCAGGCCGACGGCGACAGCTTCACGGCCGGCAACGACCTGCAGGACTTCGCGGCCCAGGCCACGGGCGCCTTCACGGACGAGCGCCACGTGATCCGCTTCCTGAAGGCCCTGGCCCACGCCACCCGGCCACTGGTCGCCGCCGTTCACGGTCAGGCCGTGGGCGTGGGCACGACCATGCTGCTGCACTGCGACCTCGTCTACGTCACCCCCGACGCGCGGCTGACTGTGCCGTTCGTCAACCTGGCCCTGGTGCCCGAGGCGGCGTCCAGCTGGCTGCTGCCGGCCCGCATCGGCCACGCTCGCGCCTACGCCATGTTCGCCCTGGGCGAGGCGATCGACGGCGGCACCGCCGTGGCCTGGGGCATCGCCAACGGCTCGGCCGAGGCCGGTGACCTGCGGGCCCGCGCTCGCGCCGCCGCCGAGCAACTGGCGATCCGGCCGCTGGGCGCCCTGACCGTCACCAAGCGCCTGATGCGCGACGCCGAGAAGATCGCCGCCCTGATGGACACCGAGGGCGCGCTGTTCGGCGAGCGCCTGCAGACGGCCGAGGCGCGCGAGGCCTTCATGGCTTTCATGGAGCGTCGGCCGCCGGATTTCACAAAGGTGGGCTAAGCTCCACCGACAACAAACGATCTGGGAGGATCGACATGGCGGAGCGGATCACCTCGCCCTTTGGGGCGAAGTCGACGGCGCGCGAAGTGGTCGCGGGTCATGACCTGTCGGGCCGGGTGGCCATCGTCACCGGCGCGGCCACCGGCATCGGCGTCGAGACGGCGCGGGCCCTGGCCCTGGCGGGCGCGGAGGTGATCATCGCCGCCCGCAAGCCCGAGCTGGGCGAAGAGGTCGCCAATCAGATCAACGCGGAAGCGGGGCTGAAACGCGTCAGCTTCGGCATGCTGGACCTTTCCAGTCTCGAAGCCATCCGACACTTCGCCCATCGCTGGGGCGACCGCCGCCTGAATATCCTGGTCAACAACGCCGGCGTCATGGCCTGCCCGCTGTCGCGCACCGCCGACGGGCTGGAGATGCAGATCGGCACGAACCACTTCGGACACTTCCTGCTCTCGGTGCTTCTGGCGCCAAACCTGATCGACGGGGCCGAGCACTCGGGTCGTCGTTCGCGGCTGGTGTCGCTGTCCTCGATCGGCCACCGACGCTCGGGCGTGAACTTCGAGGACCCGAACTACCAGACCCGGCCCTACGACAAGTGGGAGGCCTACGGTCAGGCCAAGACCGCCAACAGCCTGTTCGCGGTCGGCTTCGACAAGCGGTTCCGGGACCAGGGCGTCAACGCCAACGCCGTCATGCCCGGCGGCATCATGACCCCGCTGCAGCGGCACATGAGCCTGGATGAGCAGCGGGCCATGGGCTGGCTGGACGAGAACGACAAGCCGCGCGAGGGCTTCAAGACCACCGAGCAGGGCGCGGCGACCAGCGTCTGGGCCGCCGTCGGCGACGAGCTGGACGGCGTCGGGGGACTCTATCTGGAGGATTGCAACCAGGCCGTCCCCTGGAGCCAGGAGCGGCCCTGGAACGGCGTCATGCCCCACGCCCTCGACCCCGAGGCGGCCAACCGGCTGTGGGATCTGTCGGTGAAGACCGTCGGTGCCGGCGCCTGATGCGAAACCGTTCGGTCCTGCGCCTGGCCGGCGCCGCGACGATCGTCGGGGCGGCGATCGACATCGCCGCGCCGTTCCTGATCTATCCGCGCCTGGCCGATCCGTGGCCGCATCTGGTCTATGTGATCATCGACCTGCTGCTGCTGCTTGGCATGCTGGGCGTCTGGTCGGCGAGCCGGCGGTCGGCCAGCGCCCTGGGCCTGACGGGCTTTGTCCTGGCGCTGCTGGGCGTGATGCTGGTGCGGACCTCGTCGGCCGAGATCTTCGGCGGGGCCTCGTACGTGATCGCCTCCAGCCTCTGGTCGATCGGCATGGTGGTCTGGGCCGTGGACCTCATGCGGGCCAAGGTGTTCCGCATTCCCGCCGGCCTCTGGATCGTCGCGCTCGTCATCGGGCTTGTCGGCCTGGCGATGAAGGATCACGGTCCCGTCGCGCACGTGGCGAAGATGAGCTTCATCATCGGCTTCATCGTCGCCGGCCTCGACCTGATCAAAGCGCGTGGAGAACCCGCATGAGCCTGACCAACTCGCTTCAGGGCAAGACCCTGTTCGTCACCGGCGCCTCGCGCGGCATCGGCCTGGCCATCGCCCTGCGCGCCGCCCGCGATGGAGCCAATATCGTCATCGCCGCCAAGACCGCCGAGGCCCATCCCAAGCTGCCCGGCACCATCTACACCGCCGCCAAGGAGATCGAGGCGGCGGGCGGCCAGGCCTTGCCGCTGGTGGTCGACGTGCGCGAGGAGGCCAGCGTCCAGGAGGCGGTGGAGAAGGCCGTCGCCCAGTTCGGCGGCATCGACATCTGCGTGAACAACGCCTCGGCCATCTCGCTGACCGGCACGCTGTCGACCGACATGAAGCGCTACGACCTGATGCACCAGATCAACACGCGCGGCACCTTCGTCACCTCCAAGGCCTGCATCCCCTATCTGAAGAAGGCCCAGAACCCGCACGTCCTGATGCTGTCGCCGCCGCTGGACATGTCGCCGCGGTGGTTCGGCTCGCACGTGGCCTACACCATGGCCAAGTTCGGCATGTCGATGTGCGTACTGGGCATGGCCGAGGAATTCAGGAGCGACGGGATCGCCTTCAACGCCCTGTGGCCGCGCACCGGCATCGCCACCGCCGCCATCCAGTTCGCCCTGACCGGCGAGGAGGGCCTCAAGCACTGTCGCACGGTCGAGATCATGGCCGACGCGGCCCATGCCGTGTTCCTGAAGCCGTCGCGGGACTTCAGCGGCAACTTCCTGATCGACGACAGTTTCCTGTACGGCGAGGGCGTGCGCGACTTCGACCCGTACAAGGTCGACCCGTCCGCGACCCTGATGCCGGACTTCTTCGTGCCGGAGAGCAGCGCGCCGCCGCCGGGGGTGAAGATCGGCTAGCGCTTCTTCCTGGCCGACTTGCGCGCCGCGACCTCGAGCGACTTGCGCGACCATTCCAGCAGGACCTCCTGGTCGTCCAGCGCCTCGGCGGGGGCCGTCCAGTAGGCCATCGGCTTGTCGTCGCCGAACGGGGCGAAGGCGTGCGAGCCGGCGGCCTCGAATTCCGGCTTCAACGTCTCGTCGCCCTTGAGGTAGAGGACGTCGTCGTCGATCAGGGCGAAGAACAGGCCGTTCGCATAGACGCCGACTCCGCCGAACATGCGGCGCGAGGTGACGTGGCCCAGCGGGGCCAGTTGCTCCAGAACGAAGTCCCGATAGTCGTCAGAGACCGCCATGCCCGTCACCGCCAAAGTGTCCGTGAGAACCGCCACGCCCGCCGACGCGAGCCTGATCCACCAGTTCATCCTCGATTTGGCGGACTATGAGAAGCTGCTCGATACGGTCACGGCCAGTCTGGCCGACACGACCGCGGCCCTGTTCGGCGAGGCCCCGCGCGCGTTCGCCGACATTGTCGAGATCGATGGCCAGCCGGTCGGGTTCTCGCTGTGGTTCTACAGCTACTCGACCTTCGTCGGCCGGCACGGCATCTGGCTGGAGGACCTGTTCGTGCGGCCGGCGGCGCGCGGCTCCGGCGCGGGCAAGGCGCTGCTGGCCAACCTGGCCAGGCGCTGCGTCGACGAGGGGCTGGGCCGCCTGGAATGGTCGGTCCTGGACTGGAACGCGCCGTCGATCGCCTTCTATGACAGCCTGGGCGCGGCCGCGATGGACGAGTGGATCATCCGTCGCCTGACCGACGACGGGATCCGCGAGCTGGCCGGAGCCTGAGCGCTAATCCAGCCGGTCGGCCTTGCGAAGGGCAGGGAACAGCCAGGCCCACACGGCCGTGACCGCCATGGCCCCGACGCCGCCGAACACCGCCGCGCCGACCGGGCCCAGCAGCCAGGCCGCCGCGCCGCTCTCGACCTCGCCCAGTTCGTTGGAGGCGCTGATGAACACGCCCGACACGGCGGCGACGCGGCCGCGCATGGCGTCCGGGGTGACGATCTGGACCAGGGTCTGGCGCACATAGACCGACAGCATGTCGGCCCCGCCCAGGATGGCCAGGGCGGCCACCGACAGCCATTCCAGCTTCGAAAGGCCGAACACCACCGTCGCCAGGCCGAAGACCGCCACGCCGGTGAACATTATCCGGCCGGCATGGCGGCGGATCGGGTTGCTGGCCAGGTAGATCCCGACCAGGACCGCGCCCACGGCCGGCGCGGCCCGCAGCAGGCCGAAGCCCCCGGGGCCGATGTGCAGCACGTCCTTGGCGAACACCGGCAGCAGGGCCGTGGCCCCGCCCAGGATCACCGCGAACAGGTCCAGCGAGATCGAGCCGAAGACGATCTTGTTGTTCCAGACATAGGCCAGGCCCTCCTTGATCAGCTCGACGCGCGAGCCGGGCTGGGTTTCGGGCTTGGTCGACTTGCGGATCAGCAGGGCCAGGACGGCGGCCAGCAGGTAGAGGCCGAACGAGGCGCCAAAGGCGGCGGCCGGCGAGTGGATCAGCAGCAGGCCGCCGATGGCCGGCCCGACGATCGAGCCGGCCTGCCAGGACAGCGAGTTCCAGGCGATAGCGCGCGGCAAGAGCGGGCGCGGCACCAGCATCGGCCCCATGGCGCTGCTGGCCGGCGACAGGAAGGCGCGGCTGGCGCCGAACATCACCGAGATGGCGAAGATCGGCCACAGGTGGTGCGAGCCCATCAGGGCCAGGGTCAGGAGGACGCCGGCGCTGATCGCGTCCAGGCACAGCGTCGCGGCGACGATCAGCTTGCGGGTCCGGCGGTCGGCCGTCTCGCCGGCCACCAGGGTCAGCAGGAACAGCGGCAGGAACTGCGCCAGGCCGATCATGCTGACCAGGAAGGCCGACTCCCCGACCGACTTGGTCAGGCGGGCGATGGCGTAGACCTGCCAGCCCAGGGCCACCGACTGGATCTGCACCCCCAGGGTGGAGACGAACCGCGCCACCCAGAACAGGAGGAAGTCACGCTCCCGCAACAAGGCGCGGGTAGAGGTGTCTGTGACGAGCGCGGACGCGGGCGTCTTTGGGGAAGCTGGGTCGGACATCGCGCCGCAACATAGAGCCAAGTCGCCGCACCGCAACGTTATTGACCTGAGAAAGGCTTGGCCCTACAGCGCGCGCATCTCTTGGAGGTTTTCAGGCATGCGACGCCTGCGACGAATTCAGCGCGAACGCGCCACGATCTGAAGCCCTCCCGGTCGCGCCTTCGCGTCGGGAGCCCCCGACGCCCTTTCGCATTTCCCGAAGGCCGATGACCTCCGTCCAGAAGTCCCTTTCTTCCGAGCCCGCCTATCCGCCCCTGGTCCACGAGACCTCGGCGATGGAAGCGGCCGTCACCCACCTCATCGACCGGGTCTTCGGGCCCGGCCGCTTCGCCAAGTCGTCCGAGCGCCTGCGCGAGGGCAACGCCCTGTTGGCCGACTGCTCGTTCGTGGCCCTGCGCGACGGCAAGCCGGTCGGCTGCTGCCGCATGTGGCCGGTGACAATCGGCGGCAAGCCGGTCGCCTTCCTCGGTCCCCTGGCGGTCGATCCGGACGAACGCAGCGCGGGCCTCGGCCAGGCCCTGGTCGAAAGCGCCGTCGAGGCTGCCCGCGCCGCCGGCTGGCGCGCGGTGCTGCTGGTCGGCGACGGTCCGTATTTCGGCCGCGTCGGCTTCGGCGCTGACCACACCGCCGGCGTCGTCATGCCGGGGCCCGTGGACCAGCGCCGCGTGCTGCTGCTGCCGCTGCGGCGGGGCGGCGACGAGGGGCTCTCCGGCCCGGTCGCGATCGCGCCGGGCGCGAAACCTGGCGCCACGATCGCTTGAGCCGGCGGGCCTTACGGCCTAACTGATCGGTGATGACCGACACGCCCACCACTTCCGGCTTGGAAGGCGTCGCCCAGGCCGCCCAAAGGGCGCAGGCGGGGGCGGCCGGCGCGCGCGGCCTGCCGCCGGTGCACCTGTGGCATCCCGCCCACTGCGGCGAGATCGACATCCGCATCCGCAAGGACGGCGTCTGGTTCCACGAGGGCACGCCGATTGGTCGCGAGGCGCTGGTGCGGCTGTTCTCGACCGTGCTGCGCCTCGATCCGGACGGTTATCACCTGGTCACGCCGGTCGAGAAGATGCGCATCACCGTCGAGGACGCGCCGTTCATCGCCACGCGCGTTGATCGGGTGGGTGACACGCTCGTCTTCCTGACCAACGTCGGCGACACGGTCGAGGCTGGGCCGGAGAACCGGATCCGCGTCGAGATCGATCCCGACACGGGCGAGCCGCGTCCCTATGTCCATGTGCGCCGGGGCCTGGAGGCGCTGATCGCCCGGCCGGTGTTCTACGAGCTGGCCGAGATGGCCAGTCTGGACGGCGACACCTGGGGCGTCAGATCGAACGGCGCCTTCTTCCCGATCGCTCCGCCCGGAGCGCTTCCGGCATGACGTCCAAGGACTTGCAGGGCGACGAGCGCCGCGCCTGGATCATGAGCCGCCTGGAGCCGATCTCGGACTACGATCCCAGCCTGGCCAACCCCAGGAAGTCGGACTTCGATCTCAATCCCGGCCTCAAGGTCGACAATCCGCACGCCCTTCGTCCCGCCGCGGTGCTGGTGGGCCTGGTCGAGCACGCCGACGGCCTGACCGTGCTGCTGACTCGCCGGTCCGACACCCTGCGCAGCCACACCGGCCAGATCGCCTTTCCCGGTGGCCGCTGCGATCCGGGCGAGCTGCCCTGGGAGACGGCCCTGCGCGAGGCCCAGGAGGAGGTGGCGCTGGACCCGGCCCTCGTGACCGTGGCGGGGCTGCTGCACGGCTACCAGACCGTGACCGGCTTCCACGTCATGCCGGTGGTCGGCTTCATCGATCCCAAGGCGACCTTCGTTCCCAGCCCGGAAGAGGTGGCCGACGTCTTCGAGACGCCGTTCGACTTCCTGATGGATCCGGTCAACCACCAGCGCCAGCATCGCGAGACGCCGAGCGGCGAGCGTCGCAACTTCTACGCCATGCCGTGGAACGACCGCTTCATCTGGGGGGCGACGGCGGGCATGCTGCGATCGCTGTACGAGGCGCTCTATGACGAGAGCGGCCACCCGCCCCATTTGCCGTCTGGCGGAGGCGACGCCTCCTAGCCTAACTATGTCGACGCGTCCCGGGCTCGGACGCGTGAGTGGGAGCAGGCGTTGAGCAGCGAGACGATCGGCCCCGCGCCGTGGATGACGCTTCCGAAGACCAAGGCGGTGATCGCGGCGCTCGAGGCGCGCGGCGGTCCCGGCTGCGCCCGCTTCGTGGGCGGCTGCGTGCGCAACACCCTGATGGGCAAGCCGGTCGACGACATCGACATCGCCACGATCCTGACGCCGGACGTGGTCATCGAGGCCCTGGAGCAGGCGGGCCTGCGCGCCATTCCGACCGGCATCGACCACGGCACGATCACGGCCCTGTCGGCTGGCCGGCCCTATGAAATCACCACCCTGCGCAAGGACGTGGCGACCGATGGCCGCCGGGCGGTGGTGGCCTTCACCCAGGACTGGAGCGAGGACGCCCAGCGCCGCGACTTCCGCTTCAACGCCCTCTACGTGGACGCCGAGGGCCGTCTCCATGATCCGACGGGCGAAGGCGTGAACGACGCCCGCGACGGCAAGGTGGTGTTCGTCGGCGACCCGATGACCCGCATTCGCGAGGATTATCTGCGGATCCTGCGCTTCTTCCGTTTCCAGGCCTGGTACGGCAAGGGTGAGGCCGACCAGGAGGCCCTGGCCGCCTGCAAGGCGCTGAAGGACATGCTGCTGGGCGGGACGGCCGAGCGTCTCCAGAAGGAACTGATGAAGATGCTGGCCGCGGAAGATCCGCGCCCGGCCTTCCGGTTGATGGCCGCCACGGGGGTATTGTCCACGATCCTGCCGTCGGTGGAGTCCCTCGCCCGCTTCGAGGCGCTGGTCGCGATCGAGACCGAGCAGTTGTTCGAGAACGATCCGGTCCTGCGCCTGGCCGCCCTGATCCCGGACGACGCCGAGGCCGCCGCGCGACTGGCCGAGCGCCTGCGCCTGCCCAACACCGTCCGCGATCGCCTCGTCGACGCGGCGGGCGAGGGGCCGCGCATCGTGTCGTGGATGAGTCCGCGCGAGACCCGCCGCGCCGTCTATGGCCTGGGCCAGCGCGCGTTCTGCGACCGGATCAAGCTGGCCTGGGCCGGCTCGGGCCGCGAGTCCGCCGCGCCGCAATGGCGGGGCTTGCTGGCCCTGGCCGAGACCTGGACGCCGCCCGCCTTCCCGCTGTCGGGCGAGGAGATCATCAAGGCCGGCGTGCCCAAGGGGCCTCTGGTCGGCGAGGTCAGGCGCGAGATCGAGACCTGGTGGATCGACCAGGACTTCATCGAGGACAAGTTCAGCGCTATCGAACGTCTGAAGGCCGTCGCGCAAGGGATGGTCTACTAGGACCAGAGTTCAGTCGGAGGCGTGTCTTGAAGATCGGCCTGCTCGAGACCGGCAATCCGCCGGGCGACCTCGCGGAGACGCACGGCAGCTATTCGGCGATGTTCGAGGCGTTGCTGGGGCCAGAACACAGCTATCGCGTCTATGACGTCCAGAAGGGCGAGCTGCCCGCCGATCCGGCGGAGAACGACGCCTATGTCATCACGGGCTCGGCGGCCGGGGTCTATGACCCGCTGCCCTGGATCGAGCCGCTGAAGGCGTTCCTGCGCGAGGCCAAGGGCGAGACGCCGCTGGTCGGCGTCTGCTTCGGCCACCAGATCATGGCCGAGGCGTTCGGCGGCAAGGTCATCAAGTCCGACAAGGGCTGGGGCGTGGGCCTGCAGGCCTATGAGGTCGCCGAGCGCGAGCCCTGGATGGACAGCGCGCGCCACGTCGCCGTGCCGGGATCGCACCAGGACCAGGTGGTCGCGCTGCCGCCCGGGACGCGCGTTCTGGCCGGCAGCGCCTTCACCCCCTACGGCGTCCTGGCCTATGACGACGCCAGGGCGATCTCGATGCAGTTCCACCCGGAATTCACGCCTGCCTACGCCACGGCCCTGATCGAGGCGCGGCGTGGAACCCGCTTCACCGACGAGCAGGCCGACGCCGCCATCGCCAGCCTGGGCGCCGAGAATGACCGCGAGCGGATGGCCGAGTGGATCGGCCGGTTCCTGGCCCAGGAAACGGGCAAGGAAACCCGGGGCTAAGCGGGAGCGTTTCTGTCCGGACCCTTCCGGAGGAACGCTCATGCGTGTCGCCCCCCATCGTGTCGTGACGGGCGTGATCCTGGCCGGGGCCCTGGCCGCCGGCGGCGCCGTTGTCGCCAGCGTCCAGGCCGCTCCCGAGACCCGGCCCGCCTCGCCGGTCGCATTGAAGACCGCCGCCAGCTTTCAGTCGATCCAGGATCCGGCCGCGCGCTCGGTCGCCCTGTTCACCGAGGCCGGCAAGGTGATCCAGAGCCCGCGCTGCCTGAACTGCCACCCGGTCCAGCGCGCGCCGACCCAGGGCGACGACCTGCATCCGCACAATCCGCCGATGGTCGCCGGCGACAGCGGCCATGGCCCGGCCGGCATGCCCTGCTTCTCGTGCCACACGGGGGGCAACGTCCCGACCTGGGGCCAGGACATCAAGAGCATCCCCGGCGATCCCAAATGGGCCCTCGCCCCAGCCGAGATGGCCTGGCAGGGCAAGTCGCTGGGCGCGATCTGCGGCCAGATCAAGAACCCGGCGACCAACGGCGGCAAGTCGCTGGCCGAGTTGCACCACCACATGGCCCAGGACCACCTGGTCGGCTGGGCCTGGAACCCCGGCGCCGGTCGCGTCCCGGCTCCCGGCACGCAGGTTCAGTTCGGTGAGCTGATCAAGGCGTGGATCGACACCGGCGCAAAATGTCCGAAGGCCTAGGCTCGGCGCCTACGGCCACTTCACCGTCGGCGGCATCGAGCTGAGGATCGACTCGACGTTGCCGCCGGTCTTCAGGCCGAACATGGTGCCGCGGTCGTAGAGCAGGTTGAACTCCACATAACGGCCGCGCTGGACCAACTGCTGCTCGCGCTCGTCGGCCGTCCAGGTCTCGCCCATCCGGCGGCGGACCAGATCCGGATAGATCCCCAGGAACGCCCGGCCGACATCCTGGGTGAAGGCGAAGTCGCGATCCCAGTCGCCGCTGTCGTGATGGTCGTAGAAGATGCCGCCGACGCCGCGCGGCTCGTTGCGGTGGGGCAGGAAGAAGTACTCGTCGCACCAGGCCTTGTACTTGGCGTGCCAGGTCGGATCGTACTTGTCGCAGGCCCGCTGATAGGCGGCGTGGAAGTCGATGGCGTCCGGGAAGTCTTGGCTGCGCTGGTAGCCGAGCAGGGGCGTCAGGTCGCCGCCGCCGCCGAACCAGCTCTTGGTGGTGGCGATGAAGCGGGTGTTCATGTGCACGGCCGGCACGCGCGGGCTGACCATGTGGGCGATCAGGCTGATCCCCGTGGCGAAGAAGCGGGGGTCCTCGACCGCGCCGGGCATGTTCTTGGCCATCTCGGGGGTGAAGGCGCCGTGCACCGTCGAGACATGGACGCCGACCTTCTCGAACAGGCGGCCGTGCATCATGCCCATGACGCCGCCGCCGCCGGCCGGACGGTCCCACGGCTTCTTCTCGAAGCGCCCCGCCTCGCCGGGATAGAGATCGGCCGGGGCCTCGTCCTCCAGGCGCTCGAATGCGGCGCAGATCTGGTCGCGCAGGCTTTCGAACCACGCCGTGGCGCGCGCCTTCCTGGTGTCGAGGTCTTGATCGGTGCTCATGCCCGCCGATTAAGCCTCCACGCGCCCGCATGCAAATAGGTGTGACGACATTCGACAAGAAGCGATCGCCGCTCCCATATAGGCCGAGGTTCCGCCGCTCCGGAGTGTTCGCCATGCCCGCCGCCAAATCGTCCGCCTCGAAGGCCTCGGGCAAGTCCGATGTCTGGATCGCTTCGGGCGTGCGCACGCCGTTCGCCAAGGTCGACGGACCGCTGGCCTCCTATGACGCGATCGAGCTTTCGGTCCCGGTCGTGAAGGCCATGCTGGCGCCAGATGGGAAGGGTGGGGGCGCGCGGCCCGACTTCGCGGTCTGGGGCACGGTGATCCCGAACCTGACCTGGAGCAACATCGCCCGCGAGGTGCTGCTGGACGCCAGCGGCGACCCGACCATTCCAGCCTTCTCGACGGTGATGGCCTGTTCGACCAGCATGATCGGCGCGATCGAGGCGGCGGGCATGATCGACGGGCGTGGCCGCGACCTGGCCCTGGTTGGCGGCGTCGAGAGCATGAGCCGGGTGCAGATCGGCTTGTCGGTCGCCCTGTCGGACTGGATCCGCAAGTTCCAGGGCGCGCGGACCGGCCAGCAGCGCCTCCAGGCCCTGGGCGCGCTGAACCTGAAGGACGTCAGGCTGTTCATTCCCAAGGTGGCCAACCGCACGACCGGCCTCTCCATGGGCGAGCACACCGAGATCACGGCCAAGGAATGGAACCTGTCGCGCGCCGACCAGGACGCCATCGCCCTGGCCAGCCACCAGGGCGCGGTGAAGGGCTGGGAGAGCGGTTTCTTCGACGATCTGGTGATCCCGATCGGCGGCGCCAAGCGTGACACCATTCCACGCAAGGACACCTCGCTGGAGAAGCTGGCCAAGCTGGGGCCGGCCTTCGACAAGACCAGCGGCAAGGGCACGCTGACGGCCGGCAATTCTTCGCCCCTGACCGACGGGGCGGCGGCGATCTGGGTCGGATCCCAGGCCGGCATGGGCCGCCTCCCGGGCGAGACGCCGAAGGTGCGGATCGTCGACCACGAGGTCACCTCGATCGACCTGCGCCACGAGGGCCTGCTGATGGCCCCGGCCTACGGGGTGCCGCGCATGCTGGCGCGCAACGGCATGACCTACGCCGACGTCGGGCTCTGGGAGATCCACGAGGCCTTCGCCGCCCAGGTGCTGTCGCACATCGCCGCCTGGGAGAGCGCCAAGTTCCTGGCCGAGAAGGCGGGCGTCGGCGCGTCCCTGGGTGAATTCCCGCGCGACCGCATGAACCCGTACGGCGGCAGCCTGGCGCTGGGCCACCCGTTCGGGGCCACCGGCGCACGCATCCTCAGTCAGGCGGTGAAGGAGCTGGCCGCCCGTCCGAAGGGCGAGCGCGCCATCGTCAGCATCTGCGCCGACGGCGGCCAGGGCACGATGATGCTGCTGGAAAGCGCGTAGGCGCTGGCGCGCCTAGGTCAGCGCCGTGAAGATCAGGGCCACGACGGCGACGTCGAAGATGCGAATGGCGACGGACAGCATGAAGGGCTCGCGGCGGTGAGTTCACCCACGATTAAGCAAGACTGGCGCCAAGCCGCCGAGATCCGCTGATGGCCCTGTTCTTCGATACGGCGTGGTACGACGCGCGCCTGGCCGAGCGGGGCCTGGACCGCGCGACCCTGGCCGTCGCGGCCGGCATGACCGAGACGGAACTGGCCCTGGCGTTCAAGGATCAGCGCGAACTGTCGATGCGAGAAGTCTCTGCTTTCGCCGAGCTTTTGGGCGTGACGCCGGCCGAGGCGGCTTCGCGGGCCGGGGTGCGGCCGCCACCCGCCAGCGACGCCGAGCGCATCGCGGCGCTGGAGGCGCGGGTAGCGGTCCTGGAGGCCGAGCTGGCCCGCCTCGGACGCTAGATGTTGGTCTTCTTCAGCAGGCCCGCCTTGGGACGGCGGTCGGCCGGGCCGGAATATTCCGTGCCGAGATAGGTCGATCTGGCCGTGTCGAGCACTTCCTGCCCACCGCGCAGGCCGCGCTTCTGACCGGATTGACCCATGACGTGAGCGGCGAAGGCGGCGAAGCCTTGGCCGCGCGGCGGTCGTTCCTGACGCGGTGGGGGGGCGTCTTCCTCCGCGACGAAGACGGCCTCTTGTTCGCTCTCATGGCGCTCGTCCTCGCGCGGCGCCGGGAGGGCGCGACGCGTGGGTCCAGGGCGTCGAATGGGATCGATCGGGCCGTTCATACGCGGGACGGTAGAGCCAGGACGGTTAAGAAGACCTGGATCGACTTGGTTAAAAAAGTGCGGGTTAAGACTTGTTCGCCAACTTGGCGAGCTGCTCCTGCATCGCCTCCATCTGGCGCTTGAGTTCGGCCAGCGAGTCGTCTCCGGCAGGCGCGGCGGGCGCCGAGGAGGGCGCGGGCTCGGCGGGCGGGGCGGCGGCGTCTTCCGGACGCACATAGGCGAACGGCGAGAACATCTTCATGGCCCGGTCGAACAGCGCCATGTTCTGACGGATCTGCTCTTCGTAGACGCCCATGCCCGGCATCTTGCCGGGGGCCAGGTTGGACAGCTGGCCGCGCAGACGCTCCTGCTGCTTGGTGAAGCTCTCCAGCGACATTTCCAGGTACGACGGCAGGAAGGCCTGCATCGAGTTGCCGTAGAAGCCGATCAGCTGACGGAGGAACTGGATCGGCAGCAGGTTCTGGCCGCCGCCGCGGTTCTCCTCCTCGAAGATGATCTGGGTCAGCACCGAGCGCGTGATGTCGTCGTTGGTCTTGGCGTCGTAGACCACGAAGTCTACCCCCTCCTTCACCATGTCCGAGAGGTGTTCGAGGGTGACGTAAGAGGAAGAGGCTGTGTTGTAGAGGCGACGGTTGGCGTATTTCTTGATGATCACGCGTTGGCCGGCCGATTTCTCGGTCCCGGCGGCCGTTTCGCCTTTTTCAGGGTTCTCGGACATTTCGTTCCCTAGACAGCGGTTTCCGTCCGCTCTTCGCAACGCACTATCGCTAATGCAAAGGCATGGCGCCAGTGGTCAGATGACTTGGAGGTGTCGCGAAGGCGTGAAAATGTGCTCGTGACGAACGCGGCCTGGATGTGCATGTTGATGCTGCATCGCAAAAGAACGGGCGCCGCAACCGCGAACGCGTCTCGTCAGAAACGTCACGGGAGCTATCGCATGAGCGACATCGTCATCGTCTCCGCCGCCCGCACGCCGGTCGGCTCGTTTAACGGGGCGCTGTCCAGCCTGCCCGCCGCCGAACTGGGCAAGATCGCCATCGAAGCGGCCGTGTCCCGCGCGGGACTGGCGCCGGCGGACGTGGACGAGGTGATCCTGGGCCAGGTGCTGCAGGCCGCCGCCGGCCAGGGTCCGGCCCGCCAGGCCTCGGTCAAGGCCGGCATTCCGGTCGAAAGCCCGGCCTGGAGCCTGAACCAGCTGTGCGGCTCGGGCCTGCGCGCGGTCGCCCTGGGCGCCCAGCAGATCGCCGACGGCTCGGCCAGGATCGTCGTGGCTGGCGGCCAGGAGAGCATGAGCCAGGCCCCGCATGCCCAGAACCTGCGCGGCGGCCAGAAGATGGGCGACCTGCAGTTCGTCGACACCATGATCAAGGACGGCCTGTGGGACGCCTTCCACGGCTACCACATGGGCCAAACGGCCGAGAACATCGCCAACCGCTGGCAGATCACCCGCCAGGACCAGGACGTCTTCGCCGTCGCCTCGCAGAACAAGGCCGAGGCGGCCCAGAAGGGCGGCAAGTTCGACGAGGAGATCGTCCCGGTCACCATCAAGGGCCGCAAGGGCGACACGGTCGTCGACAAGGACGAGTTCATCCGCCACGGCGCGACCCTGGAAAGCGTCCAGGGCCTCAAGCCCGTGTTCAACAAGGAAGGCTCGGTCACCGCCGCCAACGCCTCGGGCCTCAATGACGGCGCCGCCGCCCTCGTCCTGATGAGCGCCGACGAGGCCGCCAGGCGCGGTCTCAAGCCCCTGGCCAAGATCGCCTCGTGGGCCAATGCCGGCGTCGATCCCGAGATCATGGGCACCGGCCCGATCCCGGCCTCGAAGAAGGCGCTGGAGAAGGCCGGCTGGTCGGTCTCCGACCTCGACCTTGTCGAGAGCAACGAGGCCTTCGCCGCCCAGTCGCTGTGTGTGGTCCGCGAGCTGGGCCTCGACCCGGCCAAGGTCAACGTCAACGGCGGCGCCATCGCCATCGGCCACCCTATCGGCGCCTCGGGCGCGCGGATCCTGACCACCCTTCTGCACGAGATGAAGCGGTCGGGCGCCAAGAAGGGCCTGGCGACCCTGTGCGTCGGCGGCGGCATGGGCGTGGCCATGTGCGTCGAGGCGGTCTGACACTTTTCGACACGCAACCTTAGCCGTGACCGCGCGCTTCCAGATCCTGTGGCTCTGGGGGCGCGCGGACCGGCGCCAACCATAAAAATATCCGGGAGACAGAAATGACGAGAGTTGCGTTCGTGACCGGCGGCACCCGCGGGATCGGCCGGGCCATCTGCGAGCGGCTGATCGCCGACGGCCACAAGGTGGCGGCGGGGTATTCGGGCAACGAGGAAGCGGCCGAGGCCTGCGCCAAGGCGCTGGGCGTGATGGTCGTGAAGGGCAATGTCGGCTCGTTCGAGGACTGCGCCGCCGCCGTGAAGAAGGTCGAGGCCGAGCTGGGCCCGATCGACATCCTGGTCAACAACGCCGGCATCACCCGCGACGGCATGCTGCACAAGATGAGCTACGAGCAGTGGTCGGAAGTGATCCGGGTCAACATGGACTCGGCCTTCAACATGACTCGCCCGGTGATCGAGGGCATGCGCGACCGCGGCTGGGGCCGCATCGTCAACATCAGCTCGATCAACGGCCAGAAGGGCCAGATGGGCCAGACCAACTACTCGGCCGCCAAGGCCGGTCTGATCGGCTTCACCAAGGCGCTGGCGCTCGAGAACGCCAAGAAGGGCGTGACCGTCAACGTGATCTGCCCAGGCTATATCGACACCGAGATGGTGGCGGCGGTGCCGGAGAACGTCCTGGCCGGCATCATCGCCGGCATCCCCGTCGGTCGCCTGGGCAAGGGCGAGGAGATCGCCGACATGGTCTCGTTCCTGGCGGGCGAGCGGGCCGGCTTCGTGACCGGTGCGACGCTCAGCCTGAACGGCGGCCAGTACATGGCCTGACCGGGGGTCCGACCCCGATCCGAAGACTTCCCCCGAAGCCCGGGCTTGACGGCGACTGTTGCAGTTTGGCCTCATGCGCGTGGCTTCGGGGTTTGGACGTTAACACGTCCAAGATTCGCCCCAGTCGGCGGGCAGTACGGATCGTATGAAATTCTGCAAGGCGGAGCTTGGCGATTGGGGGGCGAAGGCGACCCTGGCCATCGCGGCTCTGATGGTCATGGCGGCGTCCGCGAACGCCCAGCAGCTTCCGCACTCGCTGCGGGACGCCCTGCTCGGCCACAAGGGCCCGGCCGAGGCCCGCCGTGTCGCGGCCCCGCCCGTGGCCCGCTACGTGTCCGAGACCGGCGCCTTCGTTCTCGACCAGGCCGCGTCCCGACCGCTGATGAAGTTCGACAACAGCGCCGAGGTCTGGGTGCTGTCGGCCCAGCCGGCCTCGCGCGGCGACGTCATCTATCGCAACGACCTGGGTGAGCCCGTACTGCGGGTCACCAAGCTGGGCGGGGTCATCCTGTTCACCGACGACGCCCCGATGGGCGCGGCGGCCGCCCTCTCGGGCCGAGCCTCGTCGATCCAGCCGCCGGCCATCCTGTCGTTCGGCGTCTTCGTGCAGCGGGTGAAGATCGCCGCCGACCGCGCCAGCCGCGCGGCTCAGCATCAGATCGAGTTCTCCACCGTCGAGGACGTGCGTCCCGAGACCTCCGTCCTCGCGGCGGACTCCGCGACGGTCGTGGCCGAGGCCTTCGAGCGCATGGCGCGCAAGGGCGATCGCTCGCTGATCTCGCGCATCGTCCGCGTGTTGCTGGCCGAGGGACACAAGCCCGCCGCGGCCCTCAAGGATGGCTCCCTGACCATCACCTATTCGCCCGACCAGGGCCTGGCCGGACGCCCGTCGTCAAAGCGGATCATCAAGGTGATCAACCGCTAACAGGCCTTTTGTTACGCGTTGGAAGCGTAACCATAAGTGCTCAGAAGCCGTTTACCTGGCTCGCATATCGGTGTTCGCTAGTCACGGCTTCGTGGCGTCGCACCTCGCGCGCAACCATGCGTAATGCGACGCCAGCGAGGCTTTTCGCGCGTTCGCAAGGTTCTAGTGTCTTCCATGGATAGCCCCGACATCGCCGAGGCGCCCGACCGCGGGCGCCTGAAGATGGCCGACATCGCGCGGATGGCGGGCGTGTCGATTTCGACGGTGTCGCGCGCCCTCGCGGGCAATCCCCTGATCCCCAAGGCCCTGCGCGACCAGATCGTCGAGATCGCCCAGACCCATGGCTATGTGGTCAATCAGTCGGCCCGGTCCCTGCGCCTGCGCAAGACCAACACCATCGGCGTCATCATTCCCTTGGCCCACGAGGCCGGGCAGCTGATCTCCGACCCGTTCTTCCTGGAGATGGTCGGGCGACTGGCCGACGAGATCACGCGGCGCGACTATTCGGTCCTGCTGAACAAGGTCATCGTCACCGAGGCGGGGTGGCTGGAGCGCATCATCCAGTCGCATCGCGCCGACGGCCTCCTGCTGATCGGCCAGAGCACCCAGCACGACGCGCTGAACACCGTCTCCGACACCTACAGGCCCATGGTGGTCTGGGGCGCCCAGTTGCCGGGACAGCGCTATTGCGCCGTGGGCAGCGACAATGTGGAGGGCGGTCGCCTGGCCGTCGCGCACCTGGCCGCGAACGGCCGCCAGCGCATCGCCTTCCTGGGCGCGGTCGACGCGCCCGAGGCGATCCAGCGGTTCGAGGGCTATAAGAAGGGTCTGGCCGAGGCGGGATTCGCATTTGATCCGGCCCTGGTCGTCTCGACGCCCTATACATCGGCGGAGGCGCGGGAGGCGGTGGAGGCCTTCCTGGCGACCGGCGTCCCGTTCGACGGGGCCTTCGCCTTCTCGGACGTCATCGCCCTGGCCGCCATCGGCGCGCTGAAGGCGGCGGGCAAGACCGTGCCAGGCGACGTGGCCGTGGTCGGCTTCGACGACATCATCCTGGCCCAGCACAGCACCCCGCCCCTGACCACCGTGCGCCAGGACCTGGCGTTCGGCGCGCGGGCGATGGTCGACCTGCTGTTCCGCCGCATGGCCGGCGAGGATGCGCCCTCGACCCTGGCGCCGGTCGAGCTGGTCGTGCGCGGCAGCAGCGTCGCGTAGCTGGATTTTACGCGGCCTCGACGCCGATCGACTTCAGCTCCTTGAGAAACCGGGTCAGGCTGATGTGCGAGCGCTTCAGGCCCTGCACGACCTCGGGACGGGCCAGGGCCGCCGCCGGGACGATGAAGCCCTCGCGGCCGACGCGCTGCGCCATGCCCTTGTCGAGCATCTCGACGAAGCGACGGCGGACGGTCTCGTAGGGCAGGCCCAGGGAATCGGCGACCTGGCGGACGGTCAGCGGCCTGCGCTCGTGATCCGGCGGAATGTCGTCGACCTCAGTATAGACCGAGCCGCGGATGTGCGAGCAGTTGCCGGCCCAAAGCGTGGTGAAGACAAGAGCGTAGAGAAGATCCGAACCGTGGACTTCAGTGGCGATTTCGACCCAACGCAGGATGTAATCCGTCGCGTAGCGGGTGGCCGCGCGAGCATTGACGTACTCTTCGGACATAGTTGACTTGGTTCCCCGGGGCCGACGCTCTTAACGCGACCAGAAAAGGATTGCATGGCTCAGATACCGACGCCATGCGACCAAGTTGCCCACTATGGGTACCCGCTTTGAGGGACTGCGGCAGGTTGACGCGCCCTCTGCCCAGCTTGGAGGATCAGCCGCGCGACGGCGTCCAATCAGGCGGCGCCATCTCGAAACCCTCGAACCGGAAGCCGGGAGCCACGGTGCAGCCGACCAGCGTCCAGGCGCCCAGGCTGACGGCCGTCTGCCACCACGAGGTCGGCACGACCACCTGCGGCCGGCAGCCGGCGCGCAGGTCCGGCCCCAGCACATAGGCCGTGACGCCCTGGCCATCGGGCGGCGACAGGCTGATCGAGATCGGCGCGCCGGCGTACCAGTGCCAGGTCTCGACCGCGTCGACCCGATGCCAGACCGAGACCTGCTCGGCCTCCAGCAGGAAATAGATGCAGGTCGACTTCGCCCGGCCGTCGGGGCCGGCTTCGTCCTGGAAAGTCTGCCGGTACCAGCCGCCCTCGGGATGCGGCTGGAGGTCCAGCATCCGGATGATCTCCTTGGCGCCCAGGTCGCCCGCGATAGCCCGTTCCTGTCGATTTGGGTCCGTCACGCTCTTACTCATCCCTTGAAGCTGTCCTTGGCGGCCCGGATCTCGGCGAAGGCCTCGGCGGGCGAGGCCGCGCTCGGCCGCAGCAGCGGCGCGCGCAGGAACGGATTGGTGGCCTTCTCGGCCGCGATGGTGGTCGGCACGGTCGGCTCGCCGCGCTCGCGGGCGGCGAACACCGCGGCCGCCCGCGCCTGCAGGGCCGGATCGTCGTCGACCGACAGGGCGAAGCGCGCGTTCGAGGCGGTGTATTCGTGCGCGCAGTAGACGGTGGTCGCGTCGGGCAGGCCGGCGACCCGGCTCAGCGAACTCCACATCTGCTCGGCGGTGCCTTCGAACAGCCGTCCGCAGCCCAGGGCGAACAGGGTGTCGCCGACGAAGGCGATCGCGTCGGCGGCGTCGTGATAGGCGACATGGCCCAGGGTGTGGCCGCCGCTGTCGATAACCTCGAATCGGGTATCGCCCAGCATGACGACGTCGCCGCCGCGCACGACCCGGTCCAGCGGTGCGATGCGGGTCACCTCGGCCGGGCCGGCGATGGTCGCGCCGGTCGCCGCCTTCAACGCCTCGTTGCCGCCGGCGTGGTCGGGGTGCCAGTGGGTGTTTAGGATCAGGTCCAGGCCCCAGCCCCGCTGGCCCAGCTGCGCCAGGATGGCCTCGGCGTCCGGCGTGTCGATGGTCGCGACCTTGCCGGTCGCCTCGTCGCGGATCAGGAAGCCGTAGTTGTCGGAGAGGCAGGGGAACTGGTGGACGGTCAGGGCCATGGCGCTGTTGCTCTATCGCGCCGAAGCCAGCGCGCCTACAAGGATGACCTCGACGCTCGGGAGACTCAATGCGCCGCGACGTGCTGGACTTGAGAGCCTTCTACGCCGCCCCGCTGGGGCGCGCGGCGAGGACCATGCTGACGCGCAAGGTCGAGGAGGCCTGGGGCGACACCCGGGACCTGGACGTTCTGGGCGTCGGCTACGCCACCCCCTTCCTCGACGCCCCTCGCGCCAGGGCCCGGCGCGTGGTGGCCGCCATGCCCGCCCAGCAGGGGGTGGAGGTCTGGCCGCACGGCGGCCGCAACCAGGCGTGCCTGGTGGAAGAGACCGCCCTGCCGCTGCCCAACGCCCTGTTCGACCGCGTCCTGGCCGTCCACGCCCTGGAGGAGGCCGACGACCCGGCCGCCCTGCTGGCCGAGATCGGACGGGTCATGGCGCCGACCGGCCGGCTGATCGTGGCCGCCTCGTCGCGCGACGGCGCCTGGACGGGGGCCGAGACCACGCCGTTCGGCCATGGCCGCCCCTACAGCCGCAGCCAGCTGGAAAGCCTGATCCGCGAGGCGGGCCTGGAGCCCGCCGGCTGGACCCGGGCCCTCTACGTGCCGCCGTTCGGGGCCATGGCCGGCTGGGCCGAGGGCTTCGAGCAGGTCGGGGCCCGCCTCTGGCCGCGCTTCGCCGGGGTGATCCTGATGGAGGCGGTCAAGCAGACCTTCGCGGTCAAGCCGCGCGGCCACAGCGCCCGCGCCCGGGTGTTCGCGCCCGGGGGGCTGCTGCCCAGCCCGGCGGGCCCGACGCCCGCGCGCCATACGGGCGGGCGCCCGCTTCCCGTCAACAAGGCGCCCGTTCATCAGGCGCCGAGCGGTCGGGACGGCTGATCTTACTTGGAGCGAAGCGTTTCGACGCCTAGCTTGGAATCGTAACAACCGTTCGCTCCTGGGAGCCGCGCCATGAAGATGATCGTCGCCGTGATTAAGCCGAGCCGCCTCGACGCCGTGCTCGAAGCGGTCACCGAGGCGGGGGCGTCGGGGCTGACGGTCACCGAGGTGCGCGGCTACGGTCGGCAGAAGGGCAAGACCGAGGTCTATCGCGGCGCCGAGTACGAGGTGAAGCTGCTGCCGAAGGTCAAGCTGGAAATCGCCGTCCCGACCGACGTCCTGGAACCGGTCATCGAGGCCCTGCAGCGCACGGCCAACACGGGCAAGATCGGCGACGGCAAGGTCTTCGTGCTGGACCTGGAACAGGCCCTGCGCATCCGCACCGGCGAACGCGACGCGGCCGCCATCGCGGGCTGACCGATTTCCCGGGACGCCGTGGACAAGCGGAGCCATAAACGGGTCCGCGCGTTCTCCAAGTTCACGGCGTTCAAGGTGACATGGATCCAGGGTCTTCCGTCTTCCAACCGGGATACAACTGCTGGCGGGTCGAGTCCGCCGACCGCGTGGCCCTGTTCATCGACAACGACGAGGCGTTCGACGCGCTGAAGCCGTTGATCCTATCGGCGCGCAAGTCGATCTGGATCCTGGCCTGGGTGTTCGACCCCCTGACCCGGCTCGATCCCGACCGGGTCAGGAAGAGCCGCGATCCCACCCACGCCGACCGCATCGGCCTGATCCTGCGGCGGCAGGCGGCGCTGAATCCGGCCCTGGACGTGCGGGTGCTGACCTGGGACATGCCCTTTCCCATCGCCGCCTCGCAGCTGTTCGGGCCCCATCGCGGCGCGGCCTTCTTCGCCGGCTCGCGGGTCAAGTACCGCCTGGACGCCACCCTGCCGGCCAGCGCCTGCCATCACCAGAAGGCGGTGATCATCGACGGCGTCTCGGCGCTGATCAGCGGCGGCGACATCAGCGTCGACCGCTGGGACGACTGCCGGCACCTGGACAACAACCCGCTGCGCCGCCTGCCGACGGGCCGCCACTACCCAGCCCGCCACGAGGTCTCGATGCTGGTCGACGGCCGGGCGGGCGAGGCGATGGCCGACCTCTTCATGGACCGTTGGAAGTCGTCGGGCGGCGACCCCATCGAGCGCCCCGAACGGCCCGAGGAGACGCCCTGGCCCGAGGACCTGTTGCCGGACCTGCGTCGCATGCAGGTCGCCGTGGCGCGCACCTCGGCCGCCTGGCAGGGGCGGCGGGAGATCACCGAGTGCATGCTGCTGCATCTGTCGGCCATCCGCCGGGCGCGGCGGCTGATCTATCTTGAGAACCAGTACCTGACCTCGCCGATCATCGTCGAAGCTCTGGCCGAGCGCCTGGCCGAGCCCGACGGTCCCGAGGTGGTGACGATCGGCCCGGCCCGCAGTCCCAGCTATTTCGACCAGATGACCATGGACAGCGCCCGGACGGCGGCGATCAATCGGCTGCGCGGCGTCGACATCCACAAGCGCTTCTCGGCCTTCTCGGCCCATACGCCCAAGGGCGCGCCGATCATCGTCCACTCCAAGGTGGCGATCATGGACGACTGGATGCTGCGGATCGGCTCCGCCAACCTGAACAACCGCTCGATCGGCCTGGACAGCGAGTGCGACCTGGCCTTCGAGGCCCATTCGGACCTGGAACGTGAAACCGTCCGCGCCTTCCTGGGACGCCTGGTCGGCCACTTCATCGACCGATCCGCCACCGACGTGCTCGAGGCGATGGAGCGCGAGGGCGGCCTGGGGGCGGCGATCAACGCGCTAGACGTCCGAGGCGGTCCGCCTCGGCGGCTGCAGCCCGTGCCGACGCGCTATCTGTCAGGGATCCAGCAGTTCATCGCCGACTGGAGCCTGGGCGACGCCATCGCGCCGGATGACGCCTGGCGGCCCTGGGGACGTCGCGCGCGCCTGAAGCGCGACATCGCCCGCCTCACCCAGCCGCCGCCGGAGCCTCCGGAGCGTCTTCTGCCGTGATCTCCAGCTCGACCACCAGCGGCAGGTGGTCCGAGGCGACTCGGGCGCGCATGTCGTAGGGCGAGCTGACGCCGCGCGTCTCCAGGCCCTTGGTCAGGAAGACGTGGTCGATGCGCATGAACGGGAAGCTGGACGGGAAGGTCGCCGTTGCGGGCCGGGGCCAGGTCGGGGTCGGCGCCTGGGCGTCGCGCAGGGCGGTCCGCAGCATCCGATAGGTGGCCGAATAGGGCGTGGCGTTGAAGTCGCCCAGCACGACCCCGGGCGCGACCCAGCGATCATCGCCCATCCAGTCGGGACCCAGCAGGGCGGCGGCCTGGCGCTTCTGCTCCTGCGGCACCAGACCGAGGTGGGTGTTGATGATCTGGACCTTGGTTCCGCCGACCTCGACCTCGACCCAAAGGGCGCCGCGCGGCTCCAGACCCGGCACGCGCCGGTACATCGGCAAGCCCTTGGCTCGGATCCGGCGCTCGGGCAGGGCAGTCAGGATGGCGTCGCCATAGAGCTCCTCCTCCACGGCCATGGCCGGGTGGAAGTGGAAGCTCATCTTCAGCAGTTCGGCCAGGCGGTGAGCCTGGTCGACGCTCTTGGTGCGCGCCCGGCCCACGTCCAGTTCCTGCAAGGCCACGACGTCCGGCCTTTCGGCCGCGATGACCTCCGCCACACGTTCGACGTCGAGCCTGCGGTCCGTGCCCACGCAACGGTGGACGTTGTAGGTCATGAGACGAAGCGTCTTCATCCGTCGAAGAGATCGCCCGAGGCGGGCGGAAGTTCCCCCTCCGCGAGTTTTTGGGTCGGCGCCGCGCCGTTGCGGCTGAGCATGAACAGGCAGGTCTCGGACCGCCAGTTTTCCAACGCGCTCGCGGGGTTCATCGACCGCGCGGGCCCCTTTCCGGCGAAGGCCGCGCTGGCGTCGACGCGCAGGTTCAGGTCCGCCGTCAGGGCCATGAAGTCGGCCAGGGTGCACAGGTGGATGTTCGGCGTCGACCACCAGGGCAGCGGCAGGGCCTTGGTCTCGGGCATGCGGCCCCGGCTCAGCAGCGACCAGCGCACACGCCAGTGGCCGAAGTTCGGGAACGAGACGATGGCCCGGTCGGCGATCCGTAGCAGCTCGTCCAGCACGTGGCGCGGCTTGCGCGTCGCCTGCAGGGTCTGGGACAGCACCGCGTAGTCGAACGACCGGTCGGGAAAGTGGTCGAGATCCAGGTCGGCGTCGCCCTGCACCACCGAGAGGCCCCGGGCCATGCAGGCGGCCACGCCGCTGGCGCTGAGCTCCAGGCCGCGTGCGTCGACCTGCTTCTCGTGGGCCAGCAGGTCCAGCAGGGCGCCCTCGCCGCAGCCGACGTCCAGCACGCGCGCGCCGGGACGCACCAGGCGCAGGATCTCGCGGAAGTCCTCGCGGATGACGGTGTTGGTCAAGCAAGCCCCCGATCGCGTTCCGCCGAGGCCAGGAAGCCTTCCAGCGCCGCGTCCATCACCGGCTCGTCCAGCAGGAAGGCGTCGTGGCCCTTGTCGCTCTCGATCTCGGCGAAGGCCGCGCGGGCGCCGGCGGCCGTCAGGGCGCGCACGACGTGGCGATTCTCGGCGGTCGGGTACAGCCAGTCGCTGGAAAAGCTGAGCACGCAGAACCGCACGTGACGGGCGCGGGTGAAGGCGTTGGCCAGCACGCCCCCGTGGCTGGCGGCGATGTCGAAATAGTCCATGGCCCGCGTGATGTAGAGGTAGCTGTTGGCGTCGAACCGGTCGACGAAGCTGGACCCCTGGTGGCGCAGGTAGCTCTCGACCTGGAAATCGGCGTCGAAACCCCACGACAGGCCGTCGCGCTGCAGCTCGCGGCCGAACTTCCGTTGCAGGGCGGGCTCGGACAGATAGGTGATGTGCGCGGCCATCCGCGCCACGGCCAGGCCCTTCTCGGGACGGACGCCATGATCGGCATAGGCGCCGCCGCGCCAGTCCGGATCGGCCATGATCGCCTGGCGGCCCACCTCGTGGAACGCGATGTTCTGGGCCGAATGGCGCGCGGCGGAGGCCAGGATCACGGCGCTGAACATCCGCTCGGGATAGTCGACGGCCCATTGCTGGACCTGCATGCCGCCCATCGAGCCGCCGACCACCGCGAACAGGGTGTCGACGCCGAGCGCCGTGACCAGCATGGCCTGGGCCCGGACCATGTCGGCGATGGTGATCATCGGGAACGACAGGCCATAGGGCTTGCCCGTGGCCGGATTGGTCGAGGCCGGGCCCGTCGAGCCCATGCAGCCGCCGACCACGTTCGAGCAGATGATGAAATGGCGGGCCGGATCCAGCGGCTTGCCGGGGCCGACCAGGCGCGGCCACCAGCCGGGCTTGCCCGTGGTCGGGTGCGGCGAGGCCACGTACTGGTCCATGGTCAGGGCATGGCAGATCAGGACGGCGTTGGATTTGTCCGCGTTCAGCTGGCCGTAGGTCTGGTAGGCGACCTCCAGCCCCTCGATCACCCCGCCCGAATCGAGCCGCAGGGGTTCGTTCGCGGGAAACCGCCAGGTTCCCCCGCCGGACAGGACGGGCGTGACCAGATCGAGCGCAGCCATGTCGCCTTGGAGCGCTTGGCGAAGAAGGTGTCAACCGCCCGCTTCCTGCGAAGGCGGCGGACGGCTATGGAGGTCGGCATGGAGCGACTGATCCTGATGCGCCACGGCAAGGCCGAACGGCACGCCCAGACCGGGGGCGACTTCGAGCGCGCCCTGGCCGAGAGCGGCCGGGCCGACGCCGCCGTCATGGGCCGGGTCCTGTCCGGCCTGGGGCTGACGCCCGACCTGATGCTGGTCTCCTCGGCCCGCCGCACGCGCGAGACCGCCGAGCAGGTCGCCGCCGGCTTGGCCAAGGCGCGTGTCGAGCACATGCGCGAGCTTTATCACGCCGATCCCGAGGAAATCGTCCAGGCGCTGGAGGACGAGAGCGGCGGCGCGGCGACGGTGATGGTGGTCGGTCACAATCCCGGCATGCACGAACTGGCACTCGGCCTGGCGCTGCGGGGCGGCGCTTCGCCGATCCAGACCAACAAGCTGAGAGGCCGCTTTCCGACCTCGACGGTCGTGGTGTTCGGCCTGAAGGGCGGTTTGGGCGGCGGCCAGCCTCCGGTGCTGGAGCACCTGCTGTACGCGAACGAGAACGGCGGAGCCGGCGGCGAATGACCCTCATCTACAAGATCCTGTCCCGCGCCGAGTGGGACGCCGCCAAGGCCGTCGGCCGGTTCGATGGCTCGGCTGTCGATCATCAGGACGGCTACATCCACCTCTCCGCCGCCGACCAGGCCCAGGAGACCGCCGCCAGGTATTTCAAGGGACTGCGCGACCTCGTCCTGCTCGGCGTCGAGGCCGAGAGCCTGGGGCCGGACCTGAAGTGGGAGGCCTCGCGCGGCGGGGCGCTGTTCCCGCATCTCTATCGCCCGTTGCTGGTCTGCGAGGTGCTGACGCAGAACGATCTTACCCTGGACGCCGACGGCGTGCCGCAGCTGGGCGACCATCTCGCATGAGCCTTCATGATGTCGCCGCCCGCGCCCTGCACGTCTTCGATCCCGAGGATGCGCACGGCTGGGCCATCCGGGGCCTGAAGTGGGGCCTAGGCCCGCGCGACGGCGGTCCGGACGATCCGATCCTGGCTGTGAGGTTGGCGGGTCTCGACCTGCCCAACTGCGTGGGCCTGGCCGCTGGCTTCGACAAGAACGCCGAGGTTCCCGACGCCATGCTGGCCGCCGGCTTCGGCTTCGTCGAGGCCGGCACCGTCACGCCCCTGGCCCAGGCCGGCAACCCGCGTCCGCGCCTGTTCCGCCTCACCGAGGACCAGGCGGTGATCAACCGCATGGGCTTCAACAACGGCGGCCTTGAATCCTTCGCCCAGCGCCTGTCGGCGCGGAAAGAAAAGGGCGGTGTGGTCGGCGCCAACATCGGCGCCAACAAGGACGCGACCGACCGCATCCAGGACTATGTCACCGGCCTGACCCAACTGTGGGGCCTGTCGGACTACTTCACGGCCAACATCTCCTCGCCCAACACGCCCGGTCTGCGCGCGCTGCAGACCAAGGCGGCGCTGGAGGAGCTGCTGGGCCGCCTGTCCGAGACCCGCGCGGCGCTGAGGATCGCCTCCGGCGCCGACTATCCGGTCTTCCTGAAGGTCGCGCCCGACCTGGAGGACGGCGAGGTCGAGGCCATCGTCGAGACCGTGGTCGGCGCGGGCCTGGACGCCATCATCGTCAGCAACACCACCATCGCCCGCCCCGACACCCTGAGGTCGGCCCAGGCCGGCGAGGGCGGCGGCCTGTCGGGCGCGCCGCTGCTGGCGCCGTCGACGGCGGTGCTCAAGCGTTTCCACGCCGCCGCGGCGGGCCGCGTGGCCCTGATCGGCGCGGGCGGTATCGCCGACGGCGCGGGCGCCTACGCCAAGATCCGGGCCGGAGCGCGGGCGGTGCAGCTCTATTCGGCCCTGGTCTATGGCGGTCCGGGCCTGGTCACCCGCATCAAGCGCGACCTGGCCGCCCGTCTGCGGGCCGACGGCTTCGCGGCGGTCGAGGACGCGGTCGGCGCCCCATGACGCGCCCCATGGCACGCGAGCGGGCCGTGACGCTGCTGCGCCGTTTCGGGCCGCTCGCGGTCATCGTGCTGCTGTCCGTGGCCGCCTTTGCCAGCGGCCTGGCCGGTCATCTCTCGCTGGAGGAGCTACGGGCCCGGGGAACAGAGCTACAGGCCTTCGCCCGCGAGAAGCCCGTGCTGTGCGCGGCGATCTATCTGGCCATCTATGTCGGCTCGGTGGCGGTCTCGCTGCCTGGCGCCTTGATCCTGTCCCTGACCGCCGGCTTCCTGTTCGGGCCGCTGGGCGGCGGGCTGGCGGTCATAGGCGCGACCGGCGGCTCGACCGTCACCTTTCTTGTCCTCCGCACCGCCTTCGGCGAGGTGTTGCGCCGCAGGCCCCACGCCTTCCTGGCGCGCATGGCCGAGGGCCTGCGCCGGGACGCCTTCAACTACCTGCTGACCCTGCGCCTGATCCCGGCGTTCCCGCTGCTGGCCGTCAATGTCGCGGCGGGCGTGGCCAACATTCCCGTCCGCACCTTCGTCCTGGCCTCTGTCCTGGGCATGATCCCGAGCTCCTTCATCTATGCCGGGATCGGCGCGGGACTTGGTCATCTCTTCGCGCGTGGCGGTCCTGTAACGATCGAAACCCTCTTGTCGCCACGGATCTATCTTCCAATCATCGGCATGGGCGTTCTGGCCTTTCTGCCGCCGTTGTGGCGCCATTGGCGAAACGGGCGCGCAGCCGCGCCGCTGGACGAGAAGTAGCCGCCCCGGATGGTCGAAACGGTTTCGCCTTCGGAAACTGAACCCGCCCCGCCCCGGAAGCGCTTTCCGTGGCCCGGCGGCCTGTCGGCGCGCCTGCTGCTGTTCACCGCCGTCGTCGTCGCGTTCGGCGGCCTGCTGATCCTGCCGCCGGCCCTGGCGGCCTACGAGGAGCAGTGGCTGCTGGACCGCGTGCGGGCCGGCGAACTGGCCTCGACCATCGCCGAGTCCGACCCCGAGCTGCGGGTCAGCGACGCGGTCGCCAACCAGATGTTCGACCAGGCCGGGGCCGTGACCGTCGCCGTCCAGGTCGACGGCGCCCGCCGCCTCGTCTTGCCGCCCAAGCAGCCGTTCGAGACGCCGTATCTCGTCGACCTGCGCCGTCAGAACCCCGGCTCATGGCTGGCCGCGCCGTTCTTCACCCTGACCAGCCCCAAGGGCAGCATGGTCCGGGTGATGGCCGAGCCGCGCTTCCGCAAGGCCGAGTTCGTCGAGGTGGTGCTGCCCGACGCCCCGCTGAAGGCCAAGCTGGTCGGCTATTTCTGGCAGCTCGCGGGGGTGACGGTCTTCGTGGCGGGTCTGGCGGGCCTCCTGGTCTACGCCTTCCTGAACATCTTCCTCGTGCGTCCCATGCAGCGCATCACCCGCGCGATGGAGGCGTTCCGCGGCGATCCGGACGACCCGGCCGCACGCATCGCGCCGTCGAACCGCCGCGACGAGATCGGCCGCGCCGAGCTGGAGCTGGACCGCATGCAGGCCGACCTGCTGGCCGCCCTGGCCTCCAAGGCGCGCCTTGCGGCGTTGGGCGAGGCGGTGGCCAAGATCAATCACGACCTGCGCAACATGCTGACCAGCGCCCAGATGGCCTCCGATCGTCTGGCCGCCTTGGGCGATCCCAAGGTGGCCCAGGCGTTGCCGCGTCTTGAAAGGGCCCTGGACCGCGCCATCACCCTGGCCTCGGACGTCATGGCCTATGGCAAGTCCAAGGAGCCCGAGCCGGTCGTCCGGGTCATGCCGCTGCGCCCGGCCCTGGAGATGGCGGCCGAGGACGCCGGCTTGACGCCCCAGGGCGTGGGCCTGGAGACGGTGATCAGCGCGCGCGAGCAGGTGCTGGCCGATCCGGACCAGCTGCACCGCATCCTCACCAACCTGCTGCGCAACGCCCGCGAGGCCATCGAGGGCGCGCCGGACCGGGGCGGCAAGGGCAAGGTGTTCGTCGAGCTTCGTCGCGCCGACGGCATGAGCATCCTGCGCCTGTCGGACGATGGCCCCGGCGTGCCGGAACGGGCGCGAGCGAACCTCTTCCAGCCCTTCGTCGGCTCGGTGCGGCGCGGCGGCACGGGTCTGGGTCTGGCCATCGCCCGCGAGCTGGCGCAGGGTCATGGCGGCGATCTGGCGCTGGTGGAGACCGGACCGGGCGGCTCGGTGTTCGACCTGACGCTGGCCGGGGTCCCCGACCCGCTGCCCGAGTCGCCGTCCGAACCCGGCGACCGCGCCGCCGACGCGTCAGCTTCCTAGGAGGATCCGATGACGACCACCTGGACCATCGCGGTGATGATCGGCGCCTCGCCCGACAGCGCGCCGATCCACGAGATCACGGTGGAGGCGCCCGACGCCCCGAGCGCCCTGCGCCGCGTGGCGGCCATGGTCGCGGTGCAGGAGGCGTCCGACGCCGAACTGCTGATCGACGGGCAGGAGGAGGTCTTCTCCCGGGCCGAGGTCGAGGCGGGCCTGGAAGAGCACCAGGCCCACACCTGACACCCCTTTAGAGGCCCTTGGCCACGCCCTCGCGACGCGGATCGGCGCCGCCTTCCAGCATGCCGCCGGGACGCACGATCACGCCGTGCAGGCCCGAGCCCTCGATCTGGCCGACCTTGACGTTGACGCCGCGCGCGTTGAGCGCGGCCAGCATCGCCGGGCCGAACAGGTCGGCGTCACCTGAATAGGTGTCGCCGCGCGCGACGACGTTCGGCAGCGACACGGCCTGCTGCATGTTCAGGCCCCAGTAGAACAGCCCGACCATGGCCTTGAGGTTATAGGACAGGATGGCGTTGCCGCCGGGCGAGCCCAGGGCGGCGACCAGCTTGCCCTTCTTGTCCAGCACGATCAGCGGGGCCATCGACGAGCGCGGCCGCTTGCCCGCCGCGATGGCGTTGGCCGCCGGAGCGCCGTCCTTCTCCTTTGGCGCGAACGAGAAGTCGGTCAGCTGGTTGTTCAGAAAGAAGCCGCCCACCATCCGGCCGTTGCCGAAGATGCTCTCGACCGTGGTGGTCATCGAGACGACGTCGCCGGCGGTGTCGACCACGACGAGGTGGGTGGTGCCGCCTGGCTCCTTGGTCATGTCGACGCCGACCTTGGGCGCGCCCTTGGGGTGGCCGAAGGGCGGCGCCTCACCGGCCGTCGGCGTGATCAGCTTGGCGCGGTCGGCGACGTACTTGGGGTCCAGCAGGCCGGCGACCGGCACGGTCACGAACGCGGGGTCGCCGACATAGCGGTCGCGGTCGGCGTACATGACGCGCTCGGCCTGGGCCAGCAGGGTCCAGGCCACCGGATCGGTCGGGCCGCGCTTGCCGATGTCGGTGTGCTCCAGCATCTTCAGCGCCTGGATCACCGCCAGGCCCGAGGACTGCGGGTTGGGCACGCAGACCGTGTAGACCTTCCACGGCTGGCACAGGGCCGGGGCCGAGCGCGGCTTGTAGCGCTTCAGGTCCTCCAGCGTGATGCTGCTGGGCAGGTCGCCCTCGTGCAGGCGATCGACGATCGCCTGGGCGATCGGGCCTTCCAGCAGGGCCGAGGGGCCTTGGGCGGCGATCTTGCGGACCGTCTCGGCATAGGCCGGGTTCTTCAGCACGTCGCCGGCCTGGTAGCGGGTCCCGTCGGGCTTGGTGAAGTACTTCACCGCGTCAGGCTGGGAGGCCTGGGGCGCGCGCGTGCTGTTGATCATGCCGGCCAGGCGCGGGCTGACCACGAAGCCGTCGTCGGCCAGTTTCTCGGCGTCGCTGAAGAGCGTGCTCCAGGCGATCTTGCCGTGCTCCTTCTGGGCCTGGGCCAGCATGGCCACCGCCCCCGGCACGCCGGTCGAGCGGCCCGACAGCACCGCCGTCACGAAGGGCAGGGGCTTGCCGTCGGCGCCCAGGAACATGTCAGGCCCCGCGCCGCTGGGCGCCGTCTCGCGGCCGTCATAGGCCGTCACCTTGCCGCTCTTGGCGTCGTAGAAGACCAGGAAGGAGCCGCCGCCCAGCCCCGAACTCTGAGGCTCGACCAGGCCCAGAACCGCCTGAATGGCCACGGCCGCGTCGACGGCCGAACCGCCGTCGCGCAACACCCGAAGGCCCGCCTCGACCGCCAGAGGATTGGCTGCGGCGACCATGCCCTTGCTCGCGAGCGAGGTCGAAGCCGGCTTCGGCGTCGGCATGCCCAGCGGGATCGACTCGGCCAGGGCCGCGACGGGCGAGAGGGTCAGTTGGAGGGCCGCGGAGAGGGCGAGCAGGGACACGAGACGACGCATACGGATCCTCGACAGACGTAAAGGGAGGGCCTGCCCGCCATCCCGAAAGCGCCCATGGACACCAATAGGGCGATGCTGTCACGCCCAGTTAGTCTGGCGCCGGCCTCAATCCGTCCGCCTGAACCTCAGCCGTGCAAGGGCGGGGCGCCGATCGAACGCCGATGCGCCAAACTTTTCGAAATTATCCGCGAAACCGGGCTTGCGTCCCCGGATTGAACCGGCTATCTCCCCCGCCTCGCCGCAAGGCAGTGCGCGCCCGTAGCTCAGCTGGATAGAGCATCAGACTACGAATCTGAGGGTCGGACGTTCGAATCGTTCCGGGCGCGCCATTTTCTCCAAGAAAATCAATGACCTGACCGCAGGTGGCGCGAGCGCCCCAGTGCAGTCGTGCGATTTGCACTGGGTTTTGCACTGGGGTTCGCAAGCATTGCGGCTCAATGGTCGCTCGACCTCGCCATCCGACGATACGGTTCGCCACGGCTCGCCGATGGAATCGCCTGAATGAGGCGTGATTTCTCCGACGCTTATTGGCCGTTCGCCCAGTGTCCGCGCTTGGCGGCGCGCGCTTGGTCTTCCGCCGCCCGGTAGGCGCCTTTGCTGTAGCGTCGATACTCCGTGGCCAGGCCTGACCGGATCAGGGCCGCGTTGATGTCTGGCGTCGCGTCCGACCAACACCGGCCAACGAAGCGGCCGTAGTGATCGCGCTCGACAAATCGGCACCCCACCCGACCGCGCGTCAGGCGTATGAGTTCGTCGCGAGCTTCGTAGGCGAAGGGCTCGGCGGGCGTTTTGCCTCGGCGAACTTCTGGGGCGTCGACGCCGAACAGACGAACCCGCTCATCGCCGCAGCGAAGGGTGTCGCCGTCGTGAACGGCGGGCGCGGTGCAGGCGATGATCGAGGCCGCGACAGCAAACAACATCAGTATGGTGTGGCTCCGGGTCTGGACCGGCGCCCGAGGCGATTCATCGGGGGCGAGCTTTGCCTGATAAGGGCTCCACACAGACGCCACCAGCAGAACCCCATCGGCAGCCCATCAATCGCAACTGTGGTCGCGCAGTCCGCTTGCTGGGTCAGAGCCTGGAGGCCATGTTCAACCGCCCTCGCAGTTTCGCGATGCCCCGTCGGAGGCGCTTTTCCAATGATCGTGTCGTTGACCAGGTGGGTGGCTCGTATCGTGCTCGCCGGAGCCGTTGTGACCTTGGTCGTCGCAAGCCTGACCTGGTTGACCGTGGTCATCGGTGGCTACCCCGCCAGTCTCGACATCGAGCCCGGCCGTTTCTTCTCCACGCTCCGGTCGGTGGGGGTGTGGTCCTTCAGCATCGCCATCGGCGGCTGGATATTCCTGCGTTGGTACGGGGCCGACCGTCACGCTCGCTAGGTCGAAGAGGCGGCGCCCGCCCGCAGCCTGCGCTAGGGTTGGAAAGAGCTGTTCTGAAGGCAGACGGGGGCAGGCGGAATGGAACCGGTCGGACGCACGCGGCTGTGGTCGTTCTTGAGCACCGCGACCGAGGCTTTGGAGGTGACGAACACCAAGGTTCGCGCCGATCCAGGCTATTTCGTCGACAGCTATCCGACCTTGGCCTCAAAGGTCGCCGAACTACAGTGGCGCAATCGCGCCCACGTCATGCTGTTTCGCGGCCAGGCCGGCGACTATCTGAGCACCAAACACCTGACCATGTTGCGCCCGACGATCTTTCGCGCGCCGCCGGCGAAGAAGACCCTTGCAAAGGGTCTGGTCGAGAAGCGTTTCAAGGCGCTCGATGAGGCCGAGGCCGCCCTTTCGGATGGGTACGACGCCAAAAAGCGCCTCGGCCGCCAGCGTGTGGCCCGGGAGCGTCTGCTGCGCTGGTCCATACTGCAGCACTACGAGGTTTGCCCCACGCCGCTGCTCGACGTCTCGCAATCCCTGCGGATCGCCGCCTCGTTCGCCTCTTTGGGCAAGACGCGCGAAGCCTACCTTTACGTGCTGGCGGTCCCGAACATCAGCGGCGCCATCACCGCTAATGCTGAGAGTGGGCTGCAGATCGTTCGGCTCTCGAGCGTTTGCCCACCTTCGGCGCTGCGCCCTCATATCCAGGAGGGCTATCTCCTGGGCGAGTACCCCGAGATGATCGGTGTGGCTCAGGCCCTCAAGTACGATCACTACGAGATGGATTTCGGCCGGCGCATCGTCGCCAAGTTCCGCTTCAACCCCGCCACCTTCTGGGCGAATGACGCCTTCCCAGTGGTTCCGGAAGCCGCGCTCTATCCGCCGACGAAGGATTGGCTTCAGGAGCTCACGGACAAGATCAAGGCCGACGTCGCGCCGCTATTGACCTGAGATCGAGAGGCGGCGCGCCGTGATCGCCTATTTGTCCTTGGTTTTCGTGCCGAACAGGTTCGGCGCGTCCGGTGGGCCGAAGATCACGCTGAAGGTGAAGGCCTTGTCGTCGAAGAGGTCCGACGTCCCACTAGCCTTGCCATAGCTCAACGCCGCCCAGATCCCGTTTTCCTTGCTGCTGATCCGACGCTTGGCCGAGACGAGCCAGCGCTCGCCGTCTCGCGAGAAAGCAGCCTGGGCCGGATCGCGAGCATCGACGTCCATCCAGCCGTACTGAGCGGCGAGCTGGGTCTTCTGCGTGACGTGCTCGATGCCGACCCAGACACTGGAGCTGTCGGCCCTGAACTTCGGCGTCGTGTCGTCGCCGGTCTCCAAGGTCTCGTTCCAACCGAACCGACCGCTGACCCCCACCATGAGGTAGCGCAAGAGGCCGGCTTCTTCGTCGCCAGGCTTCTTACCGATCACGCGCGCCAGGGGATAGCGGGCGCCGATCCACACGGCTCGGCCGGCTGGGTCGAAATCCTCCATGTCCCCGTTGTTGCCGGTCCACAGGGTCGCAAGGCCGACGTTGATCTGCGGTTGGTAGATCGCCTGCTTGGAAACGGCCTTTTTGCAGCCGTTGATCTTCTCGGTGATCCCGAGCCGTTCCGCGTAGCTGTCGGAGACCTTGTCGGCGGCCTTGTACTGCTTCGCGAGCAAGGCCTTCAGCGCCTTGATGTAGTAGGCCCGCTCGGCGCCGTCGAATGCCGGCTCGGCATTGGGCGCTCCCTTGGCGGGGAGGTTCTGCGCCTCCGCGATCAAGGTTTCGTACTCTGCAACCCGCGTTGCGTTGCCCCGCTTCTCGGCGAGCGCTTTCAGGTAGCTCAGCGCCTCGATCTCCTGCTTGTCCGGAGCGGGCAAAGTCGGCAATGGCGGGTCGGCCGAAGTCGGCGTGCCGAAGAGCGCGACAAGCTGGGCGCGATCGCCGGCCGACAGCGGCGCGCCGCTCCCCAGGCGATTGCGTAAGCCATCCAGTCGGTAGTCTCTCTCGGCAAAAGCATTCACCGTCGCGTCGTGCAGGCCCCACTCGGAGATCCCTTGCACGCAACTGTCGAAGAGCCAGTCGCCGGCCGCGGTCTTCTGCAGCAAGGGGTCGCTGAGCCGCAGGAGTGAGGTGCTGTAGGACAAGGCCATGCGGGAGGCCTTCGCCTTCTTGGCGTCGCCGCCTGCGTCGTCCCCGTTCGTGCCGCCCCAACCCAGATGGCCGCGCCAAAGGACCTGGCTGATCGGATCGAGCTTTCGGTAGTCGCCCAGGGTGTTGCGCTTGGGGCCGCCGAACAGCCAGGCCATGGAAACGTCCAGGCCAGCGCTTTCTCCCGCCGCCCCGTCGCCAAGCGAGGGCAGGCTGATAATGAAGGGCTTGAAGCTAGTCGAAACGGTCGTCTTGTCCGGCGAAAGTCCGGCCAGGCTCAAGGCCGGTGATGTCGGCGCGCCATAGTCGAAACCGAAGATGCCCTCGTTGGCTGGGTCGCGCTTCTTCAAAGTCGCTTCCTGAGGGCCATCCTGCGCGATGGCATTTCCCGCGATGCTTACCGCAGCGGCTAGCAGCGTCGCCGTCGTGAGCCGGCGCATCAGGTGAGCATCACGCTGAAGACCCGCGAGCGACCGCCGGCCTGGATGGTCACGACTTGGACGTAGCCTTGGCCGTCCGCCGGAAGAGCCTCGCCATCCTCGTCCGCTGGCAAGGCGTTTCCTTGTTGACTGACCATGAGCCGGCCGATGGCGTCTCCGTCGATCGCGCCGCCTTGGAAGGTGATCAGAAACTCAATCGGGAGGCCGTCTGTAACCCATTGGGCGACGTGATCGGTCGAGAAGCTCCACTCAGGCGGTCCTTTGGAACCGCCGCCGGCCGTCGGGGCCAGCAAGAGCCCACTGGTAGGACCGCCCTGGCCGCCGCGATAGCGCAGCTGGATATTGCCCGCGCCCAGGTTGGTCATCTTGGCGCGGACCACGAGCCCACGCTGCAATCTGCCTCGAAAGATCATGGAAAAGCCCCCCGGCTACGAGAACAACCTACACGGTAACATTCCGCGTATCAATGTTATGCGTGCGCGGTTTCGGGGGCGCCTTCAGATCGATCTCCTAGGAGCTGAGGCGAGTCCACGGACAAGAAGAGGCAAGTCGCCCACTCACGGCTAGTCCGGTCACCCTGCGTGGAATGCAAGGAGACTGGCAGTCAGCGCAATGACGAGCTTGGCGTCTCGTCGGTCGAGTTGCACCTCATTTGGATGGGCGCCCAAGTGGCTGAAATGAACGAGGGCGCCCTCGACCGCGAGTTGCCGCTGCTCCTTGGTCATGCCGCGACGGTCCGTGCCGCAGCGTTCGAGCGCCTTGTTGGCCCAGCCCTCCGCACGCCCTTCAAGCACAGCCAGCGCGTCGAGCGCCGTGCGGCAGCAGGTGATGCTCTCAGGATAGCGCCCCTCGGCGAAGAGATGCTGCGCTCGCCGCAGCGTTTCCGTGAGCGTTCGATGGGCCTCGGGCGGATCGACGAACGGCATCGGAATTTCGAGAAGCGTGACGTCCAAAGCCTTGGCCGCCACCAACTTGTCGATCCAGGCTGAACGCTCCTCGCGAAGCCAGAAGTCCTCATGGATCCGTTCAATGCGGTCAGGATCGGAACGCGGACCGCCCTCGCCCGAGACGACCAGTTTGAACGTCAGGTCGCCGCAGTTTCGCAGCGTCTCGATCGCCGCCAACTGATGCGCGGTTACGGAAAGCCTGAATTGCACGCTTACGGTTGAGGGCGTTGGCCTGGTGGCAAAGCGCAGGGGTGTCGCCGGACGGGCAAGGCCGAGTCCAGCCAGGCGGCCTTGAGCGCCATCGACCAGGACGTCGGCGCTATGAACGAGGGCCCAATAGTCTGGGTTGGGCGTCACGGTCTGGCCCTGGAGCCAGAACACCAACTCGAAACCCCCAAGGGTGGTTTGGATCTCGACCTTGTCGAGGATGAGATTGACCACGCCCTGGGATCCGACGCTCAGCATCTTCATGCGATCGCTTTCCTTCTCGCGGCGGACGGGGCTAGGCGCGCCCAATTCTAAGGCTAAGCTGGCCACACTCAGCCAAATGCCGCCGTGATGGAAGCCGTCACGCTGGCTACACGGCGCTGGCGACCCATCAGGAGAGCGATCGGCGGACACGCTCGGTCCCGCCGCGCCCTTCGGGCCGCCTCCGGCTCGCGGCTCCTGCGGGCGTGTCCCTTCGGGCAGGCTTTGGCCTGCCGCCGATCGCTCGACGCCGCCTCCCGAGCGCGCGTCGCGCGCTCTCCTGTACAGGCTTCATTGTCATCAGCGCCCGACATGCGGGCGCGCAAGGCTTGGGGCTCCGCCCCCAGCGCACTTCGGATCGTCTTCCGCCCAGCTTCGGGCTTTGTCGAACCCTCGTGAACCTTCGGGCCTCCAAGCCCTGCAGCCGGGTCCCCGCGAAGCCGCTCCTTCGCTTGCACCCCCGGTCTCGCCGACGGGCGCCGGGTTGCAGACGCGCCTTCTGCGTCCGCAACCCGACGACCCAAGGAGAGAGCAAGATGGCTGACGCGGAGAGCCTGGAGCCCCGGATCTATGTCGCCTGTCTGGCGGCCTACAATAACGGACACCTGCATGGGGCATGGATCGACGTCGAGGACGCCGACGATGTACGCGAGGCCATCGCCGCCATGCTCGCAAGCTCGCCTATCGCGGGCGCGGAAGAATACGCCATCCATGACTATGAGGACTTTGGGGGCGTGGAGATCGCCGAGTATGCGGGGATCGACCGGGTGGTCGAGATCGCCGGCTTCCTGCGCGAGCGTGGCCCACTGGGCGCCTTGGTGCTTGAGCATCTGAGCGGCGACCTCTCCGCAGCGGCCGAGGCGCTCGACGATGGATATCGGGGGGTGTTCGCGCGTCTGGCCGACTACTTCCAGGAGCTGACCGAGGAAACCACGGCCATCCCGGAAAGCCTGCGCTACTACATCGATTATGACGCCATGGCCCGTGACGCCTCGATCAACGGCGACGTCTTCACGCTCGAGGCCCCTCATGGCGAGGTGCATGTGTTCTGGGGGCGCTAGGCCTGGCAAGGACGAGGGCTGGCCAAGTCTGGCTCCCGAGCGTCGGGGGCCGGGCGCGGCGCCCTTTGGGGGCGCCGCGCGGGTCACCGGTTCAAGAGGTCAGGGTCGCGTTCCGCTCGAAGACCACCCGCTCATTGGTCCCGAGCTGGGCGCGATAGCCGGCGCCGCGCCAGGCGCGGGTTTGAACGGCGCCGCCGCTCGCCGCCGCTTCGTCCCACCACACCGCACGCGCCGCCGCCTTGGGCAGGAGCGCGCCGATCATGTTCTCGATCTCGTTGAAGGTCATCTCGACGCGCGCGGCCCGTTGCCGGGCAAGGTAGCGTCGCAGGGGCTCGTACTTGGACATCGGCGCACGTTCACCATGTTGGGGGCCGGCGCAAGCGCGTAGCGACGCGGAGCGGCGTCGGGTCGCAGGCGTTGGTCCCTAGTGGCCGGAACGCTCGGGCTTGCGAGGTAGGAGCGCCAGGCTCGCCTTGAGCCCGGCGTCTTCCCGGGCGGCGTCCCTCGGGGCCATTCCGCCGAGCTTGGGATGGCTGCCGTTCATCCACACGCGGCCTTTGACCTCGTCGTAGAACTTGAACACCTGCCGGCCCAGTTCGGCGAGATTGCGGGTCCAGCGCTTTTGCCGTTCAGCCTCGGCTTCGATCTCTCGGAGACGTGCCCAAAGGGCGTTGCGGGCGCGTTCGAGACCTCCGCTGCTTTGGCCCGCCAACAGCCGGAAGGACAGCCCCTCGGACGGGCCCTCGTCCAGCCAGGCCTCGGCGCCGTCGCCCAGGTGCAGGCGCGCCGAAGCCTCGATGGCCTCGACACGATCCTGCGCCTCCTTGGCCTCAGCTTGGGCCTTTTCGCGGGCGGCTTTGGCTCTGGCCTCGGCTTCGCGGGCGAGGGCGGCGTCCCTCAGCGGTTCGATCGGGAGCCCGAGCAATTGATCGACGTGCCGCCAGCCGAGCGTCATCCGCTCGATCCCCTGCAGGGCTGCATCGAAGCTGTCCCACAGGGCTTCGCGCCCTTCGATCATCTGGCGCGGTGAATACTCGCCCAGACACGGCTGATCGAGCCAGGCCGCCATGTCGAACGAGGTCGGGGACGGAAGCTGGGCAATGAGGCCGTTCACCCGTTTGCCGACCTGTTTCACGCGATCGCGCACGCGTCGGAAATGTTCAATCCGCCGATAGAGCGCCGAGCCTCGCTCATGACGGACAAACCAGGCGCCCTCTCGGCCCTGCCACAACTCACCGCGCTGCATGAGCGTCTCGAAGTAGCGCTCGATGGCCTCCTGAGGCGCCACGAACCCGGGGTCGATCTGTCGGGCCGCTTCGATGACCTCCGGCGACAGGACGCCTTGCAGCGGAGGCGGCAGGCAGTCCGTTAGCGCCGCAAGCGCCGTTGCCGCCTTCAGGGGCAGATCCCCGCGATCGGCTTCCTGGCGCGTGACCACCAAACTATTCCAGATCACCGACTGCCAGCCGGTCTGGGAGACGCGAAACCCAGCCTTTGGTCCGGCAAGGCCCACGACGTCCCCCAGCCCATGGTCCGCGATCTTGGTGATGATCGCGGTCAAACCAGGCTCGGGCGCCAGCATCCGCGCCGAGCGCATCGCGGCCACCAGACGCCCGGCCTTGGCGCGAAGGCGCGCTTCGGCGGCGGCCTTCGCCTCTTCGGCGCGCTGGGTGCGCACCCTGAAATCCTCGGCCTGGGCCTTGTGAAAGAGCCATTCCCGATTGTCCTTGCCTTCCAGCAGGGCGGCCCGGATCGCCGGCGCATCGTGCGAGGTCCGAAATGCCGACAGGTCGATCTCGATCGTGGCCTGGGCCCGGGCCTCGATCTTCGCCCTCTTGCGAGGGCCGCATTTGTGCGTGACGTGGATCTCGATCCACAGCTCGCGGATCTCGCCCTCCGGTGCCTTGACCTGCACGACCAGGTCGGGCCGCAAGTCGCCACGCACGGGCTCGATCAAGACGTCGATGAACTTGAACCAGCGCGCGTCCTGAAGGGGCTCGTTGACCTCCGCGAAGCGCGACAGGACCTCCGGCAGCCAGACCGCCTTGGCCTCCAGCAATTGAGCCTTGGCCCAGATGTGGGCGTTGGTCTCCGGACCGCCGCAGCCGGCCGCGTCCGAGGTGTGGCGGAAGAAGAGCCGGTCGTACCTGTTGCGGACCCGGTGAACGGCTTTGCGGCATACCGGGCAGATCAGATCGTGTTTAAGACCCGGCTCGAGCCGATCGACCTTCACGATGGCCCCGTCGGGCTGCTCGGCGTAGGCCAGCTTGACGCCTTTGTCGCCGTATTCGGAGTGGTCCACATAGCCCAGCGGCGTGATCGCCGGCGGCGTGGCGCGGTTCAAAGGCCCTGGGTCTGGCTCGCTCAAAGCCGCTTCTCCGGTTTTGCACGCGCACAGAAAGCCGGCTGGTCGCGTCAGATGGGGACGTAGAGCCCCATAGAGAAGAATGGCGTAGCCAAGCGTGACCGCAAGGTGGTCGGCCGAGTTAATTTTCGCGCCATGGTTGATCTTGAATTAACTTGGCGTCGCCGCTCCGGCATTACGGGCCAGCTTTCCGGGAAACCGAAATCCCGTCGATACGGCTTTGAACGTTTGCGCCTTTCCGTGGAGCCGGCTTTGCGGATTTACGCCGGCCTCGGCGCAGAGCCGAGTGTCGCGCTCAGAGATCGGGATAGGGCGACCGCGCCACCAGCGTCGCGAAGAACGTCGCATTGCGGGTGTGGAGGGCGGCGAGCGCTTGCCACAAGGGCCAGGGCCGTTGCGCGGCGTAGCCCGCCGAGGTCTCGGCATTCTGGGCCGCGCGCCCAAACGAGTTGCGCCAGCCTTGGACCACCTGGAGGCTTGCCGTCGGCGCGTGGCTGAGCACCTCGGCTTTCACCGGGTCGAGCAGGTGATAGTAGCCGCTCGCCTCGAAGATCGCATGGATCTTGTCGGCGACTGGCCGTCCAAGAGCAGGATCGCAGAAGGCCATCAGGTTGATCACCTCGTGAATATCACCGGGTGGCCAGCGCACCGGCCCGCGGCTGGGCTCAAGCACCGCCAGGTCGGCCGCGACCGCGGCGTAGGCGGCCTGACAGATCTGGTTCTCCCGGTTCATACCGGTGGGCGCGTAGGCGGCCGAGCGGTCCGCCGGCAGATCGAATGGCGCGGGTATCAACGGCAGAGGCTCGATCGAAACGAACGCCTTGGACTTTTCCAGACTGGCCGGGGTCACCTTGCTGGTGTCGCCCTCGAACCCTGGCGCTTGAGCCCGCTGGAACGCCTCGGCCACCAGTTCAGAGCAGAAGAGCGCCGACGGATCCTTGATCCGAACCGGCGTGATCGAGGCCAGAGCGCCCTTGAGATTGTAGCCTCGGAAGGTGAGCCCGCGCGCCTCAAGCGCCGCCTGGTTCGCGACCAGTCGGCTGTACTTGCGCGCGCCGACATAGCGCAGCAGCCGCCAGCGCGAGGGATCTTTGATCACGACCCGGGCCACGGCGATGGTGCGAGAGCCGCCGCCGATCGCCTCGATGAAGTCGGTTCCATCGACGCGGATCAGGGCATGGCTGAACTCGCCGCCCGACAGTCGGGCGATCGCGTCGCTTTGCTTGCCCTCGGCCCGTTCGAGAACGACGTCGCCGGGCAGCACCTTGTCCTGGTCGAAGATCCAGCTCTGGTCTGCAGGGTCCGAACCAGGGGCGGGCTCATGGGTCATACCGTCAAGCTAAACCCACGATCAGGCCGGCGCCCAGAGCCAAGCGCGTCGCCGGCATAGGCGGGCCGCCTCGGCCTTTTCCGGCCGCTCCCGCGGCCGCGTGGCTTGGGGCGCTGCCCCCAGCGCGCTGCGAAGCGCCTTCCGCCCAGCTTCGGGCTTTGTCGAACCCTCGTGAACCTTCGGGCCTCCAAGCCCTGCAGCCGGGTCCCCGCGAAGCCGCTCCTTCGCTTGCACCCCCGGTCTCGCCGACGGGCAAGGCCGCAGGCGCGCCTTGCGCCTGCGACCTGACCCCAAGGAGGCAGACATGACTGCGACTTCCCAAACCACCCCCGCCGCCCAAGTCGGCGAGGTGCGTGACATCCCCCTCAACCGCCTGAAGGCCTCGCCGCGCAACGCCCGGCGCGTGGGCCATTCGGCCCAGGTGATCGAGGCGCGCGCGGCCAGCATCAAGGCCAAGGGCCTGCTGCAGCCGCTCGTGGTCGAGCCGGAGGTGAAGGAGGACGGCGGCGAGACCGGCTACTATCTGGTGACCATCGGCGAAGGCCGCCGCCAAGCCCTGCGCCTGCTGGCCAAGCGCAAGGCCCTGCCCAAGGGGGCGCCCGTTCGGTGCGTGATCGACACCACCAACGACCCCGGCGAAATCTCCCTCGACGAGAACGTCAGCCGCCAGAGCAAGCGATTGGGTGATCAAGAACGCCCGCACGCCGTAGCCGGCCATGAACGCCAAAGTGCTTTCCAAGAAGTCGAGCCGTCCTAGGACCGGCAGCTCGTCGAGCATTAGCAGGAGCTTCTGCCTCTGGGCGACGCCGGTCAGCGTCTCGGTCAGCCGCCTGACGATCTGGTTCAGGATGAGCCTGATCAGCGGCTTGGTGCGGCTCACGTCGGACGGCGGGACGACCAGGTAGAGGCTGCAGGGGCTGTGGACGAGATCGCTAATCCGCCAGTCGCAACGCGAGGTGACCTTGGCCACAACGGGGTCCCGGTAGAGCCCAAGGAAGGTCATCGCGGTTGAGAGCACGCCCGATCGTTCGTTATCGCTTTTGTTCAGCAGCTCCCGGGCTGCGGAAGCCACGACGGGGTGGGGGCCGGCCTCGCCCAGGTGAGCGGCTCGCATCATGACGCTGAGCGTCTGCTCGATCGTGCGCTTGGGGTCGGAGAGGAAGTTGGCCACCCCGGCCAGGGTCTTGTCGGGCTCGGCGTAGAGGACGTGGAGGATCGCGCCGACCAAGAGCGAGTGGGAGGTTTTCTCCCAATGGCTACGCTTGTCGAGGCTACCTTCCGGATCGACCAGAATGTCGGCGATGTTCTGCACATCGCGGACCTCGCTCTCGCCCTGCCGGACCTCGAGCAGGGGATTGTAGGCCGAAGCCTCGGGGTTGGTAGGGTCGAACAGCAGCACCTTGCCAAGGCGCGCCCGAAAGCCGGCCGTGAGCGACCAATTCTCCCCCTTGATGTCGTGAACGATCGTCGAGCCGGGCCAGGTCAGCAGGGTTGGAACGACTAGGCCGACCCCCTTGCCCGACCGTGTCGGGGCAAAGCAGAGAACGTGCTCGGGTCCTGCGTGGCGCAGATAGGCCTCGTCGTATCGGCCAAGGATGACGCCGTCGTCCTTCAGGAGGCCCACCCGCCGGATTTCCCGATCGCTGGCCCAGCGCGCAGACCCAAAGGTGTCGGCCTGGCCGCGTTCCTTGGCACGGGCAACCGACATGCCGATCGCAACGGCGGCTGACAGCAGACCGCCCGAGGCGGCGATCATCGCCCCGCGAAGGAAGATGCGCGGCGCATAGGCGTCATAGACGAACCACCACCAGAAGAAGGCCGGCGGCGGGTAGATCCTATGTCCGGCCAATACGAACCACGGCGGGCCAAGTCCGGCCTGGTCGCCCAGGGCTGACGCGGTCCACTGCGTGGCGGTCCAGGTCGTGGTCAGGACGATGGCCGCGACGATCAAGATCGGAAGCCACTGGATCCTCGCCGCCGTCATCACGCTACCTTGGTCACCTCGCCCAGCACAAAGCGGGCGGCGGCGATCAGAGGCCAGAGCTGGCGCGCGTGGATCGTGCGGTGGCGGGCAAAGACAGGCGTTGGCGTAGGCGCGCTTTGACGCGCGCACGTCGGCGGCCTAGTCCACGGAGGTCCTGATCGGGGTGCCTAGCGGCATGTTCAAGCGCTCGCGCCAAAACCCTGGGGGCCCTCGCACGGCTTTTCCAACGCCCCGGTCAGGATCCGTGGGCGTCCCGAAGAAAGGAGCCCGGCCTTTTGAGCCGGGCGGGAGCCTTCAGGGACGTTTTTGTGGGTCTTGCCCGGCCTAGGCCAGGTGCATCCTCGGTCGGCCAGCGACCTTGCGATCGGGCGCGGGCGTCTCGTCGTCTTCCGAAAAGTCGCGCAGGACGACCGGCGGCGACGCCAGCATCACCTTCTTTAGGTGCGCAAAGGCGTCGCGAACGATCGGACCTCGGCGAAGCCGCGGCGGAGCCTTGGTGCCGTTCACCCATCGGCTGACGGTCGTGGGCTGATAGCCGTGCTCGTTGGCGAAGACGGTCTGGTTGCCGCCAAAGGCCATCACCAGCCACATGGCGTGGTGGAAAGTCTGCCGGCTCCAATCACCCTCAACGGCGGCGATCAACTCCCCCAATCGGGCGGTATCGGCGAGGTAGAGAGCCTGGAAAGGGGAGAGCGGGGAAGCTTCTGATCGGTTCTCATGGGTCATGATCTCTCTCTTCTGGGCCTCACACGCTGGGTGACTTACCCCGGTTCGCATTGTCTCGCCAAGACATTTTCGCATTTTATTGCTCAAACGGCTTAACACGGCGTTTCACAATAGCGTCACCAAAAACGAACCTACTTGCCGAAAAGATCCTTTGGTCCCCTAATGTGACAAGGGCGGGTCTCTTTCGGGGCCAAATGGGGCGGGGGTCTAGCGTAGCGTTTCGGATTGGTTGACCTTTGTGACTAGGGGAGTGACCGATGGCGATGCAACTCGTCTGGGACAATCCGCGAACCCAATACCGCCTGCGGCATACGACCGAGCAGGACGTGCATCGCGCCGAGCTAATCAAGCGGTTCGCCAAGAAGCACGGCAACGGCGAGGTTTTCGAGCGAACGGTCGAGGAGACTCGGGAACACATTCGGAACGGCGAAACCGTTCTGCTTTTTCAGCTCAAGGGCGGGCGTGAGAAGCTGGTCGGCGTCGCCTTTGGCACGCTGTCACACCACGACGACCCGGTCCTTGAGATCGCGCATACGATCGTCATCCCCGAACTGCGCGGCAAGGCGATGGCCAAGGTGTTGGCCGCCGGCGCTCTGATGAGCCAGGCCATCAACCACGACTACTTCAGCGCCATCATGTTCACCTGTGACCCGGCCAACGAAGCCTGTCTCTCGGCCGGCGCCAAGGCGACCAACCTGCTCAAGCCGGCTAGCGAGTTTCTGGGCCACCTCACGGAGCTCAACGACATCATCGGCCGTCGCATGCTGTCCTATGACGAGCACCCCGATTGGGGGGATGAGCCGATGATGGGCATGATCTGGCGGGAGTTCATCAAGGAAGCCGCCGAGATGTGGCTCCAGATGGCCGAGCCCGAGGGCCTCGTCTGGTGTGACGACACCGCCGTCATCTTCCTCGATGGAAGGTGGTACTGCCCGGAAGATGATCCAGAACGGACGGCCGTGAAGCCGCAAGTCCGGCTGCTGGCGCGAGGCGGCCTGCCGAAGGTTCTGATCTGGCGCCTGATCGAGGACGACTGGCGTGAGCTGGGCCGTCTGCGGGCCTAGAGCCCGCAGCGGCCTTCGCCCTACTTGGCGCACCAGTCCACGAGCTTGGCCCAGACCTCGACCGCCTTGACGGCGACGAGCGTCAGGAACGGCCAGTAGCTGATCGCCACCACTTGCCACAGGGCCAGCACCCACCGCCAGGCGGCGCTGAGGCCGATCCAGAACGCGACGGCGAGCCCGATCTGCTCGAACTGCGACATCTCTCCCAAGCGCGCGGCGGCTTCGAGGACGTCGCCGCCCGTCGCCACATGCTTGACCACTTCCTCAATCAACAGGACCTCAACGAAGGTCCGCGGGGTCGGCAGAGCCATCTGATCCTCCTAACCACCAAGTTTGCATACTTGATGCCTAAGAGCATTAAAATGCGCTAATGACGTTTCCGTGACAACCTCGCGACATTCGCATTAAAATGCGAAAAATGATCTAGATGCGGTTCACGTAATTGCGATGTGAAAAGTCCGTTATGCTGCGTTAGTTTTTGGTCCCTGTGACCTTCGGGCGGCCAGCTGCAGCCATAAAGTGGCGGCCGCCCCTGGAGACAAGAGAGATGTCGACCGAGCCTCGCGAGTTGGGCCTTCGACGCACAACCGCCGCCGATCGCCACCTGGCGATGGAAGTCCTCCGGTTCTCGGCAGCCTATGGCGAGAACCAAGTTATCGCGCTTTCGCTCGCTGATGTTCAGCAGCACATCACCTTTGGGCAGATGGTTCTGCTGTTTGAAGACGGTCCAAGGCGCCGACTTATAGGGGTTGGGCTGGGAGCCCCGGCGTCGGAAGGCTCACTGATCCTCGAAATCGTCCAGGTCATTGTCCATCCCCAATGGAGGGGCAGGCGGCTGGCGCTCTTGCTTCTCGCCGGCGCCCTTATCGGTCAATTGATCAACGACGACGAACCCCTCGAAGCTATCGCCTTCGCTTGCGCGCCAACCAATACGGCATGCGTCAATGCCGCGTCTCGGATCACCGCCATGTCGGACCCGAGCACAATCGTTGGAGCGGTGGCCGGAGTGGACACCTACATTCAGGATCGACGGGTGCTCTTCGTCGAGCGCATGATGTTGAGTGCTGGCCCGATCTTCGGCTTCCTCACGCTTCACGACATTCGCAACGCCGCGCGAGCCTGGCTCCAAATGAATGGCGCCGGTCTGGTGATCGAGGGTGCCGACTCCATTGCCCGCTTGGATGGCGACTGGTGCAGCCCGGGCGACCCGCGCCGGGAAGGGGTGGCCTGCTACGTCAGATTTCTTGCGGGCGTCGAATAGGCTGCAACCTGAAGATTGTCAGAGGCGGGCTTACCCGTCATTGCTGGTCAAGTCCGTGGGGCCACGCCGGTCCCTGGTCAGGGGAAGGGGCATTGCCGGACTACGACTTTCACACCCTCTCGCCCCTCGATTTTGAGATCCTGACCCGCGACCTGCTCCAGGCCCGCGATGGGGTGCTGTTCCAATCCTTCAAGAGCGGTCGCGATGGTGGCGTTGATCTCCGCTACGCCAGCGATGGCGAGAACAGGATCGTCCAGGCCAAGCATCTGAGGAAGTCGGGCTATCGAGCCCTGGTGCGTGCCGTGCGCGCCGAGGCGGCCAAGGTCGCCAAGATGCGGCCGCCTCCCAGCCGCTACTACCTCGTCACCAGCGTCGAACTTTCCAACGACAACAAGACCGAGCTGGCCGCGATCCTGGGGATCGGCGATACGGCCGACATCCTCGGCTCCGAGGACCTCAACAATCTCCTGGGCCTGAACAAGGACGTTGAGCTGCGGCACTACAAGCTGTGGGTCTCCAGCACCGCCGTCCTTCAACGGGTGCTTCACAACGCCCAGGCGCTGCAAACGGCGTTCGACTACGCCCGCATCCAGGACAACCGCGCGCGCTTCGCCCAGACCCGGGCCTTTGACCACGCCAAGGCGAAGCTCGAGGCTGAGCGTATCCTGATCCTCTCGGGCAACCCGGGGGTGGGCAAGACGACGATCGCCGACAACCTGCTCTATGAGAAGTTTGCAGACGGCTACGATCCTGCCATCGCGCGCAACAGCCTGGCCGAGGTCCGACACCTCCTGCAGCCTGGCGAGCGACGGATCTTCTATTACGATGATTTTCTGGGTGCGACCTTCCTGGGCGAAGGCGGCTCTCCCCTCGTGCGAAACGAGGATCGCGCCATCACCGACTTCATCGCCGCGGTGGCTAGAGATCCGGACAAGCTTTTGATCCTGACAACACGGGAGCACATCCTCAGCGACGCCCTTCTCGCGTCCGAGCGCTTGCGCCACGCGATGGTCACCGACCACCGATACGTCGTCGAAGTCGGCGCCTACACGACCTTCGAGCGCGCTCACATCCTCTACAATCACGCCTTCGCCAGCGACTTGCCGGACGGCTTGATGGATCAGCTGCTGGCCGATGACTTTTACCAAGAGATCATCGACCATCCGAAATACGCACCGCGGATCGTGGAGTGGCTGACCTCGCCGCGCCGCCTGCAGACGTGTCTCCAGACCGGCTACGCGGACTTCGCACGTCGCCTTCTCGATGATCCGTCCGAGATTTGGAAGCACGCCTACGAGCAGCAGATCAGCGAAGCCGGACGAAGCCTTCTACTCGCCCTTCACAGCCTCGACGGCGAGGCGCCCCACGCCGCGCTGGAGGAAGCCTTCACGCAACTCCATGCGGGGAGATGCGCACGTTGGGGCTTTGCGTCTGGGCCGAGCGATTTCCGCACGGCGTTGCGCGTTCTTTCCGGAGCCTTCATTCGGGTCGGCCCATGGCGCGTCGAGTTCCTCGACCCTTCCGTCAGGGACCTGATGAACGCTGTCCTGACAGAGACGCCCGAGAACGCGATCGATGTGCTTTCGGGCGCGCTCTGGTTGGATCAAGTCCAAACAATCTGGACCCTGGCGTCGAGAACGATAGGTGATCCTATCAAGTCATTGATGGCCCGCCGCACGGCGCAATGGGTGCGCGGTGTGCTGCGCGCTCTGGAAGCGCCGTCAATCACCAAGGATGGACTGCTCGAGATTCAGTGGCTTCCTGGAATTGAGGAGCGGCTGGCGCTCGCCGCCGAGCTGGCCGTGAGGTTTGATCTCGCTGAACTGAAGGCTCAGGTCCCTAACGTCGCCGAGCAGACCAAGGCGATTTGGGCTAGCAACGGGCCAGATTTCCCCGCCGCGCTGCACGTGCTGCATCTGCTCAAAACGCCCCAGTTCGATGGTCTCGTAACCCGCGAACAATGGCGCGAACTCTGGTCGGCCCTTGTTCGCCAGACCCACTACACCTTCGAGCCGGCCGATGTGGTCGCCCTGATCGAACTGGAGCGACAGCCAAGTGATGCCGACCGTGAAGCTTTGAGCCATGTCGCCTATGGCTGGGCTTCGGATATGGGCGATCGCATCCGCGATTGTCGTCGCCGCGATGACCTCGAACTGCTCAGACACAACCTTCGCATATGTGAGACTGTGCTGAGCATCGAGTTGCGCGGACCCATGAACGGCGTGAAGACCGAACTTGCTGGTTGGGAAGAGGACGAAACGCGTAGCACCTCGCCGACGGTCCCGTGGGACCATCGTCCCACACGGGACGAGCGGCATGTCCGAAGGTACGCCGCCGATCTCTTCGACACGCTTCGCAAAAACGACGAAACCTGATCGGGCTCCGTCCCGTGATTGTCTTGGCGCGCTGATCACCCGCCGTGAGCCACCGCCCAAAGCAGACGCCGGATCGACGGTTCGAGCACTTCGGCCTCGAAATCGGATCGGGGCAGCGAAAGCTCGCGCAGAACCAGACCATTGATCAAGTTGGTCAGCATTGCCGCGTCCATTTCGGGCGCTTTGGACCCGAGCGCGACGAAGGTTTGCTGGGCGATTAGAGCGTAGGCCCGTCCCCAATCGCGAAGCGCAGGGGCGAGGCTGGCGTCGCGCGCGGCGGCAAGATGAAGCTCGAGGATCGTCACGCCCATGGCGCGGTCCTCGATCATCTGCCGCATGGAGTGACGGGCGATCAGCGCCGCCAGTCTGGCTGGATCAGCACCTGCCGCGTCGAACGAGGACCATGCGGCTGCAAGGGCTGCGATGTTCTTGTCGGCGACCTGGCGAAGGGCGGCGTGGACCATCTCCTCGCGCGATCCGAAATAGTAGAGCACCGAACCGTGAGCGGCGCCGGCCTCCTTGATGACCGATCGCAAGGTCACGGCGCCGGGGCCCTCGCGCACGATGATCCGCAAGGTCGCTTCGAGCAGTTCCTCTCGCCGCCGCGCGCCACGCGTCGTCAGATCGATCCCGGTCTTGGCCGAGGTGGCCTGAGCCTTGTCGTTCACGCACGCCCCTCCCGCAACGGCCTACACGCTGTGCCTCTAGCACAGCCTGGGCTCCATCCTAGTGGGTCGCCGAGGCGACCGGAATTGACAGCTTGATCGCGAACCGCTCATTTCTTCTCCACTTGGAGAAAATAATGGGAGGTGGCTATGGACGCCAGTACAAACGAGCCCAAGACCCTGCTTTCAGCGCTCAAGGCCTTGGTCGAGCGCGACCCCGACGCGCCGCTCTTGATTGATGGCGGCGCCGGCCGCACCTGGACACGTCGCGCCTTCGTCGATGACGCGGAGCATCTGGCGGGGACGCTTGCGGAGCTCGGACGTTTGCGTGGCGTTGGCCTCCTCATGGCCAATCGACCCGAGTATTTCCTCATCGACACAGCGGCCCTGATGGCCGGAGCAACGCCGGTGTCGCTCTATCCGACCGCTTCGGCCGAGCAACTGAGGGACCTGATCGCCCATGCTGACATTGACGTCCTGTTCGTTGAGTACGCTAAGCTCCCGACGGTCCTAGCGGGCCTTGGCCAGGCTGCTCGCGCCCCAACGATCGTGGTCCTGGATGCGCCCGCCGCCGGCGTCAGTACGGCGATCGGTCCCGTCATCGTCGCGATTGAATTGCTTCTTCAGGAGCAGGTCACGCCAATCCGCCTCGCTGAAGCCGCGGCACGTGTTCAATCCGACGACCTCGCCACGATCGTCTACACGTCCGGCTCTACCGGCGCGCCTAAAGGTGTCCGTCTGAGCCACGCCAACCTCATGGCGGCCGCTTGCGATATTGGCGGGCGGGCCGGCGTCGGCGATGGCGATGCGATAATCTCTTGGCTCCCTCACGCCCACGTCGCCGAGCGCGCCTGCCACTACGCCTGCGCCTATCGTTTCGGCTTGGTTGTCACGACTTGCGCCGACGTCGCCGATCTCCCGCGCTTGCTGAAGGTCGTTGAACCCCACTGGTTTGGCGCGTTTCCCCGCTTTTGGGAGAAACTGAAGATGCGCGCGGAGGCCGAACTTGCGCGATATCGAGATTCGCTAGGCGCGGAGGACGCAATCCGAGGATCCAGGATCGAAAAGAACGGAGCAACCTCGGCAGAGGACGATGTCCTCTCGGTGGTGCGCCGGCGACTTGGTTTTGCGCGTGCCCGAGCGCTGAATACCGGATCGGCCCCGACACCGCCCGAGGTCCGCGAGTTTTTCGCCAGCCTGGGGCTCTTCATCGGCGACATCTACGGCGCGAGCGAGACCTCGACCGCCGGGACGATGGCCCTGCCCGGACGAGGCCACGACGCGAGTGCGGGAGCTGCGCTTCCCGGGATGGAGGTCGCCATTGCTTCTGATGGCGAAGTGCTGCTGCGCGGGGCGGCCGTCATGTCGGGATATCACAAGGCGCCTGACGCCACCGCCGAGGCGCTGTCTCCGGACGGCTGGTATCGGACCGGCGATCTTGGCGCTCTCGATGCGGATGGCGCGCTCTGGATCACGGGTCGCAAAAAGGAGCTGATCATCGGCCTGGGCGGTCACAATATGTCGCCGGCCTATATCGAAGCCATCCTCAAGGGCGATGGCGACGTCATCGCTCAAATCTGCGTCGTCGGCGACGGTCGCCCTTACAATACCGCCTTGGTCTCTCTCGATCCGGACTTGGTGTGGACCCTGATCGATCGCGACGCTGGCCCCGACGTGTCGGACCTGCCGACGATCTCGCGGATCGAAACCTATGTCGCCAACAGGTTGGCGCTGGCCAACACGCGATTGGCCCGCGTCGAGCAGATCAAGCGCTTCGCGATCGTACCCGACCCCTGGCCACCCGGAGGGGCGCTGGTCACGCCTACGCTCAAGCTTCGACGGGCGGCGATCAGCGCCCACTACGGCGACCTGATCGAACGGCTTTACGCGCCGGACCTTCAGCCAGGCTGTCTGCAACCGTTCCCGGCGAGGGCTTGACTCAGCGCCGTCTAGCCGTACCGTTCAAAAGTTCTCCAAGTGGAGAAAATAACAAGCCGGGAGGAGCGCATGAGCGCCAACACCAAGCGGTTCGAGCATTTGCTCGTGACCAAGAAGCAGCAGGCCTACGCGGGAGATTTCCTGTCCGATTGGCGCGACAACGAGCTTTGGGAGGACTTGGTCGTCGGCCAGAAGCGGCGACATCCAGAGGTGTTCGTGGTCGAGGAAGAGGACGTCCTCAACTACAATCGGGCCATCGGCGAGACCCATCCACTGTACGTTGATCCGGAGTTCGCCCGCCATCATGCGCCGCGAGGGACCATTCTTGTCCATCCGGTCTTCACCACCACGATCGGCTTCTGGTTCGCCCAGCCGCCGGTGCAGGGCTCCTGGATCCGGACGCCGGGGGCGCGAAATCCGTTCCAGCGGATCGAGTACCGCGAACGCATCCACGTCGGGGACCACATATCGCTCGTCCAGGAGAACCACGATCGTTTCGTGCGGCGCGGCAAGGGCTACGTGACCACGCACCTGTCGCTCCGTGACCAGGATGATCGAGAAAAGGCCGCCTGCCTGGGCACGCTGATCCTGCCGCTCAACCTCGACGAAGTCGCCGCCTTCGCGACCGCCTGACCCTATCTGGAGTGATCCCCATGACGACCCAGACCCTCGGCCGCGCCGCATCGAGCGATGTGGTGATGCGCCCGCTGCCCTATCTCGATGACCTGAAGACCGGCGATGAGCTCGCCCCGATCTCCTACACCGTCACCCAAGAGATGATCGACGCCTATGGCGCCGCTAGCCTCGATCTCAATCCCGTCCATATGAACCCCGCCTGGAGCGAGCGGGCTCAAGTCTTTGGCACGCCCTCGACCGTCCAGCACGGGATGATGAGTATGTCCTACATGGCCTCGGTGGTGCTGCGCGCCTTCGGCCCGCTGGCCGAAGTGACCACGATCGACTCGAAGTTCACGAAGATCGGCGTGATCGGAGCCGAGATCACCTGCCTGGGAAAAGTCCGCGACATTCACCCCCTCGGCAACGGCAAGGACTTCGCCATCGTCCAAGTCGAAGCCGTGGACATGGACGGCGACGTCGTCGGTGTGAGCGAGATTCATGTTCGCCTGCCGCGCAGGGCCGCTCAAGCCTAGGCAGGCCTGGAGGACGGAGGGGCAGCTTCGGGCGGCCCCTCCGTCCCTTTTGCGTCTGAAAGAGTCCGGCATGACCGTTAGCGCACCGGCTAACCTGTGACCGCTGGTCAGCGCTGATAAGGTCAGGCCAATTCGGTGGCGCGGCGCGTCGCCGAATCTTGTCCGCGTTCTCGGGGCCCCGTCGCCCAATGGATTGAGGCTATGTCCGATCTGGCTTTCGGACCCTTCGTCATTTCGACCGATGGGGAGACATTGTACCGCGATGGCCGGGTCGTGAGGCTTGGCGCGCGCCCGCGACGGATCCTGCGGATGCTGGCCGAGCACGCCGGCTCCACCGTGGCCAAGCGCGACATTTTGCAAGCGGTGTGGCCCGACACCGACGTCGTCGAATCCAACCTCACCGTCCACATCACCGCGCTTCGACAGGCGCTCGGCGACGCCAGCGCCGACCCCCGCTACATCGTCAATGTCCCCGGCCGCGGCTATCGCCTGATCGCCGAGGTCGTGGCCAGCGCGCTGAGCCTTCCCGCCCCAGCGGAGGTGGCCTGGGCTCGCCACAATCTCCCCGCCCGCCTGACCCGCGTCGTGGGCCGCACCGAGGACCTGGCCCGGATCGCGACCCGGCTAGAGACCGGCCGCTTCCTGACCATCACGGGTCCCGCTGGCGTCGGTAAAACCACGGCCGCTCTCTCGGTGGCGCAGTCCAACCTGCCGCGCTTCGCCGACGGCGTCTGGTTCGTCGATCTGGCGCCCTTGTCGGATGGCGAGCACGTCGCCTCGGCGATCGCGGCTGGCCTTCGTCTTGAACTGCCGCCCGGAGAGCCCGTTTCGGCGCTGATCACAGCCCTGAGCGGACGCAGGGTCCTGGTCGTTATCGACAACTGCGAGCACCTGATCGACACCGTCGCGGCCGTGGTCGCCGCCGTCGCGCTGGCCTGTCCGACCGTCAAGATCTTGGCCACCAGTCGCGAGCCGCTCAATGTGCCGGGCGAGACGGTTTACCGCCTCCCACCGCTCTCCACGCCACCGACCACTTCCGACAATGATCTGGACGCGGTGCTCTCCTATCCCGCCGTTCAACTGCTCGCCGACCGCGCGGCCGCCTCCAGCTCGAACTTTGAGATCACCCTCGAAAACGCCGGGCTGGCGGCCGCGATCTGTCGCCGGCTCGATGGCGTTCCCCTGGCCATCGAGTTCGCCGCCGCGCTCGTTGAAACCTTCGGCCTGGCCCAGATCGCCGAGCGGCTCGACGAGCACCTGAAGCTTCTTCGCGCCGACCGTCGCGGCGGGGCGGCCCGGCACCGCACGCTCGATGCGGCCCTGGAGTGGAGCTTCCAGCTTCTGGGCGACGACGAACGCGCCGTCTTGAGACGCTTGGCCATCTTTGCCGGCGGGTTCACGTTGGAGGCGGCCAACGCGGTCCTTCCCGATGCGGGCCATCCGCTCGACGTCGGTGAGGTGTTGGCCAGCCTGACCCTCAAGTCCCTCATCCACGCAGACGTCAGCGAAGGCGAACTGCGCTTCCGGGTCTTGGAGACCACCCGAGCCTTCGGGCTCCTGCGACTGGAGACCGCCGGCGAACGGGGCATGCTGGCCGACCGGCATGCCCGCTACTTCCGCGACTTCCTGCAGCAGGCCCGGGCCGACATCGGGGGCGTGCCGATCGCCGCCCACGGCATCGAAATCGACAATGTGCGCACCGCCCTACGTCACGCCCTGTCGCCAGCCGGCGATCTCGACGTCGCCCTGGGCCTGGCCTCCGGCGCTTTGCCGCTCTGGCTGGGCTTGTCGCTCCTGACCGAGTGCCACGCGCGCCTGGCCGAGATCATGCCCAGGCTGTCGGCGGCTCAGCGCGCCTCCGTGGAGGGATGGGACGTCGCCGTGGCCATGCGCACGGCCGAGATGTTCACCAAGGGCGCCACGCGCAGCGTCAAGGCGGCATGGTCGCGGGCGCCGGATGCGGCCGGTGCCGTCCTGAACTCGGCCACCTCGACCGCGGACCTTCTGACCAACTGGACCTGGAATCTGCGTCTTCCGAACTACGCGGAAATGTCTCGCCTGGCCGGCGCCCATGCGGCGCATGCGCAGTCCTCGGGCCTTGAGCATGACCGCATCATGTCGGCCTGGGTCATGGGACTGAGCGCCCACCACCTGGGAGAGCTGGAAATGGCGCGCGAGCGCCTGACGACCTTCCTGGCGCTGGAGACGGTGGAGGATCGACGGGTCTTCGTCAGCCACACAGGATTTGATCGCACCCCCGGCGCGCGGGCCATGCTCGGCGCCACCCTCTGTCAGATGGGCCGCGTGGGCGAAGGTTTCGCCGAAGCGGCGGCGGCCGAGGCCATGGCCCGTCAGACCCAGAAGGCCCTGCCGATGGCCGAAGGCCTGATGTGGGTGTGCGGCGCGCGGCTCATCGGACGAGCCGATTCCCGCACGGTCGATCCAATCCTGCGCGAGATCCTCGCCGTCTCGCGGACCCATACCCTCGACAGTCACTACGGCGTCGCCGCGGGCTTGCTCGGGGTGTCTCACTCCCGGCTTGGGGCGATGGCCGAGGGTGAGGCCCTGCTGTCTGAAGCCTTGGCGGTTCTGACCGAAAGCCACTACGGCCCCTTCGTGCCCTGGTTCACCGGAGCCCTGGCCTTGAGCATGGTTCAACAGGGGCGGTCGGCTGACGCCCTAGCGACCATCGAGCGGTTCCGCGACGCGGACATCAACGGCGAAACATGGTGCTCGGCGGAGTTCCTGCGATGCGAGGCCCTGGTCCTTCGAAAGGTCGGCCGAATGGTCGACGCCGAAGCGGTCTTGGAGTCCGCCATCGAGCTGGCCCAGCGCCAAGGCAGCCTAGCTTGGTTGTCAGGCCTGGCCATCGCCAAGGCTAGAGACCCGGGCGATGAGACGCTGAACGCCTTGGTTCGGACGCTTCGGAAGCTGGACGGCGGCGGTCTTCTTGATCTCTTGAGCTTGGAGCAACGTGCCTTGGACTTGGCGCGAGACGTCACCTAGCCGCCAAGCTCGACCAGCAGCGCTTGAGCCGCCTTGACGTCGCGCGTCTCGAAACCTTCAGAAAAGCGGCCAAGCGCGGCGTGCAGCGGACTACGGGCTTCGTCTCGACGGCCCTGCGCCTGGCGTAGGCGAGCCAGGCTGCAGGCGGCGCGGAGCTCGAAGGCCAGGGCGTCGGATTGTCGGGCCCGGTTCAGGGCCGAGAGATAGAGGTCTTCAGCTTCCGCAGGGCTGGTCTCCTCACGCCGCTCGCCGGCCAATCTCACCATTTCCGCCGCGCACCAGCCGGTGTCCCCAAGCAAGGCGCGCTGCTCGAGCCGGTCATCGAACCAGCGCCGGTCCAGGCTCGCCAACTGCTCCTGCTGGAAGATCGTCGTGGGGGCAATGGCCGGCGCCTCACGCCCCGCGCCCAGCAGCGCCGCGTAGTGCTCGCCCAAGACCAGCCATCGCGCCAGATCGTGCCGGCGGGCCATCAGCAGAAACCGTTCGACATAGGACCATGCCTGCTCGATATCCCCGCGCCAAAGCGCGATCGGGCAGGCCGCCAGAGCCAACGCCTGCACCTCGGCCAGGGCGCCGGCGCTCTTGGCCAGGCCATGGCCGGTCTCGGCCATGGCGGCGGCCTGATCGGCGAACCCCTCGATCCACATGGTCCGCGCCAGGATCGCCCGCATCGAAACCTGGGGATCAACGGCGGCGCGATTGTAGACAAGCGGGATGCTCTTGCCCTTGTGCGCCAGCACCCGGCGCGCGTCAGAACGCGCCAGGCCGAAATCACCGGCGAAGTGCGCCGCCTGAGCCCGAACCCGGTGGGCCAGCAAGATCGCCAAGGGATCATCCGTTCTTGCGGCGCTGGTCATCAGGTCGGCGGCGGTCGCGAGGCCAGCGTCGTGTTCCCCGCGCTCGATACAGGTGACGACCTTCGTGAGCAGGGGTTCGATGCGGTATCGCATGGCGCCCAGCCGATCGGCGAGTTGCATCGCCCGCTCGAAACTGGCGGTGGCCTCCAGGGAGGTCACGCCGGTATTCAGCCGGAAGATGCTGAGGCCGACATTGAGGCGAAGTTCGGTCAGCGGGTCGGGGTCGATCATCGCCGCCAGCCGCTGCTGGGCCTTCTCGGCGCGTCCTTGGAACTCGTCGCTGAGCACCAGTTGGAAGGCGAACGGCAGCGCGGCGGCGTTCAAGCGGATGCCCACCTCGGGATCGTGGCCCTCCTCGAGCGCCCAGTCGAGCGTGGCCCGAACATCGTCGATCCGATAGGCGTATCGATCCCGCCAACGGTCCGGCGGCAAGGCGCTCCAATCGTCCTCGGCCGCGTCCATCACCTCGGCTAAGTGCAGGGCCTGAGCCCGCATGACCGCGCTCCATTCCCCTGAAGCCCGAAGCTTCGCCGCCGCGTAGTCCCGAGTCGTCTCCAGCAAACGATATCGACCGCCCCGCGAAGGACCCGGCATCAGTAGCGACTTGGCCACCAGCCCGACCAGGTCGGCGGGAAAGTGGGAGTCGAAACCGTCTATCGACGCCGTCGCCATGGCCGCCTCGACCGGGAACCAGCCGCGAAAGACGCCGAGCCGCCGAAAGAGGACCTGCTCGGTAGGGCTCAGCAGGTCGTAGCTCCAATCCAAGGTCGCCTCCAAGGAGCGTTGATGGGGCAATGCCCCGCGTCGGCCCGTCAGGAGACCCCCAAACCTGCGCTCGAACTGTTCGGCGAAAGCGGCGACCCCGAAGAGCGCGGCGCGCGCGGCCGCCAGCTCGATCGCGAACGGGACCCCGTCAAGTCGCCGGCAGACCTCGGCGATGAGGCGAACGTCGTCGTCCGTGGGGGTTTCAACCGCGCCGGCCTCGCTCATGCGCAGGACAAAGAGGGCCACAGCCGGGAAGGCCAAGAGATTGCGAATGGCGATGGGCTCGTCATCGGGCGGCACCGCCAGCGGCCCCAGATGAAACAGCCGTTCGCCTTCGACCCGGAGCGGCTGGCGGCTGGTCGCGATCACGACAAGATCGGGGCAATGCATCAGCAGGCGCTCGCAGAACTCCGCGCAGGCCTCCACGAGGTGTTCGCAATTGTCGAGGGCGAGCAGGGTCGGTCCCTCGCCGATCCGGGCGACGATGGTGTCGATGGTTGGGGCTGGATCGACGCTCAACGCCGCGCCGACAACGGCCGTCAGGCCCGCGACCTCCGCCAGAGGGCCAAGATCGACCCAGGCGACATCCCGGCCCACCTCCAGCGAGGCCGAAACGGTTCGGGTTAGAGAGCTCTTACCCATGCCGCCTGGGCCGACCACGGTTACGAGCCGTTCGCTGGCCAGGAGCTTGGAGAGGCGTGAATGCTCATCGGCGCGCCCGATCAGCCGCCCGATCGCGGCGCTCGCCGTCGCGCGCGATCGAGCCGGTGAGATCTCCGGCTCCGGGCGATCCTCGAAGACGTCCTGGGCGAACCGATAGCCCTGGCCCGCGACATGCTCGACATAGGGCTCGCCCAAGACCTTCCGCAGGGCGACGACGGCGACGGCGACGTTCGACGCCTCCACGGTGAGGTTAGGCCAGACGCGGTCCAGGATCGCCTCTCGGCTGACGAACTGACCGGGCGTCTCCAGCAGGAGCGTCAGAACCGCGCCCGCGCGGCTCCCAAGTTTCAGACGGGTCCCGTTCTCGAAAAGCTGGTTCCCCGTCGCGGCATAGCGAAACGGGCCAAAGCGAAGCACACGGCTGCCGCCGCCTTCTTGCCCCTGAGTTGGAGAATCCGAGCCGTCTTGCATGCCGCTCGCCGCTGGAAATGGACCAGATGCTCTTAGCGCCGCTTGCGGTGTCGGTCGGAAGTAAGCTGGCTGTTAGTCCGCGTGACCCTTGCCTTTCATCGGGGGTGCTTGAAGGGGTCGGTAGCCCACTCCTATTCTGAAGATGGGTCTTTCCCGATCGATCAAGGTGGGGCGCTGATGGACGATCCGGAGACGATCGAATTTGATGAGCCGGGCGCCAGATCGCATACGCCGCCTGGCTGGCCGCTTGAGACCATCGCCCTGACGCCGAGTGGCAAGGCCCCCAAGCACTACGGAGACAACGTCTATCGTTTCGGGGCCGCTATGACCCTGAGCGTACTCCTGCCGCGCCGAGGCTGGACCCTGGTCAAGCAGACCAAAACCTACGCCTATCTCAGCCCGCCCTCAGGGGTTTCAGGGCCTCCGTTCGAGATCACGGTCGCCGTCCCGCCCCCGGAGGAATGCCTGGCGATCGCACGGCGCAGCTATGCCCAGGGCCAGAGTTGGATGGGCCAACTTGGCGAATGGCCCGCCTGGTATCTGCACGAACGCGACAAATCCATGCGCCGCCTGTACCGAGACCCCGCCTCCGGAGCCATGCTTTCTGAGCATCTGCCTCAGCCACCTGAATCTAGCTTCTCGATCGGCGAGTGGGGCGTTTGGCAACACAAGGTCACCGGTATCGCCGGCGACTTCGTCACGGGCTTCCTGCCAAGGGGTATGGTTGTTGGCCCGCCCGTAGATCCGTGGACACCAGCCCAGCGCCTTTGGGAGGGCGAGCCTAAGGCTGTCGAGCTCACGCGCTACGAGCGCTCACCGGCGGCCCGTCGACAGTGCATCGAACACTTCGGCCCGACGTGCCAAGCGTGCGACTTGAACTATGAGGTCAAGTACGGATCGATTGGGGCGGAGCTGATCCATGTTCATCATCTCACCCCACTGGCCGCGATCGGGGAGGGCTACGAGGTTGATCCCATTCGCGACCTGGTTCCGCTGTGCGCCACCTGCCATCACGTCGTTCACAGTCGAACGCCACCCTATTCCGTCGAAGAGATAAGGGCCGCGATCGCCGGGCAGCTGAGCGACCAAGGTTCCCCAGGCCTGTGCGAGGTGTCCAGACCCCGCCCGGACGTAAGCTCCTAGGCTCACATCTGCCGCACCTCGAAAGGTGATACGCGCTGACTTTGCGATGACCTCCGTCGCGGCCCAAAGCCAGGGCGGCGGGGCAGGCTTGGAAAGCGGCGCGGTGGACGAGCCCAACGAAACCCTTGGCGAAGCGGCGCTGGCCTTTGGCCCATTTCGATTGTTCCGCTCCCGGCGGGTCCTGGCCGAGGGCGAGGCGCCGGTTCGGCTCAGCGATCGCGCGCTCGACATTCTGATCGCCCTGGTCGAACGGGCCGGCGAGGTGGTCACCAAGCGCGAGCTGATGGCCTTGGTCTGGCCCGACACCTTCGTCGAGGAAAGCAATCTTCGGGTCCACGTCGCGGCGCTGCGCCGGCTGCTTGGCGAAGGGCGTGATGGTCAGCGCTACATCCTCAACAACCCCGGGCGTGGCTACGTCTTCATCGGACAGGTTCAGCGCTTGGCGGGCGCGAGCCTCCACCCACCGATGGTCAACCTTCCGCGAGGTTTGCCGCCGCGCCAAGGTCGCCTGATCGGGCGTGAGGCCGTGCTCGACGACCTGGTGGTGCAAACCGCCGTGCGCCGGTTCGTCACCATCACCGGGCCCGGCGGCGTCGGGAAGAGCTCTCTGGCCGTGGCGCTGGTCGAGCGTTGGCTCCAGACCTCCAGCGCCCGCGCCGTCTTTGTCGAACTCGCCGCCGTGCGAGACCCCACCCAGATGGCCGCGACCCTGGCCACGACGCTGGGCGTGTCGGCCCACGCCGATGACCCCCTCGCGAGCCTGACGACCTACATCGGCGATGAAGATTTCATCCTCGTCTTCGACAACTGCGAGCATCTGCTGCTGGCCGTGGCCACCGTCGCTGAGCGGCTTTTGCGCTCAGCGCCGCGCCTGAAGATCCTCGCCACCAGCCGTGAGCCGATCCGCGGCGATGGGGAATGGGTCTATCGGCTAGCCGCCCTCGAGACGCCCCCCACCTGGCAAGACCTCGACGCCAAGATGGCTCGCGACTACCCGGCCGTTCAGCTCTTTCTCGAACGCGCGGCCGCAAGCGTCGAAAGCCTCACGCCCGACGAGGAGGACGTGCTTGCCGCCGCCGAGGTGTGCCGGCGGCTAGATGGCCTGCCCCTGGCGATCGAACTGGCGGCCGCGCGGGTCGATATCTTCAGCGTGCCGGGTCTTCTGAAGGCGCTCGATGAGCGGCTGATGCTCTCGACCCCGGGGCGGCGAACGGCCGACCCCCGCCAACAGTCTCTGCAGGCGACCATGGATTGGAGCCACAGCCTGCTGTCGACGCGTGAGCGGGTCGTCCTGCGCCGGCTTTCGATCTTCCGAGGCTCGTTCCTGCTGCAGTCGGCGGCGGCCGTCGTCAGCGAGCCGGGCCTGACGCCCAACGCCGTGCTCGAAGATCTGATGGCCCTGGCCAACAAGTCGCTGATCGTCGCCGATCCCAGCGGCCCTTCGATCCTCTACCGCCTCCTGCACATGACCCGGGCCTATGCCGAGGAACGACTGGACGAGGAGGGCGAGACCGACGTCCTGGCCCGCCGCCACGCCCAGCATTTCAAGAGCCTCCTTAGCGAAGCCCAAGGGCGATGGGACACCATGGGGCGCGCCGACTGGCTCGCCGAGTACGGCCACACAGTCGAGGACGTGCGCGGGGCTTTGGAGTGGTCGTTCGGCCCACAAGGCGACGTCGCCGTCGGCGCCGCTCTGACGGCCTCTTCGTTCCCGTTCGGCTACCAGCTTTCCCTGATCGACGAGTTCAAGCGGCGCATCCAGGTGGCCTTGGGGGAACTTGCCAAGGCCTCGCCTTCTCAGTTGATCTCGGAGGTGCGCCTCACCGCCGCCTTGTGCGCCCTCAACCTCAACACCGTGGTCGACCCGGTCGAACTCAAAGAGACCTTCGACCGAGTGACGAGCCTATGCGCCCGCCTCGAGGATCCGCGCCACAAGGTCGAGCCGCTTCTCAAAGAGGGCCTCTATCTTCTCGAGCAGGGCGACTATGCCGGAGCGGCGGCGCGGTCGGACTATGTTTCGTCGATCGTGCGGGCGGCCGATGATCCGCTGGCGATCCTCTTGGCCGATCGAACGGCCGCTCAGATCCACCACCATGCCGGCGACCAGGTGCGGGCCCGCCAGCTGGCCGAGCGCGTCCTGCGCCATCCGGCCAAAGGCATCCCGATGACCTACGCTCAGACCGCGGTCGATCGGCGGGTCTCGATGCGGATCATCTTGGCCAGAGTCCTCTGGCTGGAGGGAAGCGCCGAGGAGGCGGCGGGCGTGGCCGCGGAAGCCCTGCGCCTGGCTGAGCAGGATGGCGCCTTCGCCGTCTCCCAGGCGCTCGCCCTGGGGGCCTGTCCGATCAGTCTATGGAATGGCGATCTGGAAATAGCCGAAGACCATATCGCGCTCCTGGTCGAATATGCCCGCCGTTACGCCCTCGATCGGTGGCGACGTCTGGGCGAGGCCTATGGCGCCAGCTTGCTGGCCTTGCGAGGCTCACCGCCGGTTCTGCGTCCCGAGCCGGCAGGCCTGATGCAGGACGAGCTCCTGACCACCATCGACCCGTCATGGGTGAACGAGCGTCTGGTGGCGCGTGCAAGGGCTGGGCTCAGCGGCTGGGCCGGGCCGGAGATCCTGCGCGCCGAGGGCGTGCGACTGGCCAGGGCGGGCGATCCCCAAGGTGCGCGGGCTCAGTTTCAGTTCGCCTTGCTCGCCGCGCGAGCGGCCGGCGCCAAGGGGTGGGAACGCAGAGCGTCCGCCAGCCTGCATGACCTGCTGCGGGACGATGAAACTGGAGCATCCCCCGCGCTGATTTAGACAGGGCCCACGACTACCGCCTGATCGATACGGTCAGCCAGGCCGTGCGGGGGCGAGCGGCGGTGACCACCTGCGCCAGATTGGCGTCCAGCGACTTGCCGGCCATCGGCGCATAGGCGTTGAAGAGGTTGTCGACGTCGAGGCTTACGCGCCATCCTGACGGGAATTCCAGGCTCGCGTGTGCGTCCGCCAAGCCATACGCCTTCAAGCGGAAATAGGCCGGGTTGCGATCCGAGGTCAGCACACCGCGACCAGATTGTCCGTGAGCCCCCAGGGCCAGCGACAGCTGCTCGCCCCGGGAAAGCGCGCGCTCATGGTTCAGGCCCGCCCGCCAGGTCCAATCGGGGACATTGGCGAGCCTGTCGCCGGCGGCCAGCTGCAGGGCCGGATCTGTTTGTGTCGGCTGGCGTCCGACCAGGCGCGCGTGGTTGTAGGTCGCAGCGAGATTGGCGCTCCACCCGGAGGCCAGCTTCAGGTCGACAGCGGCTTCCGCGCCCTGGGACCGCGCGCGGCCGGCGTTGGCGATGTAGCTGAAGAGCGTCGTTGGAACGAGCTGCTGGAGATCCTTCCACTCGATATCGAAGACCGCGCCTTCGACCCGAACCCTGGAGCCCAGCGCCAGCTTCCAACCAAGCTCGTAGTCCCACACCGAGTCCGAGCGATAGGCCGGAGCGCTAAGGTCGAACCCGCCTGGATAGTTGGGCCCGCCGGCGCGGAAGCCCTGCGCGGCCTGCAGGAAGAGCAGGCCCCGATCAAGCGCGTAGCTTAGGCGCGCGGTCTTGAAGAGGCGGCTTTCCGAAGACGTCTGGGCCGGTTGCGCGCCGGTAGGCTGACCCGGGAAGAACTGCTGGACCACGACTTGCTGATCGCGTCGCTCGACGTCGAACCAGCGGCCGCCAAGTGATGCGCTCAAACGCGGCGTCAGCTTGCGGGTAACCTCTCCAAAGACGGCGACCTGATCGAACCCGTCCTTATTATCCCGCGCGAACAGGCGGTTTTGCGCCGTCCCATCCGCATCATAGGCGATCAGCCCATCGGCGCCGACCTTGGCGACCTGACCGCGGCGATGGGTGATGGCGCGCTGCTGGAATACCCCGGCGATCCACGTCCAGGCGCTCGCGGTGTCGGGGGACGCAAGGCGCGCTTCCGCCGACCAGGCGCTCACCCGTTGGTCGGCCGCCGACGCGGCCGGGACGATCGTCCCACCGCCGGCGCAGGCGCTGGGCCAACTGTACTCGGCGCACCCCAGCTGCTTGAGGAGATAGCGTGTCGTGTCGAGGGTCTGGCGAACGTGCCGGTATTGGTAGGACGTGGCCGCCGAGGCTTTGGCCCAGCCAAGGTCGTAAGACGCCGACAGCACGCCCATCAGCGAGCGATCCTTCCACGGTGTGCGGACATAGGCCGCCGACACGTATCGATCGGTGTCGGTGGCGTACTTCGGATAGATCTCGAAGGCGTTGTCGGTCTTTAGCGATTGGCCATAGCCGGTCAGCGTCGCCTCGAAGCGATCATTTGGCGCATAGCGCAGAGCCGCCCGGCCGCCATAGGTGCGCTCATCATTGCGATTGTCTCCGGAGACCTGCGGCAAGGCGGTGGCGGACCGTTCGGGATCGTCGATCCACCCGCCTTCGCGCCGCCCATATCCGCTAACCCGGGCCGCCAGACGATCGTCGACCAGAGGCAGGTTCAGCAGCGCGTTGACGCGGTAGGAGGGCTCGCCGCCGTCCGTCGCGCCAAGGCCGCCTTCAAGCGCCGCCTCGGGTTTGGAGAGATTCGGCGGGCGCGAGAGGATCCGAATGGCGCCGCCCATCGCGCCATTGCCATAGAGCGTGCCCTGGGGACCGCGAATGACCTCGATCCGATCGACATCCCAAAGCTTCAGGTCGGGCTGGCTATCGCCCGTGTCGAGGGATGAGCCCGGTAGGCCGCTGATCGGAATGTCGTCGTAGTAGAGGGCCACCTCGGGCTCCCCGGCCGACTGGAGACCGCGCAGCGCGTAGCGCTTCTGGCCCGGGCCGCTGTCGGTATAGGTCAATCCCGGGGTCAGGGCGGCGAACCCGGCCGCGTCGTCGGCATGCGCGGCGACCAGGCGAGCCCCGGTCAGCACCGTCAGGGCGGTCGGCGTTTCGAACGCACGGCTAGGGCGCTTGGCGGCCGTGACGATCACTTCGTCGAGTTCTTGTCCGCGCGCCATGACCGGCAGAAGGCACAGGCCGGCCACCCCCGCGAACAGAGCAGGCCGAAGGGGGCCTAGCGCCTCGAGCGGGCGATTGGATGTCGGCCAAGCCATGTCCCGACCATGGCGAGCTTCGCGCCCTGGCGGTGTTAATCGTTGTGAATCGGGCCACGGCGCGACCGCGCGCGGAGCCGACTGCCTGTAAGGTCGGTCAACCTTGAACGTCTACGAGCTGAACGATGGCTAGGCCGATCGAGAAAGAACCGGGGCCTGCGCCAGGCGCGATGACGCGCTTGCACGGCGCGGTCATCGTGATCGCCGCCTTGGCCCTCGGCGTTGATCTGACCGAGATCGCCTTGAGCGGCGCTCTGGCCACCATCTTCGCCGCGCCGCCTCACGCCATGTCCCCAACGGTCATTGGTTGGCTTTCGGCCTCAACCTACCTGGGCGCTATCGTTGGGGCGCCGCTCAGCGGACTGGCTGCGCGGCGCTGGGGATACACCAGGGTCCTCGCCGGCTCCCTGGTGCTGATAAGTCTGACCTCGGTTCTGTGCGCGATAAGCCCCGATGTGACCTGGCTGGCCCTGGCCCGAGGACTGTCGGGCTTGGCGCTGGGCGCTCTGCCGCCTCTGATCATCGCTTGGCTCACCGAGCTCGCGCCGAACGGACGACGAGGCGCGATGATCACCGTGACGAGCGCGCTGGCCTATCTTGGACCGCCTGCCGCGCTCTTCTGGCTACGGGCCGCCAGTCACGATTTTCATCAATCTTGGGAAGCCTGGCGCGTGCTGTTCGCGGTCCTGGGCCTTGCCAGTCTAGCGCTGGCCCCGCTGCTTCTCTGGGCTCCTGAGAGCGCCGATTGGCTGCGGGGGGCGGGCCGGGGCGACCGGGCCATGGCGCAGGCCGAACGCTTTTCACGCTCGCCGGTCCTGGCGCCGCCGAGTCCAGAGGCGCGCGTCATCCATTCGAGCCGTCCGGCGCCTGGGACGCGTGAGGCCCTGGTCGGTCTGGCGATCCTCTATTTCCTTCTGCCCTGGTCCAGCGTCGGCTTTCCCCTCCTCACCGGTCCCGTGCTCCTGGCCCGGGGCATGAACCTCAACGACAGCCTCTACTTCGTTGCGCTCGCCGGATTTGGGCCCGCCATTGGAGGCCTTCTGGCGAGCTTCGGCGTCGATCGAGCCCCCCGCGCCACTAGCCTGGCGATCCTCGCCCTGGCGATGCTGCTCTTTGTGGCGATGTTCTTCGGCGTCTCCAGTCGCCTCGCCGCGGGCCTGGCGGTGGTCGGTTTTGGCGTCTCCGGCGCGCTCTACCTTCCAGTCGTCACGCTGTTTGGCGCTGAGCTTTTCGCGCCGCGTCATCGCGCCTCGGCCACAACCCTGGCCTGGTCGATCAACCGACTGGCTGCCGCCGTCGCGCCTCTCCTGCTGTTGCCCCTCGTCAAGGGCGGCGCGAACTGGACGGTCGGCGGGGCCATCCTTCTGTCACTGGGATGCACGCTCGGCATGCTCTTGGTCTGGCGGCCCGGCGGCGCCCACCAAGCTCGTAAAGCCGAGGCTTGCGTCTCTTAAGACCCCTTAGGAACGCTTAGCGCGCCTTGTTGGGGTGAATGTGGCTCTCTGAAGTGGTCGCGGCCTGTCGCGACCTGCGCCGCGGGAACTGCTCATGATCTCGATGCACGACACTTCGCAGCCAACGACCAGCCCGCCGGCAGGCGAACTGGTCAGGAGCTTCCGCGATCGGCGGGACTGCCCTAAAGCGCTGGTCGGGGACGCCCTGAACCTCCTGCGCAGCGCGCTGGACCTTCGTGTCCGTGAGGGGCGCGCGGAAGCCACCACGACGCTGGAGCGCGCCTGTCGCCTGCTCGAAATCGAACAGGAGCGCAGCGCGGTGGTCGCAGCCCCGCTTCGAGGCGGCCTGACACCGCGCCAGATGACCCGATTGACCCGCCACATCCAGGAACGCCTGGCCGCGCGGATTACGGTCGAGGAACTGGCGAAGATCGCGGGACTGAGCACGGCGCGGCTTGGCCGATGCTTCGTTCAAAGCTTCGGGGCGCCGCCCGGGCGCTTTGTCTTCGAGCGCCGCATCGAACGCGCCCAGACGCTCCTGGAGACCACCGACAAGTCGCTTGCGGTGATCGCTCTGGAATGTGGCTTCTGCGACCAGCCCCATTTCACCCGTCGGTTCCACGAAGAGGCGGGCATCACGCCAAAACTCTGGCGCAGACTTCGCGGCGGACAGGTCGAGACTGACGCCTCCGAACCTGCAGCCCTGTGGGCCGCCGCCTGATGTGCGGCTCGGCCCCCACGACCCGGCTGACGCCCACGGCGATCCGCGAGCAGTTGGTCCGCCTGCAGCGTAGCGCTGCGTTCGCAGGCTCGACCCGTCTAACCCAGTTCCTCAACTTCATTGTCGATGAGACGCTGGAGCGTGCGGGGCTGTCGCTGAAGGAAGCGGTCATCGGCAACGCGCTCTACGGCCGCAATGTGCCCTATGATCCGCGCATCGACTCCACCGTCCGGGTCGAGGCTCGTCGGCTGCGTCGCAAGCTGACCCAGTACTTCAGCGACGAGGGACGGCAAGACCCGATCCGCGTAGACCTCCCGATCGGAACCTATGTCCCGACCTTCGCGATCAACGTCGATGGGCTCTCCGAGCGTATGGTCGAGGCGCCCAAGCCGTGCGCCGGCACAGCCACTGAACCCTGCCTCTTGGCGATCATGCCCTTCATCGCCCTGACGCCGTCCACCCATGGCTTCGGCTTCGTCGACGGCGTCACCGACGAGTTGATCTTCGTGGCCGAACGGATCGAGGGCCTGCGGGTCGCGCCGCGCCTGGCCGTCTATCAGTACCGCCGCGAGTGCTACACGCTCTCGCGTCTGGCCCAGGATCTGGGCTGCGCGACGATCCTGTCGGGCACCATCCGTGGCGTCGGCGGTCAGGTGCGGGTGACGCTGGAGCTGAGCGACGAGCGAGGGTTTGTCCTGTGGTCATCGCGTCTGGAGATCTCGGAGAAGGACGAGGGCCTGCTTCAGGATGAAATCGTCATTCGGACCTTCGAGCGGCTTCGCGCCGAAACCCCGCTCGGCGCGGCCGAGGGCTGGAGCCGGCTGGATCCGATGATGGACGGCCTGGCCCCAAGCCGAGCCCAGACCGTTGAAGCCCGGGCCTGACGGAGCAGGGCATGCGCAGTTTGCGACGCATTGCTTCCAACACCGGGCGCAGGTTCAAGGCCGCTTCCAAGGCCTCGCGCCATGGTGGGCTCAGGCCCGGGTCACGTTTCCCCGGCGGGCCTGTTCCATCCTCCCAAGGACAGCGTCGATGACCCGGGCCGCCCCCTTCACCATCGAACACTTCACACCGACAGGTCAGGATCTTCCGCGTCGCGCCGGCCAGTTGCAGGGTAGGATCCTGGCGGCGCGCGAGCTTTGCGATCTTCTGGCCAGGCTCGAGGGCCAGGGCCCATGCGACGCGGTCCATCGCTATGCCCGGGCCAACTGTGAAGCGCTCAAGCGCGATCTCGAGGCTTTGCTGGGCGAAGCGCAGGCCAGCGGCGTCCACGCCTACGATCTGGGCTTTTTCTGACGTTCCGGTCGTCACCAGCCTCGCGCGCTCTTCGCACTCGCACTAGACTTGGCTCACCGCCAGCCCTTCGGAAGTCTTAGACCTTGGCGATGCCCCACGCCGCCTTCTTAGGTTCTTCTTCGCCTCCCAGCCCGCTGCTGGGGGAGGCCCCGTCGAACCCAGGCGTCGCGTTCCATGGCTTCCAGCTTTTGGCCGCGGAGCGGCGGCTGCTTGAGAACGGCCGACCGGTGCGGATCGGCGGACGCGCCCTGGACCTGCTGATCCTCCTTGTCGAGCGTGCAGGCGAGGTGGTTGGAAAGGACGAGCTTGTCGCGCGGGCATGGCCCGACACGACAGTCGTGGAAGCCAACCTTGCCGTCCACGTCCGAACCCTTCGCCAGGCGCTTGGAGACGGAACCGACGGGCGGCGGTTCATTCTCACCGAACCTGGGCGCGGCTATCGCTTCGTCGCGCCGATCATCACCCCGCCCAGCGCCCCCCCGGTAGGCGTATCCAGGCTGGTGGGTCGCGAGGGCCTGATCACGACCATCGTCGATCGTCTTCGTCGCGAACGGCTGGTCACGCTTCTGGGGCCCGCCGGTGTTGGCAAGACCGCAACCGCCTTGGCCGCATCGCGCCAGGCGGAGCAGAGCCTTGGGCTCGAGGTTCGTCTGGTCGAACTGGCCGCCGTCGAGGATCCGGTCCAGTTGCCCGTCAGCTTGGCCAACCAGCTAGGATTGGAACCGGCGCAGGCCAGGACTTGGGAGCAAATCGGGGCGTCCCTTCAAGCTCGGCCGACCCTGTTGCTGATCGACAATTGCGAGCACCTCATCGAGCCGGTCGCGGCGATGACCGCAAGCCTCCTGCGTGCTGTCCCAACCCTTCGCGTCATGGCCACAAGCCGCGAGTCCCTCCGTTTGCGCGGGGAGCAGACCCTGCGTTTGTCAGGTCTTGGCGTGCCCGAGCAGGGCTTGGCGCTCAGCGCCGCCCAGGCCTTGGCCTATCCGGCGGTGGCGTTGTTGGTCAGTCGGATCACCGCGGCCCATTCGGGGTTCACGTTCCGCGATGAAGACAGTCGCGCCGCCGCCGAAATCTGCCGTCGCCTCGATGGCCTGCCTCTGGCGATTGAACTTGTGGCGCCGCGCGTTGAGGTCTTTGGCCTGGCGGGTCTGGCCGCGAGCCTGTCGGAGCGCCTCGAGCCAGGCGTGCTGGCGCGTCGGGGCGCGCCACCCCGACATCGCACGCTGAGCGCGGCGCTCGATTGGAGCTTCGAGCTGCTTCAGTCGTGCGAACGGGATATGCTAGAGGCGCTTTCGGTGTTTATCGGCGCCTTTTCCATCCAGGCCGCCGAAGCGGTCTGCGATCCGTTCTGCCCGGGTGAGGCCCCAGAGCGCCTTCTGGACCTAACGCGGAAGTCCCTGGTCGTCGCGCACGGCGACGGCCGTTTCCAGCTCCTTGAAACCACGCGCCGCTTCGCCGCCGCCAAGCTCGCCGAGAAGGGGCCCGCCGAAGCCGTTCGCCGCCGCCATGCGGCTTTCTTCGCAGGCCAAGAGGCGCTGGGACGAGAGGACCTCGAAAATCTGCGCGCGGCGATGACCTTCGTCCTTGGCCCGTTTGGCGATCGCGCCCAGGCCTCAGCCCTGACCCGGCAGGTCTCCCGATTGTTGATCGACCTGCGCTTGTTCGATGAAGCCCGCCAATGGACGCGTCGGGCCCTGGCCGTTTTGCAGGACAGTGCGCCGACCGATCCGGTCATCCGCTACGCCCTGGGCTTTGCCGAGCTGCAGGTCGTTGGCGCGACAGAAGAAGCCGCCGACCACCTTTCGGCCGCCGTGGACTTGGCGAAGGGCGAGAGCCTGCGAACCTTGCGCCTGCAAAGCTTTGTGGCCTTGGCGATGACTCGCCACCGTCAGGCGCGTCTGGACGAGGCGCGGACCTTGACCGGTGAGGCCCGCGACCTGGCGCACGAGCTCGGGCGGATTGAAGCCCTCACCTTGGTCGACGCCTTGGCCAGCGCCGCCGAAGGTGGCGCGGGAAACTTGTCGACTGCCTTCGATCTGGCCCAGCGCGCGTGTGGGAGGGTGCAGTCGGCGACGGGGCCGGCGGCCAGCTGGGGACTGGACGCGGCGACCTGGGCTCAAGTGGCCCGGGCTAACGTTCTGTGGAGCGTCGGGCGCGCCGACGAGGCCCTCCTCAACGCAACGCGCGCCGCCGAGCAGGCAACGAACCACCCCGCATCCCTGGCTTTCGCTCTGGCCCTCTGCGAAGCGCCGATCCGATTGGGCGTTGATGATCCCCAGGCGACCCTCGCTTGCCTCGAGCGGCTCAAAAGCGCGGCGTTGACGGCGGGATTGGAGCGGTGTCTGGATCTGGCTCAGGCCTATGAAGCGCTGATGCGGGCTCGGGCCGGTGAGCTTGAGACTGCAGAACACGATCTCTCCGCAGCCCTGGACCGATTGGGCGCGCGGGGCGAGGAGCTAGTCCGGCGGGCCTTGCTTGCCGCCCTGGCAGGGATTCAAGTCAGTCGGGGACGTCTGGATGAGGGGCTGGCGACCGTTCAAGAGGGCCTTCAGGCGACAAGCGCGCCCGGTTGGCTGGGCCGTGCCGACCTCCTTCGCGTTCGGGCCTCGATCGCCTCGATCCGTCAGGGATCCTCCAGCGCCGGCGAAGACGACCTGCGCCAAGGTCTGGCCGAAGCCGAGGCGTCGGGGGCTCAGTTTGAAGCCCTGCGCTGCGCGGCGGATCTAGCGCGGCGCCAGGCCCGGTCTGGCGCCCTGGATCTGGCCTGCGCTGAGTTGGACCCAGTCGTCAGTCGCATTTCTGGAGGCGATCGCGTTCGAGACCTACGAAAGGCGCGCGAACTGCTGCAAAGGTGGCGCAAAGTCCTGGTCAACTGACCCCCCTGTTTCTCTGAAATCCGCGCCCCATGATGTCTCCCCTTCCACTGCCAGAGCCGGCGGCGAACGATGTCGAGTTCCGCTTCGGCGGGTTTCGTCTGTCGTCCGCGGCGCGCGCCCTCTGGGATGGCGACAAACCGGTGCGTCTGGGAAGCCGGGCCATGGACATCCTGCTTTTTCTGGTCGAGCAGGCTGGCCAGGTGGTCTCGCGTCGCGCGCTGATGGATCACGTCTGGCAGGGCGCCCATGTCGTCGAGGCCAATCTGACGGTCCATATCGCCACCCTGCGGCGGGCCCTGGGCGATGGCGCCGACGGCGAAGGGGTGATCATCAACGTCCCCGGGCGCGGCTATAGTTTCATCGCTCAAGTTCGTCGCCTGGACGCCGGGCTTGAGCCAGCCCCCGACGCCGTCTTTACCGCGCCGAACAACCTGCCTTTGCAGTCCGTTCGCTTGATCGGTCGAGAGGCGATTGTGGCCCGCCTTGCCGAGCGGTTGTCGCATGACCGGCTGGTGACCGTCGTGGGGCCTGGCGGCATAGGCAAGACCTCCGTGGCCCTGGCGCTCGCCGACCAATCCATCGGGCGTCGGCTTCATGGAGTGTGGTTCCTGGACCTCGCGCCGATCAATGACGGCCGCTTGCTCCCGACCGCATTGGCCTCAGCGATGGGCCTGATCCATCCGCCGGCAGATCCGTTGGGCGCAGTGCTCCGAGCCCTGGCCGACAAGGACGTCCTGGTGCTGATCGATAACTGCGAGCACCTTCTGGACGCGACGGCCGGGCTCGTTTCTGACCTCTTGAGCGCCTCGCCTAAGGTCTCTGTTCTGGCCACCAGTCGCGAGGCCATCTCCATGGCGGGCGAGACGATCCATCGTCTGGAACCGCTGGAGACGCCGCCTGAGGCCGCGCGCGACGCCAAGTCCGTTCTGACCTATCCCGCCGCGCGGCTCTTTCTCGAACGCGCCCGCGCCGAAACCGAGAACTTCCAACTCACCGATGCGGCCGCCCCGACCCTGGCGCGGATCTGCCGCGAGCTTGACGGTCTGCCGCTCGCCATCGAGTTCGCCGCGGCCCGCGCTGGCGCCCTGGGCGTGGAAGCCTTGGCCGCGCGATTGGACGATCGGCTGCGTCTGCTGAGCCTGGGGGCGCGGGACGGCGATCCGCGCCACCGCACGATCGCCGCAGCCCTCGAATGGAGCTATGGCCTGCTCTCCTCCGCCGAGCGTGAGGTGCTTCAGCGCCTGAGCGTCTTTTCGGGCGGCTTCACCCTCGATGCGGCGCGCATCGTGCTGAGCGACGAAGGTCTCAGCGGCGACGACATCGACGAAGCGGTCGCCGGCCTCGTGCTCAAATCGCTGGTCACCGCCGAAGCCCTCGATCGCGAGGTGCGCTTCAGGCTGTTGGAAACCACCCGGGTCTTCGCCCTGGAGCGTCTCAACGAGAGTGGACGCAGGCGCGCGCTGGCCCAGTCCCACGCCACCTACTTTGGGGGGCTGCTTCAAGCCGCCTCGACCGATCCGGCGGGGTTCGATCGACTGGCGCCCGAGCTCGATAACGTCCGCGCGGCCTTGGGTTGGACCCTGGTCAATCAGCCCAACCTGGAAGCACGCCTGAACCTTGCGGCCGTTTCGTCCTGGTTCTGGTTCAGCCGATCCCTCCATCTGGAATGCCAGGACTGGATGGATCGCGCCCTGGCGACCATCCCGGCGGGCGAACCGCCCAGTCGCGCTGAACTGGCGGTGCGCTTCGCCCTGGCGGCGTGCGCATTCTTCACGCGTGGACTGGCCGCTGAGGACTATTCGCCTTGGCTGCGCGCCTTGGACGTAGCCGTGAAGCTGGACGCCACGGACTATCAGCTCGACGCCCTGGTGGCGCTCTGGACCTACAATATCCGGGCGCCGCGCTACCAGTTGGCCTTTGAGTTCACCGATCGCCATCGCGCCCTGGCCGATGCGACGAACAACTTGGACGCCCAGGCGACCACCCATTGGATGATGGGAACCAACTACAATCACACCGGACAGCTTGCCCGCGCCCACGAGCACCTTGCGCGGTTCTTGGTCGACGAGGGGCCCACGGCGCGCTTCCAGTGGCTGGGGCGTACCGGGTTTGATCGACACTCAGACGCCCGCGGACTGGAGGGCCTGACCTACGCGCTGCAGGGGCGCTACGCGGCGGCCGACGCCTCCTTCGCGCTTTCCATCGCTTCGGCCCGCGAAACGGCCAAGGCGCTTCCTGTGTGCGAGGCTCTGCAGTGGGCGGCGATCGGCGCGATCGTCAGTGGCGCGCCGGCCTCGATCATCGCCAAGTTCGCTCAGGAGCTGGTGGTCGAAGCTGAACGGCACGGACTAGAAAGCCATGCGGCGATCGGCGCTTGCGTCCAGGCCAAGCACGCTGCGCTCGAGGGCGACCTAGTGACGGCCGAGCGCTTATTCGTTCACGGCCTGGCCGGCCTGAAGGCCTCCAACTACGGCCCGTTCAACGGCCTCTTCGCCGCCGAGTTCGCCAGGCTCTTGTCCTTGTCCGGGCGCGCCGGTGACGCCCTGGCGCTGCTCGCCGCGCAGGCTGCCGACGAGGATGGCGTGGAGAGCCTGATGAGCGCCGAGGTCCTGCGCCGCAAGGCCCAGGTGTTGTGGAGGGCCGGTGATCGCCCAGCCGCGCGGCAGGCTCTCGAGGAGGGCTTGGCCGTGGCCGAACGCCAGGGCGCCCGGGGCCTGGCCTTGCCGTTAGCGGCCGCCGCCCTTGGCGTTGCACCTGAAGACGAAAACGCCGCGGCCACCCTGCGCCAGCTCGTCGATGCGCTCTCGCCGGCCAAGTCTCGACGGCTGGATCGAGCCAAGACCCTTCTGAAGCTCAGTGAAGTTTGATCGGCGGGGTCGATAGGCCCCGTAGACGATCCGAGACAAAGAGCGCCAGCGCGCGCCACCAGCCGTAGAGCGTGGCCCGGTGGGCGTGTGCCAGGCCCTCATAGAGCAACTTGGCCGGGGTGCCTTCAGCCGTGGCCAGGCCCTCAGGGCCTTGGGCGGGGAGATCGGCGGCCGCGTCCGATTGGCCCAGCGACACGACCAAACCGCGAGGCTTGTAGACGAACGGGGCGACAGGTCGTCCATCGAGCAGCTTGGGCAGCGCGTCGGCAAGCCAGATTGCCTGCTGATGGGCGACCTGCGCCGTCGGCGGCGGGGCGCCGCCGGCGTTCTTCGCCGGCGCTATGGCGCAGTCGCCCAGGGCGAAAACCCGATCCTTGCCTTCGATCGCCAGGGTCTCATCCACGGCGATACGCCGGCCGGGGCCTAGTGGAAGACCCAGGTGGGCGACGAGGTCATGGCCCACTACCCCAGAAGCCCAGACCTTCACCGAGCAGGGGACGAAGGTGCCGTCCTCGAGGCGAAAACCGTCGGGTTCCACCGCATTTACCCGCGCGCCGAGCCGAAGATGCACGCCCAAGCGCATCAGGGCCTCGCCGGCATGTCGAGAGGTTCTTGGCCGGGCCGAGGATAACACCCGATCGGCGCCATCGACGATCGTGATGTCCAGGCGTCCCGGCGCTCCGACGCCGCCAAACCGCTGCAGGCCGCAATTGGCGTGGTGGAGTTCGGCCGCGAGCTCCACGCCGGTCGCGCCCGCACCGACGATGCCGACCTGGATCCGATGGTCTTCATGCACCGAGGCCAGGAACGACTCTTCGAGGAAGGTTTGGTGCAGGGCGCGCGCGTCAGCCGGGCTGTCGAGCCGGTGACAGTGCTCGGCTACCCCCGGCACACCAAAGTCATGGACCCGGCTGCCGATCGCCAGGACCAGAACGTCGTAGGGGAATTCGCGCTGTCCCAGGAGTTCGTCGCCCGGCTCGACCAAACCCGGGACCGCATCCACCCAGAGGATCTTCCGCTCGAAGTCGACATGGCGCATGGCGCCAAAGTGGAACTCGAACCCGTGCCGGCGTCCTTGCGCCAGGAAGCTGGCCTCCTCTTCGCCTGGACCGATCAAGCCGGCGGCCATCTCATGGAGCCGAGGCTTCCAGAAGTGGCTGGCCGCACGGTCGATCAGCACGACCTCGAGGTGATCGGCCGCGCGGCGCAGCCGGATCGCCAGGGCCAGACCCGCCGCCCCGCCGCCCACGATCACGACCCGGGGTGGGCCGCGTCGCAGGCCGATTTGCGAGGCCTTAGGCATCGGGCCAGGTGGTGAAGTCGACGCCGGTGGCCAGGCTGGAGGTCTTCGACACGTCAGGGTCGACGCTGGCGGCGTTGGGGTTGGTCTCGGTGACCATCTGCTCGGCGCGGGCCCGGATATACGGCTCCATGTGGGCGCGGTGGGTCAGGATCCAGAAGCGCTTGGCCGCGACCGCCTCGAACACCTGGCGGGCGACCTCTTCGGGTTCCAGGGCGTGAGGTGAGTTGATCTCCGAGGCCTTGCCGCCAGCCGGCGCGGCCGCGCCCAGAATGTTGGTCTTGACCAGAGCGGGGCAGAGGACCGACGCGCCCACGCCCGAGCGCGAGGCGATCAGTTCCCGATAGAGCGTCTCCGACAGCCCGACCACGGCGTGCTTGCTGGCGACATAGGCCGACGCCGCCGGGATGGTCAGCAGGCCCGCGGCGGAGGCGGTGTTGACGATATGACCCTCGCCCCGCGCCCGCAGACCCGGCAGAAAGGCCAGCAGACCGTTGATGACGCCGCCGACATTGATGTCGAACATGCGCTTCCAATCGGCCTCGGTGTGGTCCCAGGTCAGCGCCAGCTTGGTGATGCCGGCGTTGTTGATCACCAGCCAGGGATCTCCCAGCGCCAGGGCCGCGCCGTCGTGCAGCGCCTGGACGTCAACGAGCTTGCTGACGTCCGTGCGAATGGCCACGGCACGAACGCCCAGCGCCTCGACCGCCTCCTTAGCCTTGGCCAGCCCTTCCTCGCCGATGTCGCCCAGGGCCACATCCATGCCGCGGCGCGCCGCTTCGAGCGCCAGCGCCAGACCAATCCCGCTGGCCGCGCCGGTGATGACGGCGACCTTTCCGGAAAAGCTCGACGCGCCTGGGACGGTATCCATCTCTCACACTCCTCGCAAACCTGGGCGGCCGGACGCCGTCCGTCATTGGCGAGACTAGGCGCCGCGGCTGGCCGAAGGTCGTGAGTTGGGGTGAGTGCGCGGCCTTACAGCCTTCAACGTCGTCCAACGTCGGCGAAGGCCCGCGCGAAATCGAACGGCACGAAATGGAAGAGCGTCACAAGCGAGCCGGCCGCCGCCAGACCTAGGCTCCAAAAACCCGCGATCGGAAACACCAACGCCGCCACGCCCGCACCCACGATGAAGGCTCCAAGGCGCATCAATTGGGGCGAGACATCGCGGCCACGACAGACGCCACGGCCCATTCGAATGGAAAGTCGCGCCAGATCGAAGGTCGAGACCAACGACAGTCGCTCTCGCCACAGCCACGCCGCCCCGACCCCTTGCAGGGCCATCGCCGAGACCAGCAGCAGTCCCGCCGCGACCGCCGCCGGCGCGTCCGACCGAGGGAAAGGGCCAAGCAAGACGCCAACGGCCATCGCGCCCATCAGCAACAGGCATTGGAAGAAGAGCAGGTGTCCGCTCGCCAAACGGATCCCGTGACCGGCTCGGCTGAGCGCACGCGAGGCCAGCGCCGTCACCAGGATGAACACAGGAATGGCCAGTGTTCGAGCGACGAAGTCTTGACCCGTTTGAGACCAGGCCGCGATCGCCAGCGGCGCGTTGACGGCGACCTGGACCGGAAGGAGGCCATGAAGGCCGACCAGGCCGATCATCTCCACGAAGCCGGCGGTCAGGTCTAGCCAAAGCGCTGCGCCAAACCGGTGACGTAGAAAGTCGGGACGTGGCGGTGGCGGCATGGCGCGTCTCCTGGGCCGGCGTGTGGCCACCGTCGCGCGGGCCCAAGCGCCCGTGAAGTGAGGCGGGCCGAGGGTTACGGTTAGCCCGTCGGGCGCCCTTCAGGCCCAAGTCGCTAACGCCCGCTCACTGCCTGAGGTCGATGCGGCGTCCTAGCGTCCTCGGCGTCGGGCCGAGACTTCGCTCGGCGTTTGGTAGGCGCCTCCATGACCCAGAACAGTCAGTACCGGCACGCCGACGAGATCGTCGGCAAGATCAAGGACGTGCTTGGCCACTTTCCAGGCTATCGGACCCTTCACGCCGACGGCCGCCTCTACCAAGGCGTCTTCCAGGCCTATCCCGTCGCCAAGCACTTCACCCGCGCCCAGCATCTCCAGGGCGGCCGCGTGCCGGCCACGGTTCGCTTCTCCAAGGGCGGGGGCGACCCGCACGCCCTGTTCAACGCCACGGTGGGCATGGCCACCCGCTTCTATCTGCCCGACGGGCGCGTGACGAACTTGGTCATGCTGAGCCAGAAGCTGTTCTTCGCTCGGACGATCGAGCAGTTCGTCGCCCTGGTCGATGCTCTGCGCCCGACCGAGCCCCACGGTCCGCTCAACAGGGCCGGTCTCGACGCCTTCCTGGCCGCCAATCCCAATGTCGCGGCCGTCTTCAAGATGCGCGCCGAGGCCCAGGCGCCGGTGAGCTTCGGCAACACCGAGTTCCACGCCATTCATGCCTTTCGGTTCATCGACGAGCATGACGAGATCCGGCATGTCCGTTGCCATTGGCTGCCGATCGAAGGCGTCCGAGGCCAAGCCGTCGAGGTTCTGGCCAAGGAAAGCCCCAGTGTCCTCTTCGAGGAGATCGAGGCCCGCCTCGTCGATCGCCCGATCGAGTTCGAGCTGGTCTTGGAAATCGCCGAACCGGGTGACCCGCTCGACGACGCCACCGCGCTTTGGCCCGAAGACCGCGTCCGCGTGCCGATCGGCCTGCTGACCGTCACCGGCACGATCGGCGAGGAGGAGATCGGCGATCCGCTGATGAACCACGACCCTACCCAGCTGGTCGATGGCATCGAGGCGACGGACGATCCGATCCTCCAGATCCGCCGCGGCGTCTACGAAGCCTCCGCCGCTTTCCGCAGCCAGGGCTGGCTCGCCGGTCCCATGGGACGCTGCCCGGTCGCCGGATGACACTCATGGCTCCGCTCCCCTGGATCGACGAACGCGCTGAAGATCCTCAGGTCGCGCCCCAGTTCGACGGGCCGGGACTGCGTATGGGCAAGCGCGCCGAGATCTGCGGCGTTGGTCAGGTCGCCCCGGGCGGCGCGGCGCGTCTGCGTGAGCGCCTGCCGCGCTTGCAGGCCCAGATCAGCCACCATGAGCGACGGTTGGGCCTGACCCACGACTTTCGGCTGTTCCTCTTCGATGGCGATACGCGCCTGTGGTTCGGCTTCACCTATGACGGCGAGTTCTGCACCTGGCTGGCAGATCTCTGCGACAAGTCGCCCGGCTGGCTCGACAGTCTTTTCGACGGCGTCTGGGAAGGCTTTCCCGGCGCGACCTCGCCGTTTCTGAACGCCTTTCTGCGTCAGCACCTGATCGGCGCTGAGCTTTTCTTCACCGCCTTTCCCGAGGCCTCCCGCCACGACATCGACAAAGCGCTGCGCGGCCGCGAGGCGCTCGGCGTGCTCTTGGATGCGATAAGCTGATGACCGTAGAACTCGAGCTCGCCGACATTCAGGGCACGGTTCTGCGCAACCGTCCCATGCCGTATTTCGGAGCCTATCTGCTCTTTCGCGTCGATGAGCCGGTGGCCGCGCGGGCGCTGCTGCGCCGGCTGATCCCCCACATCACATCGGCCGCCAACTGGGACGCCCCGGCCGAGAGCGCCTGGATCAATGTGGTGTTCACCTGCGAAGGGCTGCGACGCCTGCAGGTGCCCGAACCTATGATCGACGGGTTTCCCGTCGAGTTTCGTCAGGGCATGGCCGCGCGCAGCGCCTTCCTTGGCGATGTCGGCCAGAGCGACCCGGCCCATTGGGACATGCCCCATGGCGGCCAAGGCTTCCACATCGGCCTCTTCGTGATGGCCGGCTCGTGGGAGGCGCGCGACGCGAAGGTGGCGGTTGGCCATTCGGTCCTGGCCGGTCAGGAAGGGCTGACCTTTATCCATCGCCTGGATGTCGGCATCCCCCCGACCTTGCGCGAACACTTCGGATTCCACGACGGGATCAGCCGCCCGTTCATCGAAGGCGAAGGCGGCGCGCCCTTGCCGGGCCAGGGCGATCCGGCCAAGGCCGGTGAGTTCATCCTCGGCTATGAGAATGAGCTGGGCGTGATCGCCCGGGCTGGCGGCCCGGAAGCGCTCTGGCGCAACGGCACCTTCCTGGCCATCCGCAAGATCCGCCAGTATGTCGCCGCGTTCAGGGGCTATCTGCGCGACAACGCTCAGGGCCGCCCCGATGGCGAGGAGTTTGTCGCCGCCAAAATGATGGGGCGCTGGCGCAGTGGCTGTCCCCTGGCGCTCTCGCCGACCCGGGATGATCCAAGCCTCGTCCCCGACCGCCTGCGCAACAACGACTTCGGCTACTTCGACGACGACCGCGACGGCGCCAAGACGCCCGTCGGCAGCCATATCCGCCGCGTCAATCCGCGCGATGGCCTGAAGGACACCATCGTCGACGCCCGCCTTCATCGGGTTCTTCGTCGCGGATCGGCCTACGGGCCTGTGCTGCCGCATGACGCCACAGAGGATGATGGACTGGATCGCGGCATCGTTCTGGCGATGATCAACGCCAACCCAGGTCGTCAGTTCGAGTTCGTTCAATCCCAATGGGTCAATGACGGCGACTTCGTCGGTCAGGGCTCACGAGGCGATCCGATCGTTGGTCGGCGTGATCGCGCCGACGACTACGTCTTCCCCGACAAGCCCGTTCGGCGCCGGCTCAAGGGTCTGCCCGACTTTTCCGTCGTGCGCGGCGGCGAGCATGTCTTCCTGCCCGGGCTGACCGGACTGGCGTGGATCGCCGCCGAACCAGAGGCCCGCGGCGGATGAGTGAGAGCTCATACGTTTATGCTGACCACGAGCGGCCAGCCTTTCCGGGTTCGCCGTTCTCACCGGTTCACTCGGGCGGCCGGCGGCTGGCCTACGGCCTGGCCGCTCTGGTGCTTGCGGTGGTGGCGACGCTCGGCAACGGGCTGGTCAACGTCAATGTCGCCAACCTCTCAGGTTCCATGGGCGTCTACGCGGCCCAAGCCAGCTGGCTGCCGGCGATCTATGTGGCGATGAACGCCACCGCCAACCTGACCTTGGTCAAGGCCCGCGCCCAATTCGGCATTCCGCAGGTCACCAGCGTCCTGATCGTCGGCTATGTCCTGGCCAGCGCCTGGCAACTGCTTTTCCCCGGCTTCCTGGCCGCCGGTTTGGTGCGGGCCACAAGCGGCATGATGGCCGCGGGTCTGACCACCCTGACCATCTACAATCTGATTCAGGTCTTTCCGCCGAAGCTAAAGCCGCTGGGCGTGGTGATCGGGATCGGGCTCATCCAGCTGGGCATGCCCTTGGCCCGGCTTTTTCCGGTAGAGATGCTGGCGCTCGACAATTGGCGTGGTCTGCACCTGATCGAGATGGGGCTGGGCCTGACCGCCTTCGTCGCCCTGCACGCCGTGCGACTGCCGCCGAGTGAACGGTCCAAGGCTTTCGAGCCGCTCGACTTCCTGACCATCGGCCTGGTGGTTCCGGCCGCGCTCCTGATCTGCGGCGTCCTGTCCGAAGGGCGATTGCTCTGGTGGACCGATACGCCGTGGCTGGGCGTGGCGCTTGCGACCGGACTTGGTCTCCTGGCGCTGGCGGCGGCGATTGAAGTCCTGCGGGCTCGGCCGCTCATGCAACTGCGCTGGCTGGGCGCTCTGGACATCATCCGCTTCGCCGCCGTGGCCATGCTCGTTCGTATCGCCCTTGCCGAGCAGACCTTCGGCGCGGTCGGCCTGCTTACGGCCGGCGGCCTCAACAACGATCAGCTCCACATCCTCTTCAGCGGGGTCGTGGCCGCCATGCTGTTGGGCACCGTGGTCGCGGCCGTGACGCTGTCGGCCACGCGTCTGCCCTATCAGGTGATGGTCGCGGCCCTGATCATCGCCGCCGGCGCCTGGTGGGACGCCCACGCCACTAACCTCACCCGTCCCGAACAGCTCTACGGGTCCCAGGCCCTCCTGGCCTTCGGCACCACGCTCTTCATCGGCCCGGCGCTACTCTATGGCCTGACCAAGATGCTCGCCAAGGGCGCCGACCACCTGGTCACCTTCATCGTCCTCTTCAGCACCACCCAGAACGTCGGGGGCCTGGTCGGATCGGCCTTTTTGGGGACCTACCAGACCATCGCCGCGCGCGAGCACGCCGCAAGCCTTGCCGAGCGCGTGGTGGCCACCGATCCGCAGGTGATGGCGCGCATCCAGGCTGGCGCCCGGACCGTCTCCAGCGCTGTGGTCGATCCCGCCGCGCAGGCCGCGCAAGGCGTTGCCCTTCTGGGCCAGGCGCTCAGCCGCGAGGCGGCGATTCTGGCCTTCAACGACGTCTTCCGTCTCGTGGCGATCCTGGCGCTGCTGACTGCCGCCTACGTCGCCTACGTCATCGTCTTCAACACCCTTCGCCGGCGCTCGCAGGCCGCGCGGGAGACCTCCTCATGACCGACGCCGCCCTGGATGAACCCGCCCACGTCTGGCGCCCCCGCCCGCGTCCGCCGTGGCTGGTCATCGGCATCGTGCTGATCGGGCTGATCGCCGTGCTCCTGGTCCTCAACGCCTGGAAACTGCCGCCCTTCGGCTCGCACCTGGAGCGGACCGAGAACGCCTACGTGCGGGGGCGAACCACGGTGATCGCCCCGCAGGTCAGCGGCTACGTCGCCCAGGTGCTCGTGCGCGACTACGAGGTGGTCAAGGCCGGCCAATTGCTGGTGCGCATCGATGATGCGACCTATGTCGCGCGCCTGGCCCAGGCCCGCGCCAATCTCGCCGCCCAAGAGGCCGCCCTAGCCAACAGCCGCCAAGCCCACGCGGCCCGCACCGCCGGGCTGGAAGGTCAGGTGGCCAATCTCGGCAACGCCCGCGCCCAGCTCCTGCGGGCCCAGGCCGACATGCGCAGAGCCAATGATCTGGTGGGGGACGGTTCGATCTCGGTTCGGGAGCGCGACCAGACCCTGGCGGCGCTGCGCCAAGCCGAGGCGCAGGTCCGCCAAGCCATGGCCGGTGGCGAGATCGCCCGGCAAGACGTTCGCACGGTCGATGTCGGGCGTGGCGGGTTGGAAGCCCAGGTCGAAGCCGCGCGGGCGCAAGTCCGCATGGCCGAGATCGATCTGGCCCACACCCAGATCGTCGCGCCGGAATCGGGTCAACTGGGCGAGGTCGGCGTGCGTCTGGGCCAGTTCGTGACAAACGGCACCCAGCTCGTCGCCTTGGTCCCGGCCCAGCGCTGGGTGATCGCCAACTTCAAGGAGCGTCAGACGGCCCACATGATCGTCGGCCAGCCCGCGCGCCTCTATGTCGACGCCCTTGGCGGGGCTCGCCTTAGCGGTCGGATTGAGCGGATTTCGCCGGCCGCTGGCTCGGAGTTCTCGGTGCTCAAGCCCGACAACGCCACCGGCAACTTCGTCAAGGTTCCCCAACGAATCGGCGTTCGCATCGTCATCGATCCCAATCAAGACGAGGCCGCGCGCCTTCGGCCGGGCCTATCGGTCGAAGCCGAGGTCGATACGCGGGGCCGGCCATGAGGCGCCTTGTTCTCCTGGCCAGCGTCGCGGGCCTAGCCGCCTGCGCGGGACCCCGGCCGCCAGCGCCCACCGCCGCGACCCAGGCCCCGCCCGCCCAATGGCGAGAGGCCGCGCTGACGCCTGCCAGCGTCGATCCGCGCTGGTGGACCGCCTTTGGCGATCCGGCCCTGGCGGCCGTCGTCGAGCAGGCCCTGAGCAACAATCCCGACCTTGGTCTTGCCGCCGCGCGTGTCGAAGAAGCTCGCGCGCAGTTCGATCTGGCTCAGGGGATGCGTGGGCCCAACCTCGTCATCGCGGGCGGCGGCGCCGATCAGCGGGCGCTCAACGCCTTCGGCCAACCGGTCGAACAGCACGCCGGCCAGGCGCAGTTTTCAGCCGCCTACGACCTGGACCTCTTCGGCCGGCTGAAGGCGTCGAGCGCGGCGGCGCGGTCGAGCCTTCTGGCCACCCAAGCCGCGCAAGACAGCGTCCGTTTGGCGATCGCCAGCTCGGCCGCCAGCGGCTACGTCACGCTGCTGGCCCTGGATGCGCGCCTTGAGGTTCTGCAGAAGACCGTCGCGGCGCGCGAAGGCGCCCTCAAGCTCATCCGGCGGCGCGTCGAGGCCGGCTATGGCGCCCAGCTCGAGCTGAAACAGGCCAGCGCCGAGTACCAGAGCGCGCTCCAGCTGATCCCCGCCGTCGAGCTGGCCCGACGCCGCCAGGAGGACGGCCTGCGGCTGCTGCTGGGGGAAAACCCCGGTACGATCGCGCGGGGTGCGGGGCTCTACAGCCTGGCTGTTCCGTGGATCTCACCAGGCCAACCCGCCGCCCTGCTGCGACGGCGGCCCGATATCTGGCAGGCCGAGCAGCAGCTCGCGGCAAGCGACCATGGCCTGGACGCGGCCCGCGCCGCGTTCATGCCCAATGTTCAGCTCAATGGATCGTGGGGCTATGTCGCATCGGACCTGATCGACGATCCGGTCCACGTCTTCTCGATCGGCGGCAGCATCCTGGCGCCTATCTTCGATTCTGGACGCCTCAAGGCCCAACAGGGGCAGGCCGCGGCCCGTCGCGACCAGGCCGCCTTCGCCTACCGCAAGACCGTCCTCAACGCATTCCGAGAGGTCGAGGATGGGTTGGCGTCGGTCCAACGCAGTGGCGAGCAGGAGATCGCCGCGACGGCCCAGCGAGACGCCCTGGCCCAGGCCCTGACCCTCGCCGAGAGCCGCTATCGCGCCGGCTATTCGCCCTATCTGGAGCAACTGGACGCCCAGCGGGGTCTACTCGCGGCCGATCTGAACCTGGTTCAGCTCCACGCAGACCGCCTGACGGCGGCGATCGGACTCTACCAAGCTCTGGGGGGCGGCTGGACCGGCGCGGACAAGTTGGCCTCGCGCTAACTTGCCAGCCGGCGCAGGATCGCCACCTCTGTTGGCGGCGTGAAGCTCCTGGCGCGCGCCGCCAACGCCGCCTCCAGGCGCATCCAGGCCCTAGCGGCGAGCTCTTCTTGCAGGGCCAGCCGATCATCGCCGGCGCCGTCAATGCGTTCGGACCAGACGACGAAACCGGTGACGTCGCAAAGCTCCAGGGTGAGGCGGACGCTGGCGTCCTCCCAACGGACCGAGCCGTGAACCAGCACCTCGACCTGCAGCGCCGTCGCCAAGGCCTGGGGCGCGATCACCCGGTCCCGGTACTGGAAAACCGCCAGGCGCGGGGCGACGCGAAGGTTGGATGATCCGGCGGCCAGCAGGATGAGCTCATCGGTCAGCCCATCAGCGAAATGGCCATCGGCTTCGCGGGCCGAGTGAGCCCGAAACGGCATAACGGCCAGGGTCGTTTCGCCAGCATTTCGCACCCGCCGCGTCGGGCCTTCGGGCCGGGCGGCTGGATTGGGTTCAAAGCTGGGGCCATAGCCGCCCAGCGGGAGACCGATGAGCAGCGGGTCTTCACGTCCAGGGCCGGCATAGTGCTCCTGCAGCTTGCGCCGCAGCCGCCGTGCTTCCACCCGCACGGTTGAATCGATGCGGGGATCGTAGGGCGGATCGCGTCCATAGACAGCGTTGCCGATCACCCATTCCTTCAAGCCCGCGCCGTTTCCCTGGAGGGTCTCTTCGACAACGAAGTGCAGGAACGTAAAGAGCTTGTCCGAACCGGCGAAAGCGGCCGAGCGCTTGAGCCGACCGACTTGCTCGCGGATCGCTTCGGAGCTGGGCGCGCTTGCTTCGGACATCGGGTTCTCCCGCCGCATAGAGGGTGTGGCGAGCAGCATCGCGTCCGGGCGTGCAAGTGCGAAATCAAGCGTTCTAAAGGGTTGCAAAGACGCGGCGTCAGATTGCGCTCGTCCGGCGCCAAGCTTCGACGCTCAGATACAATCTCGCTCGGCTCCGAAGCCCTAAATTCAATCTCGCCGGACGTCCCCCCCAAGCCACGGTCCGGCCTGGGCCGCTCCTCCCAACCCCCCGCAAGCGAGGAGCGGCCCCGCACGCCGCCGGCGTTAGCTCCCCGCACTATCCCCCTCTAACGCCGGCGGCGCCCCAACCTCGCGTAAGGCAGGACGCGCGTCTTGCGCCACGAGGATCCGCCCGCATGACCTCTTCCTGGGTGATCGCCCTGGCGGTCGCCGCCGTCTTGGCGACCTATCCGCGCCGGGTGCCGCTGTCCTTCCGCTTCGGCTTCAATCTCCTGGCCTGCGCCACGGTCACCTTGGTCCTGTGGCATCGCGGGCAAACCCCGTTCTTCGTCGTCGGGCCCGGCCACCTGACGCCGCCGCTCTGGCTGCGCCTGCTGGCTGTAGCCTGGTGGGTGCTCGCCGCCCGGGCCGCCGTCACGGGCCTGCGGCTAGTTCTGCGCCGCGATCGCAGCCACCGGCAAACTCGGTTGGTCTCAGATCTTATGGGCGCTGGCATCTACGTCGCGGCCGTCTTCGCTGTGCTCAATGGCGTGCTCGGACTCCCTGTCCAAGGCCTGCTGGCCACCTCGGGCGTCATCGCCGTGGTGCTGGGTCTGGCGCTCCAAAGCACGCTTTCGGATGTTTTCGCCGGGGTCGCGGTCGGGATCGAGGGACCCTTCCGCGTCGGGGATCGGATCCGCCTGGGCGAGAAGTTTGAAGGCGAGGTGGTTCAGCTCAACTGGCGATCCATCCGCCTGGAGACCGACGATGACGATGTCGTCGTCATCCCCAACAGCCTGGTGGCCAAGGCCGAGATCATCAATCGCTCGACCCCGAGCCTTCGCCGCGCGGGACAGGTCGAGGCCCCGGTCTCGGCCTCGGCCAGGCCAGAAGCCGTCATCGAGCTGATCGAGCGGGCGGTCATGCTCTGTCCGGCCATCGCCGAGACGCCCACCCCCAAGGTGGTGCTGGCCAGCCTTGGCCTGCGGATCAATCGTTATCGGGTGGGCTTCTTCGTCGACGACGCGCGTGAGCTTGGCGGCGCCAAGAGCCTGCTCCTGCGCCAGATCCGGCGCTCCTTGCACCACGCGGGCCTGTTCGATGACCTCGACGCGCCGGCGGCTGCTGCCCTGGTCTCAGCGGGAACCGCGCTCTCCCCCGAGCGCATATTCGCCGAGATGCTTCTCTTCGAGCGCCTGACGCCCAAGGAGATCGGCATTCTGGCCACGGGCGCCGAGCACCTTCACCTCGAACCGGGCGAGACCCTCTTTGTTGAAGGTCAGGCAGACGCGCGGCTCTACATCATCGCCTCGGGCGTGTTCGCGGTGGCGCAAACCACTCCCGGCGGCGAGCGCGACGAGCTGGGACGCGTGGGACCCGGCGATTATCTGGGCGAGATCAGCTTGCTGACCGGCGAGCCGCTGAAGGCCACGGCCAGCGCCCTAACCCACGCCGAGGTCTATGCGTTGGATCGCGAGGCGCTCGCCCCGGTGGTCACCGCCAATCCCGAACTGGCCGCCGCTCTCGAACGGTCGGCACGCCAGGGACTTGGGCTGATCCATCGTCGCGCCGCGGCCTTGGCAGGACCAGAGGCCGGCGCGCGCGGGTCCTTGATCGAGGGCGTCCGCAGGCTCCTGCGCATGCGCCGGGGCCCAGCCAAGCGGCCCCGACCACCACGGGGTAACGGTTAGGCGCGGCCACTCACTGCAAACCCCGATCGGGCCGGGTCAGTCTGCCCGCCGATCGGCACGGCGCCGATGAGCCAAAGCTTAGGAGCAACTGGTGAGCGACATCGTCCCCAACGAGCGGACCGCCCTGGCCCAGAACGTCATCCCCCAGCCCGATGGTCCGGGCCTGCGGATCGAAAAGCGCGGCGAGGCCACCGTCATCGGCAAGGTCTTGCCCGGCGGCGCCGAGCTCTTCCGCCAGCGCCTGCCGCAATTCCAAGCCGAGGCGGCCTACTGGGAAGGCCGGGTCGGCACCGTGCATGACCTGCGTATCACGCTCTTCGACAACGACACGCGCCTGCTGTTCGCCGTGACCTTCGACGGCGACTTCAAGCCCTACATCGCCGACATCCTGCGCGAGGCCGGCCCCTGGTTCGACAGCCTGCTCGTCGGCATTTGGGAGGGCTACACCAGCAGCCAGGACCAGGAGACGATCGAGACGATCCTGGCCAATCTCTTCGGCGCCGACTTCTTCTACGTCTCCAATCCTGAACTGACCGTGCGCGACATCACGCGCCTGAAAAAGCTGGGCTCGGCGTTCAGCGAAATGCTCGACGCGGCCAACTGATCCACAGCACACACGGGGGCGCTGGCCATGACCGACCCACGCGGCCGCGCCAAGGCGTTCGGCCTGGTCCTCATCGCGCTGGCGTCCCTGACGCTGGGAGCGTGCGCGAGCCGATCGGATGCGCACCTGACGCCGATCGTCACCGCGCCGCCACTGGCGGCCGCCCGTGAAAGCCTCCTCGTCGTCTCCACGCGGCGGGCGTCCGAGCGACCCGGCGAGGTCTTTTCCGGCGCCCGGGGCGCGGACTCCCGGCTGATGATCGTCGATGTATCCCTGCCGCCGGACCACCGGCCCGGCCGTATCGAATGGCCGCGTGGGCGTCATGTCGATCCGGCCAAGGACTTCGCCACCCTCTCGATCACGCCGACGAACGCGGCCGGCGCGCTGACCTGGTTCTCGGCGCGCGACACCGACGGGCGGGTCGTCGTCTACGTCCATGGCTTCAACACGCCCTTCGACGCGGCGGTCTACCGCTATGCACAGGTCAATCATGACGCCGGCACACGCGCCGCACCCGTCCTGTTCACCTGGCCTTCGCGCGGCGCGATCACGGGCTATGTCTACGACCGTGAAAGCGCGGCGGCGTCGCGTGACGCGCTAGAAAACGCCTTGCGCCTGATCGTGCGCACGCCGTCGGTCAAGGAAGTCACCGTGCTGGCCCACTCGATGGGCGCTTGGGTGGCGATGGAGGCCCTGCGTCAATACGCGATCCGGGAAGGGCGGGTCGATCCGAAGATCGACAATGTGATCCTGGCCGCACCCGATCTCGACGTGGATGTGTTCCGCCAGCAGTTCCGCGCCCTTGGCCCTGATCGGCCGTCCTTGATGATCATGATCTCTCGGGACGATCGGGCCTTGCGGCTCTCGCGATTCCTGGCGGCGGGCATCAGCCGGGTCGGCGCGGTCGATCTTTCGCAGGAGCCCTATCGCTCGGATCTGGCCAAGCTCGACGGGGTGACGGTTGTCGACCTCAGCCACATCAAGACCGGCGACCGCTACAACCACAACACCTTCGCCACCCAGCCCGAGATCGTGCGGCTCCTCGGCGCGCGGCTGGCCGGGCAGCGCCTGGAGACGGAAAAGACGCGACTGGGAGAGAAGGCCGGCGCGATCGTTGTGGGGGTAAGCCAGACCCTTGGCGGCGTCGCCGCCAAGGTCTCCGATCCGCCCCTGGTCAAGACCGCGCCGGCCAAGCCCTAAGCCGCCTTGGCGCGCGCCTGACCAAGGTGCTCGAGCAGGAACTGCGCAACCTCGGTGACGCGCTCTTCGAGCAGCCAGTGGGACGCGCCCTCCAGACGCTCGAAGCGATAGGGGCCTGTCACGTAGTCGGCTGTCGCCGCCGCCGCGACCGGACCAAGCGCATGGTCCGCCGAGCCCCAGACGAAGAGCGTATCAACCGCGACCGGACCGATCCGCGCCTCGAAGTCGAGGGCCCGATACCAGTTCAGCGCCGCGGTTAGAACGCCCGGACGCGACAGCCTCTCGACATGTCGCTCCAGGTCCTCCGGGTCGAGCATGCCGCGATAGGCCGAGCGCAGGCGCGCCGCCCCGTCGCTGAGCATGCCGGCCTCGGCCGCGCCGTCCGGCAGACGGAAGAAGCCGATATAGGCCGACATCTCCGTCTGAGCCGGATCATGCGCGATCGCCTCGAGCATGGCGTCGGTGTGCGGCGTGGAGATCACCGAGAGGCTCAAGAGCCGCTCGGGATGGTCGGCTGCCGCGCGCCAGGCCAGGATCCCGCCCCAGTCGTGACCAACCAGGTGAAAGCGCCTGGCGCCAAGGCCGTCGGCGAAGCCGAAGACGTCCTCGACCAGGCGGTCAATGTGGTAGTCGGCGACCTTGGGCGGGCGCGCGCCGTCGGCATAGCCGCGTTGGTCGACGGCGACCGCCCAGAAGCCGGCTCCGGCGACCGCCTGGAGGATCGGCGTCCAAGCCCAGGCGAACTGCGGAAATCCATGCAGGAAGAGAACCAGCGGGTCTTCCGGCACGCCGCAGGTCAGGGCGTCGAACGCCAGACCGTCCCGCTCCAGGCGCAGGGTCTTGATGGGCATGGCCAGCATCCCCGCCTCCTAGAACAGGATCTGCAGGTTGAGGCCCGAGTAGATCTGCCAGTGCGGTGCCACCCCATCGTGGAAGAGGGTGTACTGCGGCTCGATGAAGCCGTTCAGCTTGGTCTTGGGGCGCAGGCTCCACACCTTGCCGATGCCGGCGCCGACGGGGATGTAGTAGTCGTCGGTCTTCAGGTTGAAGTTCCAGATGCCCGTCGAGCGCAGATAGTAGCCCTTGGGCAGGTTGTAGAAGACGATCGGCTGGGCCGTGAGGGTCTCCACGCCCGGCATGTTCTCCCGACCCGCGAACGAGGTCTGGTAGATGACCAGCGTGCCGGCCAGACCCCAGGCTCGGGGCGCGACGACGGCGCCGGCGACGCCGGCCTGCCACTTGCCTGTGCCCATGTGGTTGGTGGCGGTGGGAGCCACCAGAACCGGGCCCACGCCGTAGGCCAGGCCTTTGCCCTTGAACATGAAGAGGTCCATCAGCGTCAGGTCGCCGATGCCGGTGTCATGGCCGCCGGGGAAGGTGGGCGAGGTCGCCACGGGCAGGGTGAAGCGCGTCAACTGGACGTGGCCGAAGGTCTTCTGGGGCATCAGGCCCCGGATCAGGCCCTGGTTGGCCCAGCGGTCGGGCAGCCCGTAGAACGAAGGCACGTAGTAGTCCTGGGCGCTCAGCATGAGGCTGGGCTGTAGGGGGTTGTTGGCCTGGTTGGAGCCGGCCGCCTCATGGCCGCCGGCCGCGGCGGCGGGTCCTTGGCCCTCGCCCTCGGGCAGGGTCTCGATCGACCCAGCGGCGGAGGCCGCGGGCGGCGCGTCGGCCGTGTCGAGGGGATCGGCCAGGACCGGCGCGGCGCGCAGGACCAGGAGCGCGGCCGCCAAGGCGGTCGCGGGACGAAGGAAGCGCATCTTGATGTCCTTTGGATGGGGCGGGCCAGGGCGCGCCCGGGGGGAGGAAGGCTTCGGGGAGGAAGGCTTCAGCGGGGAAGGTGTGGGCCGGACGCCGCGAGAGCGCCCGGCGCGCGATCAGATGACCGAGGGGTGTTGTCCAACTTCCAGACGCGCGGGCGCGCGGCCGGTGAACTTCCAGGTGAAGTAGAGGATCGCGTAGACGAGGTTCAGGCCGACGCTGATCAGCGCCATCGTCATGGCGATGCCCTCGTTGCGCGGCAGCGGCAGGGCCAGGTGGAGACCCAGATACTGCTCGGCGAGAGCTTTGAAGCTGAAGATGTACATCATGTAGATGGCCAGGGTGTAGGCGCGGGCCTGCATCCAGGTGCCCTTCTTGATGAAGAGCGCGGCCAGGGTCGGGGCGACCACCACGGCGACGGTGTAGAAGATCGTGGTGGGGAAGTTCAGGTAGACGAAGGTGATGTTCCAGGCGTCGTAGGCGATGATCCAGAAGGCGGTCATGCCCGGCCACAGCATGTCGTGCGGCTTGTTCTCGTCGCGCTTGATGCCCGTCCACCAGGAGATGGTCACGATGTTGAGCACGCCGGCGGCGGCGTTGAGGTAGTTGGCCAGGTGGCCCGAGGCGTAGTCCTGGGTCACCGCCTCGAAGATGTTGATCGCCAGGATGCCGGCCACCGCCGCGCCCATCCACTTGAAGCGGTCCAGGCCATTGTGCCGGTAGAGCGTGAAGACGGCCGCGCCGAAGATCGCCGAGTAGAGCTTGGTCCAGCGGAAGAGGCCGTCGAAGCCGGCGTGCATCCACAGCGGGATCAGCACGATTGGGAACACGAAGTAGAGCGTGTAGGTCGCCCACTTCTTGTGCCGGGCCAGCTCGTTGCCGGCCAACAGGATGATCCCGAAGAAGAAGGCGTAGTGAAGCCAGGACAGCCAGAGGATCGTCGGGCGAAGCTCCAGGGTCGCTCCGGACGGCAGCTTGATCTTGAAGTGTCGCACAAGGTGCTTTTCGAGCACCGCGCCCGCCAGCTCAGGGATCGGTCCGGCCGGATCGCCCGACAGCACCAGTCCCTTGCCCAGGGGTGTGGTCTTGAACACCTGGACCTCACGGTGGACGCCAGCCGACTTGGCCACCGACACCTCTCCGTCGGAGAAGGTGAAGTCGTAGAGGATGCTCGCCCCCTTCAGGTGAGCGTCCGAGCCTTCGAGCGCGCCCATCCAGCGGGCGTGGCCTTCAGGGGTGTCAGCCGCCCGCGCCGAGGGCGCCAAGCAAAACAGCGCCGCCAGGGCCGCGAGAAGCGCCAGGATCGGCCAGAACCCGCGCCGTCGTCGGGTCGAATGGAAGGACGCGTTTGCCGCCGCGTCGAGCGAGAGGGTTGAGGTCATGGGGAGGCTCCAATTTCCATACGAAAACTGGGGGAATTGGAGCTTGGCTTTGAAGTGACTTGGGGTGACTTCCTCCCAAGGTTGCGCGCAGCTAACGGTGAGCTTGGTTGCCGTACTTCCTCATTTGCGCCGACGCCGGGCTAGGGCGAGGCGGCGTTCGCCCTTCAGGCCCCAAAGTCGCCGACCCGCGGGGATGACCGGCGCTCGCACGCCACAATCCAGGCAGCCCGGTCGCAATGTCGAATAGCCCTCAGTCCCGTCAATTCGCCCGGCTGAAAAAGCCGTCGGCGATCGGCTGGACCGTTGCGCTTCCCGGCGGCGCCATAGCGAACGACACGCTGAGACGATCGGGGGGCGGCAGGCGGTAGCTCAGGCGAAACACCGGGCGCCCTGGCTGGGCGACGCTAGTGAAGGTCACGGCCTTGCCCGGATCGATCTCGGCGCGGTCGTAGTGGATCACGTGCTCGCCGTCCGAATAGTCGGCCCGCAGGCCGTCGCCCTCGGGATAGATCATCATGATCTGGTCGAAGCCGCCCGACGGCTTGCCTGTCTTGTCGAAGAGCTCGGTGTGGTCGCGCCGCAGCAGCACCGCGCCGCCGGCCTCGGCCGTGAAGCTGGAGCGGCCGGTCGAGGTCCCGCCGGTGTCGGCCACTACGCCCTTTGCGTCCTTCCAGCCGCCAACCAGGAACGACAGACCCCGCAGGCCCGGCGCCAGTTCACCGGCGTGCGCGGTCGGCGCAAGCAACATCGAGGCGCTCAGCGCCAGAACGGACATCTTCATCTTCGCCCCCGAAATAGAAGTTCTCATTTTGTTCGCATCTGCAATAGAGGCTGTCAACCCAACCTCGGTCTCTTGTCAAAAGGCTACGACAACCGGTCCCGTTAGCTGGCGACGGCCTTACAGTTGAGGCCAAGCCCTGTGGCAAGCGCGTTGAGGCGAACTTCCGATCGCTGCATCGCCGCGTCCGCAACGCACCGGGACCAGGCGGCTAGTGCAACGCCATCACGGCGCGCTCCACCGAGGCGCCCGTGCTGGCCGCGACCCACTCCAGGAAAAGACGGGGCCATTGATCGATCGGAAGATCCTGTGGGCGAATGCCAAAGCCATGGCCTCCCATTGCGAAAAGGTGAGCTTCCAGATCACCGCCGCTGGCCCGCCAGCGATCAAAGAGCGGTGCGCCGGCGCCGCCGAACAGGGGATCATCGCACGCGGCGGTCACGAACAGCGGCGGCGAGCCGGGCGGCGCATCCTGGGCATGGAGGCTTGGGTAAAGCGCACCGACGAAGTCGGGCCGCGCTTGGCCCCGCACGCCCGCAAGTTCGATGGCCAGCATGGCGCCGGCCGAAAAGCCCAAGACTCCGATCCGATTGGGGTCGATGTGGAGAGCCCGCGCGTTAGCGCGAACCGCCGTCACCGCCGCGCAGGCGTCTTCCAGAGCCGCCTGGGGTACGGCCAGATCCGCTTCGGTCGGGGGCTGGGTGATCATGGCGCCAAGCTCCTGATAGAACCCGGCGGTCGTAGGCGCGGTCGGCACGAGCCGATACTTCAGGACGAAGGCGGCTATGCCCCGACGCGTGAGCCAGCGGGCGACAGAGTAGCCCTCGCCATCAATCGCCAGAGCTCGAAAAGCCCCGCCGGGTGCGATGATCACCGCGGGCGCATCCTGGGGCGCGGTCAGCGGCGCGACGGGCGTCAGGCTGGCGCGAACGACGTTGCGAACCCAGCGATCGCCCTGACGGCTTTCCCAGACCTCGGGGTCGCGCCCCCGATAGGGCGGAGCGAGCGCGACGGCATCTGAGTCGTCGGGCCTTGCTATCGGCGTTAGCCCGGCAAACAGAGCCAAGCGCGGGTCCTCATCGTCGCTATGACCCATGTCTTGGCTCTCTTTCGGCTGGATGGCGAAACCGGGGGCGGGCTTGCGGGCGCGATCTCTCATGGCGCGTGGGTGAGTGTCAGGCCTCGCGCGCAAGGCCTTGGCGTCGCGCTTCAATCCATTGTCCGATGTCGGCCAGGACCCGCTCCTTATCGAAATCCGCCAGGAGATCGTGGACGTGGCCCTCGTAGATCTTCAGCGTCTTGTCCGTTGATCCGGTGGTGTCGAAGAACCTCTGGCTGCCGCGCGGTCGCGTGACCTTGTCGGCCGAGCCATGAAGGATCAGCACTGGCGTCGAGATCTGAGGGAAGCTGGTCTTAAGGCGTTGGTTGGCGCGCGCCAGGGCGGCGACGGTCGCGGCTGGTTGGACCTCGTCGTCAATCAGCGCGTCGCCCTTCAGCCGTTCGACGATCACCGGATCGCGCGAGAAGTCCTCGGCCTTGAGCTTGAGCACCGGCGCGCGGGGGAAGAACCGGCTTGCCAAGGTGATGAGAGCCAAGGCTGCGTCGGGCGCGGGGACTTCGAAGGCGAAGCTCTCGCAGATCAGGCCATTCAGCATCGCCGGGTGGGTCAGGGCGTAGACACAGGCGACAACGCCGCCAGCGCTGTGGCCCAAGAGATAGGTGGGCAGGCCGGTGTCCCTATTCTTGGCCATGGCGATGACCGTGCCGACGTCATCGACATACTCGTCGATGGTCTCGACAAAGTAGCGCTCGCCCTCCGACAGCCCCCGGCCGCGAAGATCGACGGCGTAGACGCAGTAGCCGAGGTTGGCCAATCGCTCGGCGGGCCAGGCGTAAAGGCCGCTATGAGCCAGCAAGCCTGGGCAGATCACCACGATCGCCTTTGGCGCGGAGGTCGGTCGCCAGGCGCGGAAATAGATCCGCTGTCCGGCCCCGTTGGTGATGGCGTCCTCTGTGGCGAGGGTCTTGGGCATGGCGTTCATGAGGCGCTCCTGAAGACCCGTCGCGTCTTGGCGCGGCCGCGTGCTCACGCGAACGCCGCCACCCGAAGGACGCAGGCCTCGCCGATCGGACTTGCACGAGGCTGCCGTGGCGTGCGCCGATGAATCTTGCATCGTCACGGTGATCGTTGAACGAGGCCTTCGCGAAACCCCGATGTGACACGCAAGCTAACGGTCGTGAGCTACGGCTCACTTCCCGGCCGTCGCGCCAGGGCCGATGGTGCAAGCCTCCTATAGGCCAGCGATGGGTTCGTGAGCAGCACCGCCACCTTGCAAGCGATGGATGCGATGCTGGCGGCGTGGAATGCGCGGCAGTGGGACGTCTATGTCGATTTCCACGACGAGGCCCTCGAGGCCGTATTCCAAGACGGCGCTGCGCATGATCGCGACGAGCACCTCGCCCAATCGCTCAGCTTCTGCGCCTTCTTTGCCGACGCCAAGATCCACACCGAGCCTTGCCTGACCCACTTCGCCAGCGAGACGGGCGAGGACGCCTGCGTGGTGGCGAGACTGACGGGGTCGATCAGCGCGCCAATGATCGGTGCGAACGGTTTCCTGGCTCAGGACCGGCGCGCCTTCGACGTGACGTCGACGCTGGTCTGTCGTTGGCGGCAGGGGCGCGTGATCGCCCGGCGCCAGCTGATCACGCCCGACCTGATCTGGCGCCAGCTTGCCGGCTTGTGATCCGCCGGGCGTTCGCGCCGCCCGGCGGTCGATTTCAAGGCAGGGGATCGGAGGGGCGCGGAACGGTCACGCATGTTGTTGAGAGTCATTCTCATCTGTGCTAGCTCGGCCTTGCTCGGCCCACCGCCGATATCGCCTGGACCCCTCCCACCTCGTGAAACGCCCGTCCCCCAAGCTTGATCTCTTCCTGGAGAACCAGGCGCGTTTGGTAAGCTTCGCCGCGCCGATCGTGGGTGATCGTGGACGGGCCGAGGACGTGGTCCAGGAAGCTTTCATTCGTCTGGAGCGCGACGAGACGGGCGAGCCGGAACGGCCGCTGGCCTATCTCTTCCGCATCGTCCGAAATCTTGCCTTGGATGTCGCCCGTCGGCGTGTCCGCGAGCAGGAGGGCGAGACCGATCCGGAATGGTGGATGCTGCCCGCGGCCGTACGCACGCCCGAAGAGGAGCTCCTTCAGGACGAGCGATTGGCTCTGCTGCAGCGTGTCCTGCGGGGCCTGGACCCGGCCATGCGTCAGGCGGTCGAGATGAACCGCTTCAATGGCGCCACCCTGGCCGAGATCGCCGAGCGCCTCGGCGTATCGGTGCCCACGGCCCACCGGCTGGTGCGCGCGGGCCTGGCGCGCATCGCCCAGGCCCTGGATGATGCTGATCGAGATCCGTCGTGAAAAGTTTCTGGCGCTCGTTCGTCCTATCGGCAAGGCAAGTACGCTCAAGGATCGCGCCGCCGGCGCGAGCGGCTTGCCGATGACGACGGAAACCATGGCGACAGGTCAAAGCGACGATCCGGTGATGATCGAGGCGGCCGACTTCCTGCTGCGGGTGCAAGCCGCCCCCCGGGATGGCCAGTTGCGCGCTGAAGTCGAAGCCTGGCTCGCGCGCGACGGCCGCCACCAGCGCGCCTGGGATCAGGTTCGCCAGGCCTGGACGCTTCTGGGTGAGGCGCCTCAGAAGCCCGAAGTCTTCACCCCGCCAGCCGGGGCCCGTCGACCCCGCGTCACATCCCGGGTCGTAGCTGGCCGCGCGCGGCGGTTCGCGCCGATTGCCGCGGCCCTGGCCGCCGCCTGTCTCGTCGTGGCTGTTGGCCCCACAGCACTCCTGCATGCTCGATCCGACGTCGTCACGGGTCTTGGCGAGCGCAGGGCCATCACCCTGGCCGATGGCAGCCGTGTGATCCTCGGCCCCAAGAGCGCCATCGCCTACGCCAACCAGGCACGAGGGCGCGATGTTCGCCTGATCTCGGGCCAGGCCTGGTTCGAGGTGGAGCACGACGCACGCCGACCGTTTGTCGTGCGCGCCGGTGCTGTCGAGGCCACCGACCTTGGCACGGCGTTCGAGGTGCGCCGCCAAGCTGGAACTGTCGAAGTCTCGGTCGCGCATGGCCTGGTCGGCGTCGCGGCTAAGGGCGTGGACGCCAAGCTGGGCGCGGGCGACCGGATCGTGGTGACGCCGGGCTTGGGCCAGGCGCACCAGGAACGCCTCAGCCCCGATGCGATCGCGCCTTGGCGTGACGGTTATCTCCTGGTCCGCGACGCCAAGGTCGAGGACGTGGTCGCAGAGCTACGGCGCTATCAGCCTGGCGTGGTGATCATCGCCGACCAGGCGCTGGCCCATCGAAGGGTCACGGGCCTCTATTCTCTCGACAACCCCGAGGCGGCGATGCGGGCTCTGGTCGCGCCGGGCCAGGGCCGCGTGCGCCGTCTGACGCCCTTCGTCCATGTGCTGTCGGCGGGATAATTTGGCCTTGATCCGGAAAAAATCGGGTCCGGCTGAAAAATTCCAGTTTCCCATCCGTCTTGGGGTCATTGCGAGCGGCTCGCAACGAACCGCAAGGCTTTCGGGGACTGACGGATGAACTCTCAACACATGGCGCAACCGGCCGGCAATGTCTCGCGGCCGCGCCGCATGGCGATGGCCCTGGCGCTCGGCGTCAGCACCCTGGCGGTGAGCTTGGCCGCCACCCCGGTTCTGGCCCAGAGCGCCGAAAGCGCCCGTCGGGCCACCAAGTCCTTCGACATCGCCGCCCAACCCCTCAGCACCGCCATTTCCGCCTACGGCCGTCAGGCGGGCCTGCAGGTCTCGGCCGACGCCGACGTCACCGCCGGCGTTCAGAGTCGGGCCGTGCAGGGCCAGTTCAGCGCGACCGAAGCCCTCAGCCGCCTGCTCACCGGCACCGGCGTTACCTGGCGGATCGACGGCGACATCGTGGTCCTGACCCGCGCGCCGCGCGGGGACGGCGCCGTCCGACTGGGCGCGGTGCGGGTCGAGGGTGATGCGGGGACCAGTGGACAAGGTGCGTCGGCCGCTGGCCTCCCAACCGTCTACGCCGGCGGTCAGGTGGCGCGCGGCGGCCAGCTGGGGCTGCTGGGGAATGTCGACGTGATGGACACCCCCTTCAACGTCACGCGCTACACCAGCGAGCTGATCGAGAACCAGAACAGCCGCAGCTTGCTGGACGTCCTGGACAACGACCCGTCTGTCCGCGCCAGCGCGATCCGCGATGGCGAGAACACCACCCTGATCATGCGCGGCTTCGAGATGCAGGGGCGCGAGGTGATGATGAACGGGATGTTCGGTCCGGCCGACACCCGGGGCTCGATGATCGAGGCGGTCGAGCGCGTCGAGGTCCACAAGGGGCCCAGCGCCATGCTCAACGGCGTCAGCCCGTGGGGTTCCTCCTACGGCGGCTCGATCAACTACATCCTCAAGCGCGCTAGCGACGATCCCCTGACCCGCCTGACGGCGACCTATGCCTCGGCCTCGCAACTGGGCGTCACCGCCGATGTCGGCCGCCGCTTCGGTTCTGAGAAGCAATTTGGCGTGCGGATCAACGCCGTGCAGCGCGAGGGTGACCCCGACGTCGACAAGACCCACAACCGGGCGACCTTCATCGCCGGCGCTTTCGACTTTCGCACCGACAAGCTGCGCCTGACCCTGGACCTTGGCCACCAAGATCGCCTGCTCAAGGGCGGCTGGGGCAGCACCCGCATCGGCTCCACCGTCGCCATCCCCAAGGCGCCCAAGGCCACGATCAACTCCAAGCAGGAATGGGAGTTCTTCGACGGTCAGAACGACTACGGCATCGCGCGCGCTGAATACGATTTCGCGCCCGGTTGGACGGCGGCGGCCGCCTACAGCAAGAGCACGTCCGATGAGCTCTATCTGCTGGTGATCGACAGCATCAACAACGTCAACGGCAACAAGACCGGCACGCCCAACTGGATCCCCGCACGTAGCAAGAACGAGAGCGCCGAGATCTCGATCAAGGGCAAGTTCGACACCGGCCCGATCGCCCACAGCGTGTCGGCCATCTGGTCGGCCAACGAAGGCCAGCGCGGCCAGCTGACCTATTCGGTCCCCGGCTGCGGCACCAACTGCGCCCCGTCCAACATCTACAATCCGATCTACCGCGCTCGGCCCGACACCAGCACCCTGACCACCGACGGCATCGAGATGACGTCCAAGCTCAACTACTCAGGCCTGGCCGTCGCCGACATCATGACCTTCTGGAAGGACCGGATGGTGCTCATGGTCGGCGCCCGTCAGCAGGACATCGGCTCCAAGACCTTCGCTTACGGCACGCACGCTCTGACGCGTCAGTATGACGAGGATCGGATCTCGCCGTCGGTCGGCCTGGTCTTCAAGCCCAAGAGCAACGTCTCGCTCTATGGCAGCTACATCGAGTCCCTGAACCCGGGTGCGATCGTCACGACCTTCTACGCCAACGCCGGCGAGATCTTCGCGCCCTACGTCACCGACCAGTATGAGGCCGGGATCAAGTACGACCTTGGAACCTTCACGGCCACGGCCAACTGGTTCCAGGTCGCCGTGCCCAGCGTCGTCGATATCGCCGCCACCACCACGGGCGGCAAGCCGACCCTGGAACTGGACGGCCTGCAGCGTCACCGGGGCATCGAACTCAACGTCTTTGGCCAGCCGGTCAAGAACGTGCGGGTGCTGGGCGGGGCGATGCTGCTCGACGCGGTGATGGTCAAAACCGATGGCGGCCTCAACGACGGCAAGCGGGCACGCGGCGCGCCCAAGCTCAACATCAACCTGGGCGGCGAGTACGACATCCCCAAGGTGCCGGGCCTGACCGTCACCGGCCGGGTCGTCTACACCAGCCGCGAATATATCGATCTGACCACCACCAAGGCTCGCAGCATCCCCGACTGGACCCGCTTCGACGCGGGCGTGCGCTATGCCTTCGACATCAAGGGTCGTCCCGCCAAGCTGTCGGTCACGGCCGACAACCTGCTGGGCAAGGACTACTGGGCGGCCGCCTCGCGCGGCGTCCTGACCATCGGCGCGCCGCGATCGGTCCGCGCGTCCCTGGCCGTGGACTTCTAGTGATCCTCGCCCTGGAAAACGGCGCGCTGGCCAGAGCCAACGCGCCGCGGCCCAGGCGGCCGGGCCCGTCGATGGTGGCGGGCCTGGTCTCACTCTTGGCGCACGTCGCTCTCGGCGTGGCGCTTTTCCTGCGGCTGCCCGAGCCGCCGCCCCAGATGGTCGAAGCGCCGGTGATCTTCGTCGCCCTGGCCCCACCGACGTCGCCGCCTCGCGTCCAGAAAGACACGCCCAGGCCCCAGGCCAAGACCGACGAAAAGCGCGCTGAGCCGCGTCCGCCGACGCCGCCGATACAACCGCGTCCAGCCGCCGTGCCGGCGGCCGAGACCCTGTCGATCAGCCCGCCCAGGCCCGAACCCAAGGCGCCCCAGGTCCAGGGCGCGCCGCCCTCGATCACCGCCCCGCCCGCGCCGCGCGTGGCCACCAATGCGCCCGACAGTTGGCAGGGGCGCGTGCTGGCCCAGCTCGACAAGCACCGCCGCTATCCCGCGGCCGCGCTGGTTCGACGGCAGCAAGGCGTCGTCTATGTTCGGTTCACGATGGACCGACAGGGCAAGGTTCTCTCGGCGCGTCTGGAAGCCAGTTCAGGCTTCGCCATGCTCGACCGCGAGGCCGTGAGCCTGCCCCAGCGCGCGGCGCCCTTACCCAAGCCGCCGGAGACGGTCGCCGGCGAGGTGATCGAGCTGGTGGTGCCGGTGGAATTCGCGACGCCCTGACGCGTTGATCAACGCCCGCCGTCGCGCCAGACGCTGGCCAGAAAGACCTCTCCCCAGGTCTCGAGGATCCGTAGTGTGAAGGGCGAGGCGCGTAGCTGGTTCAAGCCTTCTCGGTCCGTGAACGCCAGGATCAGATCGTGCGTATCGACGAGTTCGAGCGCGGCAGGCCGAAGATTCGTTCCGCGCGAAGGAAGGTCTCCGAGCCGACCGTCGGCCAGCTGATCGATGGAGATCGTCCCGATGTGCTCCACGTCGACCAGGGCGACGACCTCGACCCTCTCGTGGCGGGCATGATCGGCGACGATCGTGCGGATGTCATGGCGCAAGGCGTCGCCCATGGATCCCGACACATCGATGAGGAGCGCCGGTGAAGCCGATCCGGCCCTGCGTTTTGGGCGACTGGGCTCGCCCACGGCCTCCCGGACCAGGCGTTCGAGGGCCTCGCGCGGCGCATCATGACGAGTGGTCAGGTCACCGATCGCACTACAGCGATGGCGCACCATCCTATCGACCCCATCGAGGATCGATGACGGGATCGAGCCGTGATTGACCAAGGCGATTTTGGCCGAGGGGTGCGCCCTGGCGTAGTCCGTCAGAACATCCTGGAAGGAGCCCGACTTGGACCGCTTGTAGTGCTTTACCTCGATGATCAGGCGGCAGCGCTCGCCACCGGGGTCCTGCGACCAGATCCCATAGTCGGGCTGAACGCCGCCCGTGCGTCCCTTGCCGATCGGATCGGCCAGTTCGACCCGCCGCTCCGACAGCAGCCGTCGCTCTGGGCTTGCCGACACGATCCGAGCGACTTCGGTTTCCTTGAAGGCGAAGACGATCTTGCCGTTCTCCTGATGGAGTTGGATCTCATGGGTCGGAAGGGCTCCGATGATCTCCGTCGCGACCCATACGGCGTAAAGTTCGTGGCGGTGACGCCAGACCGGCAGCGAGAGGATGCGCTCGAGCTGGTCGGCGCGCGCCGCGTACTGCAATGTCCGCCGGGGGGCGGCGGTAAGGAAGTCTAGGCGAGTAGCGGCCTTCGTGGTCGCAGCGGCGCCAGCGGTTACAACCGCTTGCAGGCCCAAGACGGCGCGTCCCAGCCAGCCATCCGTCTCATCCTGGACGACGTTCTTCGGGTCGTATGCGTCGTGTTCGGACTCGCTCCATTCACGCCAAGGCACTGAGCCAAGTCCACGACGGGTTCCGATAGCGGCTCGAGCAATCGCGATCCGGGCGGTGATCATGGCGCGCAGATCGACTAGCGACGGCGGAAGCGGGCGCGAAGCCAGGCTTTCGGGAAGATCGGGAAACTCGTCCGATTTGTAAGCGCTAAGCCAGGCGTCGACCCCAGAATCTCCCGACGGACCTTCGCGAACTCGTGATTCCAAGGTGCCTTCAAGCATGCCCAAAAGGTCAAAGGACAGGTTCCGCTCCATGTCCGGCGCCTCCAGTTCACTCGCGACCTCGGAGGCGGCGGCGATGAACTTCTGAAACTCCTCAAGTCCCAGGTGATTGCCTTCAATCTTGATGGACCACTGATCTCGCCCTTCGGCCGCGCCTGCCGCCTTGAAGAACTCGAGCGTCGAACGAAACATTTCGACGAAGGGCGCGACCGCTAGGAAAAGAGCTCGGACGAGGTCGTCCGTCGACGCCATCATCAGCGCGTCCCTCAGGGTTCTTGCCCAGGGCTGACCGATCCGGATCAGGATTGCCGCTTCCAGATCCGCGTCGCGATCGGCCAGGTCGAGGCCACCGACCTTCTGAAACGCCAGCCAGGCCGAGATCGCATCGCGATAGATCGGTGCTGGTCCTGACGACTTGGCTGGTCTTCGCCGTTTGGTTCGCTGAGGCTTGGCCATGGATTTTCGAGCGCCCTAGGCCGTTCCCGGTCAAGCTAGCCTGCCTCACCCACTCAACCTGAGCAAGCTGATGGGTCAACTTCTTCCATGGCGCGACGGGTTTGCGCAGAGGGTCAAAGCGTCTCGAGGAACGCCACCAGCGCTTCCCGCTCCTCGGGGGTGAGGTCACGCTTCTTCATCAGCGGATCGGGACGCGGCGGCGGGGCGGTCGTATTGGTCGCCTGCTCGGTCGGATCCTTAAACCCGCCGCCATTGTAGAAGAGCGCCACCGCGCCCAGGAACGGGAAGAAGCCGTTGTGCATGTAGGGCCGTGTATAGAGCCCGGCGCGCAAGGAGGGCGTCTTGAAGGCGCCGACGTCGGCCGGATCGCCGGTGACGTTGTAGCGGCCCAGGTCCTGGTTGGGTCGTCCATAGAAGCTGAGGCCAAGATTGTGGAAGCCGCCGTCGCTCAGGGTTGGGCCGCTATGGCAATTGGCGCAACCGGCCTTGGTGCGAAACAGGTGTAGGCCCTGCAGCTGCCGGTCGCTAAGCACCTTGGTCCCATCGGTGAACACTCGGTCCCATCGGGTTTTGGGCCGAAGAGAGCGCTCATAGGCCGCGATGGCCTTACCCACGTCCGGCAGTGCGATCCGTCGTTTCACGAAGGGCGCGAAGCCCGCCTTGTAGTCGGCGTCCTTGTTGATCCAGCGTTCGATCTCGCGCGGGTTGGCCGCCATCTCATCGGCGTGTGTCAGGGGCTCAAGCATCTGGGTCTCCAGATCGCTGGCCCGGCCGTCCCAAAAAAAAGAGCTGCTGAACGCCGAGGTCATCAAGGATGGGGCGTTGCGCTTGCCGCGTTGGCGATCGTGGCCGAACGAGGTTCGCAAGCTGTCGGCGAACATCAGCTCCGGAACATGGCACGTCGAGCAGGCGATCTGGCCAGACTTCGACAGGCGAGGCTCTTCGAAGAGCTTGCGGCCAAGCTCGACCAGCGCGGGGTTGGCGTTCGGGTCGGCAGGCGGCAGTGGGCCAAACTCCTCGAACTTGGCGCCCGGATCCAAGACCGGGCGAGGCCAAGTCGCTGGCGGGCCGGAATAGAGCTGACGAAGCGCAGCGAAGTCGTCTTGCGGAGTCGGCGCCATCGCCAGCAGCCCCACGATGCCGGCGCAGGCCGCCGCCATGAGCATCAACCGTCCAGCGATCCGCTCCAGGTTCAGGCTTGCCTTCCGGTCGGGTGAGCGTTTCGGCGGGCTGGAGCGAGGGGCCATGCCGTTAGGACGGATAGGTCGCCAACTTTTTTCAGAGCCGATCGGCGATTTAGTTTCGTCCCGCGCTGGGCGGAGGGGGCGACGGCTCGCAGGAGCTTTCGCATTTTGGAAAACGAAACTGTTCTGGTTCGAGGTGTCAGTATTATTGACGCTACATGTCGTGAATATTGACAATTGATCTGGTAAACCAAAATGCAGATGTGGCAAAAAGGCACCGAATTTCCGTTTGGTTGACCAAATTGAGAGATGTGTCGGGCCTTAGTGCTTAAATTGCACTTGCGGGTATCTCTTCTGTCTGCCTATCTCGTAGCGACTTCGGCGGAACGTCGTCAGCGCCGAAGTCCGACGACTTTCAACTCACGAGCTACCCATGGCCCGAGATAACTTCCCCGAACCCGTGAAGCGCGAGCTTGCGCTGCGCGCGGCGTACTTCTGCTCCAACCCCTTTTGCCTGCGCCTGACGGCGGGGCCGGGATCCGATTCCAGCCGTGGCCTGAAGACCGGTCACGCCGCCCACATCTGCGCGGCTTCGCCGGGGTTTGCGCGCTACGACGCCAATCAGTCCCCGGAAGAGCGAAGCTCCCCCGACAACGGGCTGTGGCTCTGCCGAGAGTGTGGCGACATCGTCGACAAGGACGCCGTCGGCTACCCGGTCGACACTCTGAGGGGCTGGAAGCGCAGCCACGACAACATGATCGCGGAGATCCGCCAGAAGGGTTGGTCCGATAGCCTGGAGCTGCTGCGCGCTGGCCGCTTGGAGCCCGACATCGCCGAGCAGGTCGTGGCGCTGATTGAAGATCGTCGAGTGTTCTGGGCCAGGTTCGACGCGGAGTTTCCCGATCGGGTGCGCATGTCGCTGGACAACCTGCGACACGAGCTGACGAAGCTGCGTCGGCAGTGCCGGGCTGGCGGTCCGCTCGACACGATGATCGTCGCGCTTGGGCAAACGATCCGCCATTTCTACGACAGCGTGGAACACCTGGACATGGCGACCCTCCGCTGTTCCTCGGGGGACCCGGATTGGAGCTACTTCGAGCAGGCGCTGCGGGCGCTGCGCAAGTCGATTGGAATCCAGCTTGTCGCCCTGGCGCAGGCCTACGAGATCCCCGTTCAAGGCGAATTCGCGAAGTACTTCGCACCGGATTGAGCTTGGCCGCCAACGATCGGGCGCGCGAGGATCAGGGCGCGTTCGCCCGCATGAAGGAGATTGTGGTGATGTCGGAGATCACGCTGAGCGCCACGCCCAAGGGCAACGGCTACCAAGCCACCATCACCTTCCCGACCGGCGTGGCCATCAGCTCCGCCGAAACCTATCCCTCCATCGCCGAAGCGATCACCGCCGCCGCCCTCAAGCTGTTGGAGATGCCCGAACGGCTCACTGACCTCGACGGCGCGGCGGATCTCTGAGGCTGATCCAAAATCGACAGACCCACCGATGAGCTACGACCGACCTCTTACGCCCTGGCTTTCGGGCGGGCGCTACTACCAGAAGTCTCTGGCCTACATCACGCAGGAGGATTTCTTCCTCCGGCATGCCTGGCTGGCCATTGACCTAAGGGTCGATCTTCACGAGGCGTGCAACGTCGCCTTGAGGCCCTTCGACAGCACCTGGGAGGAAACCCAGGCCTATATCGAAAAAGCCTGCGAGCTGCTCGGCCGGCGTCTCCCGGGTTGGGCGCCGGAGTTGGCGGAGGCAGATCGTGTTCGCGCCGCCCTGGGCGAACCGCCTCTCCGGTCCTATGCGATCTATCTGATCACCGTCGAGCGAGGCGAAGAGGAGGTGTGCGTCTATGTCGGGCAGACCAATTCCAAGCACCATCGGTTCCGGTCCGGCCACGCCGCGCTGAGCGCACTTCATCATCCCGACTATGACGGGCTCAAGAAGCGGATCTACTTCGCCGGTCTGCAGCTTGACGACGACGATGATCACTCGTTCCCGGTCGAGTGGGTCCATCCCACAGCTATGCGCCAGGAGGTTCTCGACTCTGTCGAGGCGCGACTGATCTTCGATTTGCAGCCAATCCTGAACACCCAGGGCAAGGACCGCCTTCTGGGCCCTCTGGATTTGCCGATTACCGCTCAGAACATGACGGGGCGCTTCCTCGACGCGGAAAATTTCGGGCCTTCCGTGCCTGACGAAGACTGAGCTGTTTTGGAGAGGGGGCACTGATGTTGATGTCGGACGAAGAGATCAGGGTCGCTGCGGCGCAGAAACTGGCCGACGAGCGCAGAACGCTGGCCAACAACCCTGAGACCACGCCCGCGGAGATCACCCCGGCCATCGAAGTCTTCAGCGCGAGCCTTGGCGGAGAGCCTCTCCGGAAGGTGGCGGTCATCGACGATCCGAACGGGCGCTACGGCTGGTGCAGCGATGGCGTCCGCCTCAAGGTGGCCGCCGACGGTGGTGCTCCCGTCTACGGCTGGACCATCTGGGAGTGGCCGCCCGGTCTGTTGACCGCCGAGTTTCACTGCGTCTGGAAGAGCCCCGACGGGGAGCTCTATGACATCACGCCAAAGCCGCTGCGCGAGCCCCACATCGCCTTCGTCGCCGATCCTTCCTATGCCGCAAATTTTGATTTTGATCGGAGGCCACGCAATCGGCGGGTGCGCAGCTACGAGCCCAGGCCGCGGGAGCCAGTTCTTGAAGCGCTGCGGGCCTCGCTGGTGGGCTCCAAGCGTGTCTACGAAGAAGGCCGCGCAGCCAAGGCGGGGTTGAGCTTGGACGCTTGGCTTGCGCGCAAGATCCCAACCGATCCGCTCCCGGAAGCGATCGATGCGTTCATCGTTCTGTGCGCCGCGTTTGAAGAACACTTCGACGCGCTGGGCTCAAGCGGGTTCGTACGGCCGGACGCTAAGTTCATCGCCCTCGCCAGGCAGCGTGCGACGGCGCAGGGGCGACTGCGCCAGCTCATGCTCGAGGCGCTGAGGTCCAACCGGGCGAGCCTCGAGTAGCTTCCCTCACGCTCGGCCGTCCCAAGGCGCGGCGACCTTTGGATATCCCGCCACCGAGGAGGACGATGGCGGACTGCGGAGCCCGTCTTTTGGCGTGGCCGAACCCCTAGCAGCGAGGAGCGAGGGTAGTTGAGGCGCTTGATCGAATCTCAAATGTTCTTCATTTGTTCATGGTCAATTCTGGGCGCAATGACTTGGGATTTGGCTTCGTCGGCGGTCAGGTTCGCGCCGCTCAGATAGCGCTTGGACACTGAATCTGGGTGTGATTCACTGGCCAGCACCAATTAGTGGGATGATGGCATGGCTGAAGAGTCCAGCAGGCGCGATTTTCTGGTCAGCATTCACCCCACCCACGTCGAGAAGATCGTGGAGGGCGTGAAGACCGTCGAGCTTCGCCGTCGTTTCTCCGAGGCGGTTGCGCCCGGCGCGATCATTCTGATCTACTCAACCAGTCCGACCCAAGCGATCGTCGGTTCGGCAAGCATCAGCGGCGTCCGCCGTCTGCAATTAGACGATCTGTGGGAACAGCATGGCGAAGCCGCCTGCATCGATCGTGAGACCTTCGACGGATACTTCAGCGGTCTGGACGAGGGCTACGCCATTCTTCTCGAAGATGTCCGCCCGTTCGCCCGACAAGTCGCGGCGGCGGATCTCAAGGAACAGTTTGGTTTCGTGGCGCCGCAATCCTTCATGTACCTTCGGCAGGAATACTATCCCCTGCTGAATCATGAGCGCGTTCAAGCTACTAATTGACACGAACGTCTTCATTGGACTGGAGGACCCCAAGCGGGTGGATCCGGCCCTGGCCGAGCTCGTGCGCAAGTGCGCCGAGTTCACGGTCGGCGTTTTCGTCCACGAGGCGGCGCTGGCGGATATCGGCCGAGACAAGGATGCGACCCGACGGGAAATTTCGCTCAGCAAGGTCCGCAAGTTTCAGGAGCTGAAAGCCCCCAAGCTTCCCGAGAAGGCGGCGCTGGAAGCCAAGTTCGGCGCTATTCGCAAGCCCAACGACGAAGTTGATGTTGCGCTGCTTCACGCCTTGGATCTCAAGGCCGTCGATCTTCTGATCACGGAAGATTTGGGGATCCACGGCCGGGTCAAGCTGTCGCCGCTGGCGAGCCAGGTACTGACCGTCGCGGATGCGCTCGCCTGGCTGCGTCGGACGTTCGATCCAACACCCGTGGCCTTGCCGCTGATCGAAGAGCGCAAGGCCTATGAGGTCGATCAATCCGACGAAATCTTTGACAGCCTGCGCGAAGGCTATCCCGACTTCAATGTGTGGTGGGGCAAGTGCGTTCAGGAGCATCGGCCCTGCTGGGTCGTGACCGTGGACAGCGCCTTGGCGGGGATCGTCGTGCGCAAGGACGAGCGTCGAACCGAGGCGGCTGTCACCCTTCCAGGCGAGAAGATCCTGAAGATCTGCACTTTCAAGGTGCGCCCCGAGTACCGCGGCGAGAAGCTGGGAGAACTCTTACTCAAGCAGGTCCTCTGGTACGCCCAGCGTAACGGCTATGATCTCACCTACGTCACCACCTACGCCAATCAGGAAACGCTGATCCGCCTTCTGGAGTACTACGGCTTCCTGCAGACCGCGGCCCATGCCGACGGCGAGCTCATATTCGAAAAGCCGCTTTCAAAGGAGCGTCTTGAGTGGTCGGAAGCGGGTCCTGACCTCTTCACGACGGTTCGCACGAACTATCCGCGCTTTGTCGCCGACGACCCGGCTCGTGTCTTCTGCGTTCCGATCCAAGGCGATTACCACCAGAAGCTCTTTCCAGAATTGGCGTTCGCCGCGCCCATGCCGCTCTTTCCCGATGAGCCTGCGCTCATCACGGGCGGACGCGATCGCACGCCCGGCAACACCATCCGGAAGGTCTATCTGTGTCGGTCCAAGACCAAGCTGGATCCGGGCGACGTCCTGCTGTTCTACCAGTCCAAGACCGGGGGGATGTTGTCGTCCCAAGCCATCACCAGCGTTGGCGTCGTCGAGCGTGTCTCGCAGACCGATGACGTGGAAGAGTTGGTGCGCCTGACGGCCAAGCGATCGGTTTTCTCGGAGACCGAGCTGCGCCAGATGGTGGCTGAGAGGGCTGCCCCCGTCCGCGTGATCGATTTCTTGCTCATCGGCCACCTGGACCCGACAGTGCCCTTGGCGACGCTGACCGGCGAGGGGGTCTTCAACGGCAGCCCGCCCCAGTCCATCTGTAGCCTTCCGACCGAACGCTTCGCCCCGATCCGTCGCCGCCTCGAACTAGGGTTCGAGGTGTGATGATGGCTCCGGTGGTGGCGATGTTTGGTCTCTCCGGCGTCGGCAAGGGCTGGATCGCCAGCCAGCTATCCGCCCAGCGCCCGGAGGTCCTACATCTGGAAGCCAGCGCCCTGATGCGCGCGGCTATGCGGACAACTGGCGAGGCGCTGAGAACCGCGCCCGCAGACGTGGTTCGTGATAACCAGGCCAAATTGGTGGCCACTTTCCAGATAGCCCGTGAGGCTGCCCCCGACCGGCCAGTGCTGTTCGACGGGCACAGCATCATCGACAACGATCAACAGCTCGTCGACGTCCCGCTCAGCGCTGTCGCCGGCTTGGCCCCCAACTTGGTCGCCTTCGTCCATGACGACCCCGTGGCCCTCCGCGCCCGCCGCCTCGCCGACGCCCGCTTCAGGCCCGATCGCAGTGTGGAAACTCTCGCCCACCAACAAGCGCGAGCCGAGGCTGTCGCCAGAAATTACGCTATCGAACTGAAGGTCCCGTTTCTCAGGCTCGAGGCCGGAGACTGGCGGGCTCTGAACCATGCCTTCGATGGGCTTGTGCGGCTCGGGTAAGGGGGCGGATCGTGCGCTGCATCTTCTGCGCCGAGGACTCGGCAGGCTCAAAGAGCCGAGAGCACATACTGCCTGAAAGCCTCGGCAACGTGGACCATTGGTTGGCCCCCGGCGTGGTCTGTGATCGCTGCAACAACTACTTTGCCCGGAAGGTGGAGGGGCCGCTCCTCAACTCGGACTTCTTCATTCATCTGCGCCACCGCCAGGAAGTCCGGAACAAGCGCGGCCTGCCCATTCCCGTGAAGGCGGTTTTCCCCGCCGCCAGGATGGCTGTCGCGTTGTACCAGACCGAAGACGGTCTTTCGGTCGAGCCGTGGCGACCGGAGGACAAAGATCGCCTCCTACAAGCGCTCTCATCTATTTCGTCTGGGCAGTTCTACGTGGTCGTGCCGGATCCGCCAGACACGCGCCTTCTCAGCCGTTTCGCCGCGAAGGTGGGTGTTGAGGTCTTGGCCGACCGCTTACTGCGCGAGGGTTTTACGACCGACCAAGTGCTTGACGTGTCTGAGCTCGCCGCCATCCGACGGTTCGCGCGTCAGGGGGATCAGCCGGCCGAATGGCCGATTCACCAACGCCGCATCTATGACGAGAACGCGCTCTTCGACGCGGAGGCCTACCAAGTGCTCCACGGGTTCACGATCCTGGCGACGCCTGCGAACGAGTATTACGCGGTGGTCTGTCTGTTCGGAGAGGAGCTGGCGATCAATCTCGGCGGGCCGACCACCGAAGGCTATGTCGAGTACCTTGAGGCGAACGACCATCGCAGTCCGCTCTACGAACCCGGTGAGCTGGAAACGATCCTCCGGAAGGACGTCTCCCGCTGACGAACGTCGGTCCCTTCGACGCTCTACAGTTCGTCATGGCCACGCGCGGCGAGCCTGGCGCTTCGCTCGGCGATCCGCGCCAGGGCCGATGTCAGGTAGGCCTCGGTCGTGCGGTCGAGCGAGACATGGGCGGGCGCCAGCTTGCGGGCTCGCCGAAGGTCGTGGGCTACAGCCAGCGCCTTCAGGCCGATCTTAAGAGCTGTCTCCGCGATCAGGTTTGGATGGTCCCACTGGTCCGCGAACTCTGCGTCCGCCGAGATCATTGCGCCGGCGTCGGCACGGACCACTCGGAAGTGCAAAACCTTGGTGGTCAGGTCCGTCCCAAGCGCCTGCCAGGCGATATCAGAGGGATATTCCTTCAACTCGGGGAGGCGTCTAGCAGACGCGCCCGCCCCACCCCGGGATGACCGGTAAGTGTCATGGTCGCCATACAGGCTGGCGCAGTCCCCCGCGAACTCCTCCAGCAACAAGGCTAGGCGAAGCGCCGAGAACGCCGCGGTCTTGTTGGCGGCGAGCCTTTCGCGCCACCACGGCGCGCCCTGAGCGATAAGACCGCTGATCACGCCACCGATGACGGACGAGCCCAAGATCAGGCCGATGATCTTTTCTTCTTCCATGATCGCACCCTAGCTAGGCCATTGAGGGGCGATCAATGGACGAGCGGCAGCAGCATCTTCAGCGCCGCGATGATCAAGGCGGTCATGCCCAGACGTGTGGCCCAGGCCACCCCCTTGCCCGTCCCCTCGATCTTGATGATCCCGAGGATGATTACAGTGATGCGGTCGCGCACGGACACCGCGGGCGACGGCGATTGGCTTGGCTTTCGGGGGAGGGACAATGCGGGATTCCTCAGCAACATGAATTGCGGAAATCCCTTCGGGTATGGGTGGCGAAACCGCCGTGTCGGTCAAGAGCGTCGTGTTGTGGAGCAGCGGATGCAACAGGGGGGCTACAGACCCCCTACGGACCACTTTTTCCACTTCCGAGACCGGTAAGCCATTGTCGTCATTGAAGAACAAATAGACGCATTTCCCTGTGGATATGTCGCCAATCTGCTGACATGGATCGTCCTAGGCGTGCTTCCCGGTCTCAGATGGCGGTGATGCGGGAGTTACTTCATCGCAGACGGATCCCTGCAGGCTTGGGGCTCCGCCCCGGGCGCGCTTCGAGCCGCCTTCCGCCCTGCTTCAGGCGCATTGCGCCTTGCAGCCGGGTCCCCGTGAAGGCAGCTACTCCGCTTGCACCCCCGGTCTCGCCGACGGGCGCCGATGCCCGGCCTTTGGCCTTGGCATCCGCGTCCTACCCTTTCGTGGCTAGGCAGGGATCAAGCCATCAGGGTTTGCCGCCACGCCCCTGGCGAGCAGCCGACGCTGCGCTTGAACGCCCTGGAGAGGTGACTTTGGTCGACGAAGCCACAAGCCAAGGCGGTCTCGGCGATACAGGCGCCTGAGGTCAGCATGGTTCTGGCCTTAGCGATGCGACGCTCGATCATCCAGCGGTAGGGCGAGACGCCGAAGGAGCGGCTGAAGGCATGGGCGAACTGGCTTTTGCGCACGCCGCAGAGCTGGGCCAAGGCCTCGATCGTTGTGCCCTCGGCGAGTGAGGCCTCCATCATGTCGCGGGCGGCGCGCATCTGCCATCGTGAGAGACCGCCAATCGTCGGACGCGTGGTCGCCAGATCGCCATGGCGAGCGCCCACATAGGTCGCGAACGACCACATGAACTGGTCGCCCCAAAGGGGATCCAAGGACTCTGGTTGCGCCACGAACGGCAGAGCCATCTTGGCGAACCGGGTCAGCACCGCGTCGTCCACGACGCCGGCGCCATACCCCAACTGCTCGATCGGACGCGCCCCCAGGTCCTCGGTCACCCGATCAAGGAACTCTCGGGTTAGCAGGATTTCCAGGGAGTGGCGCGGCGAGTGGTACGCATACCAGTCGACATCCGGCACGTAGTAGATCCGCGCCTGGCCGGCCTGGGTCGACATCAGTCTCGCCCGGCCGCCCATCGCGACTTCACTCGACTCCGGAGCAAGGCGGACGCTGACCGCGTAGACGTCGGTGCGCTGGGGCACGCGTCCACGCGGCGCGACCCGGGGGAGGTCGTAGCGCAGTTCAAACAGGTTGAAGTCGCCCGCGAAGACGCCTCTGGCCTGGAAGCGAGAAGGCGCGACACGGATGTCGACACCACCCACCTGAACAGCTCCTTCTGATCGCTCCACGTCCGCCTCGACCTTGGATATTCGCGGGTGAGCTTAGCGCGCCGCCGACTTGGCCTGAACCGACGTAGCCGCCTTTTCGACGACCTGTGCGACGATGGCCGGATTGGCGACATAGACCGCGTGGCTTCCAGGCGTCTCGGTGACGTCGGCCTGCGCTCGTCCAGCCATGGCGCGCTGCGCCGGCGGCGGGATCATCTTGTCGTCGGTGGCGACCAGATACCAGCTGGGCTTGGCCCGCCAGGCCGGCGTCGTTATCGCGCCCTGTAGAGCCGCGACGCCCCAAGGCACTTGCGAGTCCGCCATGAAGGCCGCATCCGCCGGCTTCACATCAGCGGCGAAGGAGGCGGCGAACTTGGATCGGTCGAGAAGGAGGTTTCCATCGACGGGCGGAAGGATCGGGGGGACTGGCGCGCCAGGCGGGGGATTGGCGATCAGCGAGGAGACCGACTCTCCAGCGTCCGGCGCGAAGGCGGCGATGTAGACCAGGCCCGCGACCTTGGGATCATTGCCGGCTTCGGAAACGACCACGCCGCCATAGGAGTGACCGACCAGGATCACCTTGCCCGGCGCGGCGGCGATGGCGCGCTTGGTCACGGCCACGTCGTCCGCCAGCGAGGTCGTGGGGTTCTGGACGACGGTCACCGGGTAGCCGTCCTTGGTCAGCTGGCGATAGACGCCCTGCCAGCCCGAACCATCAACAAAGCCCCCGTGAACAAGGACGATCGTCGGGCGCGCGGTCTCGGCCGCGGTCGCCATGGTGGCGGTGGCCAGACCGGCCGCCGTGGCCAGAATAGTCAGGGCTTTGGACATGAAGAGCTCCGTTGCTACTTGGGTGGCGACCGCTGCTTTTGCGGTCGGCGTAGCGTTCGGGTAGCTCACTGGCGAAGCTGGCGATTGGACGATGCTGCAGAGCGCGGACCTCAGTCGACGGTCGTCAGATCGCTGACCGTGATGATCTTGATCGCCTTTGAATGTGTCGTGCGCTCCAAAGCCTCGAGCATGTTGGCTGTCTTTTCGGCTTCTCCCGTCTGCGCATAGAACATGATGTAGGTCTGCTTGGGCGAGCCAATCGTGCTGCGAATCCGGCTGACTTCTTGCCAGGTGACGTCTTCGCGCGCCTTGGGGCTATAGAAGACCGCGAAGTCCCCCTCCGGGAGATCCAGGCCGCGCTTGCCGGTATCGCGTGTGATCAGCAGCAGCATGCCTGGTGTCGCCCTGAAGGTGGCCAACGCCGCGTCGTTGTCCTGTAGACTTCGCTCGCCATGCACGACCAGGAGGTTCCAACCTTGTCCCCGCAAGGCCAAGGCGGCGGCTTCCAGCACCCTGACATACCGGAAGAAGATCACGCCTCGCTCATCGGCATGGCGGGCTAGGATTTTTTCAAGCGCGGCGAACTTGGCGCCGAGTTTTGGTCGTCGAATAGGTGCGTCGGGCTTGTCTGGGATCGAGGCCTGGATCCTCTTCTCGGTCGTTCTCATGCGAGCGTCGAGTTCGCTGGTGAAACGGGTTGTCTCTTCGATCCGCCAAGTGACGCCTTCGGCCATATCCTCGTAGATGAAGTCAGGCAGATGGCTGAGAAACAACAGCCGTCCCAGCAATCCTTTCAGGGGGCCGTCGCCCGCCAGCTTGGGTCCGCCTGGAAATAGGCCCATGCGCCCGCTCAGTATGATGGGGAGTCTCGGAAGGACGTAGGTTGGATCGATCCACGCGCCGATGGCGCCGGAGATCCAATTGATCGTCAGGCTGACATCATCGTCGATCGCCTGGTCGAGGTCACGAACCTCTAGATCGTCGACCGCCACAAAAGCGAGTTCGGCATGAGGGATATAAGCCTCGTAGTAGCGCGGCGATATCGTCACATACTCGGGGTTCAGGGCCTCATCGAGGAAGCTGCGGAACGCGACCTGGGCGCTCACTTCTTGCCGGCGATCAAGCGACGCGCCGGGATCGGGTGAACTCGCCTCTGGCGTTGTCGCGCTCACCAAGAGCAGTCGGCAGTCGTCAGGGATTGCCGCCCGGAGTTCGGCGAAGGCCTCGTGGAAGCCGGCGACGACGCCCTTGGCCAAGTAGCGCAATGTGAGAAAGGCGTCGAACTCGTCGACAATAACCAGTCCGATGCTTGCGACCTGATCTTGAGGAACGACCCGGCGCTGGAGCCTCCGCGTCAGGAATTCCGGCATCCCGAAGACAATCGGCACGTGGTGAAACGCCGCCCGGACGAACCGGTCGTCCTGCCGTGGATCCGCGCCGACGATCGCAGTGGACGCGGTTGGATTAAGCCATCGCGACCGGGCATGGAGCTGGCTGAGAAGCGTTCTGCGCGGTGCTGTGATGACAACACGGGCGTCCGGCCGCGCCTGTTTGAAAAGCGCGGCGGTCATCCCGCAGATCACGGTCTTGCCCGTGCCGGTCGGCAAGGTGAGAACGGCGTTGTGGCCATTGCAAAGCTGGGTCGCGGCCTTAAAGGCAGCGGTCACTTGGTAGGTGCGGACCTCGTAGGGATTGAGCGACGCCCCTCTACCCAAAGCCTCTTTGAGGTATGCCCCGGCGGCTCGCCGGGCCAGCATCACTTCGCCTTCGGCGCCGGCGCTTTATAGGCCTTGTCGACATCGGCCTTCAATTTCGAGCCCACCAGGCAACCCCAAACCAGCAGGACAATTTGCAGGGTGATCATGATCCCGAAGAAGCCGTTGTAGAGGCCGACATAACCGCTGGGAAAGCTCACCTGTGCGGCGAGCCGAACGCCGTTGAAGAAGCAGAGTACGGCTACGCCGAAGCCGGCGATGATCGTGGTCATCACGAACGGTTGCCAGTTGTAGATCTCCACAAGTGCGAAGCGGCATTCTCGTCGTGCAGCGCGCTCAGAGTCGCCCGAGCCGCTGTTGACGTCCCACTTGGTGCGCAGTGCTTGCAGCTTGGAAAGCCAGTTGCCCAGGTGGATCGAGAACAAGCTCACCAAGAGTCCAAAAAGGCTCATCAGGGAGCCGGAGAGAGAGACCAGCGTGGTCGATTCCATGATCAGGCCTCGAGCTTGGCGATGAGGGGTTCGAAGAGTTGGGAAGGGATTTCGACGGTGCGTCGTCCAAGGCCCGCAGCCTTGACGACGGGAGGCGCCAGCGGCGGGTCAGCCTCGAAGATTTCCGCGACCATAACTGTCAGTTCGCGATAAGCGCCCGAGTCGAGCGAAACGGGCACGTAGCGAAGTGCGTCACCTCGGCCGAGGTTTTCTTCGACCTCCTTTTTCCGCTCATCGGTGGTGAGGGCGGTCAAAAGCGTCTGGCGAGCTTTCTTCCGCCAGTCGGAGTGCTGCTTTTCCAACAAGACGCGCGCGATGTAGGCGGCGCGACCGTAGGGGACGGAAAAGCCATTATAGATGCGCTCGGCGGTCGGTGGCTGATCACCGAAGAACAATGGCAGAAGCTTCTCCAGCCATGCCGTGTGCTGGTCGGTCATCGAGGTGTGGGTGACCTGGGCCGACATCCAGCCGATCACCTCCGCCACAGCGAATGCGGCTAGTTGCTCTCGCTTCTCTGGATCGTCCTTGAGCTGTTGAGCGATCACGTCGGTCAACCGCTCGATCAACGCGTCATCGATCTCGACTTCAAACTTCATGACGACCCGCCTCACACAAGGTGAAGCTAGGATTTGGTTGCATTTTCCGGAAAATGCAACCCGTGCGTGGATCGTCGTTCGAGGCGCCTAGGCAGCCATGGCTCTCGCCGCCAGCGATCGCGGATCTGGAAGCGTGGGGTCGATAAGCGGATCACCGATCTTCCGCGAGGGCAGGCGCGGCCACACCGGAGCGTCGACCCCGCTCCTGGCGATGATCAGCGCCGACAGCTTCTCCTGGGCCGTCCTCAGATGGCCCGTGATCAGCTTGGCGCGCGTGATGTAGCCGGCGTTCACCCCCGGCAGGCTGTGGTTCATCAGCAGGTGCATGTCGAGGTCGGAGAGCTCCGCCTCCTGACCCAGCGTCCTGTAGGTTTGCCGAAGGTCGTTGCCCCACTTGTCGAGGACCTCGCGCTTTTCCTTGTGCTCGACCATGTGCCCGTCCTCGCTCTCGCCGACGAACAGCCAGATGCGCGCCTGATCGGGGAGCAGTTCGCGACCCGCCCGCATGGCTCTGATCAGGCATCGGATCATTGGCCGTGAGAGCGGGATGTCGAAGGCCTTCTTCGCGCCGCCCTTGGGGCGCGGGATATGCAGGATGCGCTCGCGCAGGTTCAGGTCCGAGACCTTGGACTGCAGCAGCGCGCCTGGCCGGCTGCCCGAGAGCAGGGTGAAAAGATGAAACTCACGACGGACCTGGTGACGCAGGCGCCGAGCCTGGTCGAACCACCCAGGTAGATCGTCGATGCCCATGGCCGTGTCGCGTCGCTTTTCGACGTTCCAATCGACCGCGAGGGTCGGGTTCTCGGGGGGCAGGGACGGGTGGCTCTTGCGGGCGTGGTTGTAGATCGCCCGCAGGGTCCGCATCGTGCCATTAGCGGCGCTGGGTCCGTTGTTGGTCGTCAGCAGATCGTGGCGGGTCGCGACCTGCGAGGGATCCTCTCCGAGCTCCCGAAGGGGCTTGTCCAGCCAGTCGGCCAGCAATCGCTCAACGTGGTCCTCGTAGCCGTCGATCGTCGCTTCGCTACGATCCTTGCGCTCCAAGGCGGTCTTGTAGCGGGCCCAAGCCTGTCGAAGGGTCACGCCGCCGATGGGAATGACGGGAGGCGCAGCTTCGGCAGCCGCGGCCTGAGCGGCCGCCTCTTCCTCGCGGATCAGTTCGCCGCTCGCGATCTTGGCCAGAAGGGTCTTGGCCTTGACCCGGGCCTCTCGGACGCTCAGCTCGCCAGCGTACCCGATAGAGACTGTCTTGCCCCGGCGTTGGCCGTCTTCCCAGTACTCGCCCTGCACGACGAACGTCTTCCGCCGTGCGCCGACCACGAGCTGGAAGCCCTTCAAGTCAGTGTCGCGCACCGTGTACCGCTTGCCCGAAGGAGGCGGCAGTTGGGTGATCGCTCGGTCGCTCAGCGCAATCTTCAAATCCGCCATTTCGCCGCTCCAGCTACATCCCTCAAACCGAACTGCACTGGGTTTTGCACTGGGGTTTTGCAAACAATGGTCTACGGTTTGAATTACGATGTAACCCTAGCGCGTGCGACGAGCGGCGCCAATTTCTTTTTGATTACAAATGTTTGTAGTGTTCTGGCGTGCGATGGCGTAATTTCTGAGAACCGGCTCGGATCAACTACGAATCTGAGGGTCGGACGTTCGAATCGTTCCGGGCGCGCCATTTTCTCCCAAGCCTTTGATATCGACGCGGCGGCCGTGATCCGGCTCGGCGCGGGCGTTGGCGCGTTCGCCTCTCTGCTCTCTATTTCCCGTTTCGCGCGGACGTGGTTCTGGGCGTGACGACCAGGGCGCCGTCGGCGCGGGGCGTCACCTCGACCGGCAGGGCCGTGGGCAGGTTGGCCACGAAGGCTCCGGCCTGGTCGGCGCGGAAGCTGGCTGTCAGGCGCAGGTCGGCCACGGCGGGGCTGGCGACGACGCGGACGGTCGAGAAGCGGCTGATATCGCTGGCGACGTCGATCAGGCGGGCGGAGGCGTAGCTCAGGCGGCCGCGGCGCCAGTCGGCGATGGCTTCCGGATCGGCCAGGCGTGTCCGCCGCGTCTCGCGGGGGTCCAGCGTGACGCTGTCGCCTCGGGACAGGACGGCGTCGAAGGCCGGGCCGCCGGCGTCGCGACGCACCGCCACGCGCCCGCGCGCGACCGCCACGGCGATCTCGCCGCTCTCGGCGCGGCGTACCTCGAACCGCGTGCCCAGCACGGTTACCCGTGTCCGGTCCGCATCAACCTGGAACGGGCGTCCGCCCGCGTGACGGACATCGAACAGCGCTTCGCCCCGCTCCAGAACATAGCGGCGTCCGCCCAGCCAGCCGGTCGTCTTCAGGCGCGTCTCGGGAGCCAGGGTCACGAGGCTGCCGTCGGCGAGCGTGAGGGTCCGGACGGCGCGGCCGCTTTCCAGGATCGTCGGGCGGGCGGCGACGCCGACGCCGATCGCCAGGCAGGCGGCGAGGGGAAGGGCGACGGCGGCGGCCCAGCGCCAGGTCTGGCGACGATCTCGGACCGGTCGCCGGGCCAGGGCGTCGACGTCGCCGAGCGCCAGCATCAGGCGCTCGGCCTGGTCATAGGCCTGGGCGTGGCGCGGATCGGCCGCCAGCCATTGGCCAAGCGCCTCGGCGCGCTCGGGCGACAGTCGTTCGCCGAACACGGAGAGGGCCCATTCCCGGGCCTGGTCCTCGACGTCGCCGTCAGGCGCGGCGGTTGCGTTCACGTGACAATCCTCGAAAGTCTATCGGGCCGCCGGCGACGGCGCGCTGGCAGGCGGCGACGGCCTCGCCCACCGTCTTGCGCACCAACGCCTCGGAGACGCCGTTCTGGCGGGCGATCTCGGCGAAGCTTAGGCCGGCCACGCGGTTGTCGGCCAGGAACCGGCGATGGCGCGGCGGCAGGCCCTCGACCACGCGGTTCAGCACGTCCAGCTCCTGCTTGGCGATGATGGTCCGCTCGGCGTCCGGCGCGGCGTCGGGCTCGAGCGCCGGTGCCGACGCCGAGACCAGGCGATAGGCCATCTTCTGACGGCGCAGGGCGTCCCGCGCCAGGTTGATGGCCACGCGGAACACGAAGGCGCGCGGGCTTTCGTGCTCCTGGTCGGCCGGCCGTTCGCCCAGCTTGACGAAGGCCTGCTGCGCCAGGTCCTCGGGCTCGGGCGGCCCGGGGCCGAAGCGCGCGCGAAGGAACAGCCGCAGGTCCTCCCAGTCGTCGCAGTAGCTCTCACGGAACACCGCGCGCCGGCTCCAGGTCCACGCGCTCTCGTCGGCGCGCGGCCGTTGCGGTTTCGCCACGGCTCCTCCCATTCGTTATGCGCCGGTCTTTCGCCGACGATGCGGCCTCGCGGCCTGCCATTCAATGCGCCGGCAAATAAATCCCAACCGGGGAGGTTTTGTTGTGCGGATGAGGGAAGTTCATTCGTTGAACCATAATTGGTCTCAATTTTGAGCAATAAATTGCTTTGAAAATCGCATGTGACCGGTAACTTTTCCCTTTCTAATCCAAATTCGGCATGTTTATGTCGAATGAAGTGACACCGGTGTCCAACCGGGAAAGCGACGTTTTTCGTCGCGAGGGAGGGAGGCGGCCGCGTGCGAGCCCTGAGCCATATCGATCGCCCTGCGCGATGCGCCCCGGCCGGACGAGGCCGCGATGCGCGTTGACGGCGCCTTCGTGCAACCCCTTCTGGACTATTCGCGCAGCCTGGATCGCGAGCTGAACGATCTGTTCGTCGGCGCGCTGCTGCGCCGCATGCGCCAGGCGCTGCTGGACGGCCACAGCCTGGACGTGCCGCGGATCGGCGAACTGGCCGTCCGCCAGGCGCGCCCCTACGCCCTCGTCAATCCCATCAACGGCCAGACCCGCGAACTGGGCGGCGAGCGAACGATCCTGTTTCGCCCCGACCGGCAGCTGGTCCGAGACCTCAACGCCGCGCGGGGCGATCCCGATGTCGCCTGATCACCGCGCCTGGCCGACGCCACGGGCCGCCTGAAGCGGCCGCCATCCGGCGACGGGACGAAACAAAGAGCCCGCCGCCGAAAACCACGAAGCAAATTGGGGAGGAACCAAATGAACATCGATCGAAACAGGCGCCGGGGTCGGGCGCTGCTGCTCGCCGGCATCTCCACGGCCGCGTTCGCCGCCGCCGCGCCGGGCCTTGTCGCCGCCCAGACCGCCGCGCCCGCGCCGTCCGAGACCGTCAGCGAGGTGGTCGTCACAGGCTATCGCGCCTCCCTGCAGAGCGCGCTGAACCTGAAGAAGAACTCGGACGTGATGATGGACGCCATCAACGCCGAGGACATCGCCGACTTCCCCGACTCCAACCTGGCCGAGTCGCTGCAGCGCCTGCCCGGCATCTCGATCGACCGCGACAACGGCGAAGGCCGCACCATCAGCGTGCGCGGCCTGTCGGGCGACTTCAGCCGTGTACGGATCAACAACATGGAGGCGCTGTCGACGGGTGCGGCCAACGACGCCGGCTCCAGCCCCAACCGCTCGCGCGCCTTCGACTTCAACGCTTTCGCCTCGGAGCTGTTCAGCTCGGTCCGCGTGCGCAAGTCGTCCTCGGCGGAGGCCGACGAAGGCTCGCTGGGCGCGACGGTCGACCTGATCACCGGCCGTCCGTTCGACTACAAGAAGAGCCAGATGGCCTTCTCGGCCGAGGATTCCTATTACCAGAACGGCAAGAAGCACTCGCCGCGCATCACCGGCCTGTTCTCCGACCGCTGGTTCGACGGCAAGATGGGTGTGCTGGTCTCGGCCGCCTGGGCCAAGCGCAGCTCCGAGGACGACAGCTACAACCGCGGCACCGGCTCGTCGGACTACGTCTATCGCGGCTCGACCTGGACTGGCGACGAGCTGCCCGGCCGCGCCGGTTTCGCCGCGCCGACGGGTACGGTGTTCAGCGCCCTTATCCCGACCACCCTGACGGGTTCGGCGCTGGACGCCTACAAGGCCAATCCGGCCAACTACTACAATCCGATGGCCAATCCGGCCGCCTATGCGGCGATGACCGGCTCGGATCCGGCCGCCTACGCCAAGCTCTATCCGGGCTGCGCAGCCGTGGCCGCCCAAGCGGTGGCGGGCCTGACCCCGACGACGCCGGGCTGCAACAATTCGCTGATCCGCTTCCCGGCCCTGGCCTCGCTGAACCAGCGCAACGTCGAGACCGAACGCCTGGGCCTGACCGGGTCGTTCCAGCTGCAACTGGCCGAGCGCACGCGCCTGACCGTCGACGGCCTGTATTCGAAGTTCGACAGCGTCAGCACCAACTACCAGATCGGCGCGGTCGGCCTGAACCGCAACAACACCAACGCCAGCTACTCGTACGGCGCCAACGTCCCGACGGCCACGGCCCGCGCCGGCACGACGATGACGGACGCCCAGCTGCGCGGCCTGTATCCCGGAACCTGCACCTTCGCCGCCGAGACCGAGCTGTCGCCCGGCACCGACTGCGGCCAGGCGCTGAACGGCGCGGCCCCGGTGGCGGGCTACACCTACAGCTACAACCCCTACAATCTGGACGCCTACGACTACTACACCAACCCGCTGTCGCCCGGTTACGCCGGTCCGGCCTCGACCCTGCCATTCCGCGGCCAGCTGATCGGCCGTCCGGCGGTCAAGGTGCTGGACGCCGACGTGGTCGGCCAGAACGCCGAATATCTGAAGCTGGCCAATGTCGACTGGCGCTCGGGCGCGGACCGCGGCGCCTACACGACCGACTTCCGCCAGGTGTCGGTCAACCTGGACCACGAGTTCAGCGACAAGCTGAAGGCCCAGGTGTCGGTCGGGACCTCGCGTTCGGAGAACGTCAACGTCGGCACCCTGGTCGAGTTCAACGCCATGGACGTGCAGGGACCGTTCATCTTCGACGAGCGCGGCGCGACGACCATGCCCAAGTTCAATGTCGGCTTCAACGCCGCCGACCCGAGCCAGTGGGGGATCGTCAAGGGCTTCTCGGCCATGCGCAATTATCGGCGCACGACGATCAACGACTACAAGGGCGGCAAGATCGACCTGACCTACGATCTGGACGACAACTGGACCATAAAGACCGGTATCACCAAGCGTGAGTTCGAGTTCTCGACCGACCAGTATGAGCGCAACAGCGACCTGCTGAACCCGACCGAGAAGGAAGCCAAGGTCACCGTTGCATCGCTGGGCCAGGCGATTGAGTTCGGCGACGGCCTGGAGGTGCCGGAGGGCACGACGACCAGCTTCTTCGCGCCCAATCTCGAGGCGTTCAGCAGCGTCTTCGGCTTCGACTGCAACTGCATCAACAAGTACGGCGACTTCCGCATCACCCGGAAGCGCAACCGCACGGCCAGCTTCGGCGTGACCGAGAAGAACCTGTCGTACTACGCGCAGTTCAACTTCAACTACGAAGTCTGGGGCGGCCGCCGCCTGTTCGGCAACGTCGGCGTGCGCCAGGCGGAGACGGACGTCTTGGCCTATGGCGAGACGACCGCCGGCCGTCGCATCACAGGCGAGAACCACTACACCGACACCCTGCCGTCAGGGAACCTGACCTGGGAGGCCTACGACAACCTCTACATCCGCTTCGCCGCGGCCAAGGTCATGGCCCGTCCGCTGCTGGGCAACCTGTCGCCGGCCGTCACCGGCATCAGCATTCCGGGCGACGGTTCGTCGATCGGCGGTACGATCACGGTCGGCAACACCAAGCTGTCGCCGTTCCGCGGCAAGGCCTACGACATCGCGGCCGAGTGGTACTTCAACAAGGGCGGTCTGATCAGCCTGGCCTATTTCCGCAAGGACATCGACAGCTTCCCGCAGACGGTCTTCTACGAAGCGCCGCTATCGAACTTCCTGGACGCCGACGCCATCGCGGCCTTGAAGCTGCAGTTCCCGGGAGAGACCGGCGGCGACGTCTTCCGTCGCGCCTACATCGACGCCAACAACCCGGTCCTGGCGCGTCAGGTCCGCGACGCGCCCGGCGGCTACCTGCAGGGCTGGGAGTTCAACTTCCAGCAGGACCTGACCTTCCTGCCCTGGTACTTCAAGAACCTGGGCGTCCAGTTCAACATGACCAAGCTGGACACCAAGCTGACCTACATCCTCGACCCGGGCACGGTCGTCGCAGGCGCGGGCACGGTGACCAAGCCGCCGACCTACGGAACCGGTCCGTGGCTGGGCGCTTCGCCCAAGGGCCTGAACCTGACGGTCTATTACGAGACCGAGAAGTTCAACGCCCGCGTCTCGATGGCCAAGCGCGACGGCTATAAGACGACCTATCCGCTGACCTCGGGCAACTGTGACCCGGGCCTGCAGGCCAACGGTTCGGCTTGCGACAGCCCGCTGATCAACGAGTTCGGGGCCTCGGCGTCGACGACCAACGTCGACATGTCGGTGCGCTACTCGCCGCTGAAGCAGGTCAGCATCACCTTCGAGGCGCTGAACATCACGGACGAGAATGCGACCCGCTACAGCTACACCGACCCGGTGATCCAGTCGTACGGCGCCAGCGGTCCGAACTACCGGATCGGGGTCCGCTACAAGTTCTAGGCCGTCTCCCCCGAGATCGACGCCTTTCCTGGGGCCGCGCTGAGCGCGGCCCCTTTTTCTTGACCCTCGGTGCGTCATTCGGTCGCGGGTCGGCGGGCGCGAGCGCAACCGTTGAGGGTAAGGTCCTTGTCGCGAAGGTCCGGGCGCGCGTGAAGCCCCCGCCGCCGGCAAAATCGAGACAAATTGCCGCTCCGCCTCAGGTTGTCCCATTTACCGTAATTTAAGGTCGAGACCCACAAAGTTTCCACAGCCAAATATTTCGCATATCGGCGATATATATTTGTCGCGGGGGCGACTTTATTGTCTGACGTCGGATTAGGAACGATCTCGTTCGCCGGTGAGGTGACGATTTCGAATATCGGTGAAGCTCACGAGCAGCTCGGAGCCTTGCTCCGCGAGCAGGGTGGCGTCGTCATCGATGTCGAGGACCTGACCGAAACTGATCTGACATTCGTCCAACTCTTGGAATCTGCTCGTCGTAAGGCGAGCGAAAACGGCGTCGGCTTGTCGCTCAACAAGCCGGCCGCCGGCTCACTACTGGAAGTCCTGCGGCGCGGCGGATTCCTGGACGACGAAACCTCGGACCGCGCCCAGTTCTGGCTTCAAGGGGCAGCTCAATGACCGCGATCCTCACCGTCGACGATTCCGCCAGCATCCGTCAGGCGATCAAGATCGCCCTGAGCGGTGAAGGCTATGCCGTGACCGAGGCCGTCAATGGCCAGGACGGCCTGGACAAGGGCAGCGCCGGCGGCTTCGACCTGATCGTCACCGACCTGAACATGCCGATCATGGACGGCCTGGCCATGATCCGCGAGCTGCGCAAGCGCCCGGCCGGCGCGGGCGTGCCAATCTTGTTCCTGACCACCGAATCCGACGCCGAGATCAAGGCGCAAGCCAAGGCGGCCGGTGCGACCGGCTGGCTGACCAAGCCCTTCGATCCCGAGCAGCTGGTCCGGGTCGTCAAGAAGGTCCTCGCCAAGTGAGCGGCCAGGATCCCGTCGAGATCTTCCGCCAGGAAGCGCAGGAGCTGTTCGAGGACATCGAGCAGGGCCTGCTCGACCTGGCCCACCGTCCCGGGGATCGTGATCTGGTGGACGCCGTGTTCCGCGGCCTCCACACCCTGAAGGGCTCGGGCGCGATGTTCGGCTTCGACGCCCTCGCCGCCTTCACCCACCACTGCGAAACCGCCTTCGACCGCGTCCGCAAGGGCGAGGTCGCCGCGACGTCCGAACTGGTCGGCGCCGTCCTGGCCTGCCAGGACCACATGCGCGCCCTGGCCGACGGCCGGCCGGCCGAAGCGGCCGCCGGCGAGGCCCTGCTGGCCGAGCTGCACCGCGTGGTCGCCAGCGCCGGCGGTTCCACCACCGAGACGCCAGCCGCGTCCGCCGCCGCTGACCCGACCTCCGCCCCCGCCGCCCCGGGCCTCAAGACCTGGCGCGTGAAGTTCAGCCTGCCAGCCGACGCCCTGGTCAATGGCACCCGCCCGCTGCCCCTGCTGGACGAGCTGCGCGAGCTGGGCGAATGCACCGTCGTCGCCGTCACCGACGCCGTTCCCGATTTCGACGCCCTGATCCCGACCGAGTGCCATCTGGCCTGGGACGTGACCCTGGTAACCAAGCACGGCCGCGACGCGATCGAGGACGTCTTCATCTTCGTGATCGACGACATGACCCTGGACATCCAGGACATGACGGTCGCCCGGGCCTCCGTCGAGACGCCGGCCAAAGCCCCCGCCGAGATCGTCGCCGAGGCCGCGCCGCAAGCCGCCGCCGCCGCGCCGGTCGAGGCCGCCAACGAAGGCCGCGCCGCCAAGGCCAGCGGCGACACCGTCCGCGTCCCGGCCGAGCGCCTGGACGAGATGATGGACCGCGTGGGCGAGCTGGTCATCGCCCAGTCGCGCCTCAAGCAACTGGCGGCCAGCAGCAGCGACATCGCCCTGCGCGCCGTCGCCGAGGAGATCGAGCGCCTGGCCTCGGAAATGCGCGACACCATGATGGTCGTCCGCATGGTGCCGATCGCCCAGCTGTTCGGCCGCTTCCGCCGCCTGATCCACGACCTGGCCCGCGACACCGGCAAGTCGATCACGCTCTCGACCGAGGGCGAGGCGACCGAGCTGGACAAGACCGTCATCGAGCGCCTGGCCGATCCGCTGATCCACTTGATTCGCAACTCGGCCGACCACGGCCTGGAGACGCCCGAGCAGCGCCGCGCCGCCGGCAAGCCCGAAACCGGCCACATCGTGCTGGCCGCCCGCCAGTCGGGCGCCGAGGTGGTCATCACCATCACCGACGACGGCCGCGGCGTCGACCGCGCCCGCGTCCGCGCCAAGGCCGAGGAGAACGGCCTGATCCAGCCGGGCCAGGTGCTGAGCGACAACGAGCTGCTGCAGCTGATCTTCGCTCCCGGCTTCTCGACGGCGGCGGCGATCACCAATCTGTCCGGCCGAGGCGTCGGCATGGACGTCGTCAAGAAGACCATCGAGGGCCTGCGCGGCGCGATCGAGATCACCAGCACGCCGGGCCACGGCTCGGTTGTGTCGCTGCGCATCCCGCTGACCCTGGCCATCATCGACGGCCTGCTGGTCCGCGTCGGCAACGGCCGCTACGTGATCCCGCTGTCCTCGGTCGAGGAATGCGTGGAGCTCTCGGTCGAACAGGACATCCGCTCGGCCGGCCGCAGCCTGATCACCCTGCGCGACCAGCTGGTGCCGTTCATCCGCCTGCGCCAGATGTTCAAGACGGGCCCGGCGCCCGATCCGCACCAGAAGATCGTCGTGGTCTCCACGGGCCAGGAGCGCGTGGGCCTGGTCGTCGACCAGATCCTTGGCGACCACCAGACCGTCATCAAGCCGCTGTCGCCGTTCCACGCCGACGCCGGCGCCTTCTCGGGCGCGACGATCCTGGGTGATGGCGGCGTGGCCCTGATCCTCGACATCGGCAGTCTGGTGGCTGCCGGCCAACGCCACGACGCGCAGATGCGCGCTGCCAGCTGAAGAGGGGCCCGGACATGACCACCGAACTTCCGACCGGCCCGATCGAGGCCCTGACCTTCGACCTGCGCGGCGAGACCTTCGCCCTCGAGGCCGGCCTCGTGCGCGAGGTGCTGGACCTGCTGCCCGAGACCGACGTGCCGGGCGCGCCGCCGTTCGTCGGCGCCGTGATCAACTTCCGTGGCCGGGTCATCCCGCTGGTCGACCTGCGCGTCGCCTTCGACATGGAGACCGCCGAGCCGACGATCGACAGCCGCATTGTCGTGATCGAGCACGACCTGGACGGCGAGCCGACCCTGATCGGCCTGCGCGCCGACAAGGTTCACGAAGTCACCTCCATCGCCCACGACATCACCGAGGACGCCCCTCGCGTCGGCCTGAAGTGGCGCGCGGACTTCATTCGCCTGCTGGCGCGCCGGGACGGCGACGTGATCGTCATCCCCGACCTCGACCAGATCTTCGCGGCGCGCGGCCAGACCGCCGTCGTCACCCCCATCAACGCGCCGCAAGCCTGAGCTGGACTTTCAACATGCGCTTCACGATCAAACTCAAGCTCGGCCTGGCCTTCGGTCTGCTCATCGTCCTGATGACGGCCTCGACGCTGCTGGGCATCAACGCGCTCAACAAGATCAACTCGGCCCAGACCGCGATGATCGTCGGCCCGATGGCGCAGCTGCAACGCGCCCAGGCCGCCAACATCGCCCTGCTGCAGATCACCCGCGCCCAGAAGAACATGGGCCTGGCCACCGACAACGAAGAGCTGCGCAGCCAGAACGCGAAGGCCGAGAAGCAGCGCAAGGTCGTCCAGTCGCTGATCGACGAGGGCATCGCCAAGACCAACAGCGAGGAAGGCAAGGCCAAGTGGACCGCGCTGAACCAGGACTGGGAGGGCTATGCCGCCATCGACCTGAAGATGCGCGAGGCCATGATGGCGGGGCGCCGCGCCGAGGGCGTGGCCATGATGTCGACCGTCCAGCGTCCGCTGACCAACGCCGTCACTCAGCGCGTCGATGATCTGGTCGCCCACAACACCGAACTGCTGAAGGCGGCCGACGAGGAAGGCAACCAGACCTTCGCCGCCGCGCGCAATTTCCTGATCGCCGTCATCATCGGCTCGCTGCTGATCGCCGGCGCCGCCGCGGCCTGGATCTCGATCACCATCAGCAGGGGCCTGAGCAAGGTCGCCGACCTAGCCAACGCCGTCGCCCTGGGCGACCTGGACCAGCGCGTCAACATCACGACCAACGACGAGATCAAGGACCTGGTCGACACGGTCAACCGCATGACCGAGAACCTGCGCGCCACCGCCGCCGTCGCCGACAAGGTGGCCGACGGCGACCTGACCGTCGAAACCAAGCCGCTGTCGGACAGGGACACGCTGGGCATCGCCCTGGAACGCATGGTCGAGCGCCTGCGCGGCGTGGTCTCGGACGCCATCTCGGCCTCGGAGAACGTCTCGGCGGGCAGCCAGGAGCTGTCGGCCGCCTCGGAGCAGGTCTCGCAAGGCGCCACCGAACAGGCCTCGTCGGCCGAAGAGGCTTCGGCCTCGATGGAAGAGATGGCCTCGAACATCAAGCAGAACGCCGACAACGCCGCCCAGACCGAGAAGATCGCTCGCCAGTCGGCCCAGGACGCCGAAGTGTCGGGTGAAGCGGTCAACCGCGCCGTCGACGCCATGCAGACGATCGCCGAGAAGATCGCGATCGTGCAGGAAATCGCCCGCCAGACCGACCTGCTGGCCCTGAACGCCGCCGTCGAGGCCGCTCGCGCCGGCGAACATGGCCGTGGCTTCGCTGTGGTCGCCTCGGAAGTCCGCAAGCTGGCCGAGCGCTCGCAGAGCGCCGCCACCGAGATCAGCGCCGTGTCGTCCGAGACGGTCAAGGCCGCCCAGTCGGCCGGCGACATGCTGACCAGCCTGGTCCCGAACATTCGCAAGACCGCCGAGCTGGTCTCCGAGATCAGCGCCGCCTGCCGCGAGCAGGACATCGGCGCCTCGCAGATCAACGAGGCCATCCAGCAGTTGGATAAGGTCACCCAGCAGAACGCCTCGGCGTCCGAGCAGATGTCGGCCACCTCGGAAGAGCTCGCCGCTCAGGCCGAAGAGCTGCAGGCCTCGATCGCCTACTTCCGCCTGTCGAACGGCGGGCAGGGCGCGCGCAAGCCGACCGCTCCGGTCGTGCGCCTGCCGGCCCGCGCCGCCGCCAAGCCGACCGCGCCGAAGACCGCCGCTCGCAAGGCGCCGCGCGCCGTCGCCGCCCAGCAGGCTCGCGCCCAGGGCTTCGCCCTGGACCTGAGCCAGGGCGGCCCGGACGCCGACGACCGCGAATTCACCGAATACTGACCCTCGACCCCGCTCACGCCGAAGGATCACGACCATGCGCTTTACGATCAAACTGCAGCTGGGGCTGGCTTTCGGCCTGATCATCGCCCTGTTGCTGACGGCGACCCTATTTGGGGTGAACAGCCTGTCCTCGACCAACCGCGACATGAACGCGATGGTCGACGGCCCGGCCGTCCGCCTGCAAGCGGCGCAGGAGCTGAACATCCACATGCTGAATGTGGTGCGGTTCGAAAAGAACATGGTCCTGGTCGACACCCCCGAGGAGGTGAAGACCCTCGAGGCGTCGGTCGAGAAGGAGAAGAAGACCTTCGAAGCGCTGCTGACCAAGGCCGAGGGCCTGGCCACGGCCGAGGGCAAGCCCAAGTGGCAGGCCCTGGGCAGCGCCTGGGAGCGTCTGCTTAGCGCCCACGACCAGGTCTACGCCCTGGCCGCCGCCAACAACGACGCCGCCGCCACGGCGGTCTCGATGGGCGAGGGCCGCAAGGCCGTCACCGAGGCGAGCGCGCAGGTGCAGGAACTGGTCGAGCTGTCGCAGGCCCAGCTGAACGCCGCCACCGACAACGCCGACAAGGACTTCGCCAAGGTTCGCAACAGCCTGATCATCCTGGCGGCCGTCTCGCTGCTGATCGCCGCCGCCGCCGCGGTCTACATCTCGGTGACGGTCAGCAAGGGCCTGAACCGCGCCTCGGACGCCGTCCGCTCGGTGGCCGACGGCGACCTGACCAAGACGATCGAGATCACGGGCAAGGACGAGATCGCCGATCTGCTGGGGCATGTGAACGTCATGATCGAGCGCCTGCGCGGCGTGGTCTCGGACGCCATCTCGGCCTCGGAGAACGTCTCGGCGGGCAGCCAGGAGCTGTCGGCCGCCTCGGAGCAGGTCTCGCAAGGCGCCACCGAACAGGCCTCGTCGGCCGAAGAGGCTTCGGCCTCGATGGAAGAGATGGCCTCGAACATCAAGCAGAACGCCGACAACGCCGCCCAGACCGAGAAGATCGCCCGCCAGTCGGCGATCGACGCGGAGACCTCGGGCCAGGCCGTGTCCAAGGCCGTCGACGCCATGCAGACGATCGCCGAGAAGATCACGATCGTTCAGGAGATCGCCCGCCAGACCGACCTTCTGGCCCTGAACGCCGCCGTCGAGGCCGCCCGCGCCGGCGAACATGGCCGTGGCTTCGCCGTGGTCGCCTCGGAAGTCCGCAAGTTGGCCGAGCGCTCGCAGAGCGCGGCCGCCGAGATCAGCGCCGTCTCGTCCGACACGGTCAAAGCCGCCCAATCGGCCGGCGAGATGCTGACCACCCTGGTGCCGAACATCCGCAAGACCGCCGAACTGGTCGCCGAGATCAGCGCCGCCTGCCGCGAGCAGGACATCGGCGCGTCGCAGATCAACGAGGCCATCCAGCAACTGGACAAGGTCACCCAGCAGAACGCCTCGGCGTCCGAGCAGATGTCGGCCACGTCCGAGGAACTGGCGGCCCAGGCCGAGGAGCTGCAGACCTCGATCGCCTACTTCCGCACCGGCAACAGCGCGCCGGCGCGTCGTCCGACCCGGGCGCCCGCCAAGCGTCCGGCCGCGTCAGTCGCCCGCAAGCCGGCCACGTCCAGCGCGCCGCGCAATACGGTGGCCGCCCAGCAGGCCCGCGCCAACGGCTTCGCCCTGGACCTGACCAATGGCGGCCCGGACGCCGACGACGCCGACTTCCGCGAGTACGCCTGATGGCCGGCGCCGCTGATCAGCAGTACGTGACCCTGGGTCTCGGCGCCGAGGTCTTCGCGGTCTCGGTCGCCCACGTCCGCGAAATCCTGGACTACCAGGCGCCGTTCGCGATCCCGGAAGGGCCCAGCTATCTGATGGGTCTGACCGACGTGCGCGGCCGGGGCACCCCGACCATCGACCTGCGCCTGAAGCTGGGCCTGCCGGCCGTGCAGCCGAACGGCGCGACGCGCATCCTGGTGCTGGACGTGCCGCTGGAGGACCGCGTGCTGTCGCTGGGCCTGATCGCCGACCGCGTGATCGAGGTCGTGGCCTTCTCGGAAGATCAGGTCGAGGCCGCGCCGGACATCGGCGTGCCGTGGCGCTCGGAATACATCCGGGGCGTGGTGCGTCGGGACTCTTCCTCCGGGAATGGGGGCTTCGTCGTGATCTTCGACCTCGCCCGCCTGCTGACCAGCCAGGACGCCGCCGCCCTGTCCCAGGCGGCATGAGCCCGGCGGCCTAGAACAGGCCGCCCGAGAGACGAACGGCGCGACAGACGCCGCGAACGGAGAAGCCCGTGTCGAGACATGCCGCCGCCGCGCTGCAGGCGCCCGAAGCCGAACAACTCAGCGCTCGCAATTTCCAGCGCCTGGCGACGTTCATCCAGGACTACAGCGGCATCAAGATGCCGGCCAATAAGCGCACCATGCTGGAGGGCCGTCTGCGCCGCCGCATGCGGGCCACGCGGATCTCCGACGTCAACGAGTACTGCCGTTACCTGTTCGACGAGGACGGCCTAGCCGGCGAGACGATCCACCTGATCGACGCGGTCACCACCAACAAGACCGAGTTCTTCCGCGAGCCGGCCCATTTCGACTTCCTGGTCGCCAAGGGGCTGCCGGCCCTGGCGACCCGGGGCAAGCGCGAGATCAAGATCTGGAGCTCGGCCTGCTCGACGGGCGCCGAGCCCTACACGATCGCCATGATCATGGACGAGTTCTGCGAGAAGCAGCGCGGCCTCGACTATTCGATCCTGTGCACCGACATCTGCACCGAGGTGCTGGACCAGGCGATCGCCGGCCGGTTCTCGGAAGCGATGATCGAGCCGGTCTCGATGGCCCGCCGCCAGCGCTATCTGATGCGCGCGCGCGACGCCTCGCGTCCCGAGGTGCGGATCAAGCCGGAGCTGCGCGGCAAGCTGTCGTTCGCCCGCCTGAACCTGATGGACGACGCCTATCCGATCGAGAACGACCTCGACATCGTCTTCTGCCGCAACATCCTGATCTATTTCGACAAGGCGACCCAGGCCAAGGTGCTCAAGCGCCTGTGCAACCATCTGGCTCCTGGCGGGTATCTGTTCCTGGGACACTCCGAGTCGATCGTCGGCATCGACCTGCCGGTCGTGCAAATCGCCAACACCGTGTTCCAGAAGCGGTAGGTTTCCATGGTCGCGGGCAGGAAGATCCGTGTTCTGATCATCGACGACTCCGCCACCGTGCGGCAGACCTTGGCCTCGATCCTGTCCGAGGATCCGCAGATCGAGGTGCTGGGCGTGGCGTCCGATCCGTTCGTGGCCGCCAAGCGCATCGCCGAGGAGATCCCCGACGTCATCACCCTGGACGTCGAGATGCCGCGCATGGACGGCATCACCTTCCTGCGCAAGCTGATGGCCCAGAAGCCGATCCCGGTGGTGATGTGCTCGTCCCTGACCGAGGCCGGGTCCGAGACCCTGTTGCAGGCGCTGGAGGCTGGCGCGGTCGACATCATCCTGAAGCCCAAGATGAGCGTGGCCGACCACCTGCTGGAATCGAAGATCCGCATCTGCGACGCGGTGAAGGCCGCGGCCGGCGCGCGGATCCCAGGCTCCAAGCGGCCGGTTCCGCAGTTCGTGCGCCCTGACCACACGCCGGAAAAGAAACTCACCGCCGACGCCATGCTGCCGCCGCCGCCCGTTCCAAAGGGGGGCGCGACGAAGGCCATGGCGCGGACCACCGAGACCATCGTCTGCGTCGGCGCCTCGACCGGCGGCACCGAGGCGCTGCGGGTGTTCCTCGAGGCCCTGCCGCTGGACTCGCCCGGCGTCGTCATCGTCCAGCACATGCCCGAGAAATTCACCGCCTCGTTCGCCAAGCGGCTGGACAGCCTGTGCGCGGTCGAGGTCAAGGAAGCCGAGGACGGCGACACCGTGCGGCGCGGCCGGGTGCTGATCGCGCCGGGCAACAAGCACACCCTGCTGGAGCGCAGCGGCGCCCGCTACTACGTTTCGGTCAAGGATGGCCCGCTGGTCTCGCGCCACCGACCGTCGGTCGATGTCCTGTTCCGTTCGGCCACCCGGTCGGCGGGCTCGAACGCGGTGGGCGTGATCATGACCGGCATGGGCGACGACGGCGCGCGCGGCATGGCCGAGATGAAGCAGGCCGGCGCCTTCACCCTGGCTCAGGACGAGGCCACCTCGGTGGTGTTCGGCATGCCCAAGGAGGCGATCGCGCTGGGCTGCGTCGACCGCGTGGCGCCGCTGCAGAACCTGGCGGCCGAGATGCTGCGGGCGGCGAGCCGGTAAGCGGCGGGCTTTCGGTCGCGGGCCGATCCCTGGGCCGATTTGATTCAAGACAATGTGTCCGCGGGTGGGCGGTGGCCTATCGAGGCTGGAGGACACTCATGCGACCTGAGACGCTCGAAATACTGCCAACCATCCTGGTGACCGCGATCGTCGTGGTGTGCATCGTGTCGATCTTCGGATTTACGGTGCGGCCAAAGACGTCCCGGACGGAAAAGGCCAGCGCGCCGCCGCCGCGCGCCTTCGAAGGCGCGATCGAGCACGAGATGACGACTTCGGAAGAGCGGTCGCACGTCGATCAGGCGAGCTTCCGCAAGTTGGCCAACGAAAGGCTGGAGCCGTTGCTCAACGCGCTGGTCGATCGCGCCCACGCGCACCACTGCGAGGCGCGGTATGAGGCGGTGGTCGAGGCCGAGGCGACGAAGTACCGGCTGGAAGTGAAGCGCCCCGACCATCCCGTCGGCCAGCCGCTGCCCTACATGACCTTTTCGGCCGGTGACGACGACCACGTGGACGTCGTCTATGGCGGGGTGTTTCCCGGGCCCTCCGATCACAACAGGCAGGACCCGGAGATCGGCTGGCGCACGGTTCGCTGGGATCAGGTCGACGACGTCATCGTGACATTCACGCACAAGGTCTTCGCGCGTTTCGACTAGCGCGCCGTCGGTCTGGAGAGCGACGAATACAGCGCCCCTGACGTCCGCGTCCTAGAACAGCAGGTCGTCGTCCTCGACGACCGCGACCTCGGCCTCGACCTCGCCGGCGCCGTCACCCAGTCCCTCGGTCAGGGCCCGGTGGACCTCGCGCTCCTGGGCCATGGTGTATTGCTTGGCCAGGCGGTCGACGGTCGGGCGCAGGGCCGCGGCGATATCGTCGGTGGCGATCTCGCCCTCGCCGGCCAGGTTCAGAAGCTGACCAGCGGCCTCGTCGAGCACCGAACCGATCTGCTTGTGGAAGTCGAAGCGCTGGGACGCGCGGCGCAGCATGTCCACGACCTCGGCGCCCTGACGGGCCACGGCGGTCAGGGCGGTCTCGACCCCGTCGCCGGCCTTGCCGATCCGGGCGACCGCGTCGCTCAGCACATTGGCCGCGGCGGCCGCCTTGCCGTCCTCGCCATCCTGGACCGCTTCGCGCTGGCCCAGGGACTCGGCGGCCGCGAACAGGCCTTCCAGCGCGCTGGTGGTCAGGCCCGCCGACTTCTCCAGATGGATGGCGTGCTGGCGCAGTTCGATGGCGATGACGCCCAGCGGCTTGCCGGTCTCGCCGATGCGGCTGCATTTCAGCGTGGTGTTCAGCGCCATCATCTGCACGTCGGCGCGGATGTTCTGGATGCCGGCGATCCGCTCGGAAAGGTCGCGGGCCGAGACGGCGGCCGAGCGGCTGACGTCTTCGGCGGCCTGCTCGCCGGCGGTCATGTCGCCGACCAGCTCCAGGGCCTGGCCGACATTGCCTTCCAGGTCGCGCAGGAAATTGGTCTCGGCGCCGTCGGTCTGGCCCGGCGCTTGCCCCGAGGCCAGGTCGCGCAGGCGCAGCAGCTCGGCGGCGTCGGCCGCCATGCCGATCACGTTCTGGCCGATGCGCGACACTTCGCGGTGGAAGTCCTCGGCGGTCGCGGTCAGCTGGGCGCCCAGAAGGCGGTGCATGAAGGCGTGGGCCCGGGCGCGCGGCTCGGCGGCCAGGGCGGCGATCTCGGCCGATTGGTCCAGATACTGGAGACCGGCCTGGACGTGTTCGATCCGCTGGCGGGTGATGTCGCCGATCTGCAGGGCGGCGAGGCCTGAACCGACCTTCTTCTGGACGTCGCGGGCCAGGGTCGCGACGCTCAGAGCGACCTCGACGATGCGGCCGTGGTGGGCGGCGATGGCGCTGGCGCTGGCCGTCAGGGCGTCGGGCACGGCCGGCAGCAGGGCCACGCAGTCGCGAGCCAGACCCTGCTCGTGAACCAGGGCGCCGCGCAGGGTGTGGTCCAGGCTCGACAGCTCGCCGGCGAAGGCGTCCAGCTGGGTGCGGCCCAACTCGATGCAGTCGTAGATCTCCTGGGCGAAGATCGCGAACTCCGGCCCGGCGGCGGCGATGCCGCCCGAGGTGATCTTGATGTTGATGGCGAAGACGCGGAGGTAGGCCAGGTGCTGGCGCATCTCCTCGATGCAGGCGCCCAGGCGATCGCCGAACTTGACCAGTTCGGCCACCCGCTCGCGGCGCTGGCCCAGGCTGTCGGGCAGGGACTTCAGCGACTCGGCGGCGCGGGCCAGGTCGGCGGTGGTGGTGGTCACCGTGTCGGCGTCGAGATTGCCGCGCATGCTGTCCAGGCCCGCGATCAGGGCGCCCACGCCCTCGACCGCCCGCGACAAGACGTCGCCCGCTTCCAGGAAGCGGCTTTCGACCACCTGGCGCGCCGCTTCGAGGCGCTGCGCGACCCGCGCGCCCTCACCGGTCGAAACCGTGGTGTCCGAGACCGTCGCTGCTGATGCCAAGCCCATGAAATCGCCGACTGTTTATTGGTGACGGACTATCGCAGGGATGTGCGAAGGCGGGGTAAAGATCGCAGGAAAATTTGGCCGCTTCAGGCGCCCAACGCCGCGTCCTGTTCGTCGTCGGCGTGGGCGTCCATCGCCTCACCGATCGCCGCGAACAGCGCCGCGCTTGTGATCGGCTTCTGCAGGTGAACATCGGCCCCGGCCTCGCGGCTGGCGCGGATGTGCTCGGGACGGGCGTTGGCCGTCAGCATGATGATCGGGACCCGCGCGGCGCCGAGCGAGGCTTCCAGCGCCCGGATCCGCCGGACCGCCTCCAGGCCGTCCATCACCGGCATCTGCATGTCCATCAGGACCAGGTCGGGCGGGGCCAGGGCGTACATCTCGACCGCTTCGAGGCCGTTCTCGGCGGTGACGATGTCGGCGACCTCGGCCAGCATCAGTTCGACCACCTTGCGGTTGGTCGGATGGTCGTCGGCGACCAGCACGCGCGCCGCCCCGGCCGGGGCCTCCATAGTCTCTTCGACCTGCGGGGCCGTTTGCGCGGAGGCGGCGAGGGGCAGGGCGAACCAGAAGGACGAGCCCACCCCAGGCGTGCTGTCGCAGTCGAGCTCTCCGCCCATCAGCTGAACCAGCTCGCGCGAGATCGCCAGGCCCAGGCCCGTGCCGCCGAAGCGGCGCGTGAACGAGGCGTCGGCCTGCTGGAAGCGTTCGCAGATCCGCGCCTTCATCGCCGCGTCGAAGCCGATGCCGGTGTCGATCACCTCGAAGCGCGTGCGGTCCTGGTCGTCCAACGTCACGCGCAGCGCGACCTCGCCCCGGTCTGTGAACTTGACGGCGTTGTTCAGCAGGTTGGTCAGCACCTGGCGCAGCCGGGCGCCGTCGCCGGTGACGGTCCGCTCGGCGGCGTCCGACACGGTGACCTCCAGGCGCACGCCCTTCTCGTCGGCGCGCAGGGCGCAGAGCGCGCCCACCGAGCGGGCCATGTCGCCCAGCTCGAACGGCGCGGATTCGATCACCATGTGGCCGGCCTCGATGCGGACCAGGTCCAGCACGTCGGACAGCAGGCCCTCGAGGCTGCGGCCCGAGGCGGCGATGATGTCGACCAGCTCGCGGGCGCGAGGGTCGGTCAGGGTTTTCGACAGCAGGTCGGCGCCGGCGATGATGCCGTTCAGCGGCGTGCGGATCTCGTGGCTCATATTGGCCAGGAAGGCGCTCTTGGCCTGGCTGGCCTGTTCGGCCTGGTCGAGGGCGGAACGCAGGGCCTCGGCCGACCGCCTGCGCGCCGTGACGTCCTCGCCCAGGGTGACCACATGGCGCGCCCCGATGTCGTCATAGGTGGCCAGGGTCTTGATCAGCAGGTGGCGCGTCTCGCCGCCGATCTCGATCGCCTCCTCCAGGACCTGCATCTCGCCGCTGCGCAGCACGGCCGCCTCGATGGCGTGGGTGCGGGCCGCGCGCGCGGGGGGAAGCACCTGGTCGACGGTCCGGCCGATCGCCTCGTCGGCGACCAGGTCGAGGGCGTCCTCGGCGGCGCGGTTGATCAGGACGTACCGGCGGTCCTCGACGTTCCTGACGGTCAGGGGCAGCGGCAGCAGCTGCAGCACGGTGCGCAGGAAGCCTTGGGTCTCGACGTCCTCGGTGACGTCTCGCGCCGTGGCCAGCAGGCGAACGATGCGGCCTTCGGCGTCCCTGACCGGGGCGATGGTGGTGTCGCAATAGATCCGGGCCTTGGCGGCGCCGCCCAGGAACGCGCGGAAGCGAGCGACCGCGCCCTCGGTCGCCGAGTGGAAGGAGCGGTCCAGCGAGAAGCGGCTTTCCTCGGGCCACAGGGCGCGCCAGTCGATCCGCGCCTCAGGCGCGCCGAACAGGGCCAGGGCCTTCTGGTTGGCGTGCTCGACGACGCCGTCCACGCGCAGGATCCAGGCGCTGTCCTGGTTGGCTTCGAGGATGTCCAGATAGCCGTAGGCGCCAGGCGACTCCTTGGACGCCGCCCGCGCCGGACTCGCGGCGCCTTCAGGACGAAACTCTGGCGGCGACATGAAGAGCGCGCGACCTCCGGACCAGCATAGGTTCATGCTTGGCTGAAAAGACCGTTAAGTGCGGGTTCCGCGCCCGCGAAGGCCACGCCACCGAGCGGGAGCCGGGGCGGAAATAATGAAAAGACTTTTCTCATTCTCCTTGACATGGAATTTACCTTCCATGCACCCTTCCAAAAAACAGGGGCGCTCGACGCCCGCATAATCGTTCGTGGAGAGGAAGAGAGCATGACCCGCCCCCCGCCGTCGCGCCGACGCTTTTTCGGCCTGGCCGCCGGCCTCGGGATGTCGGCGGGCCTGCTGGGCGCCTGTTCGCGCGGCGGCGCGGGCGCATCCGAGATCGTGGTCAGCTTCAACGACCTGTCCCAGCCCTTCTTCGTGGCCATGCGCCGCGAGCTGGAAGACGAGGCGACCAAGTTGGGTGTGAAGGTCCAGGTGCTGGACGCCCAGAACAATTCTTCCAAACAGATCGCCGACCTCGAGGCCGCCGCCGTGCAGGGCGCCAAGGTGGTGATCGTCGCGCCCACGGATTCCAAGGCCCTGGCGACGGCCGCCGACGAGCTGGCCGAACAGGGCGTGGCGGTGATCTCGGTCGACCGCAACATCGCCGGGTCCAAGGCGCCGGTCCCGCACGTCGGGGCCGACAACGTGGCCGGCGGCCGCGCCATGGCCGACTGGGTCGTCAGGACCTATCCAGGCGGCGCGCGCGTGGTGGTGATCACCAACGACCCCGGCAGCTCCAGCTCGATCGAGCGGGTGAAAGGCGTGCACGAGGGCCTGGCGGCCGGCGGCGCGGGCTTCAAGATCGTCACCGAGCAGACCGCCAACTCCAAGCGCGACCAGGCCCTGACGGTGACCCAGAACGTGCTGACCTCGATGCACGACAACCCGCCCGACGTGATCCTGTGCCTGAACGACGACATGGCCATGGGCGCGCTGGAGGCGGTGCGCGCGGCGGGCTTCCCGCCCAACCGCATCAAGGTTCTGGGCTTCGACGCCATTCCCGAGGCCCTGGCCCGCATCAAGGCCGGAGAGATGGTCGCCTCCGTCGAACAGAACCCGGGCCAGCAGATCCGCACGGCCCTTCGCCAGGCGGTGGACAAGATCAAGACCGGCGCGGCGCCCAAGAGCGTCAGCCTGACCCCCGTGCTGATCACCAGCGCCAACCTCGCCGAAGCCTCGCGCATCGCCGAGGTGAAGTAGGTCGCCATGACCCTTCTGGACGTCAGCCAGGTCAGCAAGCGCTTTCCCGGCGTGCTGGCCCTCGACCAGGTCCGGCTGCGGGTCGGGGCCGGTGAAGTGCATGCCCTGCTTGGCGAGAACGGCGCGGGTAAGTCGACCCTGATCAAGATCCTGTCGGCGGCCCACGCGGCCGACGAAGGGACGGTGACCTTCGACGGCCAGGTGCTGGATCCGCGCGATACGCCGCTGCGCCGCCAGCAGCTGGGCATCGCCACGATCTACCAGGAATTCAACCTGTTTCCCGAGCTGACCGTCGCCGAGAACATGTTCCTGGGCCGCGAGCCCAAGCGGCTGGGCCTGATCGACTGGAGCCGGCTGCGCGCCGACGCCCAGGTGCTGCTCGACGAACTGGGCCTGCCGCTGGATCCCGACGAGATGGTCCGCCGCCTGACCGTGGCCGAGCAGCAGATGGTCGAGATCGCCAAGGCGATGACCCTGAACGCCCGCCTGATCATCATGGATGAGCCGACCGCCGCCCTCTCCAGTCGCGAGGTCGACCGCCTGCACGCCATCATCGCGGGCCTGAAGGCGCGCGGGATCAGCGTCATCTACGTCTCGCACCGCCTGGCCGAGGTGAAGGCCATGTGCGACCGCTACACGGTGATGCGCGACGGTCGCTGGGCGGCCAGCGGCGACGTCGCCGAGGTCGAGGTCGCCGACATGGTCCGGCTGATGGTCGGCCGCCACGTCGAGTTCGTCCGCCGCGCCCGCACGGGCCAGCCCGGCCGCGTGGTGCTGAAGGTCGAGAAGGTCACGCCCCGCCGGCCGCGCATCGCCGCGCCCGGCTATCTGAAGGACATCAGTCTGGAGGTCCGCGCCGGCGAGATCGTCGGCCTGGCGGGCCTGGTCGGGGCCGGTCGCACGGACCTGGCGCGGCTGATCTTCGGCGCCGACGCCATCGCCAGCGGCTCGATCCGCCTGGACGATAAGCCGCTGAAGCTGAAGTCGCCGCGTGACGCCATCAAGGCCGGGGTCATGCTGGTGCCCGAGGACCGCAAGCAGCAGGGTTGCTTCCTCGATCACTCCATCCGCCACAATCTCAGCCTGCCGGCGCTGAAGCCCATCAGCGCCCTGGGCCAATGGGTCGACGAGGCGGCCGAGCGCGACCTGGTCGAGACCTATCGCCAGAAGCTGCGCATCAAGATGGCCGACCAGGAGACCGCGATCGGCAAGCTGTCGGGCGGCAACCAGCAGAAGGTTCTGCTGGGGCGTTCCATGGCCCTGACCCCGCGCGTGCTGATCGTCGACGAGCCCACCCGCGGCATCGATATCGGGGCCAAGGCCGAGGTGCACCAGGTGCTGTCGGACCTGGCGGCCCAGGGCGTGGCGATCGTCGTCATCTCGTCCGAACTGGCCGAGGTCATGGCCGTGGCCGACCGCATCGTCGTCTTCCGCGAGGGCGCGGTCGTCGCCGATCTCGACGCCGAGGCGGCCACTGAAGAGGGCCTGATGGCCTACATGGCGACCGGCGCGCCGCCGGCGCCGGCAATGGAACACCGTCCCCAATGACCGCTTCCCCGACCTTCACCCCCGATCCCGCCGCCCAGCGGCAGGCTGTCCCGCCGCCTGGACGCCGCTTCGACCTGCTGGCTTTCGCGCGCAAGCACCGGACGATCCTGTTCCTGCTGCTGCTGATCGCCGTCTTCGGGACCGTCAACGAGCGCTTCCTGACGGTGCGCAACGCCCTGAACATCCTGAGCGAGGTGTCGATCTACGGGATCATCGCGGTCGGCATGACCTATGTGATCCTGATCGGCGGAATCGACGTCGCGGTCGGCTCGCTGCTGGCCTTCGCCTCGATCGCGGCGGCCTATGTGGTGACGGCGGTGGTCGGCGCCGGACCGGCGACCTGGTTCGTCGCCCTGGCCGTCTCCAGCCTGGTCGGTCTGCTGGGCGGCCTGATCCAGGGCAAGGCGGTGACCTGGCTGCACGTGCCGGCCTTCATCGTCACCCTGGGCGGCATGACCGTCTGGCGTGGGGCGACCCTGTTGCTGAACGACGGCGGGCCGATCTCGGGCTTCGACGAGGCCTATCGCTGGTGGGGCACGGGCGAGATCCTGTTCGTCCCCGTGCCGATCGTGGTCTTCGCCCTGGTCGCGATCGTCGGCCACATGGTGCTGCGCTACACCCGCTACGGCCGGCAGATCTACGCCGTCGGCGGCAACGCCGAGGCCGCGCGGCTGTCGGGCGTGAACGTCGACTTCATCGTCACCAGCGTCTACGCGGTGATCGGGGCCCTCGCCGGCCTGTCGGGCTTCCTGCTGTCGGCGCGCCTGGGCTCGGCCGAGGCCGTGGCCGGCACGGGCTACGAGCTGCGGGTCATCGCCTCGGTGGTGATCGGCGGCGCCAGCCTGACCGGCGGCTCGGGCAATGTCGGCGGCACCGTCCTGGGCGCCCTTCTGATAGGCGTCCTGTCGAATGGTCTAGTCATCATGCACGTCACCTCGTACTTCCAGCAGGTGGTGATCGGCCTGATCATTGTCGCCGCCGTCGCCTTCGACCACTACGCCCGTACTCACAAGGCCTGACGCGTAGCGGGCCCCATTCAGGATGGCGCCGATGCGTTCCTTTCGAGCCCTTCTTCTGGGCGCGGCCCTGGTCGTGCTTCCCTTCAGCGCGCGGGCTCAGAGCGATCTGATCGGAAAGGTCGATCCGTTCGTCGGCACCGACGGCGGCGGGGTCACCGGCGGCAACACCGTGCCGGGCGCGGGCGTGCCGTTCGGCTTCGTGTCGCTGAGCCCCGACACCACCAACGCCGACACCCACGGCTACGACTCCAAGAGCCCGATCATGGGCTTCTCCTACACCCACGTCAGCGGCACGGGCGGCTCGGGCAAGTACGGCAACTTCCGCGTCACGCCGGCGGTCGGTCCGCTGCGGGTCAACCACCTGCACTTCGGCAAGACCAATGAGCGCGCCGCGCCGGGCTACTACGCCGTGGGCCTGGGCAACACCGACGCCGAGCGCATCGAGGTCGAGCTGACCGCCTCGCGCCGGGTCGGCTTCCAGCGCCTGACCTATCCGGCCGCGGCCGAGAGCCAGCTGATCTTCGACGTCAGCTCGGTGGTCGCCATGCGCGGGCGCGGCCAGCGCGTCAGGCTGGCCAAGGTCCAGCTGATCGACGACCACACCCTCTCCGGCGAGGTCACGGTCGAGGGCGGCTGGAACCCCGCGCCCTACACCCTCTATTTCCATGCGGTCACCGATCGCCGGGCCAAGGCCTTCGGGGCCTGGAAGGCCGGGCAGGGCTGGATGGAGACCAAGCCCGGCGTCGGCGCCAGCGAGGGCGGCGTCCAGGTCAAGAGCGCGGCCAACCGCCAGGGCCTGATGATCGAGTACGACACCGAGCAGGAGTTCTCGAACCGCCTCGGCGCCTATCTGACCTTCGACACGACCAGCAACCAACAGGTCCAGATGAAGCTGGCCGTGTCGTTCATCAGCGCCGACCAGGCCCGCGCCAACCTGGCCGAGGAAATGCCCAGCTGGGACTTCGACGCGGTCCGCAAGGCGGCCGAGGGCCAATGGGGCGACGCCCTGGCCAAGATCAAGGTCGAGGGCGGCAGCGACGAACAGCAGCGGATCTTCTACTCGGCGCTCTACCGCAGCCACACCATGCCGCACGACCTCAGCGGCGAGAACGTCTGGTGGAAATCGGACGAGCCGCACTACGAGGACTTCTACACCCTGTGGGACACCTTCCGGACGCTGCATCCGTTGCTGACGGTGATCCAGCCGCAACGGCAACGGGACATGCTCCGTTCGCTGATCGACACCTACAAGCACACCGGCTGGATGCCGGACTCCCGTATCGCCGGGGCCAATGGCATGACCCAGGGCGGCTCGAACGGCGACATCCTGGTGGCCGACGCGGTGGTCAAGAAGCTCGGTGGCTTCGACCTGCACCTGGCCTATGAGGCGCTCAAGAAGAACGCCGAGGTCGACAGCGACCAGCCCTTCCTGCAGGGGCGGGTGCTGAAAGACTATCTGAAGCTGGGCTATGTGCCGTTTACGCAGACCCGCTCGGCCTCACGGACCCTGGAATACGCCTATGACGACTACGCCATTGGCGTGGTGGCCAAGGCGATGGGCAAGACGGACGACGCCAAGCGCTACTTCGCCCGCGCCGGCAACTGGAAGAACATCTGGGACGACAACCTGGGCTGCGTGCGCCCGCGCTATCCGAACGGCGAGTGGGTCGAGAACTACAGCTGCACCTACGAGTATCCCGACCGCTCGGGGCCCTGGTGGGACGCGGTGTTCTACGAGGGCAATTCGCTGCAGTACTCGACCTATGTGCCGCAGGACGTGGCCGGGCTGATGGCCAAGACGGGCGGAGCCAAGGGCTTCGTCGCGTGGCTGGACCACCTGTTCGACGGCCACTACTCGCAGGGCAACGAGCCCGATATCCTGGCGCCGTATCTCTACATCCACGCCGGCCGTCCCGATCGAACGGACGAGATCGCGCGGACGCTGATGGCCAAGCACTACAAGCTCAGCCGCACGGGCCTGCCGGGCAATGACGACGCCGGGGCGATGAGCAGTTGGTATGTCTGGAACGCCATCGGCCTCTATCCGAATGCTGGCCAGCCCTACTACTACATCGCCTCGCCCCTGTTCACGCGCAGCGTGGTGGCGCTCGAGGGCGGCAAGACCTTCGTGGTCTCCGCGCCCGCGGCCTCGGAGGCCAACCGCTATGTCACGGCGGCGAAGCTGAACGGCAAGGCCATCGACCGCGCCTGGATCACCCACGACGAACTGGCCAAGGGCGGGGTGCTGGAGCTGACCATGGGCGACAAGCCCTCGGCCTGGGCGGCGACGTTCCAGGCGCCGCCGAACGGGCAGTAGACTCTACGCTGACTCTCTATCCGCTCATCCCCGCGAAAGCGGGGACCCAAGTGGCGGTGGGAGCTGGGGCGCCGAGCCCTGGTTACCAGACTCGGCTTGGGTCCCCGCTTTCGCGGGGATGAGCGGTGTTGGGGGTTAGCGCGAGGCCAACCGGTAAAGTCCCGAGCCATGCGCCGGTAGTTCCACCGCGAACCGGCCCGTCACCCGCCCGGCCTCGCTCCGCACCCACAGATCCCGCACCGCGACCGAAGCCGGCAGGCCGACGGTCTTCAGGTCCACGCCCACCTCGCGCGGCTTGCCGCCGGTGTTGAACAGCGCCAGGTAGCTGTCGCTGTTCTTGGCCTTCGCCGTCCAGACGCGGACGCCGTCCTCTACGAAGTGCGGGCGGTTGCCGCTGGAAGCCTGGTTGACCGCGAGGACCTCGGGATTGGTCAGCAGCGCCTTGGTCGGGGCGTCCAGGTGGCGCAGGTCGCCGCCCATGATCAGCGGCGAGCGGGCGATCGACCACAGGGTCATCAGGGTGCGCTGTTCGTCCGGCGTGAACTTGGTGTCGCGCTCGCCCAGGGCCAGGCGGCCCAGCGGCAGCATGTCGGCGTCGGGCCAGCCGCCGTCGCCGATATAGGGCGACCAGTTCTCCAGCCGCGTGAACTGGGCGTCCAGCATCTTCCAGTCGTCCCAGAAGTCGTCGGAGATGCGCCACATCTGGGCGTGGGCCTTGGCGTGGGCGCCGCGCACGACCGGGGTCTCGCCCGGCGACATCGACAGGATCATCGGCCGGCCCGTACGGCCGATGGCGCGGTGGATGCCCTCGATCTCGGCCGCGTGGGCGTCATAGGGGCGCGAGAGGTCGTCGACCTTGACGAAATCCACGCCCCACGAGGCCAGCAGCTTGAAGACACTGTCGTAATAGGCCTGGGCGCCGGGCTTCGTCATATCCACCCCGTACATGTCGGGGTTCCACGAGCAGATGCTGCGCCTGTCGACGATGTCGGCGATCGGGATGTCGGTCCCCAGCACCTTCAACCCCTGCTCGACCGCCAGGCGCGGGGCGCCGCGCATCAGGTGGACGCCAAAGCGCAGGCCCAGGCCGCGGACCTTGTCGGCCAGGGGCTTGAAGCCCTTGCCGCCGGCGCTGGACGGGAAGCGGTTGGGGGCGGGCAGCAGGCGGCCGTGGTCGTCCATCGTCGGGACGGGCTTGGCGGCGTATTCGTAGCTGCTGGCGCCGGGCTCGTACCATTGGATGTCGACGGTCAGGATGTCGTAGCCGGCGGGCAGCAGCTCGCGGGCCATGATCCCGGCTTGTTCCAGGGTCTGAGCCTCGTTGATCGTGGTGGCGAAGCTGTTCCAGCTGTTCCAGCCCATCGGCGGGGTCGGGGCCAGCAGCGGCTTCTTCTTCGGCGCGGCCTTCCTGGTCGCCGCGACGGCGGGGAGGGCGGCGGTCAAGGCCGCGGACGCGCCCAGCAGGCCGCGACGGCTGAGGGTCGAGGTCATCGGCGCTCCTAGTGGTTCTCGTGGGTCGGGATCACCTCGGGCGTGGCCAGGCGCAGCTGGTCCAGCGCGACGCGACCCGTTCGGGCGGTGACGGTGACGGTGTGGCGGCCCGGCGAAAGCACGGGGCCGGCGGTGGCCTTCAGCAGGTTGTCCAGCACGCCTTGCGCCCAGGCCGGCGAGCCGACCGCGCGCGGCCAGCTGACCCGCTGGGGCGCGGCGCCGTCGATGCCGACGTCCACGGCGATCTCCTGGCCCTGGCCGTCCGGGAAGATCGGCAGCACGCCCAACTGGACGCTGCGGCCGTCCGAGGCGACGTCGAGACTGAACGTCAGGGTCGCGCCGGGCTTGTCGGCGATCATCACGCCCTGACCCCGGCCCACACCCTCGACCAGCCGCCAGCCGGTGTTGGACGTGAAGCTTTCGGCCTCGGTGATCGGGGAATTGGCCGGCGCATTGCCGTCGACCACGGCCAGGAACTTGGCCGGATCGGCGATCAGGCCGCCGCCGGGCATCGGCACCGGGCGGGCGCGGTAGATGCGCCACTGGCTGTCGGCCGGCTCCTCGGGCATCAGCCAGCGCCACTTGCCGCCGGCGATCTGGGTGTTGAACTTCTCGGTCAGCGCCGTGATCTCGGCCTGGGCCTCGACCGCCGCGCCGCCGGCCGAACGGGCCATGGCCTGCTCGTTGTCGATCAGCTCGTTGTAGCGCTCGGCGGCGAAGAACCGGACGTTGGCGGCGGCGGAGACGCGGATCGGGAACTCGACCAGCTCGAACCAGGCGTCGGCCTGCGACGGCGAGACCTGGGCGCTGGCCGCCTTGGTCTCGGCGACCAGCTTGCGGAAAGCCCGCAGGCGGTCGTTGACCTCGTCAGGCGTGTAGTCGGACAGGTGCCGGCTCTCGGCCTTGGGCAGCCACTCCAGATGCTCGGGGCGGCGCTCGAAGTTCAGGCGGTAGTAGCGATCCATCAGCTCGGCGGTCTTGCCGGCCAGGGCCGGGCCGAAGGCGCGGCGGCTCCAGTCTTCCAGGAACTGGCGCTGGCTCTTGCCGCGCCAGCGGTCGATGTCCCAGGCCATCTCCAGGAAGTGGCTGGTCCCGATCTCGGCTGGTTTGATGTCGCCGATGTTGGCGACCCAGACATTGCGCGCGCCGGTATCGAACGCGTGGGTCATCTCCTCCTGGACCAGGGCCGGCGGCGTGGTGCTCAGCCACAGGTACGACAACGGGAAGCCCAGATACGAGAGGTGATAATAGACCCCGGCCCCGCCCTTGCGATTGGCCTCCTCGCGGCTGGCGAACTGGCGGATGTAGCCGAAATTGTCGTCGGGCCAGACGATGGTGACGTCGTCGGGGACCTTCACGCCCGAGCGATAGATCTCCAGCACCTCCTTGTAGGGCACGAAGATCTGCGGGACCTTGGTGACCTCCGGCGAGACGTCCTTGCTCAGGATCTCGCGCTGGTCGCCGATGATCTTGTCCAGCAGGGCGACCTTCTCCTGCATGGTCTTGGGGCCGACCATGCCGGTGTCGTGGATGCCGCGCATGCCCAGGGTCCACAGGCTCTCATAGGGCCCGTTTAGCTTGGCGCGCTCTTCCCAATAGGCCTTCACGCCCTCGGGATTGGTCGCGTAGTTGAACTTGGCCGGGTCGTCTTTCCACTCGCCGACATTGTTGCGCAGCATGGCCTCGGCGTGGGACGAGCCCATGACGATGCCATACTCCTCGGCCAGCTTGGCGTTGGCCGGGTCGGAGTTGAACGGCGCGGTCGTGTGGTGCATGGCCGGCCACAGGGTGTTGGCCTTCAGCCGCAGCAGCAGGGTGAAGATCTTGCGATAGGTCTTGGGGCCGATGTCGCCGCGCTCGGGATCGAAGGTCTTCTCCGCCCACGGATAGAGGCCCCAGTCCTCGTCATTGACGAAGACGCCCCGGTACTTGACCGACGGCGGGCCGAAGCGATGGACGCCCGCCCGGACCACCAGCGTGTCCCGATGCTGGGGCGTGATGTCGGCCCACCAGGCCCAGGGCGAGACGCCCATGCCTTGGGCGACCTCGTAGGTTCCGAAGGCCGTCCCGCGCCGGTCGCTGCCGATCACCACCAGGGCCTTGTCGACGCCGGGCAGGGGACGGTCGACCGTGGCGATGACGAAGCTTTCCCACGCGCCCTTCAGGCGCGAGACGTCGACCTTCCTGGCCGCGACCAGCCGATCGATCAGCGGGCTGGATCCCAGCGTGCCGACCAGGATGGCGGTCTTGCCGGCGGGCGTCGCCGCGACGCTTACCGATTGTCCGGTCACGGTCCTGATGTCGTCGGCCAGGTCGTCAGCCGCGTGGCGGACGACGGCGGCGTCGGCCGGATCGACGACGATGGTCGGGATGCTGCCCGGCGCGACCAGCACGAAGCCGCCGCGCGCGGCGCTGTCAGCGAAGATCGGCTCGGCCTCGGCGGCGGTTCGCGTGAGGGGCTTGGCCGCATGGGCGCCGGTCGTCGCACCCAGCGCCAGGGTCAGCGCGCAGGCGCTCACGGTCGCCAGTTGGACCCACTTCATCGGCACACTCCCTCGCACTCAACACACAAGGCTACGCTAGAAGACGCGCGGCCAAGATCAACGGCAGGCGGACGGATCCGCCGCGATCAGTTCGACTTCCGCGACCTGGACGGCCTTGCCCTTGGTCAGCTCCAGCCGATAGCGGGCATAGGCCTTGGCTTTCAGATCGTAGGTCTTCGTGGCGTGGCGATGCTCGAAGCGCTCGCCGCGTCGCTCGTCCAGCTTGACCCAGCGCTTGCCGTCGAAGCCGCTGAAGCGCCAGGCCGTGGGATCGGCTTCCCCATTGTCTTTGGCCGCGCCGACGCTGACGGTGTAGGCCTTCAGGCAGGTCGCCGCCGGGCGGGCGAACACCGCCGACTGGCCGGCCGAGGCGGTCCAGACCGTCGAGGTCTTGCCGTCGACCAGGGTCGGGACATCGGTCTCGACCTTCAGCACCGCGCCGTCATAGGCCCATTGGCCGGGCGTGGCGCTCATCGTGAAGTTCAGCGTCCCGCCGGCCAGCAACTGGGCTTGCGAGACGAACGGACCGGCCAGCGGCCTTCCGTTCAGGCTGGCGCTGGCGATGTAGGGACGATCGACGCCGGCGTTGGCCGCCAGGATCTCCAGCGTCTTGCCGCCTTCCAGGTGCAACACGCTGCGCGGATGGCGCGGGCCGTGCAGGTAGAACATATCGCTGGCCAGCTTGGGGAACAGGCCCAGGCGGTTGAAGACATAGTTGGAGCTCATCGCCCCGGCGTCCTCGTCGCCCGGATAGGCGGTGGGTGTGAAGTGCTTGAACACCTGCCCGGCCCAGTACGACGACAGGTCCGCACGGCCCAGGGCGTGGAACAGCCAGGGCGTGGCGAACGACGGCTCGTTGGTGATGTCGATCAGGCCGGCGTCCAGGGCGTGGTTCAGACGCTCGTTGAAGCGCACCCGCCCGCCCATGGCCTCGACCAGGCCCGGCAGGTCGTGCAGCACGCCGTAGGAATAGATCCAGGCGGTGCCCTCGTAGTAGCCGACATTGTTGTGGACCTTGCCATCCCAGCCCAGCTTCGGATCGATGTCCTGGAACTTGCCGTCCGGATAGCGCGGCATCAGGAAGCCCTTGAAGCCGTCGCTCTCGGTGTCCGGATTGAAGATCTTGCGCCAGTTCTGCGAGCGCTCGGTCAGCTTGGCGGCTTCGTCGGCCTTGCCCGCCTTGGCCGCGACCTGGGCGGCGAAATAGTCGTTGAGCGCGAAGCCCAGGGTCGAGGAGCCGGACTTGGCGCGCTGGTTGTTGGGCTCGGGGCTGAGGTCGCCGACGCCGAACCAGCCGCTTTCCAGATAGCGCGGCCGGCGGCGCTCGAAGGCGTTGAAGTGGGTCACCCGCCAGGCGTCGTTCCAGTCGACGCCCGTCGCGCCACGCAGGGCGGCCTCGCCCAGCACGTTGTCGACCTCATCGCCGCCCTGGCCGACGTGATAGTTCTGGCCGCCGATGATCGCCGTGTCGGCCGCGCCGAACTTGTCGAAGGTGTGGATCAGCGAATTGATGTTCGCCGCATACTGGCTGGGGCGCAGCACCGACATCAGCGGGAATAGCGTCCGGTAGGTGTCCCACAGGGTGTAGTGATCGTCCCAGTTCGGGCGGCCCAGCTCCTTGGCCGGCTGGTCCAGGCCGCGATCCCGGGGATGGGTCGAGGCGTGGTAGAAGGCGGTGTAGAACCGGCGGGTCTCGGCGTCCGAAAGGCCGGAGACCTCGATCTCGCCCAACCGGTCGTTCCAGGCGGCCTGGGCCCCCTGGCGGACGCCGTCGTAGTTCCAGTCGGGGATCTCGCGATCCAGCAAGGCCTCGGCCGTCTCGGCGCTGGTGAACGACACCGCGATCTTGACCAGCAGCGGCTTGCCGGCGGTGGTCTTGAAGGTCAGCCACGAGCCCAGGCGCTCGTCGGAGCCGGTCTTGCCCTCGGTCGCGCCGGCGCGGCGCTGATCCTTGTCGAAGACGCCCCAGGCGGTCGGCGCCTGGTCGAACTTGGCCACGAACCAGATGTCGATCAGGGCCGGGTTCCAGTAGCCCTTGGCCTTCACATGGCCGACGATCTTGCCCTCGGCGGGATAGAGCTTCACGTCCGCCTGGTCCGAGGCCACCAGGCCGCCGACCTTGCGCGTGACGTCGAAGACCAGCTGGGCCTTGTCCGTGGCCGGATAGTCGAGGCGATAGATCGCCGAATAGTGGGCGGGGGTGACCGCGGCGCGCACGCCGTAGCGCGCCAGCAGGACCGAATACTGGTCGGCGGCCAGGACCTCGTCGGCCTTGGGCGACAGGTGGGCGGCCTCGTCGAACTGGGCCTCGCCGACCTGGGGCGACAGCAGGAACGTCCCGTAGGTGGTGACGCCGCCCGACCCCTGCGAATGCAACTGGGCGAAGCCGCTGATCGGCTCGGCGGCGTTGTAGCCGGCGTTGCTGGGCTTGGGGGTCTCGGGCGAGGGGTGGATGGAGCCGTTGGGCAGGGTGGGCCCGGGAATGGTGTCGCCCTCGTTGTCGTCGCCGAGGCCGACGGTCAGGACGGGTTGGGCATAGAGCGCGGCGCTTTGCGCCAGCGCGGAGGAGGAGGTCATCAAGACCGTGGCCAGAACCAGCATGGGCGAAAGGCGCGTGCGACGGTCCGGCATCAGAATCCTCCGAGGTCTCGAAAACATAGCCGGTCCACGAATGGACCGGCTATCAAGTGGCTTCACAGGGGAAGTGAAGATCAGAAGGTGGCGCGCGCCGTCAGGGTGAAGGTGCGGCCGTCGTAGTCGACCCAACGCGAGACCTGGTAATCGTTCTCGTATTCGAAGCGGACCGCGTCGGTGAGGTTGTAGGCGTCCAGCGACAGGGTGAAGTTGTCGGTGACGTTGTACGAGGCGGACATGTCCAGCTGGCCGCGCGGCTTCACCGAGCGCGAGCCGCCGCTGTAGGTGCCGTTGGCGTTCAGCCCGTAGTCCGAGCGGTAGTTGTAGACCATCCGCACGCCGTACTTCGGCGTCTCGTAGTAGCCGATGACGTTGACGTTGTGCTTGGAGATGCCCGGGAACGGGGCGATCGCCGGGCTCTTCGACGTCGTGTAGGCGTAGTTGAAGCTGCCGCCGAAGTTCTTCCAGAAGCCCGGCAGGAAATCGAGGTTCTGCTGGATGTTGAACTCGACGCCCTCGACGGTGGTCGGCTTGTCGAGGTTGTAGGCGCCGCTGGCGTTGACGTGCACCTGCTTGGTGGCGCTGCTCAGGCTGGTGGCGTTGCAGTAGGTGCCATCCCACGACAGGGCGCCGAAGCCCCAGGTCGAGCCGTCCGCCGGACAGATGATCGACGGATCGGTCGTCGTGGCGACGCGGCCGGTGATGTTCTTGCGGAAATAGGCCAGCGAGACCAGGCCGTTGGGGCGGTTGTACCACTCCAGCGACAGGTCGAAGGACTCGGCCAGGTACGGCTTCAGCTTGTTGTTACCGATCTGCACCGAGACGTCGTAGACGCTCACGGTGCCCGAGGTCAGGCTGCTGTTGAGGATCTGGGCCGGGCTGACCTTGGTCGACGGCGAGTACTGGCGCGGGTGCGGACGGACATAGGTCTTGTAGTAGGCGCCGCGCAGGATCAGGTCGTCGGTGACGTCGGCCACGAAGATCGCCGACGGCAGGAAGTAGTCGTACTTGTTGACGTAGACGTCGGTCTTGAACGCCGTGGCCGAGCCGATCGAGTCGGTCGGCGCGGTGGTGCGGTCCAGGGTCGTGATGGTGTTCTTGGTGTCTTCGTAGCGGCCGCCGAAGTTGCCGCGCACGCCGTGGCCAAAGATCTCGGTGTCGTACTTCGCCTGGATGTAGAACTGATTGATATCGTTCTTGTTGGTGAAGTTCTTGTCGTAGTAGCTGCTGTCGGCGTACTGGATGTTGAAGCCCTGGGTCGACAGGCCGCCGCCCTGATAGGCCGTGACCGGACGGACCGCGTTCAGGAAGTCGCGAACGTTCAGGACCTGCCAGTTGCGATTGTAGTCGCCGGCCGTGCCGCCCATGAAGTCGTCGACGAAGGGCGCGGTGACCATCATGCTCGACGTGATGTTCTGCAACTGCGCGCCATAGGCGTAGACGCGGTAGCCGGTCGACACGTACTTCTCGCGCTCCAGGCGCACGCCGCCCTGGATGCTCTTGACCGGCCCGAACTTGACGAAGCGCTCGACATCGAACGCCGCGCTGTTCAGCTCGTTCTTGGCGAAGCTCTCGGTGCCCTGGATCTGGATCTGGTTGGTCGAGTTGGCCTTCGAGCCGTTGTTGTAGAACGCCGTCGGGTCGCTGGCGCCGCCCCAGGTCCAGGTCTGGCCGGTGGTGATCGAGTTCTGCGGCGACGGCGTGGTCACATACTTGAAGTTGCCGATGTCATCGAGGCCGGTGGTCAGCGAGCCCGAGACGCCGTTGCCGCCCGCGCGGGTGTAGTTGGCGACGTCGACTTCGGTCTCGACCGAGGCGTTGGAGCCCGACGAGAGGGTCAGGGCGCCGGTGATGCGCCAGTCGTCGTTGCTCCACTCCACATTGCCCAGCACGCCGTCCGACTTCTGGCGCTGCGAATAGAGGCGCGTCGAGGACAGCGCGTTCATGTTGTTGAACGTGTAGCTCTGGTACAGGTAGCGGCCGTCGTTGGTCTGGATCGGCGTGCCCGTCGGGCTGATCACCGTGCCCGCCCCGGCCGTCGACGACGGCAGGACGGTGTTGATCAGGAAATACTGGGTCGTGTCGGGCAGGTTGCGGTCGGTGAAGAAGCCGATCAGGCCGACCTTGGTGTTGTCGTTGGGCTTCCACTCGACGCCGGCCGAACCCGACCAGACCTTGCCGACGTTCATGCGGGTGTATTGGCGGATCTGGCTGTTGGCCCAGACGCCGTTCTTGCTCTTGGAGCCGGTGTTGCTGGTGACGTAGCCGGCCGCGTCGACCTGCGCCTGCGTCAGGCCCAGCGCCTGGCCCAGCGAGCGGCAGTACGAGGTGGCGCTGGTCGGGCAGGCCGTGGCCGAGAAGTACTGGCCATAGGTGGCGTTGAACTGGGTCGGCGTCAGGCCCGTCATGGCCGACGTCAGATAGTCGTAGCTGTTCAGGCGGACCGTATCGCGGCGGAAGTTTTCCTTCTTGTACGCCAGCGTCCCGAACACCGCGAGGTCGTCCGTCAGGTGCTTGTTGTAGCCGATGGTGCCGGCCGGCGCGCCCAGGTTACCCAGGGTGTTGTACTCGTACGACCCCTTCATGAAGCCGCCGTCCTTGCGCGACAGCGCCGGGGCGATCTGCAGGTCGACATTGCCGGAAAGGCCGCCCGAGGTGGTGTTGGCCATCGGCGACTTGGCGATCACGAAGGCCGAGAAGATATCCGAATTGAAGGCGCCCAGCGGCGAGCCCTGGTTGTCGCGCAGCAGCGCGGGGCCGGCGAACGACTGGCCGTTCAGCGTGGTGCGGGCGTATTCGCCCGGCATGCCGCGCAGGTTGATGGTGGCGTCGCGGCCCTCGGCCTCGCGGTTGATCTGCACGCCCGGAATGCGCTGCAGCGCCTCGCCGACGTTCAGGTCCGGGAAGCGGCCCAGGCCGTCCGACGAAATGCCGTCGGTGATTTCGATGGCCGCCTTCTTGGAGCGGACCGCGTTGGCGTAGCTCTGCTTGAAGCCGGTCACGACGACCGCTTCCAGGGTGTCGCTCGGGTTCGCGGCGGCGTCTTGCGCGGCGGCGACGGCGGGCAGCCCCCCGATCACGGTGGCGGATAGAAGCGCGATCTTCAGGACGCGCGCGGGGCTGATATTGGGGCTCACGATATTCCCTCCTCCTTGTTGTCTTTTTCACCGCCTTGGCTGGCGGATTATTGGCCTGACCTCTTTAGCGATAACAGGTCAGGACGGTTCGTTCAATTTGTCTGACGAATAAGATTGACGACAACGTTTCCGTGCTGCCAATATGCAACATGCCGGCTACTTAATTGATTACATGAGGTTTTTTACATTAAATTGGTTTAGTTAGTATATTTTCTCACAACCTTACGTTAGAAATTATTTTTCGCGTTCCCGAAGTGGTCAGGCCAAAAGAGCGGCCAAGGTTGTGTTACCGGAACCATGGCGTCGCATAGGTGGCGCGGCGCCGGTCGCGGACGTTGGCGGGGCTGGCGCCGCGCTGAATCCGAGGTCTTGGCTTAGCGTGACCGCGACGCGAAAACGAATGCACAAATGGTCGCGGGCTGACCTTCGACCGGGACGAGGAAGCGTAGGGATGAAGGGTATGAGGCGGGGTTTGCTGGCGGGCGTCGCTGGACTGGCCATGAACGGCCTGGGGATCGGCTTCGCCGTCCAGGCCGAGGAAATCCAGGTCCAGCCGGTGCAGGTGGACGCCTCGCGGCCGGACTGGGAGAACCCGGCGGTCTATGCGCGGGGCAAGCTGGCGGCCAGCGCGACGCACTTCGCTTTCGAGAGCCGCGCGGCGGCCCTGGCCGGCGATGCGACCCAGTCGGCCCGCTACCAGACCCTGGACGGCCAGTGGAGCTTCAGCTTCTCGCCCTCGTCGGACGCGGTCCCGGACGGCTTCGAGAAGCCCGACTATGACGTCTCCGGTTGGAAGACCATCAAGGTCCCGGCCATGTGGCAGACCGAGGGCTACGACCAGCCGCGCTACAACAACATCACCTATCCGTTCCCGGCCAATCGTCCGCTGATCCCGCACGCGACCAATCCGGTCGGCAACTATCGGCGCACCTTCGAGATCCCCGCGGGCTGGTCGGGCCAGGACGTCATCCTGCACATCGGCGCGGCCGGCTCGGCCTATCGGGTCTGGGTCAACGGCCAGGAGGCGGGGTACTCAGAGGACTCCAAGCTGCCCAGCGAGTTCGATGTCACGCCCCTGCTGACGCCGGGCAAGGCCAACACGGTGGCCATCCAGATCCACCGCTGGTCGGACGGGTCCTACCTGGAGGACCAGGACTTCTGGCGGGTCTCGGGCATCGAGCGGTCGGTCTATCTGAAGGCGGTCCCGAAGACGCGGCTGACCGACCTCTTCGTCCATGCCGGCCTCGACAAGGCCTACAAGGACGGGGTGCTGGCGACCGACGTCCAGCTGACGAAAAGGGACCAGCCGGTCACCGTCCGCATGACCCTGCTGGACGGCGACAAGACCGTCCTCACCAAGGAGAGCAAGGTCGCCGCCGGCGCGGCCAGGACCGAAACCCTGTCGGCCTCCGTCCCCGGCGTGCGCCAATGGACCGCCGAGACACCCAACCTCTACACCCTGCTGGTCGAGGTCCTCGACGCCAAGGGCCAGGTCCTGCAGGCCACGCCGCAGCGCATCGGCTTCCGCACCGTCGAGATCAAGGACGGCCGCGTCGCCGTCAACGGCAAGCCCATCGTCATCCGCGGCGTCAATCGCCACGAGCACGACCCGGAGACCTTCCACGTCATCTCCGAAGCCTCGATGCGCCGCGACATCGAACTGATGAAGCGCAACAACATCAACGCCGTGCGCACCTCTCACTACCCCAACGCCGAGCTCTGGTACGCCCTGGCCGACGAGTACGGCCTCTATGTCATGGACGAGGCCGACATCGAGAGCCACGCCTATATGGGCTACGGCAACGCCGATCCGTCCCAGCGCGACAAGCGCCAGATCGGCTTCGATCCGGCCTGGGAGGGCGCCCATGTCAGCCGCGTGCTGAACATGGTCGAACGCGACAAGAACCACCCCTCGGTGATCTTCTGGTCCCTCGGCAACGAAGCTGGCATCGGCCAGAACTTCGAGAAGGCCGCCGCGGCCGCCCGCAAGCGCGATCCCTCGCGTCTGATCTCGTACCTGGGCTGGGGCGCGCGGCCCTGGGAGCACGTGCCCAACACCTATGTCGACATCTACGCCCCGATGTACGACGACGTGACCAAGATGGTGGACTGGGCGACCGATCCCACGCGCACCCAGCCGATGATCCAGTGTGAGTACGCCCACATGCAGGGCAATTCCGGCGGCAATCTCAAGGACTACTGGGACACCATCTACAGGTACGACAAGCTGCAGGGCGGCTTCATCTGGGACTGGGTCGACCAGTCGATGTACCGCTACGCCAAGGATGGTCGCCGCTATTGGGGCGACGGCGGCGAGTACGGGCCCAACCCCGGGGGCGAGATCGAGTTCGGCGACGGCCTGATCCAGTCGGATCGCACCGCCAATCCCCAGGTCTACGAAGCTCAGAAGGTCATGTCGCCGATCCAGTTCGAGGGCTTCGACGAGGCCAGCGGTCGGGTCACCGTCATCAACCGCCATGACTTCCGCGACCTGTCGGGCTTTTCCTTCGAGTGGGTGCTGGAGGCGAACGGCGTCGTCGCCGCCTCGGGCGCGCTGCCCGATCTGGCCACCCAGGCCCGCCAGCGCCAGGCGATCGCCCTGCCGCTGCCGGCCGCGCGCGAGCCGGGGGCGGAATACTTCCTGACCCTCCGCGCCAAGGCCAAGGCTGGTTCGGTTCCGCTGACGCCCGAAGGCTATGTCGTCGGCTGGGAGCAGTTCGCGCTGAAGGGCTCGGCCAGGATCGAGGTGGCCCGCTCGGGCGCGGCGGTGGCTACGGACGGCAAGGACGCGGTGACCCTGTCGGCCGCCGGGGCCGTGCTGAAGATCGATCGCGCGACGGGCCTGGTGGACAGCTACGCCAAGGACGGCGTCGTGTTGGCGCGCGGCGGCCAGCCGAACTTCTGGCGCGCCGAGACCGACAACGACGCCGGCACGGGCCTCGGGGCCATGCAGCGTCCCTGGCAGGTCATGACCCAGCAGCGCCAGACCCGCGCGGTGACCGTCGACGCCAAGGCGGGCCGGATCGTCGTCGAGCACGCCCTGGGCGCCGGCGCGGCGCGTTTCACCACCACCTACGCCATGGCCGGCGACGGCTCGGTGGCGGTGACCGGCGATCTGACCCCGCTGAAGGACGACCTGCCGCCCCCGATGCGCGTGGGCCTGTGGTTCACGGTCCCTGAGGCGATGAAGACGGTGGAATGGTACGGACGCGGTCCGCACGAGACCTATGTCGACCGCTACACCTCGGCTCCAATCGGCCTGTGGCGCGGGGCGGTGGCCGCCCAGGACCATGACTACATCCGGCCCCAGGACACCGGAAACAAGATCGACGTCCGCTGGATGGAGCTGAGCGGGCAGGGGCGTGGCGTCCGCGTCACCGGCGACAAGCCGCTGATGATGCAGGCCCTGGCCTTCCCGTACGAGGACCTCTATCGCCGCGCGCCCGGGACCTGGAAGTCGAGCGACATCGTCCCGCACGGCGATGCGACCCTGCTGGTCGACGCGGTCCAGTGGGGGATCGGCGGCGACACCACCTGGAACGGCTTTGGCCTGGCGCACATGAAGTACCGTCCCAAGCTGGAGCCGACCCGCGTCAACTTCCGCCTCGAACCATTCGCGGGCGAAAGGGCCACGCCTGACAAGGCGCGCCCCGCGCAAGCCACGCCGCCGCAATAGGAGTTCCTGAGATGAAGCGTCTTTCCCTGCTGCTCGCGGCGGTCCTGGTCGCCGGTCCGACGTTCGCCGGCGAGCCGATCAGCCCCCGGTTCAACGCCGACCCGTCGCCGCACGCCTTCAAGGGCGGCTACTACCTCTACGCCACCGACGACGCGTCGAACTCGGGCAAGTACTGGGACTCGACCACCTGGCGGCTCTACACCTCCAAGGACCTGAAGACCTGGAAGGACGGCGGCGCCTTCCTGGGCGTGACGGTGTTCAAGTGGGCCAAACCCGACGCCAAGGCCTGGGCCCCCGAGGCGGCCTATCGCGACGGCAAGTACTACTTCTACGCTCCGGTCGGCGGCGACAAGATCGGGGTGGCGGTGGCCGACAGGCCCGAAGGCCCGTTCACCGACGCCATCGGCGCGCCCCTGGTCGACAAGGCCCGCGACGCGAACGCCGGGGCCGAGCCGATCGACCCCCAGGTGCTGATCGACGACGATGGGCAGGCCTACATGGTCTTCGGGACCCGCGCGCCCAAGATCGTCAAGCTGGGCAAGGACATGAAGAGCCTGGCCGGCCCGATCCAGGATATCGTCGTCACCGGCTTCCCGGCCGAGGACCCGAAGAAGAAGTACGGCGAGGCCCCGTTCATCCACAAGCGCGCGGGGCTCTACTATTTCAGCTTCTCGACCGGCTGGCCGGGCCAGATCGTCTATGCGACGTCGAAGAGCCCGACGGGCCCCTACGCCTATCGCGGCGTGATCCTCGACTATCTGAAGATCTCGACCAACCACCAGGCGATCATCGAGGCCAAGGGGCGGACGTGGTTCTTCTATCACGACAACCTGCTGCCCGGCGGCGGCGACCACAGGCGCTCGATCGCCATCGAACCGCTGGCCTACGGGCCCGACGGTTCGATCCTGGAGATCAAGCCGAAATAGGCGCTCAGGCCCCGCACGACTCCCGCACGATCAGGTCGGTCGGAAGATATTCCGGCCGATGGTCGCCGTCGGCGTCGAGGATGCGCGAGACCAGCAGGCGACCGGCCTTGTAGGTGTCCTGCTTGATGGTGGTCAGGGTCGGGGTCGACAGGCGCGAGAGCAGCATGTCGTCGTAGCCGACCACCGAGACGTCCTTGGGCGCGCTCAGGCCCGCCCGGCCCAGGGCGCGGATGGCCCCCAGGGCGATCAGGTCGGACGAGGCGAAGATGGCGTCGAACGAAGCCTTGCGGCGCAGCAGGCGGCTGATGGCCGCCTCGGCCGATTCCAGTTCGAAATCGACGGGCAGGATCAGCGACGGGTCGGCTTCGAGCCCGCTCTCGCGCAGGGCGTCCAGATAGCCGTCGCGGCGCTGCACGGCCTCGGGATGGGTCTCGCCCAGGAACACGATCCGCCTGCGGCCCAGCCGCGCCAGGTGAAGCGTCGCACGGCGGCCGCCCAGGAAGTTGTCCGACCCGATCGAGCAATATTTCTGGCCGGGCAGCTGGGCGCCCCAGACCACGAAGCGGGCGTCGGTCGCGGCCAACTGGTTGAAGGCCTCGTGCAGGTCGCCCTGGCCCAGGAAGATCACGCCGTTGGCCCGGCTGGCCGTCGCCGCCAGATAGAGGTCGTCATAGTTGGCCGGGGCGGTGTGACTGACGGTGAAGTCGCAGCCGCGGTCGCGGGCGGCCTCGCCGATATTGGCCAGCAGCTCCAGGAAGAACGGGTGCGACAGCGGCAGTGGCCGGCCGTGGGTGCGCGGCATGACGATGGCGATCGCCCCCTCGGCGCCGATCGGCGCAGCCGGCATGTAGCGCCGGAACGAGTAGCCGCGCTCCCGGGCCAGGGCCCAGATCTTCTGTTTGGTCCGTGTACTGATCGAATGGTGGTCGTTCAGCGCCCGCGACACCGTCGAGACGGAAACCCCCGCCAGGGCGGCGAGGTCTTCAAGCGTGATGTTGTTGCTGTTATCGTCGGCCATCGCGCTCTAACTATAAGAAAAAGGCCGTAGGGCCGGGGGAAAAGAAAGCCTTTGCCAGGAGAGCCGCAAGACCTCCCGGGCGCGACCGCGTCGCCGCCGCCGGCCAAGGCCCGTCTCAGCTTCCTTCAGATCTGGAACATGTGCTGCGGCCTGTTTGGCGTGCAGATCGTGTGGGGTCTGCAGAACGTCAACACCAGCCGGATCTTCCAGACCCTGGGCGCGGACGTCAACGAACTGGCCATCCTGTGGATCGCCGCGCCGATCACGGGCCTGCTGGTGCAGCCGATCATCGGCCATCTCAGCGACCGGACCTGGGGGCGACTGGGGCGTCGCCGGCCCTACCTGCTGTACGGCTCGATCCTGACGGCGGTCGCCCTGGTCCTGATGCCCAACGCCCCGACGGTGATCACCGCCAGCCTGGCGCTGTGGCTGCTGACCGCCTCGATCAATGTCGCCATGGAGCCGTTCCGGGCCTTCGTCGCCGACTCGCTGCCGGACCAGCAGCGGACCGCCGGCTTCGCCATGCAGGTGTTCTTCATCGGCGCGGGAGCGGTGTTCGCCTCGGCCCTGCCGTGGCTGCTGACCCACGGGTTCGGCGTCTCGGGCCAGGCCGCGCCGGGCGTGCTGCCGCCGTCCGTGCACGCGGCCTTCTATGTCGGCGCGGCCGGCCTGATGGTCGCGGTGCTGTGGACCGTGTTCACCACCACCGAGACCCCGCCCGAGCGCCTGTCCTCGGGCGCGCCGGCGATCGCCGCGCGGACGCCGACGGCGGAGACCGTGGCCTGGATGCGCCGCAGCGGCTTGCTGTGGATCGCGGGCGCGGTCCTGGTCGGTCTCTGCGCCTTCCTCGGGCGCTGGGGGCGCGAGATCTACGTGCTGGCGATCCTGGGCGTGATCTTCGGCGCGGCGCAGCTGGCGACGAGCTGGCAGCGCGGCCGGGGGCGCAGCTCGGTCGGCCTGCTGGAGGTGGTCGAGGACATCGTCCACATGCCGGAGGTGCTGAAGCGCCTGGCGGTGGTCCAGTTCTTCACCTGGTTCGGCCTGTTCGCCCTGTGGATCTACGCCACCCCGGCCGTGACCGCGCGCCACTACGACGCCGTCGACACCGCCTCGGCCGCCTACAACGCCGGGGCCGACTGGGTGGGCGTGCTGTTCGCCGGCTACAACGGCGTCGCCGCCATCGCCGCCCTGGCCCTGCCGCTGCTGGCCCGCCGGATCGGCCGCCCCGCCAGCCACGCCGTCTGCCTGGCCCTGGGCGCGGTCGGCTTCGCCGGCTTCGTGCTGATCGACGATCCGATGCTGCTGTGGCTGCCGATCGTCGGCATCGGCCTGGCCTGGGCGTCGATCATGTCGGCCCCGTACGCCATGCTCTCCAGCGCCGTGCCGCCGGGCAAGATGGGCGTCTATATGGGCATCCACAACCTGTTCCTGGTGATCCCCCAGATGGTGGCCGCCACCGTCCTGGGGCCGCTGGTGGCGCGCGTGCTGGGCGGCCAGGCGATCCTGGCCCTGGCCCTGGCCGGCGGCGCCTTCGCCGTCGGGGCGATCCTGGCCCTGACCATCCGCGACCACGCCGAACGCGGCTAGACGCCGTCCGCGGGTCGTGGCGGCGGAGCAGGTTTTGCGTGGATCGACGGCCGGCCCCTTCATCGATCCTCACTATCGGCTCAACGCAAAATTTGCGCAACATGTTTGCGTAACGCGGATCTCGAAGCCTTGCCCTTCAAGTGTTTCCCGCGACACTGCGCGTAATTTTGCGTAATTTTCCGTAACGGCGCTATTGCAAGGCGCGCAAATTCGCGCAAAAACGACGCAACAAGAGAGTGTGGCGGCCCCGCGACTGATGGCTTCGCGCCATCCGGGGCGCCGGAAGTTGCGCAAAAATTGCGTAAAATGCTCTCGGGGGAAACGAAGGAGGGATCCCGCGCCGATGGGCGTCGGGCAAGCGTCCGGCCGCGAGCACGAAGCGCGTTCGGGCGACCGGGACAAGCAACAACAAGCGATGAGGCGTCCGCTCGATCGGTGAGGGGGCGTGAACCGAACACGAGACCCGCGATCAGGCGCGGGCGATCAAGACGTTAGGGAGCGAGGGATGAGGAAGTTCGATTTCGGCGCGGGCCGGAAGTCTGTCCTGCGGGGGACCGTTTCGCTTGTGGCGCTGTGCGCTGTCGGCATGGCCGGCCAGGCCTATGCGCAGGAAACCGCCAAGAGCGCGCCGGGCGACGACACCGTCGACGAGGTCGTGGTGGTCGGCGTGCGCAAGTCGCTGGAGACCGCCCAGACCATCAAGAAGAATTCCGACACGGTGGTCGACTCGATCACCGCGACCGACATCGGGGCCTTTCCCGACAAGTCCGTGGCCGAAGCGCTGCAGCGCGTGCCGGGCGTCACCGTTTCGCGCCTGCAGTCCAGCGACGACAGCTCGCACTTCTCGGCCGAGCCGGCCAGCGTGCTGATCCGCGGCCTGACCCAGGTGCGCACCGAGTTCAACGGCCGCGACAGCTTCTCGGCCGACGCCAATCGCGGCCTGAACTTCAACGACATTTCGCCGGAGCTGATGGCCGGCGTCGACAGCTACAAGAACCAGACGGCCGAGATGATCGAGGGCGGCATCGCCGGCACGGTCAACCTGCGCACCCGCCTGCCGTTCGACAGCAAGAACCAGGTGATCTCGGTCACCGGCAAGGCCAACTACGGCGACAAGTCCGAGAAGGTCACCTACGAGTACTCGGGCATCATCACCAAGACGTGGGACACCAGCATCGGCCGCGTCGGGCTGATGGCCAACTACGCCAACTCGCACGTCCTGACCCAGACCGAAGGCGTGGTGATGCAGCGCCTGGGCACGTTCTGCTCGGCCGGCTACCAGGACGCCAGCGGCAAGCCGATCGTCAAGTCGGACGGCACGATCGCCTGTACGGCCAACCCATACGGCGGGTCGAGCTGGGTGTTCATCCCCGACCAGGTCAACTACTCGCAGGTCGTCTACGACCGGAAGCGCCACGGCACGGCCCTGGCCTTCCAGTACGAGAACAACGAGGGCAACGTCCGCTTCTCGGCCCAGTACAACGACAGCTACTACAAGAACGCCTGGCTCGAGCGCAGCGTCAACGTGGTCGGCTTCGGTCTCTGGGCCTCGCCGGCCTTCTCGCCGCAGACCACGGCCTTCCTCGCGCCGGCCGCCGGCACGCCGGCCTTCACCTTCGGCGCCGACGGCATGCTGACCTCGGGCGTCCTGACCCAGCCGACCGGCGACTGGGGCGGCAGCACGGCCGACAACATCGCGCGGGGCTCGGCGGTCGCCGGCCTGCCCTTCGTCAACTACTGCGGCGCGGGCGCGACCTGCGCCACCCAGCGCGAAGGCCTCTACATCGAGAACCAGGCCCGGAACTTCAACCACTCCGAGGGCACCAAGGACTTCTCGATGCACCTGGACTGGGATGTCAGCGACAAGCTGAAGACCAGCTTCGACAGCCAATACATCAAGGCCGACACCAACAACTACGACATCCTGGTCGCCAACCGGACGATGGCCGACGCCAAGTACGAGGTGAACAAGGACGGCACGCCCAAGATCACCCTGCTGCCGGGCTCGAACGTCAACTATGCGGCGGGCGGTCTGGCCAACCCGCACAACTACTGGATCCCGTTCATCCAGGACCACTACGAGGACAACGACGCCAAGGAACTGGCCCTGCGCGCCGACGCCGAATACAGCTTCGGAGGCGGCGGCTGGCTGAACTCGCTGAAGGTGGGCGTGCGCTACGCCGACCGGAAGCAGAACGTGCGCTACTCGACCTACAACTGGTCGCCGGTGGCCGCGCCGTGGAACTGCAACGGCCCGGGCTTCAACATCGACAACACCACGCCGACCCCGTACCCGGCCGCCTGCGGCCGCACCGACACCTTCAAGGGCTACGGCGCGGGCATCTGGAGCGTCGACAGCCTGGGCGACTTCTACAACGGCAAGGTCTTCCCCAACGGCGACATGGTGTTCCTGAGCAAGGATACGCTGGCCGACCACGACGGACTGATCAAGGCGCTGTCGGGCAAGACCACCAACTCGCCCATGCAGTGGACCCCACTGTGCGAGCGCACCACCAACACCGAGGGCTGCTTCATCGCGCCCGAGATGCTGAAGGTGCGGGAGAAGACCACGGCGGCCTACGCCATGTTGAGGTTCGGCGGCCAGGACGCCACGATCTTCGACGGCGTCACCGTCCAGGGGAATGTCGGCCTGCGCTACGTCCACACCGACGTGTCCAGTTCGGGCGGCGTCGCCTATCCGGTCAGCACCTGGTACGCGACCGCGGCCGCGATCCCGTGCTCC